>NZ_LOHP01000079.1 GCF_001482305.1 Leucobacter sp. G161
CCTCGTCGACGATCTTCACGCCTGCGGAGCGCGCTGGCTTCTCCGCGACGGTGAGCATGATCGAGCGGGCCGATGCCGGATCCTCGGGGTCGACCCCGAGATCTGCGAGCGATACGACCTCGAGCGGCTTCTTCTTCGCGGCCATGATGCCCTTGAAGTTCGCGAAGCGCGCTTCGGGGAGCGCCTCCGTGATGGAGATCACGGCGGGGAGATCCGCGGAGACTCTCTGCACGCCGCCCTCGACGGGGCGAACGCCGGAGACGCCAGTAGCGGTGATCTCGACCTCACTCAGGCCGGTGAGACCCGGGACGCGCAGGTGTTCGGCGAGCATCGCGGGAACCGCGCCACCCGAGCCGTCTGTTGAGGCGTTCCCGGCGATGACAAGGTCGAATCCCGCACGCGTGAGCGCCTTCGCGAGCACCTCTGCGGTGAGCCCGAGGTCAGCTCCCAGCAGCCCCTCGTCGACGACGTGGATGGCGGAGTGCGCCCCCATGCCGAGTGCCTTGCGGATCGTGCCGCCGGCGCTCTCGGGAGCGACGGTGAGCACGACGACGTCGGTGCCCTCGTTCGCGTCGGCAAAGGAAAGAGCGGCTTCGAGCGCGCGCTCACCGATCTCATCAACGACAGTGTCGGAGGCAGCGCGATCCGCGAGCCCTGTCTCGAGATTCAGTTTTCGATCCCCGTACGTGTCGGGAACCTCCTTGACTAGCACGACAATCTTCATCGATTCTCCTTCACTCGGCCTGGCGGCCTGGAATCATCACGGGCCGCAGCACCGCTCAGCGCCCGGTGGGGCGCACTTTTTTCCTCGTAAACGCATCATACGTGAGGGAATGCCTCAAAGTGGAAATTGTTGCGCCACCCACCGGAAACTGCGACCCAACGGTGACCTGGGCTGTTGCTTTCGACTACGCCTGTTCCTCGGCGCGCTCAGCGGCGGCGAGGGTTTCAGCGTCGGGAACATAGCCGTCGATGTGCCGCTCGTCCACGCCGTTGTAGGCGGAGAGCGGGCGGATCAACGCGTTCGACGCGGTCTGCTCCATGACATGCGCGGTCCAGCCGGTCACGCGCGAGGCGATAAACAGCGGCGTGAACGTGAGCGTGTCAAAGCCGATGAGGTTGTACGCGGGCCCCGACGGGTAGTCGAGGTTCGGGTAGATCCCCTTCCGCGACACGAACTCGCCCTCGAGCGCGTCGTACAGCGCCGCGACGTCCGGCCGATCGTAGTGCTCGACGAGGGTGTCAAGCGCTGCCTTCATCGTCGGCACCCGGGAATCGCCGCGCTTGTACACGCGGTGCCCAAAGCCCATGATCTTGCGCTTCTCGGCGAGCGCGGCGTCGAGCCAGGGCACGACCTTGTCTGCGTCACCGATCTCGTCGAAGATGTGCATGACGGCCTCGTTCGCGCCGCCGTGCAGCGGGCCCTTCAGCGCACCAATAGCGCCAACGATCGCCGAGTACAGGTCGGACAGCGTCGAGGTGATGACGCGTGCCGTAAACGTCGACGCGTTGAACGAGTGCTCGGCGTACAGCGTCATCGAGCGGTTGAAGGCCTCGACAACGACCTCATCGGACTCCTCGCCGAACGTCATCCACAGGAAGTTCGCGGCGTAGTCGAGGTCGTCGCGCGGCTCGACGAGCGCCTCGCCGCGGCGGCGGCGCTGCCCGTAGGCAACGATCGCCGGGAGCGCCGCATACAGCCGAACGCTCCGCGCCAGGTTCTCTTCGGGGCTGCCGGCGGCGTCGAGCACCGATCCGCCACCCGAAACATCCGAAGCGCCGATGACGCTGACCGCCGTGCGCACCTCGTCCATCGGGTGCGCCTCAAGCGGCAGCAGGTCGATCGCTGCCTTCACGTTGTCCGCGAGCGCACGGTGGCGCCGCTCCTCCGACCGCAGCTCAGCGAGCTGCTCCTCGGTCGGCAGTTCGCCGTTCCACAGGAGGTACGCGACAACTTCAAACGGCTGGGTGGCCGCAAGTTCCTGCACGGGATAGCCGCGATACAGCAGGCTATTGCTCTCTGGGTTGACCTTCGAGATCGCCGTGAAGTCGGCGACGACCCCTGCGAGGCCCTTCTGAATTTCTGTCACGATAAGCTCCTTCGCTTGTGCTGCGGGCGGAGAGCGCGGTTAGCGCTCTACCTCGAAATTGAACACGCTCGTATCGAAGTGGTTGTACCCCTCGTAGTCAATCAGCTCGTAGAGGTCAGCGCGATGCTGCATCTCATCGAGCTTCGACGTGAGCGAGCCCTCGGCGCTGATGGTGTCGAGCGCGCGGCCCGTCGCCCCCATCGAAATGCGGAGCATCGACACCGGCCAGATGACGATGTTCATGCCGACATCGGCGAGCTGCTGGGTGGTGAACAGCTCACTCTTGCCGAACTCCGTCATGTTCGCGAGCAGCGGCACGTCGACCGCGCTGCGAATCGCCTCAAACTCCTCGAGCGTGCGCATCGCCTCGGGGAAGATCGCGTCGGCGCCCGCGTCAACGAGCGCCTTCGCGCGATCCTTTGCGAGGTCGAGGCCGTGCGGGCCGTCGGCCGTCGCGCGGATGTCGGTGCGCGCCATGATGAGGAAGTTGTCATCGCGCCGTGCGTCAGCCGCCGCGCGGATCCGCTTGGTCGCGGTGGACTCATCCACCACGGCCTTGCCGTCGAGGTGGCCGCAGCGCTTCGGGTTGATCTGATCCTCGATGTGCGCGCCGGCGAGGCCAGCGTTCTCGAGTTCCTGGATCGTGCGCGCCACGTTCATCGGCTCGCCGAAACCGGTGTCGGCGTCGATGATCGCCGGCAGATCGGTCATGCGCGCGATCTGCTCACCGCGGCCCGCGACCTCGCTGAGCGTGGTGAGGCCGATGTCGGGCAGGCCGAGATCTGCCGAGAGCACGGCGCCGGAGATGTAGACACCCTCGAAGCCCTTCTGCTCGATCATGCGGGCGGAGAGCGGGTTGAACGCGCCGGGGAAGCGCAGCAGCTCCCCCGTCGCGAGCCGCTCGCGGAACAGCCGGCGCTTGTCGGCCGGTGTGACCTTCGAGTACAGCATTAGAAGAGTCCCTTCGGAGCAGACGCGAGGTCGATCACGCCGGCCTTCGCAACGATGTTCAGCTCGCGCACCTCGTCGGCCGAGAGCTCGGGCAGGCGCTGCACGAGGTCGAGGAAACGCTCGATCTCGGCGGCCTCGAGCACGGGCTCGGCGAGCAGGCGGAACTTCGCGATGTAGTTGTCGCGCGCGAACGGCCGGGCGCCGAGCGGGTGCGCGTCTGCGACGGCGATCTCGTCGACGATCTTGGTGCCGTCGGCGAGCTCGATCTCAACGCGGCCGCCGAAGGCCTTCTCGTCGGGATCCTCGGAGTGGTAGCGGCGCGTCCACTCGGCGTCCTCGGCCGTGGTGATCTTGTTCCACAGCTCGACGGTGTCCGCGCGGTTTGCGCGCTCCGGGGTGTACGAATCGACGTGGTGCCAGCCGCCATCCTGCAGCGCGACCGCAAAGATGTACGGGATCGAGTGGTCGAGTGTTTCACGTGAAGCATTCGGGTCGTACTTCTGCGGGTCGTTCGCGCCGGAGCCGATGACGTAGTGCGTGTGGTGGCTCGTGTGCAGCACGACGCTCTTCACGTTCGCGACATCGAGCAGCTCGGGGTGCTCGCCGTGGAGCTTGCGTGCGAGGTCGATCCAGGCCTGCGCCTGGTACTCGGCCGAGTGCTCCTTCGTGTAGCTGTCGAGGATCGCGCGCTTCGACTCGCCCTTCGCGGGCAGCGGCACGGCGTACTTGGCATCGGGACCGTCGAGCATCCAGGCGATGACACCGTCTTCGCCTTCGTAGATCGGGCTCGGCGAGGTCTGACCGCGCATCGCGCGATCCACTGCTTCGACGGCCATCTTGCCGGCGAACGCGGGAGCGTGCGCCTTCCAGGTCGAGATTTCGCCCTTGCGCGACTGTCGGGTCGCGGTGGTGGTGTGCAGGCCCTGGCTCACTGCCTGGTAGATGATCTCGGTGTCGAGGCCGAGCAGCGTGCCGATGCCGGCAGCTGCCGACGGGCCGATGTGCGCGACGTGATCGATCTTGTGCTTGTGCAGGCAGATCGCGCGGACGAGGTCCATCTGGATCTCGTAGCCGGTCGCGATTGCGCGAACGAGGGCGCGGCCGTCCTTGCCGACGTGCTGCGCGACCGCGAGGATCGGCGGGATGTTATCGCCGGGGTGCGAGTACTCGGCGGCGAGGAAGGTGTCGTGGTAGTCGAGCTCGCGCACGGCAACGCCGTTCGTCCAGGCTGCCCACTCGGGGCTCGTGCGCTCAGCGTCGAGGCCGAAGATCGAGGCACCCTTGCCACCGGTCGAGACCGGGTGGGTGAGGGCCTGCGCACGTGAGGCGATGATCGGGCCGCGGGTGAGCGACGCCGCGGCAACCGACGCGTTGTCGATGATGCGGTTGATGATCATGTCGAGCACGTCGGCGTCGACCTCGACGGGGTCAGTTGCGACCTCCGCGATCTTCCATGCGAGCTGGTCTTCGCGCGCGAGCGTCTCTTCGCTCTTGTAGACACGAACATTGTGAATGATGGTCATGGTGTTCCTTCCGACAGTGGATCTTGTGTGAGTGGTTCAGAGCCCGCGGGCGCTGCGGCGAGCGACGTCAGGATTGCGGCGAGCGCGTTGTGCAGGTGTACGTGGGTGGCGTGCGCGGCGAGCTCGCCGTCGCCGGCCGCGATCGCTTCGGCAATGAGCCGATGCTCCGCGACCGAGGCGCGGAGCCTGGCGCGGTTGTCACGGGCGAGCCGCCTCGCGCGGGCGAGGTGCGTGCGGATCGTCCGCAGCGCGTTCGTGAAGTACGGGTTGGCGACTGCCTCATCGAGCGCCGCGTCGAACCGGGCGATGAGCTCGTAATAGGCATCAGCCTCGACTTCGCCGTTCTCGGGGTGCGCGGCGGCGAACGCTGCGGCGAGCTCCGAGAACACCGCTGGGTTGCTCTTGGCAGCCGCGAGCCGCGCCGAGTTCTCCTCGAGCGCTCGGCGCACCTCGAACAACGAGCGGACATCGTCCGCGCTGAATGCAGAGACGACGGTAACGCGGGGCGAGAGCTGGTGTGCGAGGCCGGCTGCGGTGAGCCTCCCGATGGCCTCACGGGCCGGGGTGCGGCTCACGCCGAGCCTGGCTGCCTGCTCGACCTCACCGAGCACGGTGCCGGGAGCGAGCACGCCGCGCTGGATCTCGTCGAGCAGCCGTGCGTATGCTCTGTCGCTTGCGCGCATGATCCACCTCCCGGTTCAGGCCCTACCTCGTCACCTACCTCTTAGCGTATACACTAACTCGCCAAATTGCCAGCGTTCACGCACCATTCACCAAATAGTGCATACATTCTGCGTGCATGTGTGGCGGTATTCACTCCCCTGCCACGCCGGCCCGATCTAGAGCCCCTGCGTCTGCAACCACTCGGCCGCAATCTTCGCGGCGGGCGCCTCATCAGTCACTGACCTCGCCCCCAGTTCGACAAGCGCTTCGGGGGTGAGCGCCCGAGACACAGCGTTGATGACCTCGGCGGCGTCGGCGTCGACGCGGTCAGACACGACCGGCACGACCTGCGAGGCGAGGAACAACCCCGCTGGGTCTTCGAGCGCGACGAGGTCGCCCTCGGCAAACACAGGATCGGCGGAATAGAGGTCCACGAGCTGCACCTGCCCATCACGGAGCGCCTTGACTGTCAGCGGGCCTCCCGAATCCTCGATCGGGGTGAAGCTCACATTGACTCCGTAGGTCTCCTGCAGACCCTTCGGGCCGTAGGGGCGCTCTGCCAGCTCGGAATTCCCGCCCAGCACCAGCCCATCAAGCGACGCAAGATCACCAATCGACGTGAGGTTATGCTCCGCTGCGAACTCCCGTGTCACAACGTACGAGTCTTGGTCGCTCGCCGCTGACTGGTCGAGTACCCGCAGCCCCTCGGGGAGGGCCGCCTCGAGCGCCGTAAAGACGTCCTCGCTCGCGGTGACCGAGGTCTTCGGATCGAGGTACTGCAGCAGGTTGCCGGTGTATTCGGGGAAAACGTCGATTGCGCCGGCTTCGATCTCGGGCATGTACACCTCACGCTGTCCGATCCGCAGTTGCCGGTCGACCGTGAAGCCCTCAGCCTCGAGTGCCTGCGCGTAGAGTTCGGCGATGATCTCGTTCGAGTAGTAATCCTGTGAGCCGACGACGAGCGTATCGGCGGCTGCTCCCCCGCTGTCCGCCGCGAGTGGGTCGCTCGACCCGCAAGCCGTCAGCAGCAGAGTTCCAGCGAGGGTGAGCGCGGCGAGCGCACCGATCCGCCTCGAGGCGCGTGGTGATGTGTGCATGTTCGTCTCCTGTTCAGGTAGTTTCTGCGTGTGTGAGGCGCCTCGCGATGGCGCGTTGCAGCGCGGCGAGGACGACCTCGAGGATGACAGCGAGCAGTATCACGAGCAGCGCCGCGGCGAGCATCTGCCCGTAGTCACGCGTCTTCAGCCCGGTAAAGAGGTAGCGGCCGAGACCGATGTCCGCGGTGTACGCAGCGAGGGTCGCGGTCGCGACGACCTGCAGCACCGCGGCCCGCACGCCGCCGACAACCACGGGCAGCGCGAGGGGCAGCTCAACCTGCCAGACGACCTGCGCGGGGCGCATTCCGATCGCCCGCGCCGCCGCGGCTGTCTGCGCGGGCACGGACTGCACCCCAGAATAGGCGCCAGCGAGCAGCGACGGGATCGCAAGCACAGTGAGCGCGACGAGCGGCGCACCGACGCCGATCCCGAGCCAGAGCGCACACACCGTCAGCAGGCCGAGGGTGGGCAACGCGCGTGCAGCGCCCGTGATGGCACCGATCACGCCGACGCCTCGACGGGTGTGTCCCATCACAACGCCAGCGGGGACAGCAAGGATCGCCGCGAGCGCGACGGCCGCCGCGGTCACCCAGAGGTGCTCAGCGATCCGCGTCGGGATACCGCCTGGCCCAGCCCAGTTGGCGCCGTCGGAAAGCCACGCGAGCGCGTCGACGAATAGGTTCACGAGCGCACCCTTCGCCACGGGGTGAGCGCACGACCGAGGAACAGCAGTGCCCCGTCGACGATGAGCGCGAGCGCGATCGTCGCGAGGATCCCGGTCAGGACCTCGCCAAAAATACCGCGCTGGAACCCGTCGGTGAGCAACGTGCCGAGGCTCGAGACGCCGATGAGGGCGCCGACAGTGACGAGGCTGATTGTCGACACCGCGACCACGCGGACGCCCGCGAGGATCACGGGGAGCGCAAGCGGCAGATCGACCCGCCAGAACACCGCCATCGGCGAGTGCCCAATCGCGATCGCAGAGTCTCGCACCGTGCGATCAACGGAGGCGAAGCCATCTGCTGCGCTCCGAACGAGCAGCGCGATGCCGTAGAGCGTGAGCATGATGATCATGTTTGCTGGCGAGCGCAGCGGCACCCCGACGAGCGCCGGAACGATGATGAGCATGGGGAGCGCCGGGACCGCGTACAGGAGCGTCGCGGCACTCGTGAGCGCACCACCCAGCCGGCCGTAGCGGAACGACAACCGCCCGATCGGGATCGCGACCAGCACCGACAGCGCGATCGCGGGCAGGCTCAGGCGCAGGTGCGCCCAGGCGAGCTCGCCCACCTGGGTCCAGTTCTGGGCGAGCCAGTTCACTCCTCGATCACTCCGAGCGGCCGACCGGCCCGGTCGAATACGATGCGTTGGCCGTCAACGTTCCTGGTCGTGAGCGTGCGAGCCTCATCGCCGAGGTCGAGCCCGATAAAGTGGCGCACGAAATCGTCTGCCGGGCTTGCGAGGATATCCGCCGGTGCGCCGCACTGCGCGATCTCGCCGCCCTCCCGGAGCACGACGACCTCATCGCCGAGCCTGAACGCCTCGTCGATGTCGTGCGTGACGAAAAGGATCGTCTTGCCGAGCTCCCGCTGCAGCCGGAGCAGTTCGGTCTGCAGCTCGCGCCGCACAATCGGGTCGACAGCCCCGAACGGCTCGTCCATGAGCAGGATGTTCGGGTTCGGCGCGAGCGCCCGCGCAACACCAACGCGCTGCTGCTGGCCGCCTGAGAGCTGTGCCGGGTAGCGGTTGCCGAGCGCGGGATCGAGCCCGACGCGCTCGAGCATCTCTGCGGCGAGCGCACGCGCTTTCGGCTTCGGGGTGCCGCCGAGGACTGCGACGGTCGCGACGTTGTCGAGAACGGTGCGATGCGGGAGCAAACCGCCCTGCTGCAGTACGTACCCAATCGAGCGCCGGAGCGCCACGGGATCGACATCGGCGACGTTATCCTCGTCAATGAACACGCTGCCGCTCGTCGGGTCGACCATTCGGTTGACCATGCGCAGCAGCGTCGTCTTGCCGCTCCCCGAGGAGCCGACAAGCGCCACCGTCCTGTGCGATGGGATTGTGAGCGAGAACTCCCCCACCGCTCGAGTCCCGTCGTCGTAGGTCTTTGTAACGGCATCGAATCGGATCATCTGTCGTCACCCCGCTCGCTGGCGAGCTCGGCTTCCCCGGGCCCTAACTGCGCCCTAACCTAGCACCCGCATCAGACAGCGAGGTTGGTGCGGGCGGTTCGATAACCGTGTAGTGCGCGCGGAGACCGTGCTGTGCAAAGCGCCTGGGCGCGGCCCGACCTCTACTCGTTCGAGACGACGCTCGTCTCCCGCTAAGCCTGAAGCGGTTGGGCGGTTACTTCGGACCCATCCGCAGCGCGCCGTCCATGCGGATCGTCTCGCCGTTGAGGTAGTCGTGCTCGGCGATCATCGCGACGAGCTGTGCGAACTCGTCGGGGCGCGCAAGACGGGCCGGGAACGGCACCGAGGCTGAGAGTGAGGCGTTCACCTCGGGGCCGAGGGCCTCGAGGAGCGGGGTCGCCACGATGCCGGGGGCGATCGTGTTCACACGGATCCCGCTGCGTGCGAGGTCACGTGCTGCGGTGATGCCCATGCCAACGACGGCGCCCTTCGAAGCGGCGTATGCGATCTGGCCGATCTGGCCCTCGTACGCAGCGACCGACGCAGTGTTCACGATGAGGCCGCGCTGGCCCGACTCGTCAACCGGCTCCTGCGCTGCCATGATCTCGGCGGCGAGCCGCATCACGTTGAAGGTGCCGGTGACGTTGATGTTCAGCGTGCGCTGGAAGGTTTCGAGGTCGTGCACGCCCTTCGATGACAGGATGCGCTTCGCCGGCGCAATGCCTGCGCAGTTCACCACGAGTCGAATCGGCGGCTCCCCCGCAGTGAGCTGCAGCGCGGCAGCTACGTCATCCTCGCTCGTCACGTCGGCGGCGACATAGCGGATCCCAGCAGCTGGTGCACCAGCCTTTTCGATCGACATCGCCAGGTCGAGGCCGACGACGTTCGCGCCGCGGCCGGCGAGGAGTGCAGCCGTTGCCGCTCCCAGGCCGGATGCTGCGCCGGTGATGACTGCGGTGGTTCCTTCAAGCTGCATAGTGGTTCCTCGTCTCTCGGCCGCCTTGGCCGTCACGGTCGGCTCGCTCCACGAATCGTTGGGGAGCGGCTCAGATGGTCACGCTGTACTGCCGATCCTACGGGCATTCGGGTGGGAACGTCCGCCGGAATTCCGGGGTGGCGTTAGTCGAGCAGCAGCGCGGGCTCTTCGAGCACCGACGCGACATCTGCGACAAAGCGGGAGATCACGTCGCCGTCGACGACGCGGTGGTCGAAGGATCCACCGACGGTCGTCACCATGCGCGGACGCACCTGGCCATCGACGACCCACGGCTTCTCCTTGATGGTGCCCATCGCCATGATCGCGACCTCGCCGGGATTCAGGATCGGGGTGCCGAAGTCCATCCCGAAGACGCCGATGTTCGTCAGCGTGATCGTGCCGTGCTGCATCTCCGCGGGCGTCGTACGCCCTTCACGCGCGGTCATCGTGAGCTGCTCAATCGCCTGCGCGAGTTCGCGGAGGCTGAGCTCCTGGGCGTCCTTGATGTTCGGAACGACGAGGCCGCGGGGCGTTGCCGCTGCGATGCCGAGGTTCACAAAGTGGTGTCGAATGATCTCGGTTTCGGTGAACGTCGAGTTAATCTCGGGGTTGCGGCGGATCGCCCAGAGCATCGCCTTCGCGAAGATGAGCAACGGCGACACCTTGATGCCAGCGAAGTCGGTCGAGGTTTTCAGCCGCTTCACGAACTCCATCGTGCGGGTCGCGTCAACGTCGGTGAAGACGCCAACGTGCGGCGCTTCAAAGGCGCTCGTGACCATCGCCTTCGCGATCTGCTTGCGCATCCCCTTCAGCGGGATGCGCTCCTCGCGCACCGCGGGCGCCTCAGGCGTTGTGATGTTTCGGAACAGGCTCGCCTGCGAGCCGTGGCGCACGACGTCGTCGCGGAGCACCTCGCCGGCGATACCGGTACCCGTGACCTGCGTAAGGTCCACGCCGAGATCCTTCGCGAGCTTCCGGATCGGGGGCTTCGCGATGACCGGCGAAGCCGCAGCGACGGGAATCGGCGGGCCGGACAGGAGCGGCTCGCCACCGCTGCGGCGTCGTGAGCGGACCGTGCCAGCTGCGCCGTAGCCGACGAGCACCGCGCCGCCAGCTTCGTCTGCCTCGGCGGCTACTGCCGGAGCCTCAGCGGACGCAACTGAAGCTGCTGGCGCCTCGGCGGGGGCTGTCGCGGCTGCGGTGGCGGGGTCTTCCGCGGGAGCGTGATCCTGATCCTGCTCCCCCGCAGCGCGCACCCGCATAATCGGCGAACCGACAGGCACGGTGTCGCCGACCTCGGCCAACAACTCCGTCACGACGCCAGCGAATGGCGAGGGGAGCTCAACGAGCGACTTCGCGGTCTCGATCTCACAGATCACCTGATTGAGGGTGACCTCGTCGCCAGGCGCGACCTGCCAGCTGACGATCTCGGCCTCGGTCAGCCCCTCGCCGACATCGGGAAGGGGAAACGTCATGTCGCTCATCGAAGGCTCCTTTGGGTTGCTTCGTTCAAGTGTAGGTTTTCGCGGCGCGCTCGGCGGCCGGTGAGGCGGTTCGGCCTCAGTAGTGCATGGTTCGGTCGACCGCTTCGAGAATGCGGTCAGCGTCTGGCAAGAACATGCCCTCCAGGCGAGCGGGCGGGAACGGCACGTCGTAGGCCGAGACGCGGAGCACCGGCGCCTGCAGCGAATAGAACGCATGCTCGGCGGCGTGTGCTGCGAGCTCGCTGCCGAGACTGACGTTGCCTGATGCCTCCTGCGCGATGACGAGTCGGCCCGTCTTGCGAACGGACTCGAGCATGGGGCCGTAATCGACGGGTGAGACGCTCCGGAGATCGACGACCTCGACGCTGGTGCCCTCCTGCTGCGCAACCTCGGCGGCCTGCAGCGCGGTGGTCACCATGGCCCCGAATGCGACAATGGTGCAATCGGTTCCGGTGCGTGCGACGCGACTGCCGTGCAGCGAAGTCGCGGGTGCCGCCGGATCAACCTCGCCCTTCATCCAGTACTTGGCCTTCGGCTCAAAAAACAGCACGGGATCCTGTGACTGGATCGCCTGCTGGATCATCCAATACGCGTCGTTCGGTGTTGACGGCGCGACCACCCTGAGACCCGGAGTGTGCGCAAAGTACGCCTCCGGGCTCTCCTGATGGTGCTCGATTGCTCCGACGTTGCCGCCGTATGGCACGCGGATCACGACCGGCATCGGCATCTTGCCGTCGTGCCGGTTCGTGATCTTCGCGAGCTGCGTGACGATCTGGTTGAAGGCGGGAAAGATGAAGCCGTCGAACTGGATCTCGACGACGGGCCGATAGCCGCGCATCGCGAGCCCGATCGCACTGCCGACGATGCCGGCCTCGGCCAGTGGGGTGTCGAGGACGCGCGCGGTACCGAAATCTGCCTGGAGTTTGTCCGTGACGCGGAAGACGCCGCCGAGCGGGCCAATATCCTCCCCCATGAGCAGGACCTTGTCGTCGGCGGCCATCGCGGTGCGGAGCCCCTCATTGATCGCGCGGGCCATGGGCAGTACGGTGCGCTCGCTGAGCGTAGTGACGGTCATCCCTGCATCTCCTGATTCGTCTCGAATGAGGACTCGTAGCGTTCGAGCCACACCCGCTGCTCCTCGATGCGGGGGTGCGCCTCCGAGTAGACGTTCGCGAACATCGCGTCGGCGTCGGGTGGTGGCAGCTGCAAGATTTCGTCGCGCACCAGCTTGGCTTTGCGATCCGCCTCGGCGGCGACCTCGGCAAAGAAGGCATCGTCGACGCCCTGCTCGCGCAGGTACGCGGCCATCCGCTCGACAGGGTCTCGTTCGCGCCAAGCCTCGAGCTCCGCGTTCTCGCGGTAGCGTGTGGGATCGTCGCTCGTGGTGTGCGCGCCGATTCGGTACGTGAGCGCCTCAATGTACCCGGGGCCCTGGCCGTCCCGGGCGAGCCGCAGGAAGCGGCGGCCGACCGCGAACGCAGCGAGCGGATCGTTACCGTCGATCTGCACGGCCCTGATGCCGAAGCCCAGCGCGCGCCGATACAACGGCGTGCGGCTCTGCCGCTCGACGGGAACCGAGATCGCCCAGCCGTTGTTCTGCACCACGAATACCGCCGGCGTCTGGTAGCTCGCGGCAAAAATCATCGACTCGTTTGCGTCGCCCTGACTCGAGGTGCCATCGCCGTAAAAGGCCATCGTTGCCTCGCCGGTCGCGATGCCGGCCTCCCCCGCGTCGAGTGTCCCTGCGGCGGCACGCGCCTTCGCATCGAGCAGCTGCCCGAGCGCGTATCCGCTGGCGTGCTGCGTCTGTGCGGCGAGCACGAGCGTGTACAGATGGAAGTTGCCATTCTTCGGGTCGGTAACGTCCCAGCCGCCGTGACTGAAGCCGCGGAACAGCTTCAGCATGTCGATAAAATCAACGCCACGAACCTTCGCGACCGTGTGCTCGCGGTAGGCGGGGAACACGTGATCCTGGGGCTCAGCAGCGTGCGCGAGGCCGACCTGGCAGCCCTCCTGGCCGATGCTCGGCACCCACAGCGCCAACTGGCCCTGCCGTTGCAAATGGGTAGCCTCGGTGTCGAACGCGCGGGTCTCCACCATGTCGCGATACCACTGCTTGTACTCTTCGATACCAACGCCATCAAGCTCCGCTGCATAGTCTGCTGCGGAGCTTGATGGGGAGTACCGACCTTCGGCGTTGAGGAAGCGAATCGGCTCTGGATCCACCATGTCAACGGCGAGCTGCTGGGTCTGGCTCATAGTGGTCAAGTGTATCGACGGGGTTCATACGAACCCGGATATATAGCCCTGTCTGAGGCGCTGCTCAGCCGCGCCCGCGCGCGCCGCTCGCCCCGCAGGTTCCCCTGATCCGCTCGCGCAAATTGCGCCCTCCTGCAAGAATTGACGGCATGCGACTCATCATGCGTGTCCTCGTCTCCACCTTCGCGCTCTGGCTGACGACCCTCATCGTCGGCGGCTCAGGGCCGCGCGGCTTCTGGATCGAGCCCATCAACGATGACCCGTACTCGCCGCTCATCACGATGCTCATCGTCGCGCTCGTCTTCGGGCTCGTCAATGGGACGCTGGGCAGGATCGTCAGGATCGTATCGATTCCCCTCTACATCCTCACGCTCGGCCTCTTCGGGCTCATCGTGAACGGAATCCTCATCTCCGTTATCGCCTGGCTCTCAGGAGCCGCAGGATTCGGGCTATACGTCGATGGCTTCTGGTGGGGCGTGCTCGGCGCCATCGTGATGTCCGTGCTTGCGAGCATCATGAACGGCCTGCTCGGCACGAACAAGAAGCGCCGGCGGTAACGCACCCCTCACAACAGGGTCGCAGCGGGCTGGCTGACCCCGTGGGAGAATGGGATAGGACTGCGCTCGCACCCCTGTGCGGCGCCCATCAACTTGTTGCACGCCCCGACACAACGGAGATCACATGACGAGCCTGCCCCCGCAGCCCATCAGCCCCCTCGACGGCCGCTACCGGAAGGCCGTCGAAGGCCTGGGCGACACGCTCTCGGAGGCAGGCCTGAACAAGGCGCGCGTGCACGTCGAGGTTGAGTGGCTCGCCTACCTCACCTCGCACTCGCTGCTCGGTGGAACGCCGATGGACGATGCGCAGCTGGCGTCACTCCGCGAGTGGGCTGCAAACTTCGGCCAGGCCGAGATCGACGAGCTCGCCGAGACCGAGAAGACCACGCAGCACGATGTGAAGGCTGTCGAGTACCTCGTGCGCGCGCGACTCGAGGCGCAGGGGCTCGGTCAGTTCGCGGAGCTGACGCACGTCTGCTGCACGAGCGAGGACATCAACAACCTGTCGTACGCGCTCACCGTGAAGCAGGCCATCACCGATGTTTGGCGCCCGAAGTTCGTCGCCGTCATCGATGAGCTGGAGCGCCAGGCTGGTGTCTACCGCGACCTCGCCATGATGAGCCGCACCCACGGCCAGCCCGCGACGCCCACGACGCTCGGCAAGGAGCTCGGGGTGTTCGTCTACCGTCTGCGCCGCCAGCTGCGACAGATCGACGCCGTCGAATACCTCGGCAAGTTCTCTGGCGCGACCGGCACCTTCGCCGCTCACCTCGCCGCCGATCCCGCAGCCGATTGGGAGACCATCTCGCGCGAGTTCGTCGAGGGCCTCGGACTCGACTGGAACCCGGTCACGACACAGATCGAGTCGCACGACTGGCAGGCGGAGCTGTACACGCGCGTCGCACACGCGAACCGGATCCTGCACAACCTCGCGACCGACATCTGGAGCTACATCTCCATCGGCTACTTCCGGCAGACCCCCGTCGCGGGCGCCACCGGTTCTTCGACGATGCCGCACAAGGTGAACCCAATCCGATTCGAGAACGCCGAGGCGAACCTCGAAATCTCGAACGCTCTGCTCGATTCGCTTGCCGCAACGCTCGTCACGAGCCGGTGGCAGCGCGACCTCACCGACTCCTCCGCACAGCGCAACATCGGCGTCGCCCTCGGCCACTCGGTGCTCGCGCTCGACAACACGCTCAAGGGCCTCGGGCAGATTGACGCAGCTCCCGAGGTACTCGCCGCCGATCTCGACAGCAACTGGGAGGTGCTCGGCGAGGCGATCCAGACGGTGATTCGCGCGGAGGTCACCGCCGGCCGCTCGACGATCAGCGATCCGTATGCCGCGCTCAAGGAACTCACGCGCGGTCGCCGCATCGGCCAGGCAGAGCTCGTCGAGTTCGTGCAGGGGCTCGAGATCGGTGACGAGGCGAAGCAGCGCCTGCTGCAGCTCACGCCCGCGACCTATATCGGCAACGCGCCGGAGCTGCTTAAGTACCTGTGAGCGAGCGGGTTGCCGGGCTCCGGTAGCTGCGCCAGGCTTGAGTGTATGACTCAGGCACCACGTTTTCAGCGCGAACGCACCAGACACCGCTTCACCGCACGCACAGTGACGGTGATCGCTGTCTCGCGGCCAGTCGAAACGTTCGCCCGCGTGACCGTCGCCGGGCCGGATCTGCACGATTTCGTGTCGACCGGGCCCGGCGACCACGCCAAGATTTTCTTCCCGCACCCGTTCACCGGCGTACTCGTCGCGCCAACGCCTGCCGCGGACGGTGCGGATGGCATCGACCGCCCCGACGGGCAGACCTTCGCCCGCGACTTCACTCCCCTGAATGTGCGGGAGGAAGACGGCGGGCGCGTCTTCGACCTCGACTTCTTCCTGCACGAGGATCCGGGCCCGGCATCGGCCTGGGCGGAGAAGGCCGCTGTCGGTGACACGCTCGTTGTCGTCGGCCCGCGCGGCTCACAAAGCATCCCCGCGGGGGTCACGTCGCTGCTCTGCCTCGTTGACCCGACCGCGTTCCCGGCGACGGCCCGCTTCATCACCGGGCTGCCTGAGACAACAGAGGTCGAGGTTGTCGCCGACGTCGATTACGAGGCGCTCGACTGGGTCGAGGAGTATTTCCGCGACGCCACCGGGCGCGAGGTGCTCGTGCGCGAGCCACTCGGCGGCCTCGACCAGGCGCTGCTCGACAGCGAGGTCGGAGACTCCACGTTTGTCTTCGCCGCGGGCGACGCAAATCGGCTCATCCCGCTGCGCCGCGTGATTCGCGATGAGCTTGGGCTCCCCCGAGATCAGTACCAGATCAGTGGGTACTGGCGTCGCGGCGAGGCGAACTTCGACCATCACGGGCCGATCGATCCAAGCGACCCGGAGTCGGTCGAGGACTAGGCCACGACGAAGCTCGGGCCGGCCCATGAGGCCGACCCGAGCTTCGCATTCAGCTGCTTGTGTGCAGCGTTAGAGTGATTCGTCGGCGTCCGTGTTCTTCTTCCCACTGACGTTGATCACTCCGATGAAGGCCAGGGAAACGACGAACGCAATCGCAGCGAAGATGAGCGTGAGCATTATCGAGCGCGAGCTCATAAGTACAATGAGCGCTGCGAAGATGGCGAGCACACCAGAGAAGCCGAAGATCTCTGCGGGCTTCATCCCGAGACCCTTCGAAGTCTTGGAATGGATCTGAGCTGAGCTGTCTGTCGGGTTCGTCATCGGTCGCTTTCTACGGTTCGGCAAGCTAAATACGTCGGGGCTGTGGGCCCGCTGAGGCGTTCGCTGCCGTTCCCAGAGTGGCGTCTTCCGCCTCAGTGGTTCGGCGAGTATCGAATGCGGCGATTCCAAGGAACACGCCAGCAATAACGGCGTAGGCCCCAAAGAAGCCGATGACCGCGACGAGATCGGCGCGGGCGAGCAAGACGGCGAGGGCGAGCAGCACTCCGGTGGCGCCAACGAGCGGCGCATCCTGACGACTTCCCGGTGTGATCACCATGCCCATAAATTCAAGCAGCGCAGAACCGAGTGCCCATGCGGCGATAGTCACCGCAAATGCAATTTCTGTGCCGAGCACCGCGAGTGCGACAGCCGCGATGATCGACACGGCTCCAAGGGCGAGGGCGATAGCCGATCCGCCGCGGCCGCGCCGGTGCCAGCTCTCAAGGATGTGGACGCCTCCCAGGGCGACAAGCGCTCCGACGACGACCGCGAGGTCGAAACCGAACTGCTCGTGGAACGTCGCCGTGAAGGTAATCAGTAATCCGACGGCGACGAGCACAATACTGCGCACTCCCTGCACCCAGCGAGGGGGAAGGAGAGCGGGGTCGACTGATCGCCGAGCGCTCCCTGCGGTCTGTGACATCAATGAACCCCTTCTCTGCCTCCAGGATTCTAGCTGGTCTCGCTGCGAAACACCGGGGCGAGCTTCGTCATCACATTCCCTGCGGCATGTCTTGGAAGCGGGAGTAGTGACCCTGGAACGCCACTGTGACCGTGCCCGTTGGTCCGTTACGCTGCTTCGCGAGGATGAAGTCTGCTTCTCCCGCACGCGGGTGGTCACGATCGCTTGCCGCTTCGCGGTGCAGCAGGATGACCATATCTGCGTCCTGCTCGAGCGAGCCTGACTCACGGAGGTCGCTAATCGCGGGCATTTTGTCGGAGCGCTGCTCGGATGCACGGTTCAGCTGGGACAGCGCAATCACGGGAACATCAAGCTCTTTCGAGAGGAGCTTGAGCGCTCGCGAGAACTCGCTGACCTCCTGCTGTCGGCTCTCCACACGCTTACCGCTCGAGAGGAGCTGGAGGTAGTCGATCACGACCATCTTCAGACCGTGCTGCTGCTTGAGCCGGCGGCACTTCGCGCGGATCTCGACGAGCGTGAGGTTCGGGCTGTCGTCGATGTAGAGCGGTGA
The DNA here is from genome assembly GCF_001482305.1 of Leucobacter sp. G161. Taxonomy (GTDB): domain Bacteria; phylum Actinomycetota; class Actinomycetes; order Actinomycetales; family Microbacteriaceae; genus Leucobacter. The sequence continues at coordinate 17,645 of NZ_LOHP01000079.1, forward strand.
ATCTGCGATGCGGGCTTGCGTCGCGGCGAGCTTCTGGAAGTCGCGGCTGTCGAGGGCTCCCTTTCGGAGCGTCTGCATCGGGATCGACGCCTCGGCGGCCAGGAGTCGCATCGCGATCTCGGCGCGCCCCATCTCCAACGAGAAAAAGACTGTCGGCGCGAGGGCGTGAACCGAGGCGTGACGTGCCACATCCATCGCGAGCGTTGACTTACCCATTGCCGGTCGTGCCGCAATGATGATCATTTGGCCGCCAGCGAAGCCATTGGTCATCGCGTCGAGTTCGCTAAAGCCCGTCGGGACGCCGAGCATGCCCTCAGGCATCGAGTTGGCGCGGTGAATCTCTTCAATGGCGGCGTCCACCGCTAGGTTCAGCGGGACGTAGTCTTCGCTCTGCGCTTCGCCGGTGACCCCGTAGATCTCCGACTGCGCAGTGTTGACAAGGTCAAGCGCCTCGCCCTCGCCTGCGTAGCCCATTTGCACGATCCGGGTGCCGGCCTCAACGAGGCGTCGCAAGAGTGCCTTCTCGCCAACGATATCGGCGTAGAAGCCCGCATTCGCCGCCGTCGGGACGATGCTTGTGAGGGTGTGCAGGTACTCAGCGCCACCGGCACGCTGCAGGTCGCCAGACTTCGAGAGTGCATCCGTGACCGTGATGACATCGGTTGGCTCGCCCTGCGAGTAGAGCGAGAGCACCGCTTCATAGATGACCTCGTGCTTGGGAACGTAGAAGTCGTGCCCTTTGAGCACTCCGGTCACATCGGCAACGGCATCCTTCGAGAGCAGCATGCCGCCGAGCGCGCTCTGCTCCGCGAGCAGATCGTACGGAGGGGTGCGTTCGTAGTCTGGGCCCCGTCGTTCTTCGTCGGGAGACGCGATGCCTAGGTGCGCGATGGACACGGTGTGTACTCCTTCAGTGGGGCCTGGCGGCGTTACCTTCTGATGACATACCAGACCTCAGACATTCACCGTAGGTGCACCCACTCCCGTCCCCAAATATCAACTCCCCACACCTGTGGATAACTTTGTGGATATCTACCACAGACACGCCAAACCTTGTCCACATGAGTGGGGATAACTTGTGGATAGATTTGCGCGAACACCACATACATGCCGTCCGATCAGGCTTTTTTAGTTTCCACAGATACAAAGTTATTCAACCTTAAAGTACACGTTGAAGGTTGCCTGTGCCCCGGGCGTGTGGACAAATCGTCGCTACTGTTGCCGGCGCTGACCCCCGTCACGAGCGCGCGGTCGACCATGCCGTTCACCCGTTGTTCAGGGCCCCAGGAACACCCGCCTGCCGCCCGAAGCAAGGCGAGCGGTGGGGGAAGTCGCCGCCCTGGAGATCACCGCTCACCGGGGCGCACAGGGCCTCGCGTCCGCTCGACAGGAGCGGCCGATAGTCGAGCGCCAGATAACGCAAACGAGGCGGGTAGGTTCCAATTGGAACCTACCCGCCTCGTAAGAGAGCGGTTATCGCGGAGCTTAGCGCTGCGTGATGACCTGCAGCGTTACCTGAGCGTCGACACCCTCGTGAAGGTGGATCGTCGCCTGGTACTCACCGGTCGTCTTGATCGACGGGAGCGAGATCTTGCGCTTGTCGACCTCGCCGAGGCCTGCCTCCGAGACGGCTGCAGCAACTGCGGCCGGCTTGATCGAACCGAAGAGGCGTCCGCCAACTCCAGCCTTCGAGTGGAGACGGACCTTGTTCGACTCGAGAGTCGCCTTGAGTGCCTGTGCGTCCTCGACCGATGCGAGTGCGCGAGCGTCGCGTGCCTTCTGAAGCTGCGCAACCTGGGCCGCGCCACCGCGGGTCCAGTTCACTGCGTAGCCCTTGGGTACGAGGAAGTTACGTGCATAGCCGTTCTTGACCTCGACTACGTCACCTGCGGAACCGAGGCCACGGACCTCGTGCGTGAGAATTACTTTCGCCATGATGGTCTCTCCTTAGCGGCCGGAGCCGGCGTAGGGGAGGAGGGCCATCTCGCGGGCATTCTTCACTGCCTTCGCGATCAAACGCTGCTCCTGAACGGATACGCCGGTAATACGGCGGGCGCGGATCTTTCCACGCTCTGAAATAAACTTGCGAAGCGTCTGGACGTCCTTGTAATCAATGACGCCAACGGTCTGCTTCTTCGCTGGTGCTGCCGCCTTCGCGTTCTTTCCGCGAGCCGGCTTGCGGCTTGCACCGCTTGACTTGCCTGCCATGATGGTCTCTTTTCGTGATGCGTCCCGGTGCGACCCGGAACAAAATTGCTGTCTTAGAAGGGCTGCTCGTCGTCGAAACCGCCACCGAAATCGGAGGAGGTCGTCGACGGCGCGGATCCGCCCTGGCCCGAATTGGTCCAGGGGTTATCCTGCTGCGGCTGCTGTGGCTGCGCCCAGCCCGACTGGCCCTGGGGCTGTCCGCCACCAGCGCCACCGAAGCCGCCAACCTGACCACGTGCTGCGCCTCGCGTCACCTGTGCGGTAGCGAAACGGAGCGACGGCCCAACCTCTTCAACCTCAAGGTCGAGAGAGGTGCGCTGCTGGCCCTGGTTATCGGTGTAGCTGCGCTGGGTCAGACGACCCTGCACAATAACTCGCATGCCCTTCGTGAGCGACGCCGCGATGTTATCGGCGTACTCACCGTAAGCGCGGCAGCCGAGCCACAGCGCTTCGCCGTCCGACCAGTCTCCGGACTGACGATCGCGCACGCGCGGAGTCGAGGCGATACGGAACGTCACCCACGACTTACCGGCCTGGCTCACGCGAGGCTCAGGGTCGGCAACAAGGTTACCGACGACAGTGATCAGCGGCTCGCCGGCCATGGGCTATGCGCTCGCCTTGGCGGCAGCGCGAGCTGCCTTGGCTGCGTCGCGCTTCGACTGTGCGGCGCGCTGAGCGATGAGCTCGTCTGCACGGAGCACCTTCGTGCGGATGACAGCCTCGGACAGGCCCAGCTGGCGATCAAGCTCAGCGGTGGCCTCGGGGGTCGCGGTGAAGTTCACCACAACGTAGATCCCCTCGGTCTGCTTGTTGATCTCGTAGGCAAAACGACGCTTGCCCCAGATGTCGATGTTCTCGATCTCGCCGTTCGCGTTGCGAATAACAGAGAGGAACTTCTCCATGCTGGGAGCCACGGTGCGCTCGTCGATACCGGGATCGAGGATCACCATGAGTTCGTAAGGATGCATTACTGACCCACCTCCTTCGGACTTCACGGCCACAGGATTTCTGTGGCAGGAGGGTGTTTTTGCATCGTGTCTGAGCGTTCAGCAGAGTGCTTTACGCACAGACAACCTCAGTAGCCTACCACCCTCAGCCCTAGAGTGGTGCCATGCGGATCGCTTTAGTTTCGATGCACACCTCGCCGACGGAGGTTGCCGGTTCCGGGGATGCCGGTGGAATGAACGTCGTCATTGCCGAGGCTGCGGCCGCGCTCGCGGCCCGCAACCACGACGTGGTGGTGGTGACACGCGCTTCACAGAGCGTGCCAGCTGGGGAACGGCCGCTGGGGGAGATGCACGGCGAACAGCCACAGCGGTGCCCTCAGCTCGTCGCCCTGAATGCGGGCGCCCCAGTGCTGGCGAAGGCCGAACTGCCGCGCGTCGTATCGGCATTCGCGGACGGCCTGCGGCGGCTCGGCCCCTTCGATGCCGTCCACGCGCACTACTGGTTGAGTGGCCTCGCAGCTCGCCGCGCATATGGTGCGCAAGGCCCCCGGCTCGCCATGACGTTTCACACCCTTGCCGCGCACAAGAACGCCCTCCTCGCCCCAGGCGCCCGCCCGGAACCTGAGGAACGCGTCGCCGCTGAGCGTGAACTCACCTCGGCAAGCTTCGTCGTCGCTGGCAGCCGCAGCGAGCTCGGGGGAGTCACGGAGTTCTCGGGGACCCCGGGCCTGGGGAGCGCAGTCGTGCACCCCGGAGTGGATACCGCGCTGTTCCGGCCAGAGACACGGCGGCCCGAGGGCGACGCGCCGCTGCGCATCACTGTGCTCGGTCGCGTGCAGCCACTCAAGGGGCAGGACCTCGCGATCCGGGCCGCAGCGGCGCTCGCCATCACTGATCCGAGACTGTTTGCGCGCACCGAGTGGCTCATCGCGGGGGAGCCGACCCCCGACGCAATCGCATACGCCGCAGGCCTGCGCACGTTGGCGGTCGAGCTCGGTGTGTCCGAACGAGTACGGTTCTTGCCAGCCCAATCACGCGCTTCGGCCGCGGCCCTTCTCGCATCGAGCGCCGTGGTGCTCGTCCCCTCGCATTCCGAGACGTTTGGGCTCACCGCGCTTGAGGCGGCGTCGTGCGGCGTTCCCGTGATCGCGGCGGGGCACACCGGGTTGCTGGAGGCAGTGCCCGCGGGCGCCGGGGGAATTCACATGGTCGGCCGGGATCCGCACGCCTGGGCGCTGGAGATCGCGGATCTTCTCCGGGATCCCCAGCGACGCGCATCGCTCGGCGCCGCTGGGAGACAGCACGCGCGTGCGCACGACTGGCGTGCGCACGCGGCGGCGCTGGAGGGCATCTACGAGCAGCTCGCGAAGTAGCGCCGCAGAGCGGCGTGGTTACGCGCCGGCGATGAACGCTTCGAGTTCCGCGCGCGCCTCGTCGTCCGGCTTCTGCACCGGAGGCGACTTCATGAAGTACGCGGAAGCCGCCTCGACCGGGCCACCGTGGCCACGATCGAGTGCGACCTTTGCGGTGCGGATCGCGTCGATCATTGTGCCTGCCGAGTTCGGCGAATCCCACACCTCAAGCTTGTACTCGAGCATCATCGGCACGTCACCGAAGCCGCGGCCCTCAAGTCGCACAAAGGCGAACTTGCGGTCCTCAAGCCACGGCACGTGGTCGCTCGGCCCGACGTGCACGTCCTCGGCCGGCAGGTCTGCAACGATGTTTGACGTGACGGCCTGGGTCTTCGAGATCTTCTTCGAGTGCAGACGGCTCCGCTCCAGCATGTTCTTGAAGTCCATGTTGCCGCCGACGTTCAACTGGTACGTGTGATCGAGTGCGATGCCGCGGCTTTCAAGCAGCCGCGCAAGCACACGGTGCGTGATCGTCGCGCCGACCTGGCTCTTGATGTCGTCCCCGACGATCGGCAGCCCCGCCTCGGTGAACTTTGCAGCCCACTCCGGATCACTCGCAATAAATACGGGGATCGCGTTGACAAAGGCGACGCCGGCCTCAAGCGCGGCCTGCGCGTAGAACTTCACGGCCTCCTCGCTCCCGACGGGGAGGTAACAGGCAAGCACTTCAGCACCTGAATCGCGGAGGGCCTGTGCCACGTCGACGGGGGTCACCGGCGACTCCACGACCTCATCGCGGTAGTACTCGCCGAGACCGTCGTAGGTCGGAGCACGGAGTACTTCAAGACCGATGTGCGGAACCTCGGAGAACTTGATGGTGTTGTTCCGGCCGGCCCAGATCGCTTCCGACAGGTCCTTTCCGACCTTTTCAACGTCGACGTCGAACGCGGCGACGAACTCGAGATCCGAGACGTGGTGGCCCCCGAGTCGTACGTGCATCAGCCCGGGAACCTCCGCGTCGTCAGCTGCGTCACGGTAATACTCGACACCTTGCACGAGTGAGCTCACGCAGTTTCCAATTCCCGCGAGGGCGACCTTCACACTCATCGATACCCCAATTTCTTTCTGTGCGGGCAACAAGCCCAACTGTCTACCTTAATCGCCGTTGCACGGCTTGAACATTTTGGTGCTTACGGCGCGGGCGTGAACCGGAACGCTTCGACGGCTGCAATCGCCTGTCGCTGTCCTCCGACGTGCACGATCTCGTCGCCGTCGACCGTGAGTTGCGTCGCATACGCGCGGAGCGCAACGACTTTGCGGTCGAGCCACGGCGTCACGTCGTGCACCTCGAGCAGCGCGGGGGAGTCGCCCGAGTCCTGCCCCTGCTCCGCAGGGTCATCGCTCACGATTTCCCAGAACGGCAGTTCCAGGGCAGCTGCCACCGCGCGTGCAATGCGGTGTGCGTGGACGTGATCCGGGTGCCCGTAGCCACCGCCGTCGTCGTAGCTCACGATTGCCCCGGCGCCGGCGCCGTGCGCCGCCGCGAGAAGGTCGTTGAGTGACTCGACAGCGGGAACGCTCGTGAGCGCGTCAGCAGTTGCGTCGGTTCCGGGACCGGCGAGGCCGTCGGCCTGCCAAGCCATACCGGAATCCTCGTAGATCGTCGGCGGAAGGCCCTCGGCTCTCGCGGGCGGCACCCCGAGGAATGCGTGGCGTTCGACGCCGAGCATCGCGAGCGCCGCGGCGAGCTCAGCCTGCCGGTGGGGTGCGAGCCCGTCCGTCCCCGCGAGATGAGCGAGGGGACCGTCAACGACCTCACCACGCTCGCCACGCGTGAGCGTCACGACGAGCGGCTCCAACCCGGCCTCAGCGAGCGCTGCGAGCGTTCCACCGGTCGCGATCGTCTCGTCGTCGGGGTGCGCGTGCACGAACATCACACGCTTCGCGCCCGAGAACCACTTCGAGATTTCTGTGTCCACACCAGCCCTAACCATTCGCGTCCTCAGTCTGTTCCCGATACCACTCGAACAGGCGCTCAGCCGCCGCTGCCTCACCGATGAGCCCCTCATCGAGACGCACCTCGAGCAGGTGCGCGTATGCGCGACCGACGAGGGGTCCGGGCGGGATCTCCAACAGCCGCATAATCGCGGCGCCGTCAAGCTCCGGGCGTACTGCAGCGAGTTCTTCCTGCTCGGCAAGCTCCCCGATCCGCCGCTCGATGTCGTCGTATGCGTGCTCGAGCCGCTCCGCCTTCCGGCGATTGCGTGTGGTCACGTCTGCGCGGGTGAGGATGTGCAGTTGTTCGAGCTCGCCCCCGGCATCGCGCACGTATCGTCGCACCGCCGAATCCGTCCACTGCTGATCGCTGTATCCGAAAAATCTCAGGTGCAATTCAACGAGTCGCGCGACCCGCTTCACCGTGGTGTTGTCGAATCGCAGTTCTCGGAGCCGCTTCTTCGTGAGCTTCGCCCCGACGATGTCATGGTGGTGGAACGTCACTCCGCCACCTTCGAAGCGCCGCGTCGCCGGCTTGCCGATGTCATGGAGAAGCGCTGCGAGCCGGAGCACCAGGTCCGGCTCAAATGGCTCACCCGAGGCAACATCGTGCCGTGCGGTCTCCAGCTCAATGGCCTGCCGGAGCACAGTGAGGCTGTGCTGATACACATCCTTGTGGCGCCCGTGATCGTCCTGCGTGGTGAGCAGCGCGACGAGTTCTGGCAGGAATCGCTCGGCAAGCCCCGTCTCCACGAGCAGTTCCAGCCCGGGAACGGGATCAGCGGTCAGCAGGAGCTTCGTGAGTTCGTCGCGCACCCGTTCCGCGGAAATGATGTCGAGCCGGTCCGCAAACAGCACCATCGCGGCCTCGGTCTCGGGCGCCACCTCGAATCCGAGCTGGGACACGAATCGCGCGGCTCGCAGCATCCGCAGTGGATCGTCGGTGAAGGATGCTTCCGGCGAGGCCGGCGTGACGATGCGCTGCGCGAGCAAGTCTTCGACGCCGTTCGACACATCGACGAGCTTGAGCTCGGGCAGCAGAAGAGCGAGCGCGTTCATGGTGAAGTCTCGCCGGACAAGATCACCCTCGATCGTGTCCCCGAAGCTCACCTCGGGCTTTCGGGAGTCGTCGCGATACGTATCAGCCCGGTACGTGGTGATCTCGACCTGCTCGCCGTGCACCTGCGCGGCAATCGTGCCGAAGTCGCGGCCGACGTCCCAAATGTTTTTCGTGAGCGTCTCGAGCACCGCGCGAGTTTCATCGGGGCGTGCCGAGGTCGTGAAGTCAAGGTCGGTCACTGGGCGGCCGAGCATCGCGTCACGCACCGGCCCGCCGACGAGCGCAAACTCGTATCCGGCGTCAGCAAATGCCTGCGCAAGGGTCGCCACTGGGCGGGACTCGGCGATCTGCCGGAGCGCGGTCATAGATTCTGCAAGAGAAAGCACCCACTCAGGGTACCGGGGCTGAGACATCTCTACACTTACTCACATGCGACTTCTTCGGCGACCGAGGGCTTGGACAGCCGCCGCCATAGCGAGCGCGCTCCTCACCGGCGGTGCTTCACTGTCGTTACAGCCCGCGGATACAACACTTCCTGAGGCCCCGGAGCAGGCATCGGATGAGTACGCTCCGAACCTCGAACTCGTGGTCGCCCCGGAGTCTCCGGTGTTTACCGAGAAGGATACCGAGGTGAGTTTCACCGTGTTGCTGCGGAACGACGGCGATCTCAGTGTTCCCGAGGGATCCGTTGAGCTCGCACTCGGTGAGCAGTTTTCCGGCGGCAGCGCGCTCCCCAGGCCGGAAGAACTCGCTGCCCCTGATCCCGCAGAGGCCATGCCGAGCGACGATGCTGGCGCCCCCGTACGCACCGTCATTGCAACCGCGCCCATCGATGCCGTCGCCGGCGGCAAGCAGCAGCGCACCACCATTACCGTGCCGGTCGCACAGGTGGCCGCATTCTCGGCTACCGGTCACGGGGTCTATCCCCTGTATGCGACGTATCAGCCCAGCGACTCCGCGTCAGCCTCGAGCCTGTCAGCGTTCAGCCCAGTGATCTGGGAGGGGCCGGGCGACGCTGAGGACTCGGTCGATCTTACGAGCATTGTTCCGCTCACGCTGCCCGCAGTGGTGCATTCGATGCCCACCCGTTCACAGCTCAACGCGGCCGTGCCTCGCTTCGAAGCGCTCGTGGATTACGCGGCGCGTTCACATTCCATTCTTGCCATCGATCCGCGCATTATCACCGCGATCCGAGCCTATGGAACCGAAGCACCGCAGGCTTCCCGGGAGCTCCTTGAACGGCTGGAAAGCGGCCAGATCGCGAGCTTCCTGCTGCAGTACGGCGATGCGGATCCCGCCGCCCAGGCAGACCTCGGGTTGACCGAGCTCCTCCAACCGGACGGCTTTGAGTTCATCACGCGCTTCGGCACGTGGGAGCCGCAACCGTCAAGCACCGAGGATCGCAGCGCTCCGACTGGCTCACCCGACGAAGGGGTCCCTGACGACGCCGATTCAGCTGCGGCGGCGCAGACGGGGGAGTCGCCCGAGACCGAGGCTGCAGAGCCCCAACCCGAAGCGGACGAAACGGCGCTTCCTCCCGCTGACGACGCGCTGGCGCTGTGGCCCAACGGCCTCGCAGCTGCCTGGCCGGCCGAGGGCCAAGTGGGCGCCTCCACCATGGCACTGCTGCGTGGCGCCGGGCTCGACCTCGCGGTGCTGCGCTCAGACAACGTCACCCTCACTGGCGGCCCGCGCGCGAAGCTTGGGGAGAGCGGCGCGCTGGTGACTGATGCCGAGCTTGACGCTGGCGTACGGCTCGCACTCACTGGCGACACTGAGACGGAGCGAGCCCTGGGCAAAGCGCAAGCCTCTGCCCGCCTCGCGCTGGCAGCCAGCTCCGGAGTGAAGGGGCTCATGCTCGGTGTGGATCGCGGCGCAAGCGCCGAGGTAGAACGACCGGAAGAGCTGCTCAGTGAACTCACCACGCAGCGATGGGTTCGCTCAGTCGCCCACTCCGCTCAGGCTGAGGGCGCTGCACAGCTCACCGCAGTCCGCCCTGAGGAAGAGCGGACCGAGCTGCTCCGCACGGCCCTCGCGAACGAACCGGTCGTCCTCGAGGCACGCGCCGCACTCGTCAACCCCGAGTATCTGGATAGCTACCAGCGCATGCGTGTCCTCTCGCTGTTCGCGACGAAGCACGCCGCACCCGACGCCAACTTCGCCGCAACAGCACGACAGTTCGGCGAGCGCGACAACGAGTTACACGACGGCGTGCGAATCGTGGGAACCAAGCGCGCACAGCTTGTCGGCGGATCGACCCGTATCCCTATCCAGTTGCGCAACTCACTGCCGTTCGACGCGGTGGTGAATCTCGAGGTATCCCCAACGTCCGCCGCGTTGAGCCTGCCCGAGCGAACCTTCCACGACATTCAATTGCCAGAAGATTCCACCGATCGCGTGCTCGTGCCTGCAAAGAGCCGAGTCTCCTCCGGGGACTCGGCGCTCCTGCTCTCGGTCACCAGCGTCGACGGCGAATACACTGCGTCGACAGGCCGTCTTGAGATCACTATTAGCAGCGCTGTGGAGACCGTCGCCGTCGCTCTACTCGCCGCCTCAGCAGCGCTCTTGTTCGGCTTCGGCATTTGGCGGAGCGTCCGTCGCCGCAGGTCGCCCAGCCCCCGGGAATAGCACGGCTTTAGGATGGGTTGTACCGCCTATCAGCCATACGGCAAAGCATAAGGAGAATCATGCGCGAGGTCATCATCATCGGCTCAGGCCCTGCTGGGTTTACGGCAGCAATTTACGCTGCACGAGCTGAACTGTCACCGCTCATGTTTGCGAGCCAGGTGAGCATGGGCGGGGAGCTCATGAACACGACTGACGTCGAGAACTTCCCCGGGTTTCCCGAGGGTATCCAGGGCCCCGATCTCATGCAGAAGATGCAGGAGCAGGCGGAGCGATTCGGCACCGAGGTCGTCTATGACGACATCACCGAGGTCGACTTCTCCGGCGAGATCAAGCGGCTCACCGACACCAACGGCAACGTTCACGAAGGACGCTCCGTGATCTTCGCCACCGGCTCCGCATACCGCAAGCTCGGCGTTGCAGGCGAAGAGCGCCTCTCAGGCCATGGCGTGTCCTGGTGCGCCACCTGCGATGGCTTCTTCTTCCGTGACAAGACCATCGCGGTCGTTGGCGGCGGCGATTCCGCCATGGAGGAGGCAACGTTCCTCACACGCTTCGCAAAGAAGGTCTATGTGATTCACCGCCGTGACTCGCTCAAGGCGTCGAAGATCATGCAGCAGCGTGCCTTCGACAACGACAAGATCGAGTTCATTTGGAACTCGGAGGTCGCTGAGATCCACGGTGCGGACTCGGCGGAGCGGCTGACCCTGCGGAACACTGTCGATGGCTCGGAGAGCGAGCTCCCCATCGAGGGGCTCTTCATCGCAGTTGGCAACGATCCGCGCACCCACCTCGTGCACGACATCCTTGAGATCTCGGACGAGGGCACGATCGTCGTCGAGGGCCGCTCATCCGTGACCTCCGTTCCGGGTGTCTTCGCCGCCGGTGACGTCATCGACCCGAGTTACCGCCAGGCCGTCACCGCTGCCGCGTCGGGCACGGTCGCGGCGCTCGACGCCGAACGCTACCTCGCAGCGATCGCCGCCGACCAGCCAGCCGCTGTCGCCGGTTAATCAGCAGACTGAACACTAGGAGATTCACCATGAATGAGCCAATTAACGTTGACGAGCAGACCTTCGACAAGGTCGTACTCCAGAGCGAGATCCCCGTTCTCGTCGATTTCTGGGCTGCCTGGTGCGGCCCCTGCCGTGCGATCGCGCCAGTACTCGAGGAGATCGCGAAGGAGCAGGAGGGGAAGATCCTCATTGCGAAGCTCAACGTCGACGAGAACCCGACCCTCGCTGCGCAGTACCGCATCACGTCCATCCCCGCGATGAAGGTGTTCCAGGGCGGCAAAGAGGTTCACGAGATCATCGGCGCAATGCCGAAGCAGATGATCGAGAACGAGCTCACCGGAATTATCTAACGCGCGCTACCGAATTCGTGTGTTGAGCATCGCGAACACTGCGATCCCCAGGATCAGCGCGAGGCTCACAATGAGCGGCAGCACGGGTGAGAATCCGTACAGCACCGTCGCGAGGAGCGGGGTCGCCATCCAGGTGATGCCGTTGGTTGAACTCAGCGTCCCCGCAAGCCCACCCTGCTCCTCACGAGAGACGAGCAGGGTGGGCGCGGAGAGCGCGCCAGGGATCGCGAGCCCCGTGCCCATGCCGACAAAAAACACCCCGATGAGAAATACCGGGATCGGTAGGGAAGCAATCGTCGCCGCAAAGCCGCACGCCGCGGTGAGCGCACCAACACGCATGAGTACTGCGGGCCGCCACCCCGTCGCAGGCACGACAATCCCCTGAGCGAGCAGCATGCCGATGCCGGCGGCGAGCAGAGCGCCTCCGATCACGAACGGCACCGTCCGCGCTTCGAAGGCGAAGCGGTCATGGATGATAAAGCCGATGGTGACCTGCAGCATACTGAAAACCGTGAAGACGCCGAGGCTCACCACGAGAAACGGCCACACTCGCGGATCAGTCGCGCGCACCCGCACCGGGCGCGCAACGAGCTCACTGGGCCGTTCACTCTTGAGGAAGATCAGCCCGACGAGCATCGCGGCCAGCGGCGCAAAGGGAAGCACCGTCAGCGACGTGACGAGGCTAATGCCCGCGAGTAGCCCGCCGACCACCGAGCCGGCCACCATTGCGAGTCCCTGAACTGACCCCAGCCCGGCCATGCCACGCACCCGATCCGCCTCGGTGACAGTCACCTCTGCGACGAAGGCCTGTGCTGTGGGGAACACTGCAGAAAGTGCCGTACCGAAGAGCGGGCCCCGGCTCAGAATGAGCAGCGCAAACAGGAGCGGCCCGCCAATCGCCCCAGCCATTCCGAGCTGCGCGACTCCGGCAAACGCGAAAAGTGACACTGCCGCAAGGAGTGCTGCCCCCACCAAGACCGGTTTCCGTCCGAGCTGTTGCGATTTCCGCCCCCAAAGGCGGCTCGTCAGCACCACCATGAGCGCCGACGCGCTCACGATGAGTCCGGCCTGCCACTCTCGCATCCCCAGGGACCGAGTCAGGGGAGCAAGCACCGGATGCAGGGTGAACTGACCGAGAAACACGAGAAACGTCATGGTCAGCACAGACCGCACTTGGATGCGGGCAGCTCGAGCGTCGCCTGACGCCGCCCCTGGCACTGCAGCTACCATCGCGCGGAGCTCAGCTCAGAACACATACGTCGCCCGTCATTGGGCGCTCCACGAGTGCACACTCCTCGACCATACCCATTTTGAGCGGAGCGTGGGGGCTCAGGCGGTATCCGGAGATACTTCGGCGCAACAAACGGGAACCGAACCGGTTGCGGGACTAGTGGAAGCCGGGGTCTCCAAGCTCGCCCAAAATACGCTTCAGGTCGGCGATTGTCGCAAAGTCAATCGAGATTTGGCCCTTTTTCGCGCCAAGCTTCACTGACACCCGAGTATTAAAGCGATCCCCGAGACGATCGGCGATTTCGCTGAGCTGGGCCTGCACCGCGCCCGGACGAGCCTTCGGCGCCTTTCGCTTCGGAGTCTCGCCAGCAACGGCCTCCGCAGTACGCACGGACATTCCCTCATTCACGATCCGGTCAGACAGTGACTGCATCGCCTGTACATCGCCGTCGAGCGAGAGAATCGCACGCGCGTGGCCGGCCGTCAGTACCCCAGCGGCTACGCGAGCCTGTACCTGTTCAGGGAGCTTCAGCAGGCGGATAGTGTTCGAAATCTGCGGTCGGGATCGTCCGATTCGCTCCGCAAGCTGCTCCTGCGTGATCCCAAAATCTGCGAGGAGCTGCTGATACGCGGAGGCTTCTTCCAGCGGGTTCAGCTGCGCGCGGTGGAGGTTCTCGAGAAGAGCATCGCGGAGCATGTGCTCATCGGCAGTTGACCGCACGATAGCTGGAATCGTGTCTAGGCCGGCGCGCTTGGATGCTCGCAGGCGCCGCTCGCCCATGATCAGCTCGTAGGTCGCCCCGGACTTCGGCTTTGGGGAAATCTCGCGAACGACAATCGGCTGGAAGACACCGAACTCCTTCACGGAGTGCGTGAGCTCTTCAAGAGCCTCTTCGTCGAACTCGGTGCGCGGCTGGAGCTGGTTGGGAACGATGTCCTGAACGCTCAGCGAGCGCAATTCCGCACCGGGAACGGCGACAAGGGAATCATCGGCCTGAGGAGACCCGGCGGCGGTGTCGTTCAACGCTGCAGCTGCAGCTGAGGGGAAGAACACGTCTACTGGTCGCTCTCCTTCGGCTGGGGACTGAGGAATGAGCGCGCCGATCCCACGGCCAAGACCACTCCGCTTCTTCGTTGCCATCCCTAAACTCCCTCATCCTCAGTCTTCATGGGCGCACCACGATCCGCCATCTCAGCGGCGGCCTCAAGATAGGCCAGCGCGCCAATGGAGCTGCTGTCGTACTCGTGCACCGTTTGTCCGTAGCTGGGGGCCTCGGAGATACGGACCGACCGCGGGATCACCGCGTCGAGTACCTCATTCGGGAAGTGATCTCTGACCTCGTTCGCGACCTCTTGGGCAAGGTTGGTGCGCGCGTCATACATGGTGAGCAGGATCGTCGACACCTGGAGCTCCGGGTTGAGGTGTTTCTGGATCAGCTGGATGTTTCCGAGCAGCTGACTCAGCCCCTCAAGCGCGTAATACTCACATTGGATCGGGATCAACACTTCTCCGCCCGCTACAAAGGCATTGATCGTGAGGAGCCCGAGGGACGGTGGGCAATCGATGAAGACGTAGTGATAGGTGCGTTCTGAGGTCTTCAGGAACGCATCGAGCGCAGTTCGCAAACGCTGTTCCCGCGCCACCATGGAGACGAGCTCGATCTCTGCCCCGGCAAGGTTAATCGTCGAGGGTACGCACGCAAGATTCTCGTGGTCGCTCGAGATCTGGAGCGCTTCCTCGATCGTTGCTTCACCCAACAGCACTTCGTAGACGCTCGTAATCTCAGGGCGATGCGGAACACCGAGAGCGGTCGACGCGTTGCCCTGCGGATCGAGATCGATAACCAGCACGTTGGCACCTCGGCGCGCAAGCGCAGATGCGAGGTTCACCGTCGTGGTCGTCTTGCCGACGCCGCCCTTTTGGTTCGACACTGTGACAACCCGGGTTTGCTCCGGCAGGGGAGACGGGATCGTCGCGAGACGTTTGCGCCGCTTGATTTTGTCCTCGAGGTGATCGGCAACGAGTGGTTTCTCAGCCATGGATACCTACTTTAGCCCGGAACACGCGGGTGCTCTCAGTAAGAAGATCTGCGCCGAGTTCTGTGACCTCAACGTCGCGAACCTTGTACTTCCGAAGCACCTTCTGTGCGGCTTCGATTTCGTCGTGGATCGCTGCTCCCTTCAGGAACAACAACTCTCCGTCCTCACGCAACAGCGGAACAGTGAGTGGCACGAGCTTTCGGAGCGCCGTTACGGCACGCGCGGTCACCTGATCAACTTCGAAGGCGCCGTGAAATTCCTCGGCGCGTCCACGCTTCACGTGGGTGTTCGTGAGCCCAAGCCGCTCGATTTGTTCCGTGAGCCAGGCGCAACGGCGCTCCATCGGCTCGATCAGGTACATCTCGACGTCGGGACGAATAATCCCGAGCACCAGCCCGGGCATGCCGCCGCCAGTTCCGATATCGGCGACGCGGCCGCCCTCGCGCAACAGCGGAGCAAGCACTGCACTGTTGAGCAGGTGCCTGGTCCACAGGCGGGGGAGTTCGAGTGGGCCGATCAGTCCGAGTTCTTCACCGCGCGCAGCAAGATCCGCAGCGAATTCACGGAGCACTTCAATCCGATCGCCTGCCAGTACCGCGGCAGCCGCTGGTTCCGCTTCGAGCGCTACTGCGAGCGACTCGCCCTGATCCTCGTGTTTCACGTGAAACCTATCTAGGCCGCGCGGATGACAAGTCGGCGACCCTTGCCTTCACCCTGCGACTCGGAGAAGTAGCCTCGCTCAGCAACCTGATCGTGGACAAGCTTCCGCTCGTACGACGACATGGGCTCGAGCCGCACTTCGTCCCGGCCCGCAGCAATCTGAGCGATTGCCGCGTCAACCATGCCGACGAGCTGCTCTTCGCGGGCAACGCGTGAGCCAGCAACGTCAATGATGAGGCGTGAGAATCGGCCAGTCTTGGCCTGGACCGCGAGCCTCGTGAGGTCTTGCAGCGCCTGAACAGTGTCGGGCGTAGCGATGCGATCGATGCTCTGCCCGCCGCCCGTCACCGAGACATACGCACGGCCATTCTCGACGGTGATGTCGAGATCCCCGTCGAGATCTGCGATGTCGAGCAGACCTTCAAGGTAGTCAGCGGCAAGGTCGCCGTCAGCCTCGAGCGTCTCGAGCGAGACTTCCTCGGCCTCAGAGAATTCACGCTCTTCAGTCACGGACGACCTCACTTCTTCTTCTTGGCGCGCTTGGCGCTGACGGGCTGCTGCCGCTGTCCCTGCGGCTGGGTTGCCTGGCTGGACTCCTCGGGAGCGTCATCAGTCAGCTTACCCTTTGCCTTCAGGCGGGCCTGGCGCGCGCGCCACGCCTCAGATCCGGGGTTCGGCATGGTGTTGATAACGATGCCCTGCTGCGCCATGGTCCAGATGTTCGAGGTCATCCAGTAGATGTTGAGCGCGAGCGGGAAGGTGACGCCCGAGAAGAGGAATGCGAACGGGATGATGTAGAGCAGAATCTTCTGCTGGCGGTACATCGGCGAGCTCTTCGTCTCGTCGGAGACGTTCTTGGACATGATCTGCAGCTGGGTAAAGAACTGCGAGGAGATCATGAGGATGACAATGGCGCCGAGCAAGCCGACGACTACCCAGTTCTGGGATTCCCAACCCTGGGTGAAGTTCATCTTCAGGGGAGCGCCGAAGATCGATGCCGCGTTGAAGCTATCCGTGAGCTCTCGATCCATGAGGCCGATGCCCTCGGTGTTCTCCGAGGCCTTCCGCAACACGTAGAACAGCGAGAAGAAGACAGGCATTTGGATAAGGATCGGGAGGCATGACGAGAAGGGGTTGGTGCCGTGCTTCTTGTACAGCGCCATGGTCTCGCGACTCATGGCCTCACGGGAGAACTGGTCGTTCTTCCCCTTGTACTTCGTCTGGATCTTCTTCATCTCAGGCTGGATGTCCATCATCCGGCGCTGAGACTTGATCTGCCGGACAGTCACTGGGATCAGAGCTGAACGAACCACGATCACGAGACCAATGATTGAGAGCACCCAGGTGAGGCCACTCTCTGCGCTCATCCCCAGAGCGGTAAAGAGTTGATGCCAGAGGACGAGGACTACCTCAACCAGCCACCGAAGTGGCCAGAGTATGGTCTCGAAGAAGTTCACTGGATCAGGCCTTTCGGATGCGGGGGCGGACAAATCCGCTGGAGTTTATGTCAAAGAATGTGACCTTGCGCGACGGTACGTCATCGATACCGCCTCCGCTAAACGGATTGCAACGGAGCAACCGCCAGATCGTGAGCGCGATCCCCATGAGAAATCCTCGCTGCTGATACGCCTCCATAGAGTATCGGGAACAGGTTGGATAATACCTGCAGACGTCCCCGTACAGCGGCGAGATGATGCGGCGATATGCCTTCATGAGGAGTATCGCAAGATTCCGTGGCGCGAGCCACAGTTCCCATAGGATTCGCTTCATGCCTGTGCTCGCACTTTTTCGTGTGCGCGATGCAACTCCCGCCGCAGTTCGGCGAATGTCGCGTCGGCTGCTCTGGGAAGCGCGCGAAACACGATGTCACTGCCCTCAGCGCCATCTCGAATGAGTTCATCTGAGATGGCCTTCATGCGGCGACGCACGAGATTCCTCGTGACGGCGTTTCCGACGGCCTTCGAGATGATGTACCCGAAGCGGGGAGTAGCATCCGACGTTTCTGCTGCGGAACGACGAACCGCGTAGGTAATGCAATATGCACCACCTACGCGGTTCCCGGTTCTCACGGCTCGGCGATAATCCTCGCCACGAGTCACACGATGATGCCTAGCCGGCATGATGACTCGTAGACCAGAACTACGCGGAAAGCTTGGTGCGGCCCTTGCCGCGGCGTGCCGTGATGATTGCACGGCCAGCACGGGTGCGCATGCGGGAACGGAAACCGTGCACCTTAGCGCGGCGGCGGTTGTTGGGCTGGAAGGTACGCTTGCTCATAGTTCAGACTCCGTGACTTTATGGTATGAATCCCCAGGGTTCACGACCCAGGGAAAGTCGGCTTTTGGGCAAGCGAGAAAGGAGCTGCTGCCCATACAAGGTACTTACTTTACGCCGATATTCATCACCCGTCAAAGCCGCCCTTTCTTGGAGTTACATACAGGCCAGCGTCAGCCTGTGGATAATGTGCGTGTGACCGCACCGAATTCCTGGCAGTGGTTACACTTAGCTGTGGATAACCTCGCCCGAATTGCACCCGTGAACGACCAAGAAGAAGTAGATGTCTGACGAAGAACTCAACGAACTCTGGGAAGAGATCAAGCGCCATGTGAACGCTGATCTCTCCGTTGGACCCGTCTACGGGGCACAACTTTTGCTCGCTACCCCGCGAGGCGTCGCCGCTGGAACGCTGTACCTGGCGGTGCAAACCGATTTCACTCTGAAGCTGCTTGACGGCCGACTGCGACCACCGATTATGGCCGCACTTGCCGGCATTACTACGGCGGAAAGCATCAACAACTTCGTCGTGATTGTCGATGAGGATGCGGTGCCGACACCCGAGCCGGAAGCCGGGGAGCGCCATGACTTCGTGACCCCCGCAGCGGTGCGGCCCGAGCGACCAATCCAGGAACCGCGGAGCCGCCACGCCGCTGCCGTTCCATTCGAAGATCCTCATTTGAATGAGAAGTACGACTTTGACTCATTCGTCATCGGGCAATCGAACCGGCTCGCGCACGCCGCGGCGCTTGCGGTGTCGGAATCACCTGCGCAGTCGTACAACCCACTCTTCATTTACGGTGACTCCGGTCTCGGAAAAACCCACTTGCTTCATGCGATCGGGCACTATTCCCGCGAGCTCTTCCCGGAAATCCGAGTTCGCTATGTGAGCTCCGAAGACTTCACGAACGACTTCATTAACTCGATCGCGAACAACCAGGGCGCACAGTTCCAGGATCGATATCGCAATGTCGATGTCCTGCTAGTCGACGATATTCAGTTCCTCGAGGGCAAGGCCGAGACTCAGGAAGCCTTCTTCCACACGTTCAACACGCTGCACAGTCACAACAAACAGGTGGTCATCACCAGCGACGTACAGCCGAAGCAACTTCGTGGGTTTGAGGAGCGCATTACCTCTCGCTTCGAGTGGGGCCTGCTCACCGATATCCAGGCACCCGACCTCGAAACGCGTATTGCCATTCTCCGCAAGAAGGCGCAGCGTGAACACCTTGACGTCGATGACGCAATCTTGGAGTTCATTGCGTCCAAATTCTCCTCGAACATCCGTGAGCTCGAGGGCACACTTATCCGCGTGACCGCCTATGCGAACCTCAATCGGCAACGCATCGACATGCCGCTGGTCAAAACGGTGCTCAAGGATCTCATCTCGATCGACAGCGACAACGAGGTGCAGCCTACGGACATCATCAGCCGTACCGCTGAGTACTTCGACCTGTCGGTTGATGAGTTGTACGGGCCTTCACGGGCGCAGCAGATCGCACTTGCCCGCCAGATCGCTATGTATCTCTGCCGAGAACTCACACAGTTGTCGCTTCCGAAGATTGGCCAGCTCTTCGGCGGCCGTGACCACACGACCGTGATGTACGCCCACAAGAAGATTGCGCAGCTCATTACCGAGCGCCGTTCCGTGTACAACCAGGTCACCGAACTCACCACGAGAGTAAGGCAGAACGGCCGTTAACCATCCACAACCCACAGGCTCCTGTGGATAACTGGGGATAACTTCTGAAAAATGTGGACGAGTGAGGGGGTGCCTGTGGAATCGAAGGTTTTTGTCACTTCGCCGTCATCATGCGGATCTACAGCTATCCACGGCTTACGAACAAGTCACACCGGTGTAGTTTGCATATGCCGCATGGAAAGCCAGGAGTTATCCACAGTTTCCACAGCCCTTATTACTATTACAAGTTTTCTCATTCTTGTAAGCCACTCAATCACGCTCCGCTCCGCGCCTCCGGTTTCACCAAACTCGAAGGTGTGCAAAGATTGTGGGGCTGGCGCCAGGAGCGCCTACGAAGGGAAAACACATGCGATTCACCGTCAACCGGGACGTGTTCAGCGACGCAGTGTCGTTCGCGGTGAAGTTGCTTCCTCAGCGCCCGACACAGCCGCTGCTGAGTGGAGTGCTACTTCACGCTGAGGATGCCGAACTCACAATTTCGTCATTCGACTACGAGGTATCTGCTCGTACGGGTGTAGTCGCAGACGTCAGCGACGCCGGGCGAGCTCTCGTTTCGGGTCGTTTGCTTGGGGAAATTGCGCAACGTCTTCCGCATGCCGACGTGCAGGTCTCCCTGCTCGAAAGTCGCGTCGAGGTGCGTTGCGGTAGTGCCTCCTTCAGCCTCCCGGCAATGCCTGTTGAGGAATACCCGCAGGTTCCCGTCGTCGATTCCGTTTCTGGGGCTGTCCCGGCGCAAGATTTCGCCGACGCTGTTGCACAGGTTTCTCTCGCTGCATCGAAGGACGATGTCACGCCCGTCATCACCGGCGTTCAGTTCGAGGTTTCTGAGAACACGTTGACCCTGACTGCCACCGACCGTTACCGTGTTGCCACACGGGGACTCGATTGGGAAGATCGCGGTGCCGGCGAGCACGTCAACGCCCTTGTCCCGTCGAAGATTGTCACCGAGGTAGGCAAGACCTTCGCGAATGACGGTGAGGTTCGAATCACCATTGTGAAGGACGGCGAGCGTGAGCTCATTGCCTTTACCGGTGGTACCAAAACAGTCACGTCGCTGCTGATCAAGGGCAACTATCCTCCGGTCGGGCGCCTGTTCCCGGAGAACGTTGATAACTACGCCGTCGTGAACACTGCCGAACTGATCGAAGCTGTGGGCCGTGTTGGCCTCGTGCTCGAGCGCGAGGCTGCTCTTCGGTTCTCGTTTGCCGAGGGTGCGGTGATGCTTGAGGCTGCAGGAACTGAATCTGCACAGGCCGTTGAGAGTGTTGATGTACACCTCATGGGTGACGAGATGATCGTTTCTCTCAAGCCCCAGTTCTTGCTCGACGGACTTCGCTCGACTCACTCCGAGTTCGCGCGTATTGCGTTTACCCGCACTGATAACCCCGGAAAGCCTGGCCCGGTACTCATCACGAGCCAGCGGAGCAAGGACGAAGCTGACGACGCAAGCTTCCGGTACCTGCTCCAGCCCAACTTGCTGCTGCGGTAGCCAATGAAGGTCGCTCATCTTTCGCTTGGCGACTTTCGCAACTACACGGCAGCCGAACTCTCGTTGCGGGCCGGGGCCAACCTTATTGTGGGGCGAAATGGCCAGGGGAAAACGAACCTGGTTGAGGCCATCTCGTATTTCGCCACGCTGAGATCACACCGCGTGTCGAGTGATGCAGCGATGATTCGGGCCGGTGCACCCGCAGCAATTGTGCGCATGCGGGTTGCAGCGGGGGATCGCGATGTCGTTCTCGAGACCCAGTTGAATCGGAGCGGAGCAAACCGGGCGCAGGTGAATGGCAATCCTGTGCGGTCGCGTGAGCTGACTCGGTGGTTTACATCGGTCATGTTTGCACCGGAGGACTTGAGCATCGTCCGCGGAGAGCCCGCCGGCCGGCGCCGATTCCTTGATGACGCGCTAACAGCCCGCCTTCCAGTCGCCGGAGGAGTGATTGCGGATTATGAGCGAGTTGTTCGTCAGCGCACGTCCTTACTGAAGTCCGCTCGTGGGGCAGCGAGGGGGAGTTCAGCAGTTGAGTCCACGCTTGAGGTCTGGAATGATCAACTCGTCGAACACGGAGTCCGAATCATGCTCGCGCGCCGCGAGTTGGTTCGGGACCTTTGCGCACCACTCGCCGAGGCATACACTGCGCTCGTTGGTGAGGATCACACTCCACGACTT
The DNA here is from genome assembly GCF_001482305.1 of Leucobacter sp. G161. Taxonomy (GTDB): domain Bacteria; phylum Actinomycetota; class Actinomycetes; order Actinomycetales; family Microbacteriaceae; genus Leucobacter. Next base: position 39,274 of record NZ_LOHP01000079.1, read on the forward strand.
CACCTGAACGAGTCGGTTCACGACGTGTCGGGCAATGTTTCACGTGAAACCCGAGATGGCAATCTCGGGATCGACGTTTCACGTGAAACGCTCACGGCAGAGTTTCGCAGGGCGCTCAGTGAAGCCAGGGGGCGGGAGCTCGAGCGGGGGGTCACCCTCGTCGGCCCGCACCGCGATGACCTGGAGCTGACGCTGAACAATCTTCCAGTTCGGGGGTACGCCAGCCATGGTGAATCATGGTCCTTCGCACTCGCTCTCAAAATTGCGCTAGCCACCGTCATACGTGGGGAATCACCGGCTGGAGATCCGGTGATCATCCTTGATGACGTGTTTGCCGAGCTCGACCGGGGGAGGCGTGAACGATTGATGGCGGTGGTGAGTGACTTTGAGCAGGTGATCGTAACCGCCGCAGTCGAAGGTGATGTGCCCGAAGGGCTTCCGTGGCATCGGATTCAAGTCCACGCGGGGGAACTCACGGAAGCTGAAGACAGTGAGTGACACGGGAGATAGCTTCCCCACCAGTGCCTATTTGCGTGCAAAGAGTGTATGGCGCGGGCGCATTCAGCGCAGAAAGCGTCGCCGCGATGGGGAAGATGGTCTTTCGAAGCCGTTCAGTAGCGGGAGGGACCCCAAGGCGCTCGGTTTCGTTCTCGAATCCGTTGTGGTGGATATGGGGTGGTCCAGTGAGCTTGAACAGGCACGAATTATTGAGGAATGGCCAGCATTTGTTGGCGAAGCGACTGCGGAGCACACCCAGATCATCGGGATTCGGGACGGCGTGCTCGAGGTCCAGTGCGACTCGACAACCTGGGCGACTGAGCTTCGGAGGCTCCGGGCAGAGATGTTGACGCGCTTGCTCAGCGAGTATCCTGATTCAGAAATTCGTGACATGCGCTTCCGGGCTCCCGGCGCACCGAGTTGGCGTCACGGCCCGCGAGTCGTGCCAGGACGCGGTCCAAGAGACACGTATGGCTAATCTCCCCGGGGTTGCGAGTCCTGCGGAAAATCCTTAGGGACGATCCATCGAAAAAATCGCCCACCAGCGGCCACAAAAGCCGTTCTGCGGGCCGATTCTTGATAGACTTGGGTAGAAGTGTGCCTTAGGCTAAAAATGGCCCGTGGTTAACCGGGAGAGTGTGCATCACAATATGACTTTAGAACAGACTGCGGCTGAAGAATATGGCGCCGGAGAGATCCAGGTCCTCGAAGGGCTCGACGCCGTTCGCAAGCGTCCCGGTATGTACATCGGTTCGACGGGACCGCGTGGTCTTCACCACCTCGTGTACGAGATCGTGGACAACTCGGTCGACGAAGCGCTCGCCGGACACTGCGACACCATCAATATCACGATCCTGCAGGACGGCGCGGTCCGAGTAGTTGACAACGGTCGTGGCATCCCTGTCGATATGCACCCGACTGAGGGGCGTTCGACCGTTGAGGTAGTTCTCACGGTGCTGCACGCAGGCGGCAAGTTCGGCGGCGGCGGCTACGCAGTCTCTGGCGGTTTGCACGGCGTGGGTTCTTCAGTCGTAAACGCGCTGTCGAGCAAGTTCGATGTCTCCGTGAAGCGTCAAGGTTTCACGTGGAACATGTCGTTTACAAACTCTGTCCCTGATGCCCCACTGGCACAGGGGGAGCCGACAGACGAGACCGGAACGACAATCACGTTTAGGCCGAGCGCGGATATCTTCGAGACTGTTGAGTTTGATTACACGACGCTTCGGACGCGCTTCCAGCAGATGGCCTTTCTCAACAAGGGGCTGCGGATCACGCTCGCTGACGAGCGCCCCCAGGAGCCCGTCGAGAACGAGAGTGGAGAGCTCGTCCAGCCCAAGCCACTCTCTGACGAGTTCATGTACGAACGCGGCATCCAGGACTACGTTGAGCACCTGAATAAGGCAAAGCGCGCTGAGCTCGTGAACGAGGAGATCATTTCCTTCGAACTCGAGGACACCGAGCGCAAGATTTCTGCCGAAATCGCAATGCAGTGGACGACATCGTACTCAGAGAGCGTCCACACCTACGCGAACACGATCAACACGCACGAGGGCGGCACCCACGAAGAGGGATTCCGAGCGGCACTGACGACGCTGGTGAATCGTTACGCTCGTGAAAAGAACATCATTCGCGAGAAGGACGACAACCTGTCGGGCGAGGATGTGCGCGAGGGACTCACCGCAGTGGTCTCCGTGAAGCTCGGTGAGCCACAGTTCGAGGGGCAGACGAAGACCAAACTCGGTAACACCGAGGCGAAGGCGTTTGTTCAGAAGGTCGTTGGCGATCAACTGGGGGACTGGTTTGAACGCAATCCCGGGCCGGCGAAGGATATTATCCGGAAGTCGATTCAGGCAGCGACTGCGAGACTCGCCGCCAGGAAGGCGCGGGAGACGGCTCGTCGTAAGGGACTCCTTGAGTCAGGCGGAATGCCTGGCAAGCTCTCCGACTGCACGAGCAAAGATCCGACTGTCTCTGAAATCTTCATTGTGGAGGGTGACTCCGCAGGCGGTTCCGCGAAGACCGGACGCAACCCAGAGACGCAGGCAATTCTCCCGCTCCGAGGCAAGATTCTGAACGTCGAAAAGGCACGGCTTGACCGCGCCCTCGGTAATGCTGAGGTCCAGGCGATGATCACCGCGTTCGGAGCCGGCATCGGCGAGGACTTTGATCCAGCGAAGGTCAGGTACCACAAAATTGTGCTCATGGCCGATGCTGATGTCGACGGCCAGCACATTACAACGCTGCTCCTGACGCTGCTCTTCCGCTATATGCGACCGCTTATCGATCTCGGCTATGTCTACCTCGCGCAGCCGCCGCTGTACCGCATCAAGTGGACGAACGCGGAGCACGAATATGTGTACAGCGACGCCGAGCGTGATGACCGTCTCCAAGCTGGCGCTGCTGCCGGCCGGCGTCTCCAGAAGGAGAGCGGCGTACAGCGCTACAAGGGTCTCGGTGAGATGAACCACGAGGAACTTTGGGATACCACCATGAACCCGGACACCCGCACCCTGCTGCAGGTGACCATGGACGATGCGGCGATCGCCGATGAGGTCTTCTCCACGCTGATGGGTGAAGACGTAGAGGCACGCCGCAGCTTTATTCAGCAGAACGCGAAGGACGTGCGCTTCCTTGACATCTGAAAACAACACCCCGGACGACGCAAACGAGAACGTAGAGTTTGTGCCGGAAACGGAAGCAAACCACGGTCGGATCGACCAGGTCGAACTGAATGTAGAAATGCAGCGTTCGTACCTCGATTACGCAATGAGCGTGATCGTTGGGCGTGCGCTGCCTGACGTCCGTGACGGATTGAAGCCCGTTCACCGACGTGTGATTTACACCATGTACGACGGGGGATACCGCCCAGACAAGGCGTTCTCCAAGTGCACCCGTGTCATCGGTGACGTCATGGGACAGTTCCACCCCCACGGCGACACCGCCGTGTACGACTCTCTGGTTCGACTCGTGCAGCCGTGGTCGTTGCGTTACCCGCTCGCACTCGGGCAGGGCAACTTCGGTTCTCCGGGTAATGACGGCGCTGCTGCGCACCGTTACACCGAGACAAAGATGTCGCCACTCGCCATGGAAATGGTGCGTGACATTGACGAGGACACCGTCAATTTCCAGGACAACTACGACGGCCGCACGCAGGAACCGACGGTGCTCACCTCGCGCTTCCCGAACCTGCTGGTCAACGGCTCGGTGGGTATTGCTGTCGGTATGGCGACGAACATCCCGCCGCATAACCTCCGCGAGGTTGCTGCCGGAGCTAAGTGGCACCTGGAGAACCCGGACGCGAGCCGCGAGGAGCTGTTCGAAGCGCTCATGGAGCGAATTTCGGGGCCTGACTTCCCGACCGGAGCCCAAATCCTCGGCACGAGTGGAATTCGTGACGCGTATCGCACCGGTCGTGGATCGATCAAGATGCGCGCAGTTGTGACGATCGAAGAGATCCAGGGTCGGACCTGCCTCGTCGTCACCGAGCTGCCGTATCAGGTCAACCCCGACAATCTCGCGGTGAAAATTGCTGACCTTGTCAAGGATGGCAAGGTGCAGGGCATCGCAGATATCCGCGATGAGACAAGTGGCCGCACCGGGCAGCGTCTCGTCATCGTGCTCAAGCGTGACGCAATTCCCAAGGTCGTGCTGAACAACCTCTACAAGCACACGCAGCTCCAGGAGAACTTCGGCGCGAACATGCTCGCCATCGTCGACGGGGTGCCACGCACGCTCGCGATCGATGGGTTCATCACGTACTGGGTGAAGCACCAGGTCGAGGTCATCGTTCGCCGGACGCAGTTCCGGTTGCAGAAGGCTGAAGCCGAGGCTCACATTCAGCGCGGCTACCTCAAGGCGCTCGACGCGCTCGACGAGGTTATAGCGCTGATCAGGCGTTCTTCGACAGTGGATGATGCTCGTGAGGGGCTCATGACGCTGCTTGACGTCGACCAGATCCAGGCTGATGCCATTCTGGCGATGCAGCTCCGCAGGCTTGCAGCACTTGAGCGCCAGAAGATCTTGGATCTTGCCGCAAAGCTCGAAGCCCAGATCAAGGAGTACGAGGGGATCCTCGCATCACCCGAGCTCCAGCGTGGAATCATTATCGACGAACTCGATGAGATCGTCGGTCGCTATGGCGATGATCGGCGCACCACGATTATGCACGGCTACGACGGCGACATGTCGATGGAAGACCTTATTCCGGAAGAGGAAATGGTCATTACTGTCACTCGCGGCGGCTACGTGAAGCGGACGCGCATCGACAACTACCGTTCGCAGCACCGGGGCGGCAAGGGTGTTCGCGGTGCGCAGCTGCGTGCTGACGATATTGTCGAGCACTTCTTTGTGACGACGACGCACCACTGGCTGCTGTTCTTCACCAACACCGGGCGCGTATACCGCGCGAAGGCATACGAGGTTGCTGAGGGTGGTCGCGACGCAAAGGGCCAGCACCTCGCGAACCTCCTTGCACTTGCTCCGGATGAGCAGGTCACGCAGATCCTTGATCTGAAGCAGTACGACGACGCGAGCTACCTGCTCCTTGCTACGCGTGACGGTCTGGTGAAGAAGACGCCACTCACGGAGTACGACACCAACCGCACCGGCGGCATCATCGCAATTAAGCTCCGTGACGGAGACGAACTGGTGCAGGCGCTCATAGCGAGTGCTGAAGACGACATCTTGCTCATTTCACGGCAGGGAATGTCGATCCGATTTACCGCAACTGATCAGGCACTTCGCCCAATGGGTCGCTCGACGAGTGGTGTCCGTGGCATGAACTTCCGTGAGGGGGATGCACTACTCGCAGCCTCACCCTGAGTGATGATGAAGGCTATGTCTTTGTGGTCACCGAGGGCGGCTACGCGAAGCGAACCGCGGTGAACGAGTACCGTGTGCAGCAGCGTGGTGGATACGGCATCAAGGTCGCCAAGCTTGACGAAACTCGCGGGGATCTCGCAGGTGGCTTCATTGTTGATGAGGGTGACGAGGTTCTTGTCGTGCTTGCGAGCGGTAAGGTGGTTCGATCCGGTGTCGCTGAGGTGCCGGCCAAGGGCAGAAATACTATGGGAGTAGTGTTTGCCCGGTTCCCAGAAGGGGATCGTATTATTGGGATCGCCCGAAACGCCGAACGCGGTATCGACGATGGGGACTCGGAGGAGTCCGACACGGAGAACTCCGTAGACAAGGAAGACGTGAATGAGTAACACAGTCGCAGACCGACTCGCGAAGAAGACTCGTAAGAAAGCCCCGGCGAAGCAGGTCCGCCTGAAGCTCGTGTACGTTGACTTCTGGTCGGCAGTGAAGTTCTCCTTTATGGTCTCGATCTGTCTTGCAGTCGTTGGAGTCGTCGCCGCAATCCTCGTATATGTCGTGCTGCAGACGACGGGTGTGTTCGGCCGCATTGACGAACTGTTCATGGACATTGTCGGTGAAGAAAACAGCTTGATGAACTACATCGGCTTCCCCCAGGTAGCCTTCTTCTCGGTCATCGTCGGCGTGTTGAATACAATTGTCGGCACGGCTCTCGGGGCCATCGCATCCCTCGTATACAACCTGCTGGTGCGGGTTCTCGGCGGATTCCAGCTCGGTTTTTCGAGCAATTAGACCAAAAAGCAGCAACTCGATTTCGTTTTCTCTCTCGGAACCGGTAATGTTGTTGCTTGGTCAAGGGGCTATAGCTCAGGTGGTTAGAGCGCTTCACTGATAATGAAGAGGTCCCAGGTTCAAGTCCTGGTAGCCCCACTGAATTTCACGAAAATCGCGGAAAGCGATAGAGTGATTTTCACCCAAGGGTCCTTAACTCAGTTGGTAGAGTGCCTGCTTTGCAAGCAGGATGTCGGGAGTTCGATTCTCCCAGGATCCACAACGTAGAACATTCAGAACAGCCCCGCCGATGAGCGGGGCTGTTCTCATTCCGGGAGCATCCCCGGCTCCCGCCCCTACTGTCTTGTCTGGTGGTGACCAGGACCGGTGTGGTTGGCGATGAGCCGGGCACGCTGCGCGCAGGAGGGGGCTTATAGGACAAAACGTGTGGATGGTTCCGGGAGTGTCAGTCCCTCCCCACCCATCCAGCACGTAGCCAGAGCCCC
>NZ_LOHP01000080.1 GCF_001482305.1 Leucobacter sp. G161
TCCGCTCCGTCCGCTCGCGGCTCGCTGCGTCGGTAGCAGCGGGCGCGAGTTCGGGGTTGACCGCGGTTCCGCGTCCGTGCCTCCCGACGAGGTACCCCTCGGCAATGAGCTGCCCGTAGGCGGCTCCGCCGACGCCGCGGGCGACGCCGATGCGGCGTGAGAGTTCGCGGGTTGCCGGGACCGGTCCTGCCGGGCGCAGGGTGCCAGCGTCGATTGCCTCGCGCAGGGCAGCGGCGAGCTGCCCGGGCAGCGGCGCCTCGAGCGTCCGGTCGAGTTCGACGGGGAACTCGCGTGGTGCCCCGCGCGGCGGTCGCGATGCAGCGCCATTGCGCCCGCTCTGCCGCTGCTCTACCTCCGCTGTCATGCCTCCAGAGTAACCCGCCGCTGGCTACGCGCCGCGGACGGGCAGCCCGAGCGACGCCTCGCCTGGTGCGAGGGGGGCGAGGATCTCGGCGACCTCTGCGGGATCGAGCTCCTCGACGCGCTGCGGGATCCACGTCGGGTTGCGATCCTTGTCGACGAGCTGGGCGCGCACGCCCTCGGCGAAGTTCGGGTGCACGGCGAGGCGCGGCACGACGCGGAAGTCGTCCTCAAGTACGGCGGCGACATCGAGATCCTCCGCGCGCGTACGCGCGATCTGCGAAACCGTCGCGACCAACGACAGCGGGCACATGCCGCGCACGAGCTCCGCGGTCTCGCGGGCGACGGCAAGGTCGCTCGATTCGAGGCCCGCGAGCAGCGCTGCGGTCGCGCCGATCGGGTCGGCGACCGCGTCTACCTCGCCCAGTGCGGCGTCGGCAATGGGGTCAAACCACTCGCGCACGGCGAGCAATGGCGCCTCGGGCACCGTCACCGCGAAACCAGCGATCGTCGTCGCGGGGTCACCGCCTGCGGCGAGCGCAGCGCGAAGCTCATCGATGCGCGCACTGTCGATCAGCGTGTCGGCGAATCCGAGTGCGATCGCATCGGCCGGGCCCATTTCGCCGGCGGTGATCGCCAGGTATTCTCCGAGCCGGCCCGGAGCGCGCGCGAGGAGGTAGTGTCCGCCGATGTCGGGCATGATGCCGATGCGTGCCTCGGGCATCGCGAGTCGGCTGCGTTCGGTGACGACGCGGAAAGCGGCGTGGCCGCCGAGTCCGATACCGCCGCCCATGGTGATGCCGTCCATGACGGCGACGATGGGAACGGGCGACGCGCTGACGCGGTAGTTGATGACGTACTCGGCGCCGAAGAGGATGCGGGGGTCGCCGCCGAAGGCGATCTGCTTGATGTCGCCGCCACCACAGAAGCCGCGTTCGCCTGCGCCGTCAAACACGATCGCGGTGGATCCGGCTGCCGCGTCGAAGGCGGCGGCAATCCCCTCGAACATCTCTGTGTTCAAGGCGTTGATTGCCCGTGGCCGGTTCAGTGTAACCCTGGTGATCGCGCCTTCGCGGTCGGTGAGAATAAGCGGTTCGGAAACGTCAGCGTTCATACCTGCACGCTAGCAGCCTGGCACGCGCGGCGCACGGGGGCCGCGTTCGCTAGGCTCGGTTGCGTGCTAGATGACCGCTACGACAACGACCCGATTGCCCGGATGAAGCCGCGTCGGGGGCCCGTGCAGCGCAAGGAGGTCCCGCTCGTGAAGGGGCTCGTGGTTGAGCACAGCCTGACCGAGTTTTGCGGCGCGGTGATCGACGCGCGCGACGGCGTGCTCAAGCTTGAGGATTTCGACGGCGCTGTGCGCGCGTTTCCGCTCGCTGATGGGTTTCTCGTTGACGGGGAGCCCGTGAAGTTTGTGCCCCCAGCGCGTGCGCCTGTGCGGCGCCGCACCGCTTCGGGCTCGTTTGCTGCGCCGCAGGAGCGCGCACGCGTCGCGATGCCGAGCCGGATCTTTGTTGAGGGCCGTCACGATGCGGAGCTCGTCGAGCAGGTGTGGGGCGATGACCTGCGGATCGAGGGGATCGTGGTCGAGCTGCTCGACGGCGCGGATCACCTGGAGCGCGTGCTCGCGGAGTTCCAGCCGGGGCCGGACCGGCGCGCTGGTGTCTTGCTCGACCACCTCGTGACGGGGTCGAAGGAGACGCGGATCGCTGACGCGATCGCACGCGGCCCGCACGGGGCGCACGTGTTGATCGTTGGCCACCCCTACATTGACATCTGGGAGGCGGTGAAGCCGGAGCGGCTCGGGATGACCGCGTGGCCCCGGATCCCGCGCGGCATTGATTGGAAAACCGGGATTTGCCGCGCGCTCGGGTGGCCATCCGAGGAACTTGCCGATACCGCGGAGGCCTGGCAGCGGATCCGCAGCCGGGTGCGTAACTTCCGTGACCTCGAACCGCAGCTCGTCGGGCGCGTCGAGGAACTCATCGACTTTGTGTCTGTCGGGCACTGACCAGCGGCGCCAGCGTAGGCTGGGCTGGTAGCGAGAAATGAAGGTGGGTGCGATGGCTGAGCCGACCAAGACAATCTTTGTGGTGATGCCCGAGTGGCAGGGATCGGCATCGTCGCGTGCGATGCTGCTCGCCGATGGCGCGGCGGCGCTGCGTGAGGATCTCCCACCGAGCGCACGCTTCGATGTTGCGGTACCAGCGCACGCCGGTGACGCGCTCGGCACCCCGGTCGCGCGGCTGAGTTCGCTGCTGACGGCACGCGACGCTGCGCGCGAGGTGCTGCGTGGCCACGCTGGCCCGGCGATCACGGTGGGCGGGGACTGTGCGTCGACGCTCGCCGGGCTCGAGCGCGCGATTGCGCGGGATCCCCACACTGCGGTGCTCTGGTGTGACGCGCACCCTGACCTCCAGCATCCGAGCACGTCGCCGTCCGGCGCCGCCTCGGGGATGGCGCTCAGGCACGCGCTCGGCGACGGCGTGCCTGAGCTCGTGTCGCAACACCCCGTCGATCCGTCACGCGTCCTGTTGCTGGGTGCCCGCGAGGTGGATCCCGAAGAGGCCGAGGCGATCACGGCCTTCGGTATTCGGACGCAGCCGGTGCTCTCGACCGGCGACGAGAGCGATGTTGGGGAATCGGTCGCGCTCTGGCTCCGGGAGATTGGGGCGACGAGCGTGTATGTGCATATCGATCTCGACGTGCTCGATCCTGCCGAGTTCGCCTCTGTGCACGGCGCTGTGCCGTTCGGGTTTGCGGTCGGGGAGTTCACCGCAGCGATTCGTGCCGCGGTGGCGACGGTGCCGCTCGCCGGTGCGGCGATCTGCGAGTTCGCGCCCGCGGACGCTGCGATGGCTGCGGAGGACGCGCCGACTGTGCTGCGCGTGCTCGCGGCGCTCACCTCTGGCGGTCGGGTGTGAGCGCGCCGCACCCGGCAGCTTCCGCGGTGTCGCGGCGACGCAATCTGCCGTTCGCCTGGTTCGGGTATGCGTATGCCACGGCGGTCGGGTTCGTGTGGGGATCGATCTGGTCGACGGGAGCCGTGGAGCGTGTCGACGGCCTCTGGGTGTTTCGCGGCATGCCCAGGTGGACCTTCGGGCGGGGCGGCAGCTGCGTCGGATCCTGCTATCTCACGAGCGAGAATGTGAGCCCGGCCGTCCTTCGGCACGAGCAGGTGCATCGGAGGCAGTGGCGCAGGTACGGGCTCGCGATGCCGTTCCTCTACCTGATTGCCGGTCGTGACCCACTGCGAAACCGATTTGAAATAGAAGCTGGGCTCAAAGACGGCGGCTACGTGCGCTAGGTCGAAGCTCACAGCTACGACCGACTCATCGGTACGTAACAACCCTGCAACAAGGTCGACATCCCGAGGACAGCCGAGGTTCGCTCAGCGTAGTCTCGATCTTCGACACCCGCGCAGCGAAGCGCCGGCGTTCAGCAGCACGACCTGTGCTGAGATCGCCTGCGACCGCATTGCGCCGCCGCAGGCTCCGTATCTGAACATCTGTACCAGCAGAGCGATCCCGAGGAGTCACCGTGAGTGAGTCGAACCCCCAGGCACCAAGTTACGAGAAGCGCAAGCGTTCCAAGACACCGCTAGTCATCGCAATCGTCATCATCGTCGGCCTCGTCGCTGCCGTCGCCGCGTACTTCACGCTCACCCGCCCGACGGAGGGCGCCGACGCAAAGAACGAGGTCGCGATCGGGCTCGTGCTCGAGCCCACGAGTCTCGACGTGCGCAACGACGCCGGTGTCGCCACCGGCCAGGTACTCATCGACAACGTCTATCAGGGCCTCGTCGGCATCGACACCGGCAGCATTGCCGACATCGTTCCGGTGCTCGCCACGGAGATGCCCGAGGTGAGTGCGGACGGGCTTGAGTACACGTTCACGCTGCAGCCAGACGTGACCTTCCACTCCGGTGCCAAGCTCACCGCAGACGACGTCGTCGCTTCACTCGAGCCCGCGCTCACGGCCGAGACCATCGGTTTCGCCGTTGGCGTCGAGAAGCTCAGCGACACCCAGGTGAAGCTCACGCTCGACCAGCCCAACACGCTGCTGCTCTGGGAGCTCGCGGGCTCTGCCGGAGTCATCCTCGAGGGCGGCTCGACTGAGGGCCTGCAGAACTCGGCGAACGGCACCGGCCCGTTTGAGTTCACCCGCTGGAAGCAGGGCGACAGCATCACGCTCGACAAGAACGCCGACTACTGGGGCGAGCCCGCATCGCTCGACCGCGCAGTGTTCCGCTTCTTCCCCGAGGGCCGCGCCGCGGTGAACGCGCTCAAGGATGGCGACATCGATGCGCACACGGCGCTCCTTCCGCCGCTGCGCGCAGAGTTCGAGGGCAACGCGAACTTCGAGATGACTCGCGCCGACAGCGCGGACGTCTTCACGCTCGCGTACAACGGCGCCCGCGCTCCCTTCGACGATCCGCGCGTGCGGCAGGCACTGAGCATGGCGATCGACGGCGAGACCCTCGTCGGCACGCAGAACGGTGACGCGAAGCCGCTCGGTAGCCCGATCACCGATGGCGAACCGGGCTACGTCGACCTCACCGAGGTCAACGGCTACGACCCCGAGGCGGCACGCGCGCTGCTCGCTGAGGCCGGCCAGCAGAACCTGAGCCTCACCATCACGGCGCCGAACTTCTACGACACCGCCTCGCTCGACCTCGTCACGAGCCAGCTCGCAGACATCGGCGTATCCGCGAAGGTGAAGCCCGTCGAGTTCCCGACCTGGCTCAACGACGTCTACTCGAACCACGACTTCGATCTCAGCTACGTTGATCACGCCGAGGCGCGCGACTTCGCGAACTATGCGAACCCCGGATACTACTTCGGCTACGACAACCCCGAGGTACAGCGCCTCTACGCTGCGGCAACCTCGAGCGTCAACGCGGCCGACGAGTCCGCGCTCCTCGAAGAGGCGGCGCGCCTCGTCGCGGCAGACGCACCAGCGAAGTGGCTCTTCAACTACACGCCGACCAACGTGGTGAGCACGTCGGTGCAGGGCTTCCCGCAGGTGAACACGAACTCGCGGGTGAACCTCGCGGGCATCACCGTAGAGTAGTCGCCACCCACCCGCAGCACCGTTCGGGCTCGAGCCTTCCGCATACGCGCGAGGTTTCGAGCCCGAACACGTACCCAGACCACCCGCCAAGGAGGCCGCAGAGTGAGTAGTCTCAAAGCGTGACGCGATTCATCATCGGCCGCGCAGGCCTCCTGGCTCTTGCCTGGCTGGTCGCGAGCGTGCTCATCTTCGCCACGCTCCGCATCCTCCCTGGCGACGTCGCCCAGGTGATTGGCGGCACGCAGGCCTCCCCCGCCCAGATCGAGAGCCTGCGGGAGGAGCTCGGGTTGAACCGCCCGATCTTCACGCAGTACTTCGAGTGGATCTTCGGGGTGCTCCGCTTCGATCTCGGCACGTCCGTGGTCACTGGCAGCGACATCGCCGCTGAGCTCGCCGAGAAGGCGGAGGTGACGATCCCGCTCACGGTCATGTCGCTCACAGTGGTGCTGCTCGTCGCGATCCCGCTCGGCGTCTTCGCTGCCTACCGCAACGACTCGCCCATCGGTCAGCTCGTCTCCGCCTCCAGCGTGCTCGCGTCCGCGATCCCCGTGGTCTGGGCCGGGCTGCTCGGCACGCTGCTGCTGTCCTCCTGGCTCGGCTGGCTCCCGTCCCAGGGCTTCCCCCGCGACGGCTGGGAGGCCCCGTTCCAAGCGTTCAGATCGCTCGTGTTGCCGGCGCTGACCATCGGTCTCATCGAGGGCGCGATCCTCTTCCGCCTCGTGCGCAGCGCAACGCTGCGCGCCCTCGAGGCCGACCACGTGCGCACCGCCATGTCCCAGGGCAATTCCCGGCTGCGCGCGCTGCTCACCCAGGGGCTGCCCGGTGTCGGGCTCTCCATCATTTCAATGCTCGGCCTGCAGGCAGCCGCGCTCCTCGTTGGCGCCGTCGTCGTCGAGCAGCTCTTCAGCCTCCCCGGACTCGGCAGCATGCTCGTCTCAGACGTCGGCGAGCGCGACCTCCCGAAGGTGCAGTCGACGCTCCTCGTGCTCACGAGCGTGATCCTCATCATGGGCGCGCTCGTTGACGTCGTACACCGGCTCATTGACCCCCGACTCCGGGCGGAGGGCGAAGAATGAACACACTGCGCAGAGTCATCCGAAAGCCCATTGGCGCGTTTGCGGTGGGCGTGCTCCTTCTCGTCGCTCTCGTCTCGATCGTCTCCTTCTTCTGGCTGCCGCAAAACCCGAACTATGCGAGCGGCAACATCTGGCTGCCGCCGTCCGGAGCCCACTGGCTCGGCACCGACGGCAGTGGCCGCGACATCGCGTCGCGGCTCATCGCCGGCAGCCGTGTGTCGTTCGGCGTGGCGCTCGCGACCGGTGCACTCGCAAGCCTCATTGGTTTTGTCCTCGCGCTCCTCGGCGGGCTCGGCAAGCGCCCCGTGCGTGAGGTCGTCGCCGTCGGCATCGACGTACTCGTCGCGTTCCCGACGACCTTGCTCGCGATCATGCTCACGGCGGTCTTCGGCAGCGGCATTCCCATCGTCGTCGCAGCGCTCGGGGTCGCATTCGGGGTTTCCATGGGCAGGGTGCTGCGCGCCGAGTTCCGTCAGGTATCCGGTGCCGACTTTGTCGTCGCAGCGCAGGTCGCAGGGCTCTCACGCACACGCATCCTCTTCCGCCATCTCATCCCGAGCGTGCTCCCAGTCTACATCGTGCAGGTGACCTGGACGATGGGCACAGCGGTACTCGCGGAGGCCAGCCTGAGCTTCCTCGGCTTCGGCGCTCCGAAGGATGTTCCGTCCTGGGGCGGCATGCTCGCTTCCACCCAGCGGTTCGTGTCGATCTACCCCGAAACTGTCGTGTGGCCAGGTCTTGCGATTACCATCACCGTGCTCGCGTTCTTCCTGTTCGGTGACCAACTCCGCGACGCGCTCGATACGCGCGACCCAGGCGACGAGACCGTGGAGGTGCCGCGATGAGCGAGCAGTCATATATGAGCGAGACCGGGGCGACGGCGCTCGAGGTCGAAGACCTCCACGTCTCGATAGGAGGGACCGAGATCCTCCACGGCGTCTCCTTCAGCCTCGCGGCCGGTGAGCGGCTCGGCATCATCGGTGGTTCGGGCTCGGGCAAAACAATCACTGCGCTCGCGATCGCGGGGCTCCTCCCCCGGGGCGCCGAGGTGCGCGGATCGGTGCGCGCGAACGGCCGGGAGCTCCTCGGACTCTCGGAGCGCGAACTCGCGGTCATCCGGGGCGACCGAATCGGCATGGTGTTTCAGGAGCCGAAGACTGCGCTCAGCCCGTTCCGCAGGCTCGGCACCCAAATGACCGAGGCCCTCGCCATCCATTACCGTCTCGGGCGCGAAGAACGACGCGACGCTGCGCTGCGACTCGCGAGCCAGGTCGGGCTCAAGGACCCCGAACGAATCGTGCGTGCCTACCCGCACGAAGTCTCTGGCGGGCAACGCCAGCGCGCCGCGATCGCGGCGGCAATATCCGCGAACCCCGGTTTGCTCCTCGCGGACGAGCCGACGACCGCACTCGATGTCACCGTGCAGCGCGGCATTCTCGAGCTGTTCACCGACATCACCGACAGCGCTTCGTGCTCGCTCGTGTGCATCACGCACGATATCGCCGTGGTTCACCAGGTCGCGGAGCGGGTCGTTGTGTTCGAAGATGGCAGGATCGTCGAGCAGGGCGCCGTGCGCGAGATCCTCGAACGACCGCAGCATCGCGTCACTCAGGCACTCATCGCGGCGGCAGGAGGCGACCACTCATGAGCGAGCAGACCCCGACACCGCCCAAGTGGACCGGCCAGACACCCTGGACCGGGCAGATGAGCATCCCCGAGGCACTGCACGCGGAAGACCGCGGCGACCGACCGCTCGTCGAACTCGTCGACGTCTCGAAAGAGTTCCGCACGCCGCCGCGCAAGCTCCTCGAGCGTGCGCAGACCGTGCACGCGCTCGACGGCGCTTCGCTGTCGATCGCCCCCGGCGAGAGCGTCGCGATCGTCGGCGAATCGGGATCGGGGAAAACCACCCTGATTCGGCAGCTGCTCGGGCTCAGCACCCCCACTTCGGGCACGGTCCGCTTCGACGGCCGCGAGGTGCACGCGCACTCGCGCGACCTCGGATGGCTGCGCCGCCGCACCGGCCTCGTCTTCCAAGACCCGTATTCCTCGTTCAATCCGCGCCGCACGATCGGTCAATCCGTCGCCGAGCCACTCGAGGGCGGCAATATCCCGGGGAACCATGCGGAAATGGTGCGAGCGGTCCTCGAACGCGTCGGGCTGCCAGCAGACGCCGCCTCACGCTACCCGGATGCGTTCTCAGGCGGGCAGCGGCAGCGAATTGCGGTCGCCAGGGCCATCGTGCACGGCCCCGAGCTGCTCGTCGGCGACGAGCCAGTCAGCGCGCTCGATGTGCTCGTTCGCGCGCGCGTGCTCGCGCTGCTCGCAGAGCTCCGGCGCGAGTTCGGGCTGACGCTCGTCACGATCACCCACGATCTCGGCATCGTGCCGCAGCTCGCCGAGCGTACAATCGTGATGCAGGGCGGCCGGATCGTCGAAGACGGGCCAACGGCTGAGCTTCTCACGGACCCGAGTGAGCCGTACACGCGGCAGCTCGTAGCGTCCCGGTTGACGCTGCCAGAGACCACCTGGCGCGGCTGACGCCGCCCGCGACCCGATCCGATCCGCAAAGCCAAAGGAGCACCAGTGAGCATCGACACCGTCCGCGCTGATCTCGCAGCCCAGGGATTCACCGGAGCAATTCTCGAGTTCGCTGAGTCAAGTGCGACCGTAGAGCTTGCTGCTGACCAGGCGGGCACAGCCCCCGAGCGCATCGCAAAAACGCTCGCGTTCGCGAGCACCACCGACGAACCTGGCGCCATTCTTGTGGTCGCCGCGGGCGACGCAAAAGTCAACGGAGGCATGTTCAAACGCGAGTTCCGCGGCAAACCACGGATGCTGAAGTTCGATGAGGTCGAGCCGCTCACGGGTCACCCGGTCGGCGGAGTGTGTCCCTTCGCGAACCCCGATGACGCCCGCATCTACCTCGACGAGTCGCTCAGGCGCTTCGAGACAGTATTTCCCGCAGCCGGCAGCGCGAATTCGGCGGTCGAGCTCACGCTGGATCAGCTCGAGGACCTCAGCGGCGCCCTCGGCTGGGTCGATGTCTGCACCGGTTGGCGGGAGGACGCCTAACGGCCCCGCGCGCCGAAGCGACAGCGGGGCCGTACACCGGTTCGAGCGTTGCGCTCGGGCGTTACGCCTGCAGTTCTCCGACGGTCAACCCGCGGAGGATCGCGTCGCGCAGGTCGGCAGGAGCCGCCCCCTCACGCTCTTCCTCGCAGGCGCGGCGCACGGCCGTCGTTAGGCGAGCGCATACGCTCTCTTCGTTCTGGCAGTCGGCGCAGTGCGCGAGGTGCTCCCGAATCGGGGCAGATTCCTCTGCGCACAGCTCACCGCGCAGCAACTCATAAATGTTGGCTTTCGCCTGGTCACATCCGCAGTCGCTCATCGCGCGGCTCCTTTCTTCGTTGGTGTAGTTTTCGCCGGTTCGGCTCTATCGAGTCCAACGCCTTGCTCGCGCGCGTATTCCCCAAGCGCCTGCCTGAGCCTCGCGCGACCACGGTGGAGCCGACTCATTACGGTGCCAATGGGCACCTCTTGGATGTCAGCAATCTCCTGATAGCTGAACCCTTCGACGTCAGCGAGATACACCGCCATCCGGAAATCCTCTGCGAGCTCGTTGAGCGCGTCGGTCACCACTGAGTCGGGCGTGCGGTCGATCGCCTCGGCCTCAGCCGACTGCGAGGACATGGCTGTCGTCGACTCGGCACCGCCGAGCTGCCAATCCTCAAGCTCCTCGACCGCCCCGAGATAGGGCTGGCGCTGCTTCTTCCGGTACGTGTTGATGTAGCTGTTCGTCATGATGCGATACAGCCACGCCTTGAGATTCGTCCCCTGCTCGAACGAGGCGAACGCTTGAAACGCTTTGAGGTACGTCTCCTGAACGAGATCTTGGGCGTCTTGCGGGTTGCGCGTCATCTTCATCGCCGCACCAAACAGCTGGTCAAGGAGCGGCAACGCTTCCTCGGCGAACCTGGCTTTGAGATTCGAGGACGCATCGTCCTGTTCACTGCTCTTCACCCTTTGATCCTAACCACTCCGCCTACGGACCGTACACAGCTCGAGAAACCGCACGGTTCCGGCATCCCAAAACGGCGAACGGGCGGCCCGGACCCAAATCGTGACCTTTCAGTTTTGCCTTTCCGGGACGGGCCAGCTACCTTGTTAACAAGTTCACGTTCACGAGTGAACGAACTGCGGTTATATCTCAACGAGGAGTTACGTGCACGACATCAAGAACACGCTGCCCATCCAGCTGTTGCACATGCGCGAACTGCTCATGGTCCGTTTCCGGGCCGTCTTCGTTCAGGTGAACATCACCGACGCACAGTGGCGCGTCATCCGCGTCATCAACGACCTGGGCACGGTCGACTTCGCCGAGCTCTCAGAGCTGTCGTCGTCGCGAAGCCCAGCCTGTCGCGAATGCTCGGGAGCCTCGAAGGCCGCGGAATCGTCCAGCGCGCGGTAGTCGCTGCCGACCAGCGACAGATTGAGCTCACCCTCACCCCATACGGGGAAACCTTCATCGCAGACCTGAAGCCGCAAATCGACGAGGTCTACCGCAGCCTCGCACGGGACCTCGGAGAAGACAGGATGCACGCGCTCTCAACGTTCGTCGTCGAGTCCATCGAGGTGCTTGAGGCTGCGAACGCACTGCCGCACCCGATCGCGCACTGATTTTACGTAGCAACACACCCAGAAAAGATCAAAGGAGAATCATGGACAAGAAGCACTCGAAGTGGGCGTGGGGCACCGCTGCCCTCGCAACCGGCCTCGCACTTGCTCTCACAGGCTGCGCGAGCGGCGACGCCCCGGCTTCGGACGGCGCAGATGCCGCTCCTGGCTCGGTCGTCCTCGGCTACCCGGGTGGCCTCGGCCCCGGAGACGCACCCTCGGCGCTCGCGCTCGAAAGCCTCAAGGAGAAGGGGTGGGAGGTCGAATTCATCGAGTTCGACTCACCCGACGTGCAGACTCAGGCGCTCCTGCGTGGCGATGTCAACTTTGCCGCCATGGGCCCCTCGACGGTCATGTCAGCAAACCTGGCTGGCGCCGACCTGAAGATGGTCACCAATGACGTCCGTAACGACCTGCAGATCGTGGTGTCGCCCGAGATTACGGAGTGCGCCGACCTCGACGGCAAGCCTGTCGCGTACCATTCCGAGGGGTCGACGAGTACCGCTCACCTCAAGCGCTGGCTCGCAGACACCTGCCCGGACGCATCGCCGGAGTTCATGGTGATTTCCGGCTCAGCGAACCGCGCGACCGCGCTCATCGAGGGCCAGATCGCCGGCACCGTGGTGCGCCTCGAGGACTGGATCCCAGCGATCAAGGGCAACGAGACGAAGGCAAAGGTCCTCACCTCGCTGTCTGAGGATCAGAGCAATCTGCTCGCACACACGATCACGACCACCACCGACACGATCGAGAACAAGCCGGAGCTCGTCGAGGCATACCTCGAGGCGCTGCAGGCCGAGTTCACTGCGCTGCAGGAGGACCCCGCAGCGTACGCCGATCGGGCCGCTGAGGTGCTCGGCATGGACGCAGCGGAGCTCGTCGACGTCTACGAGCAGCTCGTCGAGCTTGGCATCTTCCCCACCGCAGTCGGGATCGACATGGATGAGGTCGCAGCGACCCTCAAGTTCTACCAGGAAAGCGGCAGCATTCCCGAGGGCGAGCTCGCGGTATCCGACATCGCGGACGACCGCTACAACAGCTAGTTCAAGCGCGGGGTCGCCGGTTCGCCCGGCGCCCCCGCCCTTGACCGATACACGAAAGAAGGTGCGGTTTCTTGACTGCTCACCTCACGGAATCGGCGAAGCGGGATCGGCCGATCAAGATCCTCCGGCTGCGTCGGCCCGTCTCGATGGGAAAGACCGTTCTCTTGCGCGTCGCCGCGATCCTCGCGTTTGCGCTCTTTTGGGAGTTCGGCGCCCGCGCCGCGGATTCACTCCTCATCCCGACGTTCCTCGACACGATGGCGGGGCTCTACGAGATCGCGTTCGTCAGCGGCGAGCTCTGGCCAGCACTGCTCACCAGCAACATTGCGCTGCTCTGGGGGTACATCATCGCCGTGGTCATCGCGGTGCCGCTCGGGCTCGCTATGGCACGCTGGCCCCTCGTCGACCGGGCGCTGTCGCCCATCACGGCCGCCAGCCTCGCGCTCCCCATTTCTCCGCTTATTCCGATCATTCTCATTGCGTTTGGGCTCGGGCTGCTCCCGAAGGTGCTCGTGATCGTCCTGTTCTCCTGGGTCTACATCACGACGAACGTCCGCGCCGGAGTCCGCACGGTCCCGAAGACGCTGAGCGAGATGGCCGGTAGCTTTGGCGCCAACGAAGCGCAGATCTGGCGCCGCATCCTCATCCCAGGCGCACTCCCCGCAATCATCTCCGGTCTCCGGATCGGCCTAAGCCGAGCGTTCGCGGGCATGGTCATCGTCGAACTCATCATGCTGCCTGTCGGCATCGGCGCTTCCATGCTCGACTACCGCGGCACGTTCCAATCGGATCTGCTCTACGCCACGACCATCGCGGTCGTCCTCGAAGCGGTTCTCCTGGCGACGCTCATGCAGGCCGCCGAACGACGTCTTATGAAATGGAAATAACACATGATCACAGTTAAGGATCTCTCGCACCGGTACGTCACCGAGGGCCGGGGAGAAACCCTCGCGCTCTCGAACGTCAACCTCGAAATCGGCGACAACGAGTTCATTACGCTGCTCGGTCCGTCTGGCTGCGGAAAGACGACCCTCATGCGCGCGATTGGTGGGCTCGAGAACCCCACTGACGGCGAGGTCATCGTCAACGGCAAGCGCGTGTCGGGACCCAATCTCGACTGCTCAGTCGTGTTCCAGAACTTCGCCCTCATGCCGTGGGCATCGATCCTCGACAACGTGGCCTTCGGCCTCGAGATGCGCGGCACCCGCAAGGCCGAGGCACGTGAGCGCGCCCGTGAGTTTGTCGAGATGGTCGGGCTCAGCGGCTTCGAGAACAAGTACCCGAAGGAACTGTCTGGCGGTATGCAGCAGCGCGTCGGACTCGCCCGCGCGCTCGCCGTCGAGACCCCCATCATTCTCATGGATGAGCCGTTCGGCGCACTCGACCAGCAGACTCGTCGCTACATGCAGGAGGAGCTGCTCGGAATTTGGGAGAAGGCGAAGAAGACCGTCGTCTTCGTCACGCACGATATGGAGGAAGCTGTCTTGCTCGGCGACCGGGTCGTGCTCATGTCGGCACGTCCGGGTCGCGTCGAAGAAGTCATTGACGTGAACATTCCCCGCCCGCGACTCCAGGAGGGTGTCGAGCGGACGAAGGAGTTCATCGAACTCAAGGAATACCTGTGGAGCCGGCTGCGCGACATGTACCAGTTGGGGGCAAAGTGACTATCGCGCCCGACACCCGTGCCGTTGTTGTTGGGGATCTCCCAGCGATCAACAGGCGTCCCTGGTGGCAGCGTGCGGCCCGGTACCTCGTGTTGCAGTGGGGCTCACTCATTGTGCTCGGCATCATTTGGGAGATCCTGGGGCATACGCTGAATCTGCAGTGGCTCCCGCCGCTCAGCGCAGTCTTCGCGGAGCTGTTCACCCTCTTCGCGACAAACGAGCTCCCACAGCATCTCCTGTCCAGCTTCTCGATGCTTGCCATCGGCCTCTCGCTCGCGATCGTCGTCGGGCTCACCGTCGGCACGCTCATGGGCGTGTTCTCGAGCGTGTTCACGGCGCTGGATGTGTACGTGAATGCCCTGTTCGTCACTCCGTCGCTGATCTTTGCGCCGATCCTGTTCGCGATCTTCGGGCTGTCCGATATCACGCGATTCTCCGTGGTGTTTCTCTACGGCGTCTTCGTGATCATCATCAACACTGCCTCGGGTATCCGCAACGTCGACGCCCCGCTGCTCGACATGGCCGCGTCCTATGGCGCCTCGCGCTGGAAAACTGTCATCCGCGTGGTGCTGCCATCGGCCTTCCCGATGATCTTGGCCGGCCTCCGTCTCTCAGTCGGACGCTCGGTCAAGGGCATGATCAACGGCGAGATGTTCATCGCGCTCGTCGGCATCGGCGGCCTCATCTCGTCGTTCAGCAAGCAGTACAACTTCAGTGCGGTGTGGGCGATATCGCTCTTCATTATGCTCATCGCCATTCTGCTGAACCAGGTCGTTGGCGCCCTCGAGAAGCGCTTCACGAGTTGGGTCGGGTAGCCGTACGGCATCCGGAGTGACTCCATCAGAGCCTGTGGACGGGCCGCTCTCGCGGCACGGCCACAGGCTCTGTACTCTTTCGTCCGGGGACATGCGGCTGCGCTGCCGCTTCGTCTGAAACCCAGGTAAGCTCAGAGAGATGCTGGCTGCAAGATTGAATCGCGGAAATGACGACGACGGCAAGAGCGCGGGCGACACCCCCGACGACGCCGTCGAGGCTTGGGCTGCCCCAACGGTAGCTCCCGAAGGCAGCGTTTATCCCCCCGAGATCAACGCCTATGTGCCCTTGCCCGGCTCGAAGTCACTCACGGGCCGCGAGCTGGTGCTGTCGGCCCTGGCTGACGGCACGGGGACGCTCCGCGTCCCGCTGCACTCCCGCGATACCGACCTCATGGTCGAGGCGTTGCGCTTGCTCGGGACCATAATCGAGCCGCTCGCGGGGAAGAATCCCTACGGCCCTGACCTGCGCGTCACCCCGGCGGCCGAACTCACGGGTTCGA
This sequence comes from Leucobacter sp. G161, assembly GCF_001482305.1. Lineage (GTDB taxonomy): Bacteria > Actinomycetota > Actinomycetes > Actinomycetales > Microbacteriaceae > Leucobacter. The sequence continues at coordinate 15,212 of NZ_LOHP01000080.1, forward strand.
CCAGCGTCGACTGTGGTCTCGCTGGCACGGTCATGCGGTTCGTGCCCCCGGTCGCTGCCCTCGCGCTCGGCCCGGTCGCCTTCGACGGCGACCCCTACGCTCGCAAGCGCCCGATGCGCCCCGTGCTCGATGCGTTGCGCGCGCTGGGCGCTGACATCTCAGATGACGGTCGCGGCGCGCTGCCGTTCACGGTGCACGGCGCCGGATCGCTGCGCGGCGGCAGGGTCGAACTCGACGCCTCGCTCTCGAGCCAGTTCGTTTCAGCGCTGCTGCTGTCAGCCCCCAGATTCACGGAGGGTGTGCACGTCGTCCACACCGGCGAGAGACTTCCGAGCGTGCCGCACATCGAAATGACCCTCGAAGCGCTCCGCGCCCGCGGCGTCGACGCCGACTCCCCCGCCCCGGGTGAATGGCGCGTCAAGCCCGGCCCGATTGGCGCCCGCGAAATCACGATCGAGCCCGACCTGTCCAACGCTGCCCCGTTCCTCGCGGCAGCCCTTGCAGTCGGCGGCTCAGTGACGATCCCGCACTGGCCCAGCGACACCACGCAGGTCGGTGACCATCTGCGCGAGCTGCTCCCCGAGTTCGGCGGCACCGCGACCCTCGAAGACGGGGCGCTCACGGTCACAGGAACCGGCGAGCTGCGCGGCGTGAAGCTCGACGTCCCGAATGCCGGCGAACTCTCGCCGACGCTCGTGGGGCTCGCAGCCCTCGCCGCGCTCCCCCGGCCGGACGGGTCGCCCGGAGAAGGCAGCGAGATCACTGGCATCGGCCATACCCGGCACCACGAGACCGACCGCATCGCGGCCCTCGTTGCTGAGATCAACGCGCTCGGCGGCCACGCCGAGGAACTGCCAGACGGTATCGCGATCCACCCCTCGGCGATGCACGGTGGGCTGTGGCACGCATACGCCGACCACCGCATTGCGACCACCGGCGCGCTCATTGGGCTCGTGGTGCCGGGCGTATCCGTTGACGACATCGGCTGCACTTCGAAGACGCTGCCAGAATTCCCACGACTCTGGGCTGACATGCTGCGCGTTGACTCCGGCTATGACCCGCTCTCGGCCAGCACCGACATCATGACTGAGGGTGCGATCGCAAGCAGCCACGTCGCAGGTGGCCTTGGCGCGATCGCCCGCGGCTTCCTTGAGGGAATCTGACCGCGTGAGCTGGTTCAACGTCGATGACGATGACGACGCACCCTACGGCGAGTACGCTGACCACGAGGTGCGCGCAAGGCCCAACCCTAAGGCGAACCGGCCGCGTACGAAGCGTCGCCCTGAGCACTCCGACGCCGTCATCGGAATGATCACTGCCGTTGACCGTGGCCGATACACGGCGCTCGTTCCCGCGACACCGAAGGTGAAGGGCGGCCCGAAGGCACAGCCCGAACGCGTGGTCGTTGCGGCTCGCGCCCGCGAGCTCCGCAAGACCCCGATCGTGATCGGGGATCGCGTGCAGCTCGTCGGCGACGTCACTGGCGATGATGGCAGTCTTTCCCGCATTGTCGGCGTGGAGGAACGTTCGACGCTACTGCGCCGAAGCGCAGACGACAGCGACCGCGTCGAGCGGATCATGGTGGCGAACGCAGAGCAGATGCTTATCGTGGTCGCTGCCGCGAACCCTGAACCGCGCGTGCGCCTCGTCGACCGCTACCTCGTTGCGGCCTACGATGCGGGCATTCAGCCGCTGATCTGCCTGACGAAGATCGACCTCGCGGATCCGGAGCCGTTCCTCGAGAACTTCGCTGCGCTCGAGGTGCCGGTGTTTCGCTCCGCGCCTGGTGCGTGGGAGGACGACTCCCCCGAGGGCGTGCTCGCGCAGATCCGCGCGACGCTCGCGGGGAAGACGACCGTGTTTGTTGGTCACTCCGGTGTCGGCAAGTCGACGCTCATTAACGCGCTCGTGCCCGAGGCGGATCGCGCAACCGGCCACGTGAACGAAGTGACCGGCCGCGGCCGCCACACTTCATCCTCGTCGGTTGCGTTCCGTGCCTCGACGCCGGGGGCGGCCGACGGCGACACCGGCTGGGTGATCGATACCCCCGGGGTTCGATCCTTTGGTTTGGGCCACGTGACCGCCGACGGGATCCTGCGCGGGTTCACCGACCTTGTTCCCCTGCTCGACGCATGCCCGCGAGGGTGCTCGCACACCGAGGACGCCCCGGATTGCGAACTCGATCTTGCGATCGCCGACGGGCGGCTCGACGTGATGGGCGCAAGACGCGTCGAATCGCTGCGCCGCCTCATGAAGTAGGGAACCGGGCCAGCCGCCCCCTTTACACTTGGAGCATGTCGGAGCCGTCACCGCAGTATCAGCCGCCCACGCCCCAGCCGCAATATCAGCCGCCGGGTTCCGGCTGGATGGGCCAGCCGCCAGCGCAGCATGTGCAGCCCGTTTCGGCAAAGCCGCTGCCCGATCTCGCGCGCGGTTACCTGTCGCTCCGCGCCTTCACGCAGCCCGCGCTTGGCATCGTGTTTCCGGTGCTCGGCGTCTTCTTCATCGGCCTGTACAGCGTCGCCATTGCTGCGCTCTCTGGGTTCGCCGGGCTCTCGCTCTTGCTGACGTTCGTGGGCTGGCTCTGCATGGTTGCAGGCGTCGTCTCGGGCGCAGTGATCGTTCGGCGTATGGTGACGAACTTCGTGGCTGCTGGGCGCCGGTTTTCCGCGCTGCTGTGGCTCGGACTGCTCCTGCCGTGCCTCGGCTTCGTACTGATGCTCGTGGCACCGTTCATGACCCGCTATCCGCAGCTGCAAGCCACCACGAATGGCCTGCCCTTGCTGGGACTATTCATCGTGTGTGTCATCTTGGTCCCGGCCTCCGGCCTGGCGCAGTCGTTGAACGTGCGTCGTGTAGAACGCGAATACGGCCCAGCCGGTGTCGCGGCTCTCTGGGCGCTGCAGCAGGGACAGCTTGCCCGAGAACCTGAATACCTCGCCGGTTATGCCACTCAGCGAAAAGCCGGGCAGCCCTAGGCGGCGAGACCGCATCTCTAGGCGTCCGATCGCTGCCGTCGCAGAGCGCATCCGATGACTGTCACCGGCCAACGCTAGGGTGGGAGTATGACTGAACGCGTAATCCTTGAGCCCGGTATGTCCGCCCCCGAGTTTGCGCTCCTCGACCAAGATGGCACCGAGCGGAAGCTCAGCGATTTCCGTGGCAAGAAGGTCGTGATCTTCTTCTACCCGCAGGCGATGACTCCCGCGTGCACCAAGGAGGCCTGCGAGTTCCAGGAGTCCTCCGCGCCACTCGCCGCTGCCGGCTACGAGGTGCTCGGAATCTCCCGAGACCAGGTCGACAAGCTGCGCCAGTTCGCTGACCGTGACAGCCTCGAATACCCGCTACTCAGCGACCCCGACACCGCTGTGCACCGCGCGTACGGCACCTTCGGCGAGAAGAACAGCTACGGCCGTATCGTCGAGGGCGTCATCCGGTCGACGTTCGTCGTCGACGAGCAGGGCAAGATCGAGCACGCACTCTACAACATTCGCGCCACCGGTCACGTTGCGCGCGTCGTGAAGATGCTCGGCGTCTAACTGCTGCTGGCGCTGGCCGCCCCGGCCTGGCCGCGGGCGGGCAGGCCGCTCAGGATCGCTGAGGCGAAACCGACAATCGCGAGTACGAGCAGCAGGATCCCGACACCCGGCGTCCCGATGAGCCCCTGGAACACACCGAGTGCTGCCGCGAGCATGAGGATGTGGAGGGTGACCGCCGACCCGCGCACCCAGCTGCCGCGGCGACAAATCGCCCCGACGAGCGTCGCCGCGACCCAGACGCAGCACAGGATAACGCTCACGAACAGGCTCACCCAGAGTGGCACGAGCGCGTCGCGCTCGGGGCCCGCCGAGGGGAACGTCGGGATCATTGTGACGACCAGCACAACACCCAGCACCAGCTCAACGCTCAAAGTAGCAGTTAGCACTCGCCAGGCAGACTGAATCCGCATAATCGTCACCACACCTCTCGGTTTCCTGAAACAACAGCAAAAAGCCTATTGTCTTTCGTTCACTTCCGTGGAAGCATATATTCATCAGAGTTTCGCGCACGCCGGTGTGAGCATTCTCAGTCACGTTGGCAAAAGACAACGCGCAGACTCTCTCAGGCTACCTGGCCTTTGCTGATTGGCGCGTGTACAGATTGAGCATCGCACGTGCGACGCAGAGGAGGTAGTAATGGATTGGCGTGAACAGGCAGCGTGCCTCACTGTAGATCCCGAGCTGTTCTTTCCGGTTGGAAACACCGGACCGGCAGTGGATCAGATTGAGCGGGCGAAGGCAGTCTGCGCCCGCTGCCCAGTAACGGAGATGTGTCTCCAGTACGCGATGGACACCGGTCAGGATTCCGGCGTCTGGGGCGGTCTGAGCGAGGACGAGCGCCGCGCGCTCAAGCGTCGCGCAGCACGCGCACGCCGCGCCTCCTAAACGCCGCCTCGCGGCTTGTAACAGTCCCCGGCACCACTTGGGTGCCGGGGACTGTTACGTTTGCCCCTCAGTCTCCTGCGACCGGCAAGCACCTGACGGTACCCGATTGGTTTGAGTAAGTTCCTATAACCAGTTGGCACATCCTCCCACCCACCGCGCACTCCCCCGAATGCGAAGCGTCACTACATTGCTCTCGGGGTCGCCTCACTCATGCCCCACAGACGGATACTGAGCAGTAAAGAAGTTGAAAATTTTTTCAACAGACCCCGTTTTCGACCACATGTGAGGGCTTGAATGTCGGTGGTGCGTGTTTGACTACCGTCATGAATCAATCACTGCAGATCCAGGACGAGGCCATCACCGGCCTC
>NZ_LOHP01000081.1 GCF_001482305.1 Leucobacter sp. G161
CACCGCGGGCTCGGTTATCCGCCGAACGACACGTAGCCTGCGATGAGGTACGCAATGAAGGAGAGCGCCGCTGCGACGCCAGCGTAGGGCAGGATCGACAGCATGAGGTTCAGCGGTTTCACGCCGACCGACTTCGAGGCGAGAATCATGCCGTCGCCGTACAGGCAGGTTGTCGAGCCAAGGGCGGCGCCCGAGAACACGGCAGCGCCGGCAAGCACCGGATCCACACCGACCGCGATCGCGAGCGGCAGCACGACGGGTGTGATGACCGCCGCGAGGTCCCAGAACGCGCCGGTCGCGTACGCGTACAGGCCGCACACGAGGAACACGATTGCCGGGAGCAGTGCGCCGTTCATGATCGGCTCGGTCGCTCCGATCACCCAGTCAGCGAGCTGGAGGTCCATGTTGATCTGCTGCACCATGAAGGCGAGCACGAACAGCACCATGACGTAGCCCATGCTGGTGATGCCCTCGAACGCCTGGTCGAGCACGCCCTTGAAGGTGAGACGACGCTGCGAGACGTAGAGGATGATGGCGACGACGACAGCTGCGGCGGCGCCCTTCACAATGTCGACCTCGGTGAAGATCGTGACGAGGATCAGGGTGATGATCGGGATGAGGAAGTTGAACGGCATCGGGCGCTTGCTCTCGACACCGTCCTCGGCGAGCTCGAAGGCACGCTCCTCGGGGGTGAGGCCTTCGGGCAGCGGATCGCCGGTGCGGTCGACGCGCTCCTGCTCGCGCTTGAGCGGGCCGACGAGCGGCAGCACGCCGAGGGCGAGTAGCAGGCCGATCGCGAGCGCGATCCAGCCGAAGAAGATGTATGGCAGGCCGGCGATGTATGCGCCGAACCCTGAGCCGTTAACGGTGACGCCGTCCTGCTCGAGCAGCGCCGAGAAGAACACGGCCCAGGTGGAGAACGGAATGATGACCGCGATGGGCGCCGAGGTCATCTTGACGACGGTGCCGAGCATCGTGCGGGGCACGTTGTAGCGGTCAGTCACACGTTTCATCGAGGTGCCGACGGTGAGCGCATTGAGGTAGTCATCAATGAACAGCGCGATGGTGAGCAGCCAGGTGAGCAGCAGCGACTTGCGGCGCGAGTTCACGAAGCGCTCCGTCCAGCGCGCGAAGTCGCTCACTGCTCCCGATGCGTTGAAGTACGCGATGAGAATGCCGAAGAGCACGACGACGAGCACGAGCCAGTGCACGGTCTCGTTCGACAGCGACGATCCGACGAGGCCGACGAGGGAATCGAAGAACCCCCAGCCGCCAATGAGGATCGCACCTACGACGGTGCCCGAGAGCAGCCCGAGCAGGGCTCGCTTGGTGAGCACCGACACGACGAGGACGGTGATGACTGGCAACAGTGCCAGTGCAGTGTTTTGGACCACGGTGGCCTTTCGGAAAGCGGGAGGGCCCGCACAGGTGGGTGGGGGTGAGATTACTCGGCGTGTGAGGTGTGCAGGCCGTCGAGATAGGTGGCACGCACGGGCAGCGTGGCGAGATCGTCGCCCGATGCCTGGAGTGGATCCTCGGCCCAGACGGCGAGGTCTGCGCGGGCGCCTGCTCGGATGATGCCGAGATCGTCGTCGCCCTGCGCGAGCGCTGCTCCGCGAGTGTACCCGTGCAGCGCTTGAGCGGCTGTCAGCCGCTCTTCTGGTTCATACACGAATCCGTCAACGTCGCCTGGCGCACGGCGAAGCATCGCCCAGGCGAGGCCGACGCGTGCATCGAGGTCAGCGATCGGCCAGTCGGATCCGAGAGCGAGTGGGGCCCCGGCGCGGAGCACGGTGCCGGCAGCCCAGGCGCGGGAGGCGCGCTCGGGGCCGAGCCGGCGGGCCCACTCGTCGCTGCCGTCAGCGATACGCCACTGCAGGTGTGGCATCTGCATGGATGAGGTGATCCCGGTGGCTGCGAGCCGGGCGACATCGCGCGGGTCGAGGGTCTCCAGGTGCTCGATGCGGTGCGGCACGCCGCTACGCGAGATCGATCCGACCGCTTCGTAGGCGGTGATGGTCTCGCCGACCGCGCGGTCACCGATCGCGTGCGTCGCAATTTGGAAGCCTGCTTCAGCGAACTCGCGCACGGCGGCTTGAAAATCTTCGGTGTTCGGCCAGAAGCCGTTCAGCCCATCACCGTCAGCGTCGGCCTCGTAGAGCCAGCCGGCCCCCGTGTCGATGACGCCGTCAGCGTAGAGCTTGATGACGCCACCACGCCACCGGTTGCCCGCGCGATCGCGTTGGGCCGCGATGGCCGCACGCTGTTCCGCGGTGTAACTCGGCTTCACATCCATGGCGCTCACGATGCGGACGGGCAGCCCCATCCCACTCGAGTCAAGCGCTTCGAGGAGGTCGAGCGTCTCGGAGTTGCCGTCCATGATGGTGCCACCGGTAAGCCCCGAGCGGCGCATCTTTGCGAACGTGGCGCGAGCAGCGGCAAGGGTTTCGTCGCGGCTCGGCTTCGGGGCGATGTCGAGGACTGGCTGGTAGGCGCTATCTTCTCGGAGCTCGCCGGTCGGTGAGCCTTCGGCGTCGACGACGATCTCCGAGGTGTCCTCGAAGTCACGAGCACCGGTAATGCCGGAGAGCCGAAGCGCTTCGGTGCTGGCAACGGCGGTGTGGAAGTCGAAGAAGAAGACCATGGCAGGCAGATCGCCGACGGCGTCGTCAACGAAGCGTGAGGTGAGCTGCGCGCCGTCGAACACGGCGTAGTCGAGGTTCCAGGCGCGCACCCAAGCCGATCCACCGCTATTGCGCACGCGCGCGGCTTCGGCCGCGAGCGCCTCTCGGAGCTCGCGCAGGTCGCGGACGCCACCGAGGTCTGCACCCTGGCAGAGCTCGACGCCCTGGATGGGGTGCAGGTGGGCATCAATAAGCCCTGGCGTTACAGTGGAACCTGTTGCGTCATCGATCTGAGTATTCTCACCGCGGAAGGCCGCCGCGATCGCGTCCGCCTCGCCGACGGCGAGCACACGGCCGCCCGCGATCGCGATGGATCGTGGCCCGGTGTGGACATCGCCCTCGACCATGGTGTGCACGCGCGCACCAGCAATGATGAGATCGGCTGTCGTGCCTGCCACGGTGTCCCCCTCGGTTCGTGAGACCCCGTATCCTCGAGTGAGACACGGAGCAACCTTAATTTACGCAGATTCAATAACCTCCGCAACCCCGCGAGAGAAGGAAGTCCAATGACGACGGCTACCGAGACCCCACGTTCGGCCGGAAGGCCACGAACAGCTGTCCTGTCACGAGAGCGAATCCTCGAGGCTGCGTTCAAGCTTGCCGACGTTCGCGGGGCTGACTTTACGCTCGCCGCACTCGCTCGCAACCTCGATGTCCGCCCATCGGCGTTACACCACTACTTCGCCAGCAAGGATCAGCTCATCGCTGGCATGCGGGGACAACTCACATCGCGCATTGGCGACCACGGCTTCGACACGCTCCCCTGGCACGTCGCGATCCTGGACTGGGCGCGGGCCTACCGCCTCACGATTGGCGCCCACCCCGGCATTATCGCCGCGCTCGCGACGCTCCCGGTCGACGATGAGCTCGAGTCCATCATCGACTACGAGCGCATCGCGTCCGCAATGCTGCGCGACGGCTTCCCCGAACACCGAGTTGTCCCTGCCATCGTCGCCATCGAATCGTTCATCATCGGCTCAGCGCTCGACTCACTGGCACCCGAAGACAATCTACGCCCAGTTGAGAACGCGACGCTCGCGCCCCACCTCACGGAGGCCGAGCACGCCGCCCGCGCATACGCGGACGCTCAGAGCCGCTCGGCAGCCATCGAGACCTTTGAATACGGACTCGCGGCGCTGGTCGCAGGGTTACGCTCCACGACGCTGCAATAACCCACCCCGTCGGGCACCGGGCGACTGCGAGACCACACCCCCTGAGCGCGCCGTGGAGGTGACTGAGGACGTCACCAACGCTCGACCCCTGCGAAGTGGACGACTCGCTCTCGGCACAGTCCAAGGAACAGCACCCCCGGCACTTCCGAGGGGCTTGCCTGACGCGATATCATTACTCTGTCAAATGTAGTAATGAGCGCAAGGAGGCGCATTGTTCGATCGAATGGCATACCAATTAGAGATCCGAGACCACCTCGCGGTACCCGTTGTCGCGGCCCCAATGTTCCTCATCTCGGGCCCCGAGCTTGTCGTCGCAGCCTGCCGTGCAGGGACCATCGGGGCGTTCCCGGCGCCGAACTGCCGCACAATCGCACAGCTCGATACGTGGATGACCGAGATCACCGACCGGCTTGCCGACGCACGGGCGTCTGGAGAGCACCCGGCTCCGTGGGCGCTGAACCTCATCACACACAGGTCCAACGAACGATTGCCACTTGACCTGGAGTTGCTCACCAAGCATCGCCCGCCCATCGTCATTACCGCGCTTGGATCACCCGCGCCGGTTATCGACACCGTACACGCATATGGAGGGATCGTCATCGCCGACGTCACCAGCATCGCTTTGGCGCGCAAGGCTGTCTCCGCAGGCGCCGACGGGCTCGCCTGTGTGAGCGCGGGTGCAGGCGGCCACACTGGGCACCTCTCCCCCTTTGCCTTCGTCTCCGGGGTGCGGGCATTCTTCGACGGACTCGTGGTTGTCGGTGGCGGGGTAAGCGACGGCTGGGGCGTCGCCGGCGCCATCGCAGCTGGAGCAGACCTTGTGTACGTTGGCACACGGTTCCTCGCGACCGCAGAGAGCCTAGCCCCGACGGGCTACAAACAAATGGTAGTCGACCACGGAGCTGACGACCTCGTGGTGACCTCGGCAATAACCGGGGCGAACGCGTCGTGGCTCCGCCCAAGTCTCCTCGCAAACGGCATCGATATCGAGATTCACGCCCCCGCAGGCGCGCCGAACTACAATTCCCTCGACAACGTGCAAGGTCGGTGGAAAGACATCTGGGCAGCCGGGCAAGGAATCGAGAGCATTCACGCAATTGAACCGGCAGCAACGGTGGTGACCAGAATGCAGACAGAGTTCGCGCACGCGATCGATAGATTAACTGCGCTCACAGGCGCATCGCTAGCGGCACGCGCAGGTTCGGGCCACGCGACTGGGCTCGCACCTGCGTAAGCGACGAGCTCAGCTGACGCGCGCTCCCTCCCCGCTGGTGCGGGGAGGGAGCGCGCGTTACTGTGCAATGAGGCCGACGTGTGGCCGGCTACAGACCGACGGCCGACGCCGCGTCGTCCGTCTCGCGCCACCGCCTGAGCTCCTCGCCGGCAGCCCACGTCGAGTGGGTTCCGCTCGAGACTCGCTCGGGCAGCTTGAGCTTGCACACGGGTCCATCGCTCACGCGTGCGGCATCAAGGATGACACAGTACGAGGCGTCTGCTCCCATGTCGCTGATGATCGTCACGAGGTAGGCATCGTCCTCGGAGGTGCCCCCGACCTTCGGGGCTACCGCCGTCTCGCTCCCGTACACCCCGTCTCCGAAGCTGTACTTCTCTTCATTCCCGGTCTTGAGGTCGTGGCGCACCAGTCCATCGAATAGGAACCAGCCGGGCTTGCCCGTCGCCGCGTAGGCGTAGCGATAGTCGCCCGTCTGGAAGTCGCCGTTCATCATGCCGAACTCCGTGATGGTGTCACTCAGCTGCTGCTCGCGCACCTTGCCAGTCACAAGGTTCAACCGCCATCGGTGCATCCGCGCCTGCATCCGGTCGAGCGCTAGAAAACGAAAAGCGCGCTCCCACTTTGTTCCTTGACCGTTGTCTTGGGGTTCTGGGTCTCCCTGAAAGAAACCATCGATAACGATCTCGTCGCCTTCTTCGTAGGCATTCACAAAGTGCAGCACGTAGGTCGCCTCTGCTTCGAACCAGCGAATATCACTCGTCTGGCCACGTCGCGGGATGACGCCGAATCGGCTCGGCATATCTTTATGAAAACGGGCCGCGTGGTGGCCGTGTTTAAGCGCTTCCGGATCCCAAAACAGCGGGAAGTCGTTGAGGATCGCGTAGTTTTCAGTGAAGGCCATGTCATGCGGCAGCCTCGCGCCGGGAAGCGGGACGTCAACGTAGTGCACGAGGTCGTTGTGCTGATCCACGACGCCGTAATGCATGTACGGCGCCTCCTTGCTGTAGTTGAAAAACAGCATCTCGCCTGTTCGGTCGTCTACCTTCGGATGCGCGGAGACACCCCATTTGAACGGGAACGCACCGTTGAAGTCTTCCTTACCGCGCGTCTCAGCCGAGTACGGATCCAGGCGGTACATGTCGCCACACTGGTAAAAACTTGTCAGCGCCATGCCGCGATGCACAACCACGTCGGTGCTTGATGCGTCTTTCATCCTGCCACGTGCACCCCAACCGTCCTGGCGCAGCGAGGTGTTCGGATTCTCTGCGATGCCTGCCCAGAGAGCTTTGCCCGCTTCGGCCTCGGCAAGGTATCCGTCCGTGCGGATCATCCGGTTACGGTAGAACGCGGTGCCGTCACGGAAGCCGACGACGTGGATCATTCCGTCGCCATCGAACGGGTGGTAGTTCTTCATCGAGGGGTGTACGGGGTTCTCCGTGTTGCGCAGGTACACTCCGTCGATATCGTGCGGAATCTCTCCCTCGACAACTTCGAGGTCGTCCGCCTTCCATTCGGTCGTTTGCGGTCGCCACGGGCCACTGCGGTACGGATGGTCGTCTTCTTCGGGAAGGGTAGAGAGCAGTCTTCCTACAATCTCAACATCCATGGTCTTTCCTCTTCTCTTGTCAGCAATTCACGGGAACGTCGTCAGCGCACCGCAACGGTCTCGAGCACAAAGGCGACGGTCGTTGCAGTGGAACCTCCAAAGTTGAGCGTCGCGAACCGGCCCGCGCCCTCCACCTGCATCTGTCCCGCCGTGTCGGAGACTTGCCGGGACGCATCCACGAGCATGCGCACTCCAGTAGCCCCAACGGGGTGTCCACCGCCGATGAGTCCGCCGCTGGGGTTTATTGGGAACGAGCCACCCGGTGCGATCGTCCCGTTCTCGATCGCCCGCCAGGATTCGCCCGGAGGGGTGAGTCCGATATGGTCGATCGCAACATACTCGCTCGACGAGAAGCAGTCGTGCGTCTCAAGCCCGTCAATGGCCTCGAGCGTGACTCCTGCGCGCGCAAATGCTTGATCGACCGTCTGTTTGAGGTGAGGGAACACGTAGGGGTGCCCCTCGCTCCGCGCGAACTTCTGCTCGGCGCCCAAGCCGGCCGTGCGGTGGCCCCAGCCCGCGATCCGCGCGACCGGCCTGGTCCCGGGATTCGCCCGAAGGTATCGGTCGTTCACTAGTACGACCCCGGCACCGCCATCGGTCATCTGACTGCAGTCATAGCGCCGCAGCCGACCCTCGACCGGCGGGTTGAGCGCGTCGTCCGTACCGCTGCTGCCGGACAGATCTGGTACATCCCAGCCCCGGGTTTGCGCGAGCGGGTTGCGCTTTGCGTTGGCAAGGTTGAGTTGGGAGATCGCACGCAAATGCCTGTCGTCGAGGCCGTAGCGATGATCGTACTCATCAGCTACCTTCGCAAACATGTAGGGCCACATGAAGGTCGCGTCCTCACCCTCGTTGCCGGCCCAGGCTGCGGTTCCCATGTAGGCCGCCCCTTGGGAACCGCCCACTGTCTTTTCGAGTTCGACACCGAGCACCAGCGCGCAGTCGTAGTTGCCAGCGCGAAGGTCTGCCATGGCCGCAAGCGCAGCGATGCTGCCCGACGCGCACGCTGCCTCGTGGCGTGAAGCGGGTAGGCCCCACAGGTCATCACGCACTGTCGCTGGCCTCGCGCCTAGCTGCGCTTGACCCGCAAATAGCTCACCAAATGCATTGGCCACGTGCAGCACCTCGACGGCCGCCGCGGGAACCCCCGCCGACGTCAGGGCTCCGTCGACGACCTCAGCTGTCAGGCTCGAAAAGCTTCCGCCTTCGCGAGCGAGGTTGCGGGCGAAGTCACTTTGATACCCGCCGAGCACCCAAATATTCGTCTCAGTCATGACTCTCTCCGATTCAATATTCAACATTGCTTCATAAAACAGAGCTTTTGCGCGCTGTGCTACCCGAATGCTTCAACGACGACCGCAGTTGCTAATCCAAGGGCAGCTGGGATCACGAGCACGCCATACCCACCGCCCAGTTCTTCGAGCCGCTCGAGCGCATTCGCAAGTAGAATTCCGCCGCTTGCTCCGAGCGGGTGCCCGACCGACACCGCTCCACCATGTGCATTCACCATGCCCGCGTCGAGTTCGAGCTGGCGCGCCAGCAGCAGCGGGGTCACGGCGAACGACTCGTTAATCTCAGCCACGGCCACATCAGCCACCCCGATCCCGGCGCGCGCGAGCGCTTTCCGCGCGGCGGCCTCACCAGCCCACAGCCCCGGCGACCGCACCGCGGCGTGCGCCCAGGAAACGACACGGCCTCGGGGCTCGATGCCAAGAGTCTTCCCGGCGGCGACACTGCCGAGCAACACCGCTGATGCCGCGTCGGCAAGCTGCGGAGCAGTCGCGACCGTATGCAGACCGCCGACCGGGCGAACGAAGCCGTCGTCCGCAAACCTTCTCGCTGCGCGCTCCCACAGAGGATCATCATCAAAGAGTGTGGGAAGCTCCGCGAGGCTCTCTGCGCGCGTTCCCGGCCGTGCGCCCTCGTCGCGCTCCAACAGCACTTTCCCACTGACCCTCACTGGCACGATCGACCGCCACGTGGGTGCGGCCGCAGATTGCTCGTGCGACCGCACCGCGTAGTCGTCAAGCTCAGACCGGGTGAATCCGAAACGGGCCGCCGTGAGATCAGCAGCAACACCGATCGTCACGAAACCCGTCAGCTCGCCCAGCTCCGAGTCCAGCGCAAATGCCGGTTTGTCTCCAAACATCGGAGTGCGCGACATTGACTCCACTCCGCCGGCGACAATCAGCTCAGACCCGCCGCTCGCCACCTGGGCAGCACCCGACGCAATCGCGTCCAAGCCGGAGCAGCACATCCGCGACACTGTGCCTGCGCTGACCGTCTCCGGCCACCCCGCTGCAGACAGTGCCACGCGGGCGACGTCCCCTGCTTGTTCCCCGAAAGGAGTACTGACTCCGACGATCACGTCGTCGACCTCGGCGGCAGAAACCCCCAAACGGCTGTATTCAGAGAGCAGCCCGCCGAACAGCTCGTGTGCGGGAACGCCCGCGAGCGCGCCGCCTTCACGGCGCACGCGCCCGCGGGGCGTGCGCAGCGCCCCGTAGATCAATGCGTTGGCTGCCATAGCGTTGTCAGCTCGCCATAACGCGGAGGTCGCGCTTGAGTACTTTACCGACCGGATTCCTCGGAAGGGAGTCCAGAACACTGAGCCGCTCAGGCAGCTTAAACGAAGCGATCCGGCGTTCGCGCAGGAAGTCGACGAGCTGTTCGAGCGTCAGCTCGGCTCCCGGCCGCAGCACAACGATCGCTGCAACCCGCTCGCCAAGCATCTCGTCTGGGTCGCCGACGACAGCAACCTCAAATACTGCCGGGTGTTCAGTGATGAGCTGCTCGAGCGACGCCGGGGCGATGTTCATGCCGCCACGAATAATGAGATCCTTCGCACGATCAACGTAGCGCAGGTACTGCCTCTTCTCACCAGCAATCTCAAACACGTCGCCGGTCTTCAGGTATCCCTCCGCGTCGAAAGGACTCGCCAGGGATTCTCCCTTCACGTACCGCCCAAAGAGCTGCGGACCGCTGATGTAGAGTTCACCCGGCCGTCCGGCCTCGGTGATGACCTCGCCGGTCTCGATGTCGACAAGCTTGTGGTGCACCCAGGTCGATACGCGCGATGCCCACTGCACACCCTCAGCCCCATAGCGCGGGAAGAAGTTCGCGCGGTCGTCCGCGTCAGGGAAGTCCTCACCGCTCGACAGCAGGGCAACGCCCTCGTTCGATCCAAAAAAGTTAATAACCTTCAGGCCCATCTTCTCCTGCCACCCCCGCACCATCGCCGGCTGGAGCGGGGCGGAGCCTGAGCCAAGGCGGGTGAGACTCGAGAGGTCGACCTTGCTCAGCAGCTCCTCGTTGTTCAGCAGCATCCAGAGCAGCGCGGGTGGGAGGATCGTGCAGGTCACGCGCTCTGTCGCGACCTGCGCAAAGAACGTCGGGCCGTCAAAGGGGTGGTGCTGCACGAGCACGCATCCGGTGCGCAACCAGGGCAGCAGCATGCCACAGACACCGGCCATATTGATGAGCGGGAATGGATTGAGCAGAACGTCATCGGCGCTGAGCTCTTGCAGCTCCTCCGCCCCCGTGTCTTCACCGTCACCCCGGGAGCCCGCGGCCTTGAGGGCGTCGATCACAGCCCAGCTAAAGCTCAACCAGTCGTAGTGAGCACGCATGACCCCCTTGGGCTGCCCCTCCGTTCCCGACGTCCAGCAAATTGTCGCGCAGTCATTCGGATCGTTTGGCTGCGCCGCGCGCACGGCGACAATCGTTGCCTCGTCGCTATCCTCCGCCGACTGCGGTGCGAGTCTCACGACGCCGTCAATTGGGGCCGCGTCTGCCCGGCCAATGCTGAACACCGTCTGCACCGTTGGGAGTTTGTCGCGAGCGGCCGCCACCTCGGCAGCGATTCGGCGTTCCCCGAAGCTCTCACCACATACGTAGGCATCAAACGCAGCGTCGTTCGCAGCACTCACCAGTTCGTATTCTCGGTACTGCATCGCGAGTGGCGAGACTATTGCCCCGATGGACCACGCAGCGAGATACACCTCGAGCTGCTCGATCGAATTTGGGAGCTGCATCCCAACGACGTCGCCCCGTTTCACCCCGTGTTCGAGGAATCGGGCGGCCAGCCAGGTCACCTCGCTCCCGAGCTGACCCCAGGTGAGCCGCCTCGGGGCTTCTCCGTCGAGATCCACGCGATTGAGCGGGTCTACAACGGCGAGCTCAGCGGGGCGTTCCGCCACGCGCTGCCAAAACAGGCCATCCATTGTTTCGTCCGTCCACCACCCCTTCTCTACGAAGAAGTCGACTCGTGACTGCGGGTGTAATCCGCCTGCGAGATGGTTCATCGGTGGCCTCCTTGCCGGTCCGGTGTAGCGTGCGCGGAGCGGATAGGCCACGTCGCCGGTCCGCTCGACAGCAGATTACTCCAGTTAGCAGAGTGACGCAACTGGCTCGCTTCGCCAGCGAACGCGATAGCCTGAGCAGATGAGCACGACAGCCTCGAATGATGGCAGCGCAGCTGCCGGGCCCACGCCCAACGGCCTCGGCCTGACGTTCGGGCTCCTTGGCGACGAGTGGACACTGCTGTTGCTGCGAGTCGCATTGTCCGGGGGGACAAAATACTCAGATTTTCGTGAGCGTCTTCCCATCTCCCACGCAGTCCTCAGCGGCCGACTCGAGCGACTCGTCACCGAGGGCTTACTCGAGCGACATGTCTATCAGCAGCGCCCTGAGCGTTCGGAGTACATACTCACTCCGAAGGGTTCGGCAACCTGGCCACTCCTGCTCGCGATCTGGACGTGGGAGCGGCGCTGGGTGACTTCTCACAGCTATGCGACACCACCGATCACACACCTGAGTTGCGGTAACGAGATGTCGCCCCGCTACTGTTGCCAGGAGTGCGGGGCCGCAGCTACGGGCGACACCGTGGAGCTCGGCTGGGGGCCTGCAGGGAGTTGGGAGCGCTCGACGCCCGGGGCACACACTCGCCGCAGGGCAACCCGCACCGGGGCAGCTGTGGACACGGCGTTCTACCCTGACACGATGACCGTCTTCGGCAACCGCTGGTCGGCCGTTATCGTCGCCGCCGCGTTCGCTGGCGTGCGACGCTTCCGCGACTTTGAGCTCTTCCTGGGGCCACCCCCCATCGTCCTCAGCGAACGTCTCACTGCCATGTGCGACCGGGAGATCTTTGAGCAGGTACAGCTCGCAGAGCGCCCCGACTGGTCCGAATACCAGCTCACACGGAAGGGCAGTGATCTCTTCCCAGTGCTCGGCATTGTGGTCGACTGGTCCGAACGCTGGTACAGCGACGATGAGGGGTCCGTCCTCACTCGAACGCATACCGTGTGCGGGCAAGAATTCCGGGGTGTACTGGTGTGCGACCACTGCCAAGAGGTCGTCCGGGGCGAGGCGATTGATCTCTCAGGCGCCTAACCCGCTGTTCACACGGCCGCGGGCTCGACCGTTTCCTCCCGCACGAACAGCGCAACAATCGCCCCAATCGACGCGATTGATCCGCCGATAATGAACGCGACTCGGGTGCCGTGCGCGAGCGCCTCGGCGTCGACCGCTGCCGGGTCACCATCTGCCCAGCCCACCGACACGAGCGTCATGACGGTAACGAAGAGCGCGGTGCCCGCAGCTCCAGCAACCTGTTGCACCGTCGAGATCATCGCGCTGCCATGGGAGGCGAGTTCCACCGGGAGCGATCCGAGCGACACCGAGAACAGCGGGGTGAAGACGCCCGCAAGCCCGATGCTCAGCACGAGGTGGGTGGCGAGCACCTGCCAGACCTGCGTTGACTCGTTGAACAGGCCCATGCTGAGGAGTGCCAGCGCGGTGATGATGGTGCCTGGAATGAGCATCGGTCGGATGCCGCGGGCATCGATGAGCCGTCCGACGACGGGGCCGAGGAGCCCCATGAGGAGGCCGCCGGGAAGCAGCAGCAGGCCCGTCTGCAGCGGGGTCAGGCCGAGAACGTTCTGCGCGTAGATGGGCAGCAGGATGAGCGATCCGAACAGGGCCATCGATGCACAGGAGATAAGCACGACCGACAGTGCGTATGGGCGGCTCTTGAAGGTGCGCAGGTCGAGCAGGGCCCGATCGCTGCGCTGCAGTACGAGCTGCCGCCAGACAAAGAGGGCGAGCGCCGCGGCGCCGATACCGGCCGGCACAAACGGCGAGAGGAGTGCTGTGCCGCTTGCTGCGGCGCCGATCTCGCTGAGACCGTACACCAGCCCGCCGAACCCAAGCACTGAGAGCACCACGGAGCGCAGGTCGATCGAGGTGCGCTTGCGCACGCCTACGTTCGGCATCCGGATGCCGCCAAGTATGAGCGCGACGAGTGCGATCGGAAGGACAATGAGGAACAGCCATCGCCAGCTGAGCACCTCGAGGATCATCCCGGAGACTGTCGGACCGAGAGCGGGCGCGACCGACATGACGATCGAGATGCGGCCCATGAGTCGTCCGCGCTGGTTCGGCGGGACGAGCGTCACAACCGTCGTCATGAGCAGCGGCATCATGATCGCGGTACCGCACGCCTGCACGACTCGCCCGACGAGCAGCACGGGCAGGCCCGGCGCGATCGCAGCCACGAGCGTGCCGACACTAAAGAGCGACATCGCAATGATGAAGAGCGTACGGGTGGGCACACGCTGGATGAGCATGCCGGTGATCGGGATCACGACGCTCATGGTGAGCAGGAACGCGGTGGTCAGCCACTGCCCTTCTGAGGCAGATATGCCAAGGGTATGCATGAGCTCTGGCAGCGCGACGCCCATGATGGTTTCGTTCAGGATCACGACGAACGCAGACCCGAGCAGCAGCCAGATGGCGAGCTGTTCGCGGGGCCCGAAGGGACGTTCGGCGGGAGTGTTCGAATCGTCGAACGCGGGGGCGGGATCTGCGGTAGGCATAGAAGGGATATTCTATGCCCGTTTCGCTCCCCGGCCTACACCGGCTTCGCGCCGGCCGTTCGCTGGACGGGAGTCTCGCGCACGAACAGCGCGATGATGACTCCTGCGGTGGCAATCAGCGAGCTCGTGAGGAACGCGACCCGGAGGCCAGCAACCATCGCCGCCGGGGATTCGGCGAGTTGGACTCCCCCGTGTCGAACGGAGAACAGCGTCATCAGCGTCACGAGCAGGGCCGTGCCGGCCGCGGCCGCGAGCTGCTGCGCGGTGTTCAGCGTTGCGCTGCCGTGCGAGGCGAGGCTCGCGGGCAACGAGCCGAGCGCCATCGCGTAGATCGGCGTGAATACACCCGCGAGCCCGATGTTCATGAGCAGATTCGTCGCGAACAACTGCGCGATGTGCGTGTGTTCTCCAAACAGCAGCATCGACCAGAGCGAGAGCGCGGTGATCGCGGTGCCGGCGACGAGCACCCATTTCCCGCCGCGGGCGTCGACGAGCCGCCCGACTACCGGCGCGAGCGCGGCCGACACGATACTGCCGGGCAGCACGATGATTCCCGTCACGAGCGGGCCGAATCCGAGCACGTTTTGCGCGTACAGCGGCAGGAGAAACAGCACACCGAACAGCGAGACGCTGCTCGCCACGAACACAATCATCGACCGCGCGAATGTCGGCCGCAGGAAGACGCGGAGGTCGAGCAGGGCCCGGTCCTCGCGCTGCAGGACCAGCTGTCGCCAGACGAAGCTCACGATGCCCGCCCCGCCGACAGCGAGCGGGATCCACGGCGAGAGCGTCGGCGCCCCAACGGCGAGCGAGCCCACTGCGCTCAGCCCGTAGACGATGCCACCGAAGGCAAAGCCGGCGAGCACGATCGAGAGCGCATCAATGCGCACGCGGCGGCGAACACCGACGCTCGGCATGAGCCACACTCCGACGACGAGCGCGAGGACGGCGATTGGCAGCATGATCACGAACAACCATCGCCAGTTGAGCCACTGCAACACGAGCCCAGAGAGCACAGGCCCGAACGCGGGAGCGGAAGCAAACACCACCGACACGTATCCCATGAGGCGACCTCGTTGCCCGGGCGGTGCGACCGTCGCGATCGTCGTCATGACCAACGGGCTGAGCACCGCCGTTCCAGCGGCCTGCACCACCCGGCCGACAAGCAGGATCGAAAAGCCAGGCGCGAGGGCGGCGATGAGCGTCCCGACGGTGAACACTGACATTGCTGCCGCGAACAGCGTGCGGGTCGAGAGCCGCCGGATGAGGAACCCCGACATCGGGATGATCACGCTCATCGTCAGCATGTAGGCGGTTGTCAGCCACTGCGCCTGCGCGGCTGAGATGCTCATCTCGCGCATGAGTGGCGCGGTCGCCACCCCCATCACGGTTTCGTTCACCACCGCGATGAAGCAGGAACCGAGCAGCAGCATGATCGCCAGGCGCTCCCGCGCTCCGAATGTAGCGACCCCCGGCGTCAGGGTGGTATGAAGGCCGCCGGTAGTTGGGGTGGCCTGTTCGTGTTCGCGCTGCATGAGGCTCCCAGCCTAGGGGACGGGCTGCGCTTCGCTCTAGCGTGCGGCGCAGGCGACGACTGGATCCTCGGGGAGCCCCAGGGCTGCCCGAGCCGCGGCAGCGGTCTCCGCGACCGTCGCAGCCCCGTCCCAGCGGTAGTCGACGGCCTCCTGGGCCTCCAGCTCGGCGATAGATCCCGCCTGTTCCGCGTCGTCAGCAAGCGTCTTGGCCACGCTCTCGACCGCGGGGGTCGCCCCTCCTGGCCACGCCACGGACGGGTCGGCGAGGGTCTCCGCCGCCGCCGCCGACTGCGCTTCGAGCGTGGCAAGTCGCTTGCCCAGGTCACCGGTGTCACCGGCTTCCCCGCGCGCGACCGCAATGCGGAGCCGCTCCACTTCGACGTCGACCGCATCCCACGCCTCGTTCACGGGGCAGACGGCCTCCAGGTAGCGCGCGCCGGCAGCCGTCACCGTGAGTTCTTCCGGCTCCGGCTCGGCAGCCGTGCACCCAGCGAGCAGCAACGCTGCTCCGGTCAGCCCGACGATCAATACACGTATCCGCACCATTCGAGGATATCCGGGTTAGGCTACGAATATGGCTAGATACCTCACGGAACAGGACGCCGCAGCAGCAGGCATCACCATCGTCCACGAGCCCGCAGCCCAGCGGTTCGCGATCTATCAGGCGGGTGACACGGATCAGCGGCTCGTTGGGGAGGCGCACTATTCGTTTCCGCGTGAGGATGTCGTCGATTTCGACCACACGGTCGTCGACGATGCATTCCGAGGCACCGGGCTCTCCGGGCTGCTCGCGCATCGCGCGGTGACTTCTGAAGTAGCGCAGGCGAACACCGTGCAGGCGTCGTGCTGGTTTATCGAGGGCTACCTCGCGAAGCACCCTGAGCTACTCGGCGATCGCGCGTAGCTCGGCTGAGCTGCCCCGCGCCAGCTGCTGCGCGTGGGCTACTTCGAGCCCTTCAAGCGAATGCGCTCTTTCAGGCTCGCCTTCGGTGACTGCTGTTTGATGAGCGACGTCAGGTCTTTCTCAATGAGCTGCTGAATGCGATCGTCTCGATTGCTTCGGTACTCCTCGTCGTGCCCACCGCTGTAGTACGGGTGGCTCGCACGCTCCTTGAGGGAATCGCCGATCTCGGCCCAAGCCAGACTGCGTGCACGTTCGACGGTCGTGTCGAGGTAGCTGTCGTCCTCGGTGCGGGCACGGAGCTCGGCGGCAACCTGCTCGTAGACCTCCTGCCGGTGGCGGAGGGTGCGACTGTCGTTGTTGCCGTACTCCGTCTCGCTCCAGGAGCTGCGTCCGGTGTCCCGGATCTCGCCGCGGACCCGGGAGATGTGGCGTGCGTCGCGTTCACGCTCGGCAGCGAGTTCGTTCAGTGAGTCGCGCACCATCTCGTAGATTTGGGCTTCGTCGTAGTCGGCGTGTTCCTTCAGCGCGTTCATGATGATCGCATTCTTCACCGTCATGCGCACCGCGACGTCGGCAACGAGGAGCCCCTGCTCGACAATTTCTTCAACCGGGGCGAGCACCCGCTTCGGGAGACGACGGGGCGGCTGAGCCTGCCGCTTACGCTTCGAAAACCAGCCCAACTCCGCCTCCTTCTCAAGACACGTTACCCATTATCTCGTATTGCGCAGCGCACGGCAGTATCTCCTCGTCACGAGCACGCAATTTTCGTCGAACGTCCGCGGCGAGCGCCGTGTGGACGAGGCTTCGATCAGCTCGCGGGCGAGGCCCACACCGAGTCGGATGCAGCCTTGCCGAGCAGCACCGGTTGCCCGTTACCGACGACCGAGACGGCGGTCGTCTCGGAGTAGGGCTCTCCCTCAAGCATGTCGAGTTCCGCGTCGACGATGATGCCGCGCGAGGCGAAGTACTGCAGCATTGCGGGGTCGGCGTCGGAGATGCGTTCGACGCGCACCCTGCACGGCCCCTCGATCTCGGTGAGGAGTTTCGCGACGGGGCGATGCACGAGGCCGTCGGCGCTCGGGATCGGGTCACCGTGCGGGTCGCGGGTGGGATAGTCGAGCACTCGGTCGATCCGGTTGATGAGTTCCTCGGAGACCGCGTGCTCAAGCTTGTCGGCTTCGTCGTGTACTTCGTCCCAGGAATAGTCGAGGACGCGTACGAGGAACGTCTCGATGAGCCGGTGCCGGCGCGTCATCACCACGGCGAGCTCGCGGCCCTCGTCGGTGAGCGTCACCGTGCCGTAGCGCTGGTGGTCGATGAGCCCGGAGTCGGCAAGCTTTCGCAGCGCGTCGGAGACTGTCGACAGGCGGACGCCGGCGGTTTCCGCGATCGCCGAATTCGTGATCGGGTTATCCGACCACTCTTCAAGGCTCCAAATCACCTTGAGATAGTTCTGCATGCTCGCAGTGATGTTCTCAACACTCACGAGGCAAGCGTACCGCGTCACTCTGACGGGCCACAGGCTGTGGGGTGTCAGGTGCTCGGCGAGTCGTCGCGGAGCACGGACGCAAGCGCGCGGAGCGCCCGGTCGAACGTGGCGTCGTCGGATCCGCCGAGCCCGATCACGAGCCCTGCCATGCCGGTGCCGCGCCGCTGCCAGTAGCCGCCGAGCGGCTCGGCGCCGAGCCCTGCCGCGCGGGCGCGGCGCACCGCGGTGTCCTCTCGGGTGCGCAGCAGCGCCGGGTCACTCCCGACGAACTCGAGCACGGCGTGGAGTCCCCCGTCCATCGGCCGTACTCGCACCTCGGGCACCCCTGCGAGTCGTTCGGAGACGAGATCGCGGCGCTCAGCGTAGCGGCGAAGGAGGCGTGCGGTGTGCCGCCTGAGTTCACCCGTCGCCAGGTAGTGCGCGAGCGCGAACTGCACGACCGAGGAGACGGGGCCGCCGAGTTCGCGGCGCACTGGCTCGAGCGTTGATCTGATGCCCTCCGGCGCGAGCAGGTAGCCGGCGGACAGCGCCGGCGCGACAGTTCGCGAGAAGGTGCCGAGGAGCACCACGCAGCCGTCGATGCGGTCGTCGAGCGCTGCGAGGGTTGGCAGTGGGCTCCCGGTGAAGCGCAGCTCTGAGTCGAAGTCGTCCTCGACGATCACCACGCCCCCGCGCTGAGCCCACGCGAGCAGCTCCCGACGGCGCACGAGCGGCAGCGAGCCGCCGAGCGGATACTGGTGGCTCGGCGTCACGATGACGAGGTCGAGTACCCCTTCGGGTAGCCGTGCGGTGTCGAGCCCCTCCGCGTCGGTCGGGAGTGCGACGATGCGCGCGCCGTGGCGGGCGGCAACTCCGCGCAGCGACGGCAGGCCGGGGTCTTCGACACCAACGACGAGTCCACGCCCCCGTGTCGTGCCGAGCGCGGTGAGGAGCAGGCCGAGCCCTTCCCGCGTGCCGGCGGTGACGACGACGTCGTTGGCGGATCTCGCGGTCGCGCGCATCCGGCGCAGGTGATCCGCGATCTCCTCGCGCAGCTTGGGGTCGCCGAGTGGCGGCGCGACGAGGTGCGCACGCGCCGCGGCCTCACGCCATGCGGCACGCCAGGCCGGGCTGTTGATCGCGCTCGGGATCGGCTCCCCCGGCGCGAGCGGCTGCCTGGCTGGGGCGTCCGCGGATCCCGCGCCCCACCCGTGAGGGTCGCTCGCGGGATCCGCGGCGGTGGCCGGCGATGCTCCG
>NZ_LOHP01000082.1 GCF_001482305.1 Leucobacter sp. G161
CGCTGCGGCCGATCCTGCGAGAAGACCGGCTTGACGATCTCGGCGACCTCGCCGACGAGGTCAACGACCACGGGCGACTCCGCGGTCACGGTCTGCGGGGTGACCTTGCTCCCGGCTTTGCGTAGCAGCACGGCGGTGTCCTTGCGCTGCGTCGGCAGCATGACCGTGACGACCTCGCCCTCCTTGCCGGCGCGGGCGGTGCGGCCCGAGCGGTGCAGGTATGCCTTGTGCTCGGCCGGCGGATCGACGTGAATGACGAGCTCGATGTCGTCGACGTGCACGCCGCGCGCCGCGACGTCGGTCGCGACGAGCACCTTCACGTCGCCAGCTGCGAACGAGGCGAGGTTGCGGTCGCGGATGCCCTGCGAGAGGTTGCCGTGCAGGTCGACGGCGGGGATGCCGCCCTCGGTGAGCTCACGCGCGAGCTTCTTCGCGTGGTGCTTGGTGCGCATGAACAGCACGCGGCGGCCGGTGCCCGAGGCGAGCTTGCGCACGAGGGCGCGCTTGCCGGCGGGGCTGTCGACCTCAAAGACGTGGTGTGTCATGGCCGCGACGGGGCTGTTCGCCTCGTCGACCGAGTGTGAGACCTCGTTGTGGAGGTAGCGGCGCACGAGCTTGTCGACGCCGTTATCGAGCGTCGCGCTGAACAGCAGGCGCTGGCCCGACTGTGGTGTCTTGTCCATGATGCGGGTGACGACGGGCAGGAAGCCGAGGTCGGCCATGTGGTCGGCCTCGTCCAGCACGGTGATCTCGACGGCGTCGAGGTTCACGTGTCCCTGCTTCATGAGGTCTTCGAGCCGGCCGGGGCAGGCGACGACGATGTCGACGCCGTCCTTGAGCGCGTTCACCTGGCGGGTCTGGTTGACGCCGCCGAAGATGGTCGTGGTCTTCAGGTCGTAGCTCTTGGCGAGCGGCGTGATGACGGCGCTGATCTGCGTGGCGAGCTCGCGTGTGGGGGCGAGCACGAGCGCGAGCGGTCGTCCGGCGCGGCGCCTGCCGCCGGCGAGTGCGCCACCGAGGCGGGCGACCATCGGGATCGAGAACGCGAGCGTCTTGCCCGAGCCGGTCTTCCCGCGGCCGAGCACGTCGCGGCCCGCAAGCGTGTCGGGGAGCGTGTCGATCTGGATCGGGAACGCCTCAGTCTTGCCCTCCGCCGCGAGGGTCGCGACGAGGGGAGCGGGTACGCCGAGCGCGCTGAAAGTGGTGTTGGTCATGTGGGTGTCAATGCCTTTCGGGCACAATCCACGGCCTGGCTCTGCGCCTCCGCGCTCACGTGAGCAAACGAAAGCGGACATCGAGATCCGTGGTGCATGGCGAAGGTGGCGAGCGCCACTTCCGTTCGCCGGAGAAAGATCTCAATACTCGCTCTCTGGGGAGCGAGGCGAGGAGCCCGTGCGGATCGGATACCGACGCATTTCTGCGGGAGACCCGGACCTGAGCAAGCGTTCTACGACGCAGGGAAACCCTAAGGGTTTCACAAGTACCGCCAGTCTAGCAGCCGCTCGACTGAGCGACTGTGACTGGCGGTACTTGCGGGCCGCTGCGGCGAATGGTTACGCGGTGACCCGCACGAGCATCTTGCCCGTGTTTGCTCCCTGCATCATCGAGAGGAACGCGTCGATGGTGTTCTCTATGCCGTCGACAACGGTCTCGTCATAGGCGATCTTGCCCTCGCCGAACCAGCCGGTCATCTTCTCGGTGAACTCGGGCGACTTGTCCCAGTGTGAGCCAACCGTGAATCCCTGCATGGTGAGCGCTCGGGTAATCATGTTCGCGAGATTCGTCGGCCCCACCGGGCGTTCGGTCGCGTTGTACGCGGTGATTGCCCCGCAGAGGGCGAGCCTGCCACCGTCGTTCATCGCCGCGAGCGCCGCCTCAAGGTGGTCGCCGCCGACGTTGTCGAAGAACACGTCGACACCGTCGGGAGCGGCGGCGGCGAGCTGCTTGCGTACGGGCCCGTCCTTGTAGTTGAAGGCTGCGTCGTAGCCATACTTCTCAGTGAGCAGCGCCACCTTCTCGGGGGAACCAGCAGAACCGATCACGCGGCCCGCGCCAAGCTGCCGCGCGATCTGACCGGCCGCGGTACCGACGGCACCAGCAGCACCCGAGATAAAGACCGTGTCCCCCTCCCGCAGACCGGCAATCGTCGTGAGCCCGACGTAGGCGGTGAGCCCGGTCATGCCGAGCATGTGCAGGCGCAGCGAAAGGGGCATGCCGGGCACCTCGGGGACGGCACGGAACTTCGATGCGTCGGCCTGAATGACATCCGTCCAGCCGTGCTGGTGGAGCACCGCGGTGCCGACGGGCAACTCATCAGAGGCCGAAGCGATCACCCGGCCCACCGCACCGCCAGAGATGACCGCCCCGATCTTGTACGGCGGCACGTAGCTGCGGGTGTCGTTCATGCGCCCGCGCATGTACGGGTCGACCGAAACGAACTCGTTGAGCACCCTGACCTCGCCGGGCGCGGGGTCAGCGTACGTGACAGTCACCGTCTCGAAGTCGTCGTGCACGGGCCAGCCGCTCGGGCGGCGGGCAAGCCGAATCTGGGTGCTCGTGTCGTGGCTCATGGGGCTCCTTTGCTCGGTGGATCGGGCATCCCCGACCCCCTCGACCATAACGGCTCGCACTGAGTTTGTGTCCAGCCAGTGCGACACCCCGGCACTTGCCACAGCGGCACCGTTCATAGCTATGCTGAGGGTTCCAGTACACATCCGCTGGGGGGGCCCGAAGGGGCTGAGATCCACTACTTGTTGTGGACCACTCCAGGAACCTGATCTCGTTCACACGAGCGGAGGGAAGCGGTCACTATGTTGATCCATGTTCACGTATCACCCACACCGATGGGCGACGAAAACGGACGCTACAGCTGCGTCGAAGGCGCGATCCGCGTCATCGAGCAGAGCGGCCTCGAATACGAGGTCGGGGCGCTCGGCACCACCGTCCAAGGGCCAGCCGAACAGCTCTGGCCGCTCATGCGCGACCTCCACGACGCCACCCTCGCGGCCGGCGCCGATCGCGTCATGACGCACATCCGGATCCTCGAAGCCAAGGACGACGTCATCGAGGCATCGATGAGCGACCTGGCTGCGCGCATCACACACTAACTCCGGGCCGCCGTGAGACTCCTCACACGGCAGATGCTCCCAGTGCTCCTCGCCGTCACCGGCGCGGTGCTGCTGTGGGCTCTGCTCGTGCGTGTCACCGACGTCCCCGCCTACCTCCTCCCATCGCCCGCAAGCGTGTGGGAGGCAGCGTGGGGCGACCGGGCGCTGCTCGGGATGCACCTGCTGGCGACCCTCCGGATCGCGGTCGCTGGCTTCGCCGCTGGCACCCTGCTCGGTGTCGCCGTCGCGATCGTGCTCGGTCTCTCAGGGGCGCTGCGACGCGCCGTCGAACCGCTGCTCATCGCGAGCCAGGCGATCCCGCCGGTGATCTTCGCTCCGATCCTCATCGCCGCCCTCGGGTTTGGCGCGCTGCCGAAGATCCTCGTCGTCACCCTCGGTGCGTTCTTCCCCGTCGCGATCAGCGCGAGCGCCGCCATGCGCGACGCCGACCGCTACCTCGTCGACCTCATGGTCTCGATGGGAGCCTCCCGGCTCACGGTACTCAGACGCGTCAGGCTCCCCGGCAGCGTCCCAGCGATCGTCGCCGGGACCAAGGTCGCCGCGAGCTACGTCGTGTTCAGCGCCATCATCGCCGAGTGGATGGGATCCTCCATCGGGCTCGGCGTCTACCTGCAACGCTCGCAAGCGAGCTACCAGATGGATCAGCTCTTCGCCGCAGTCGGCGTGATCGCCGTGCTCGGCGTGCTGCTCTTCTGGCTCTCCACACTCATCGGGGAACTCGCGCTCGCGCGGCCCCGATCCACCCACATCAGAAAGACACCGCACCAATGACGCTTCGCACCTCACCCACCCGGCTCGCCGGCCCAGCCACCGCGCTCGCCGCAGCCCTCCTCCTCACGGGCTGCGCGGCAGCCGACACCGACACGGATCTGCAGCCCGCAACGCTCATGCTCAACTGGACGCCGAACGCACACCACGCCGGCATCTACTACGCGCAAGAACACGGGCTGTACGAGGCCGCCGGAATCGACCTGCAGATCATCGAGCCCGGTGACGGGATTGGTGCCGAGGCTGCAGTCGCAGAAGGCCAGGTCGAGTTCGGCATCTCGCAGGCGGAATCAGTGCTGCCCGCCCGCGCCGCAGGCATGGACGTCGCGGCGATCGCGACGCTGCTGCCCGTGAACGACTCGGTGCTCATGGGGCTCCAGGGCTCGGGCCTCACCTTTGACGCAGGCTCGCTCGCCGGCCTCACCTACGGTGGCTACGGCGGCGCCCTCGAAACCGAGATCATGTCTGAACTCACGAGCTGCGGCGGCGGCAACCCCGACGACGTCGAGTTCATTGAGATCGGCAACGTCGACTACCTTGCCGGCCTCGAACAGGACCGCTTCGACGTGACCTGGGTCTTCGGCGGCTGGGACGCACTGCGAGCGCAGACCGAACGCGACGACGTCGTCATCCTGTCGATGGCCGAGTACGAGAGCTGTATCCCGAACTGGTACACCCCGATCATCGTCGGCAGCCCGAAGCTGATGGACCAGGATCCCGAACTCGCGGAAGCCTTCCTCGCGGCGACAAGCAGCGGCTACGACGCGGTCGTGGCGGATCCTGCTGCGGGTGCCGCAGCGCTCCTCGCCGGAGCGCCGGAGCTCGAACAGGGCCTCGTGGAGAGCGCCGTCGCCTACTACGCTCCGCGCTTCACCGAGCAGGGCAAATTTGGCGAGATGGAAGAGCAGGTGTGGCAGCGCTTCACCGACTTCCTCGTGCAGGCCGAGATGCTCGACGACGCGAAGGCGCTCGACGGCGCCTGGACGAATGACTACCTCCCCGCAGAGTAACGCGCACGCCGCGGCTGGCGGTCACGCGGGACTCTCCGTGACCGCCATCTCGCACGCCTTTCGGGCACCGGGCAGCGGACGGTTCAGTCGCCGTGGAGAGCTGCGACCGGTGCTCGCGGACGTCTCATTCGATGTTGAGCCTGGCACGCTCACCGCACTCGTCGGCCCGAGCGGGTGCGGGAAATCGACGCTGCTGCGCATCCTCGCCGGCCTCGCCGCGCCTGCGGAGGGGAGCGCAACAATCGGAACGGTCGAGCTCGTCGGCACCCCAGGTGGGATTGCCTACCACCCGCAGCGTGACGCCCTGCTGCCGTGGTTGCGCTCACTCGACAACGCGACGCTCGGAGCCGAAACCTGCGGGCGAGACCGTGCTGAGGCGCGCAGCGAGGCGTTGGCGCTCCTCGACCGGTTCGGGCTCGCGGGCCAGCAGGATGCGTGGCCCGACGAGCTCTCAGGCGGAATGCGTCAACGGGTTGCGCTCATGCGGACGTTCCTCATGCCGCAGCAGGTGCTCGCGCTCGACGAACCGCTCGGTGCGCTCGACGCACTCACGCGCAGACGACTGCAACGTTGGCTGCTCGAGATCGTCGCGGAGGATCGCCGGCCGACTCTCCTCGTCACCCACGACATCGACGAGGCGCTGCTGCTGGCCGACCAGATCCTCGTCTTCAGCGACCGGCCTGGCCGGATCGTGCACGTCGAGAACCGACCAGCCCCCGCCGCCCGTCTCGAGGAACACGAGACGGGTGAGGATCGGGAGGCAGCCCGCCGCCTGCTCGACGTGCTCGGGGGATAGCCTCGGGCCGCCGCCGCGACTACCGCACCGACCGGATGCGCCAGACGCTCAGCCCGCCGAGCAACACGAGCGCGATCGCCCAGGGGAAGAGCGCGACGTACCCGCCGAGCCACAGCACGATGAGTCCGGCGGCAGCAGGTGCGATGGTCTGCGGGAGCGTTGCCGCGATGTTGATGACGCCGAGATCCTTCCCGTAGTCGTCCTTGTCGGGGAGCACCTCGGTGATGAGCGCCGTGTCGACGGACTGGAAGACTCCGAACCCGAGACCCCCGATGAATGCATAGCCCAGGATCCCCGGCACGGAGGGCGCCACGAGCGGGATGAGGAGCGCGACGGTGAGGATCGCGCTGCTCGCAAACACGAACACCCGTCTGCGTCCGAGACGATCTGAGAGCGGGCCCGAGGTGAGCGCGGTGATGAGCATGCCGACGAGGCCAGCGCCGCTGACGACGGGCAGCAGCGTGAGCGACTCCTGGGTGCTGAGGCCGATGTAGTCCTGCAGGATGAAGAGGCTGTACGTCGAAATGAGGGTGTAGCCAGTGTTGATGAGGAGCCGGCCTGCAAACGCCCAGAAAAAGTCCGGGTGTGCGATCGGGTTGACCCAGAAGGTCTGCAGGAAGCGCCTCGCGTCGAACGGCGGCCGCGGCTCGCCGGTGTTCGGCGGTGCCGGGTTGAGGAGGACGAAGGCGACGATCGCGAGGATGACGAAGCCCCCGAACAGGAGGTAGGCGAGCATGTAGCGGGGGACGAGCAGCGCTCCGAGAATCTGCCCGCCGAGCATGCCCGCCAGCAATCCGAAGCCCATCATCGAGGAGAACAGCCCCCGGCGCCCTGCGGGCACCCGATCGGGGAGGACTGCCGACAGCGGCCCCTGCGTGAAGTTCAACGACACCTGCACCGCGCACCACGACAGGAAGACCTGCAGGATCGTGTGGGCGGAGCCAATTCCGATGAGCGCAAGGGAGCCGACGACGGCTCCTCCGACAAGCCATGGTGCCCGCTTCCCGAATCTGCTGCGCGTGCGGTCGGAGACCACGCCGGCGATGGGCTGCGCGATGAGCGCGAGCAGTGCGCCGACGCCCGCGATGAGCGCGTAGTTGCTCTCCTTGTTCGCCGGATCGATGTCCTGCACCTGGGCTTGGAGTAGCACGCCGGTCGTCGCCCCCCAGATGAGAAAGATGGAGAGGTTTGCGGGGAGCAGGCTCACGAGCAGACGCCTGAGTCGCGGTGTGAGGGGTGGCAGCGGAGCCTGATCGTCGGTCCCTGACATGTGGGCCTCACCCTCTCGGTTCGCCTGCAAGCGCTCTAAGTAACATACGTTGGATAGTTTTCCTGACGCAAGCGGTGATTCGGAGGTCCGCGGGTCAATAGGCTTAGTGCATGACTGCAACTCTCGTCGCCCAGGGCGTCGCGGGCGGGTACGCACACCGCACGCTCTTCGAAGACCTCGATCTCACCGTCGCACCCGGCGATGTGATTGGCGTTGTTGGCGTGAACGGGGCGGGGAAGTCAACGCTGCTGCGGATTCTCGCGGGCGAACTGATGCCGCAGCAAGGCGCCATCCAGCTCGCCCCGCGCGACGCGTTCGTGGGCTGGTTGCCGCAGGAGCACGAGCGGATCGAGGGCGAGACCGTTGTTGAGTATGTCGCTAGGCGCACCGGCTGCGCGCAGGCGACGGCCGAAATGGATGCCGCTGCTGCTGCGCTCGGCCAGCCAGCGGCGTCTACCCCGGGCGCCCCTGATCCCGCCGACGTGTACTCTGCCGCGCTTGAGCGGTGGCTCGCGAGCGGCGCAGCCGACCTTGAGGATCGACTTCCCGCGGTGCTCGCGGAGCTGGGGCTCGACTCGAGCATTCAGGTGAGCGAGGGGTCGCTGATGACGTCTCTGTCTGGCGGACAGGCTGCCAGGGTCGGCCTTGCGGCGCTGCTGCTGTCGCGCTTCGATATCGTGCTGCTTGACGAGCCGACCAACGATCTTGATCTCGACGGTCTTGAACGGCTCGAACGCTTCGTGCAGGGCCTGCGCGGCGGCGTCGTGCTCGTGAGTCACGACCGCGAGTTCCTCGCGCGGTGTGTGACGCGCGTGCTCGAGCTCGATCTCGCTCAGAACAGCAACCGCGTCTTCGGTGGCGGCTATGACGCGTACCTCGAAGAACGCGCCATCGTGCGGCAGCACAAGCGAGATGACTACGAGGAATTCGCTTCGAAGAAGGCCGACCTCGTCGCCCGTGCCCGCACGCAGCGTGAGTGGTCGAGCCAGGGCGTGCGCAACGCGATGAAGAAGAACCCGGACAACGACAAGATCCGTCGGGCCGCATCGACCGAATCGAGCGAGAAGCAGGCCCAGAAGGTGCGGCAGATGGAGAGCCGTATTAAGCGCCTGGACGAGGTCGAGGAGCCGCGGAAGGAGTGGCAGCTGGAGTTCACGATCGGCGCTGCGCCCCGCTCGAGCGCCGTGGTTGCGACGCTGAACGCAGCGGTCGTGCGGCAGGGTGATTTCACGCTCGGTCCGGTGTCGCTGCAGCTGAACGCGGGGGAGCGTGTCGGCATTACCGGGCCGAACGGTGCCGGCAAGTCGACGCTGTTGCGGTTGCTGTTCGGTCGACAGGAGCCCGATGCCGGCAGCGCGGCCCTCGGCTCTTCCGTCGCGATCGGGGAGATCGATCAGGCGCGATCCCTGTTCGCCGGAGTGGAACCGCTCGCCGACGCCTTCGAAACCCTCGTCCCCGAGATGACCGCCGCCGAGGTGCGCACGCTGCTCGCCAAGTTCGGCCTCAAAGCCGACCACGTCATGCGCCCCTGCGGCGAACTCTCACCCGGTGAGCGCACGCGCGCCGGGCTCGCCCTGTTGCAGGCGCGTGGTGTGAACGTGCTGGTGCTCGACGAGCCGACGAACCACCTCGATCTCCCCGCGATCGAACAGCTTGAGCAGGCGCTTGAGAGCTACGAGGGTGCGCTCCTGCTCGTCACCCACGACCGCCGCATGCTCGGCACCGTGCGTCTCGACCGGCGCTGGCATGTGGAAGCCGGAGTTGTGACGGAGCTGTAGAGCGCAGCACGAAGCGGGCTCGCTACACGCACATCGGCGGTCCGAGGTCGACCTCTTCGCCGTCGACCGTCATCGTTGCGATGCCGCAGACACGCGCATCAACGTCGGGCTCGATGAGGAGCGTCGTGTACAAGGAATTCACGTCGTCAGAGGTGCGCTCCTGGCTGCGGCTACTCTCGGGATCATTCGCAGGGTAGATGCGCATGGAGAGTGTGTTTCCGTCAGCCGCCCCATCGACGCGGGTGACTCTACCCCAAACCCCCATGCAGGAGTTTGAATAGAGCATTTCAACCTGTGCGGCTCCGTCGGCTCGCTGCTGAATGTCGGCGACCACCCGATCGTGGCGACACTCAGTCTTCATCGGGTCGACTCCATCGGCTGCCTCGAGGTACTGGTTACCTGTGAGGGCTGGGCGCTGGGTGGCCCACATACTCTCGCGAGTTTGGAGGATGCTCCACCAGACCGCGCTGGTGGCGACGATCGAGATTATTGCGGTTGCTGCGATGGTCGCATAGAGGCGACCCCGCGGTCGTGGTGGCGCGAGCTCCACTGTGTCGCCGCTGACAGGGGCCTCGGTTGCCTGGTTGCCCGGGAGCAGCGCCTGTCGGCGTGCCAACCAGGCACCGGAGTCTGCTCCGAGCTCGGATGTGAGAACGCGAACGGTCTTCTCGGTGGGGAGGCGCTTTCCCGAGAATGCCTCAGAGAGCACACTCTTTGAAATCCCGGTTCGTGACTCGAGCGCCAGCAGCGTCGGGTCGCCAGCCCCGAGCTTGAGGGCGCGGAGGTCTGCCGCGAAGCCCTCGCGTGAATCCTGAAGATCCGTACCCATTGGAGGACGTTCGGAAACGCCTTCGGAATCCGCCACATTGATTGACATACTCCTTATATACCGGGGATCCGCGCGACTTACGAGTCCTGAGTGAACGAATCGCCAAAGCGGTCGTTCGAACATTCCGTTCGGGAGGCGGAAACGGTGACTCCAGGCCGAACATGTGCTGCAATCTGCGGCGTCGGGCATCCGGTGCACATCTGACGTACAGAGGAAAGGCTGTTAGGATTTCGCAGATAAGGCCGAACGTATCCGCTGCAGCAGTACGACCAGGAGAGTCAATGGCTATCGCGAACACCGTAACCGAGACCGCACCCGCCGCGCAGGCTGCGGCGGAAGCGACCCCGGAGATTCAGCGATCCGCCGCTGACCGCTTCATGCGAAGTCTCCTCCGGGTTGAGGGGGCGAAAAAGACGCCGTTCATCAACCGCGATGCGCACCGCAACTTCCGCGTCGCGATCGTGATTTCTGGTGTGCGGTGCCTCATCACCTATCTGCTCATTCCGATCCTCGTCCCCATCCTGGGCATGGCTGGCGTGCTGGCCGCGCCCATTGGGATCGCGCTCTGCCTGGTCGCCGTGGTGAACGGCGTCGTGAGCGTCCGTCGGTTCTGGATCAGTGATCACCGCGGCAAGTGGATGTACACCTGGTTCATCGTGTTCGTCTTCGCGATCCTTGCGGTCGCCATGTACTCCGATATCGCTAGCATTGTGAGGCTCGTATGACCCCCACCCATGACAGCCACGACGCGGTCGACGTTGCGAGCAGCGCGCCTGCGGTTGAGGCCGACGCGATTGACGACGACGGCCCCGAGAACGTCCCGGCGAACGCCTGGGTCACGATGGGGATCTTCGCGGTCTTCGTCATCGCGTTCGGTACCTGCGCGTCAACCTTCATGTTCAACTAGGGCAGTGCTGCGCCATCCTGGTCGTGGCTGCTGCCTATGCGGGCGACCAGGTGATGAAATAGGGGAATGACGTATTCAGCTCCCCGCATGAACCCGCAGGAGTCACGGGCTTGGCTCGGCCTCGTGTCGGTGTCACAGCTGTTGCCACACGCGCTCGATTCGCAGCTGCTGCGTGACTCCGAGCTCACCCACTTTGAGTTCACGGTCTTGTCGGCCCTGTATGTTGCTCCCGACTCCACGCTGCGCATGTCGAAGCTTGCGGAGGAGACCGCCGCCACGCTCCCGCGGCTCTCGCACGTGTGTACGCGCATGGGGAAGCGGAATCTGCTTGAGCGGGTCCCGTCAGCCGAAGACAAGCGGGCCACCGACGTGGTGCTGACCTCGGCGGGGAGGCGCCTGTTTATTCGGTCGATCCCGAAACACATCGAACTCGTCCGTAAGCTCGTGATCGATGCACTCACCCCGGCGCAGCTCGATGCGCTCGCGGAGATATCTGAGGTGATCGGTGCTCGACTTGAGGGGTACGAGCCGGCATAGGGAGGGTTTTCCCAGCCGCATCCGAAATGATTGTTGCGACAACTACTTGAGGGTCTTGCGGGAGTGCTGCGGTTCGAACCGCGCGTCGACCGGGGACCAATCGGGGCTGCAGCCGAGCGGCCCGACAGAAAGCAGACATGAGCAGCAATTCAGCCAAGCAGCAACCACCCGCGGAGCGACGCACCTCGCGGCTCCTGCTCGCCGTCATTGGAAGCGTGCTGCTCGTCGCGCTCATCGCAGGCGCAGTCTGGTGGTTCACGAGCCGCGCTGACGCTGCCGGTTCCTCAGGGCAGTTCGATGCAAACGGGGTTCCGGTCGAGCGTGTGGACGGGCTCCCAGCTGAGACCTCCCTCGGAGTGAACGAGCTGCGCGTGCGGGCCTTTGACGAGGTCGCGGCCTTCTACCAGGATGCAGTTGGCCTGACAGTACTTGATGAGGCCGAGGGTGACATGCTCCTCGGCCTCGACACCGAGCCAATCATCCGGCTCGTGCAATCCGACGAGCCGCTGCCGCAGCCCACCGACGCTGGGCTGTTCCACACCGCCATTCTCTTCCCCGACGAGGCTGCGCTCGCAGCGACCCTGGTACTCGCGGCGGAGCACGCCCCCGAGCTGTACCAGGGGTCCGCGGATCACCTGGTCAGCGAAGCGTTCTACTTTGGGGATCCTGAGGGCAACGGTGTCGAGCTCTACGTTGATCGCCCACGCGCCGAGTGGCAGTGGAAAGACGGCAAGGTCGAGATGGATAGTTTGCCCCTCGACCCGACGACATTCATCAACGAGCACCTGCCCGCAGAGGGAGCGGACGCCGCAGAGCGCGCCGCGACCGTGGGGCACGTGCACCTGAAGGTCGGTGATCTCGATCGGGCGCGCGCCTTCTACGCCGATGCGCTCGGCTTCGACGTGGTGTCGGAGGACGAGGGGGCGCTGTTCTACTCGGCCGGTGGCTACCATCACCACCTCGCGACGAACACCTGGCAGAGTGCGGGGGCCGGCCCGCGCACGACCGAGGTTGGGCTGGGCGCGGTTACCGTTGCCCTGCCAGACGCGGCCGCGGTCGACGCAGTTGCTGAGCGACTCGACGGCGCAGGCGTGAGCTACGCGCGCGTGGAGCGTGGCATTGTTGCGGCTGATCCCTGGGGGAACACACTGCGACTCGTCGACGCCGTCTCGCGCTAGGCGCGGTCAGGCGATCGCGCCGGGTCGTGCCACGCCGGCACGTGCCGCATCTTCTGCTGCGTCGGCGCCCCGGTATGCCGCGCGGAGCCCGAAGCCGAAGGCCAGCGCGACGAAGAACATGAGCACGCCGTACACGGCTGCCGGGAGCGAAAGCTCCATGCTGCCGAGCACGGTCTGCGCGATGACGATCGCGAGGGTGGCGTTGTGGACGCCGATCTCGAAGGAGCTCGCGATCGCCTGACGGCGTTCCACGCGAAACAGTCGTGGCACGAAGAACCCGACCGCGAGGCTGATGAGGCAGAACAGCACCGTGATGATGGCGAGCTGCCCGAGGTTCGCGAGGAGCATCTCGAGGTTCGAGACGATGGCGCCCGCGATGACGATGATGAGAATCACGGTTGACGCGATCCGCACCGGCTTATCCATGCGGTCGGCAAACGTCGGCTTCCACCTGCGGATGAGCATGCCGAGGGCGACCGGGGCGAGCACGATGTTGAACACCTCGATGGTCTTGCCGAGCTGCAGCCCCAGGGTCGTGTCTCCCGGCATGAAGAACGCGATGGCGAGGTTCGTGATGAGCGGCAGCGTGAACACGGCGATGACCGAGTTGATGGCGGTGAGCGAGATGTTCAGGGCGACGTCGCCGCGGAACAGGTGGCTGTAGAGGTTGGCTGTTGGGCCGCCAGGGGAAGCGGAGAGCAGCATCATGCCGACCGCGAGCACGGGCGGGAGCTTGAACGCGAGCACGAGCCCGAAGCAGATGGCTGGCAGCAGCAACAGTTGGCAAGCCAGCGCGATGAACACCGCCCTCGGGTGCTTTGCGACGCGCGTGAAATCGCCGACGGTGAGGCTCAGGCCGAGGCCGAGCATAATAATCCCGAGTGCCACAGGCAAACCAATGGTGGTCAACGTTGATCCCATAGCCACAGTATGGCTGATGCGGGCGGCAAAGTCTCGCGTGCGGCGGAAGGCGCGGAGCAGAGCGCAGAGCGGGACGCGCTGGACCGTGCGGCGTTCGCGGCTGCTGCCGAAACGCCGCACGCAGCGTCACTCCGCCGAGACGGCGCCCAATTCGAGCCTCGGCCATGCGGCAACGTCCCGCAGTAGTTGTCGATCGTGCGACGAGACGATGACGGCCGCCTGCGTCGCCCCAAGCCCCTCGGTGAGCTCATCGACAAGCGCAATGGAGAGATGATTCGTTGGCTCGTCGAACAGCAACAGGTGCGGCCGGGCAGCGAGCACCAACGCGAGTTCGAGTCGCCGCTGTTGCCCCATCGAGAGCTCACCGACGCGCTTGCCAGCTTCGCGAGCGCGCAGCAGTCCCAGCTGCGACAGCCCGACGGCGTCCCCTGCCGCGAGCGCGCCGCTCGCGACGAGCCCGTCGAGGTGCGCGGCGTACACGTCCGCGGCCCGATCCGCCGCGGGGAGGCGCGACTCCTGCCTGAGGTAGCCGACGCGCACGCCGCGAGGCACACGGACCGCGCCGGAATCGGGGGAGAGCTCGCCGGCCACGACCGCGAGCAGCGTCGACTTCCCCGAACCGTTCGGCCCGGTGACCAGCAGTCTGCCGCGGTGCCCGAGCGTGAACGACACCGGGGTGCCGAGCCTGCCGGCCACTGCTACCTCGCTGACGGTCACGAGATCCGCCCCGGCCCTCGTTGGCAGCTCGGGGAACCGGAACTCCTGCGGCGGTGGCGGCACGGTGACCGCGTGGGCCGCGAGCGCTTCCTGCCGCCGGTGCACGCTCTGCACTAGCCCGCCTGCCCGAGTGGCCCGGCCGTGCTTGTTCGTGCCCTTCTCCGGCCGCCAGCCCGAGACGAGCCGATTTTGGGCGCTGCTCAGGCTGTCCTGCAAGCGCGCGTGTTCCGTCTGCTGCCGCTCGTACTCCTGCTCCCAGCGCTCCCGCTCGGCCGCGCGGCCGGCACGATACCCCGCGTATCCGCTGCCGTACACGCGCGGCCGATCATCGGGAGTCGGGTCAAGGTCGATGATCGTCTCCGCCACGTCGGCGAGCAGCGCCCGATCATGACTGACAAGCACGACACCGCCCCGCCTGCTGCGCAGCTGCGCCGTGAGAAAATCGAGGCCGCTCCGATCGAGGTGGTTGGTGGGCTCGTCGAGCAGCAGAAAGTCATCGTCGGCGCCGAGGAGGCACGCCAAGCGCACCCGGTAGCGCTGCCCAACGGACAGTGCGGCGAGCGGCACGAGCATGTCCGTTTCGGCATCGAGCGCCTCGAGCGCGACGGTGACCCGCCGCTCGGCGTCCCACGCGTCAAGCGCCTCGGCATCGGCGAGCGTCCGGGCGTATGCGGCGTCGGCCCCGGCGTCACCCGCGGCAAGGGCGCTCGCCGCAGCGTCGAGCGCCCGCAGCGCGGCGAGCGCGGCAGCGATTGCCTCGGCCACCGCGGCTCCGACGGTTCTTCCGTCGGCTGCCGTCATCTCCTGCTCGGCAAGCCCGAGCGTGCCGATGCGGTGGACCTCTCCGGAGTCGGGCGCGAGCCGCCCGGCGAGCGCGTGCAGCAGCGTCGTTTTTCCGCGTCCGTTCTCCCCGACGATCGCGACGCGCGATGTCGGGGTGACCGCAAGGTTGACGTGGGTGAGCACCGGAGTCGCGCCGCGCGAGACGGAGAGATCGGTAGCGGTGAGTTGGGCGCGTGCGCGCGCGGGTAACGCAATGGTTGGGGTGTGCATGGGGGTCCTTCAACGTGGCGCACCTGAGCCAGTTGGTGTCAGGGTGCGCAAATAACGGCGACCGCAGGGGTCAGAGATGAATTGAGATGCTGCGCGCCCGGAGAAACTCGACGAGCGCAGCGGCCCATTCAGCCGTTACGTGAAGTACAAATGCATGCCCCTACTGTAGCGCGTCCACCACCGCTGCGCGACGCTGCGATACGGTCGCCGACGGATCCGCCAGCACGCGGGTCGCGCGCCCCTGCGCGAAGGCCGGCCACCCGGGGTCGCCGCTGCGAATGAACGACACCCAGGCCGCGTGCATCTCGCGGCCAAGTGCCGCCGGGGCACCAGGGCCATTCAAGCGCAGCGCATCGTCGTCCTCGAGGAGATCGAACGCGAAGGCGATATCGAGCGCGTGCGCCGCACGCAGGTCGCGCACCGGGCTCTCCCACGCGAACTCGTACACGAACGTCGGGGCGGTGCGAGCGCGGGCCAGTCGGGTCGCCGGTCCCCTGAGCAGCCGGTCGGTGACGAGCTGGCCGAGCCGTTCGCCGGGAGACGCGTCCGGGTAGGCCTCGCGCACGGCACGGGCCGCAGCGCGCGGGATCCGCATCGCGAGCCGCGCGAGCCACGCCTTCGCTCGCCCGATTCCGGCGACCGCGTCGGGAGTGAGCCACAGCCGGTACTCATCGGTGTTCGTGCCGATCAGGATCGGCACATCGACGTCGATGAGCGCCTCAGCGGGGGATGCCGGGAGCGATTCCGGATCCACGGCGAGCGTGTACCCCGGGGTGCCGCCGAGCGGGGATGCGCCGGCCGCGATCTCGGATCGCGCGGCGAGGAGTTCTCCGGGCGCGGCGGCCGAGAAACCGTCACGGGTGGCGTGGATCTTCAGCTTCTTCGCGAGCGCGTCTGAGGCGCGGCGGGCCTTGCCGGGCTCGACGGCGTCGAGCGGGCCAGACTGAATGATGGCCCCAGCAACGCGAGCGCGCGCCGCCGGCTGCGCGAGCAGCGCGGCAACGAGCGCGCCGCCAGCGGACTCGCCCATGATCGTGATCCGGGCGGGATCGCCGCCGAACGCGGCAACCTCGCGGTGCACCCACTCGAGCGCGAGCTGCGCGTCGCGCAACCCCAGGTTGAGCGGTGCGCCGTCGAGCACGCTGAACCCCTCGGCGCCGAGCCGGTAGTTCGCAGACACGAAGACGATTCCGTCGCGTGCGAACGTGCTGCCGTCGTAACCGCTCTGCGTGGCCGCGCCCCGCTCGAGGCCGCCGCCGTGGAGCCAGAGTACGACCGGCAGATCCGTCGCATCCGCCGGCGCCCACACATTCACAGTGAGGATGTCGGTGCCCTCGATCGTAGGAACCTTGATGAGCTCACCGAGATCGCCGCGGTACGGGGACTGAGGCGCGGTCGGGCCGAAGCCGGTAGCCGCGCGGTCACCCTGCCAGGGGAGCGCGGGTTCGGGAGCGGCAAACCGCAGCACGCCAAACGGGGCCCTGCCGTAGGGAATGCCCAGGTAGCGGTGGATCCCGGCATACGCGGTGCCGACCACCGCGCCGCAGGTGGTCGTGGCTCGCGGGACGTTGCGGCTGTGGTCTTCGATAGCGTGCTCCGACGCGTGGGCATCTTCCATGAAGCCTCCTTGATCCGTTTAAGAGTATTCCCTGTCAGGTCGCGCGCCTAGCGGATTCCGACTGCATGTCGCGCCCGAATCTGCAGAGAACCCACCACTCGGCGTTCTCGGAGCCACGTGGGAGAGAGTGCAGTGAGCACCCGACGCAGCTGGCACGATGGTGGCAGACGGCACACGATGGAAAAGAGGACGCAATGGAGCGCATCAGCGACGAGGCTCGAATCGCCGAACTACTCGAACCGTACACGGGCAGCACCGCCGAGATCTCGGCTGGCACGGTCAACTACTCGCTGCTCGGCGAACCCCGACTCGGCACGGTGCTGCTGATCTCTGGCCTCTCGATGCACCGCACCGACTGGTCACCCGAGCTCATCGCGGGTCTACACGACGCAGGCTACGCGACGCTCGCAGCCGACAACCGTGACGCGGGCGCCTCAACGCTTCTGAACGAAAACGTCGAGGCGTACGGCCTCGTCGACATGGCGGCCGATCTGCGTGAGCTCATCGAACTCCTCGGCGTGGGGCCCGTGCACGCCGTTGGGATTTCGATGGGCGGCATGATCGCCCAGCACCTCGCGTTGCTCGCTCCGGCACAGCTGCGCTCGCTCACCTCGGTGATGTCCACGACCGGCGCCAGGGGCGTCGGGCGCCCACACGAGGACAGCAAATGGGTGTTCCTCACGCCGGCTCCGACGGACAGTCGTGAAGCCTACGTCGCCTACGCCCTGCGCTACCACGAGGCGCTCACCGGCGGGCACTTCTCAGACCCGGAGCGGGCGAGACAGACCGCCGAAATCGCGTGGACGCGGGGGATCAACCCCGAGGGCACGGTGCGTCAGCTCGGGGCGATCCAGGCGGATGGCGACCGAACCGAGCGGCTCGCGGCCATCACTGTGCCGACGCTCGTGGTGCACGGGGATGCTGACCCGCTCATCGGTGTTTCTGGCGGTGTCGCGACCGCGGCGGCGATACCCGGGGCGACAATGTTCACCGTGCCGGGGATGGGCCACGCGATCCCGTGGCAGCGAGCCGGGGCGTTGACGGATCGGCTCGTCGCCCACTTCACGGCCGCCTGACCGTCGCGCTCAACACGTTGGGGGTCGTCGGCGCGATGACGCCGGCGACCCCCACCCTTGGACAGGTCACGAACTAGTTGCTTCGCGACCCTCGAACTCGGCTTGCGACCAGCGCTGCCCCGCCCGCTGCGATCACTCCCGCGGCGAGCAAACCGAGGAGGACCGGGGATGCGCCGCCGGACTCGCTCAGCTTGCCGCCGCCCGTGCCGTCGTCCGGGAGTCCGGGGCCTGCGGGGTCAGCCGGATCTGCCGGGTCTTCTGGGTCAGCCGGGTCTGCGGGATCTGCCGGGTCCTCTGGGTCAGCCGGGTCCTCTGGGTCTTCTGGGTCAGCCGGGTCCTCTGGGTCTGTCGGACCGCCGGCCTCGAGCACAGTGAGCTCGTATGTTCGGGAATCTTCGCCGAAGACATCGGTGACCTTGACCGTGAACGTGTAGTCGCCCGCTTCGGTGGGCGTTCCGGTCACCGTTCCCGTCGCCGCGTCGAGCGTGAGGCCCGCGGGGAGACCGGTGGTCTCATCACTGTCGACGAGGGCCCACGCGAGGTCGTCCTGGCCGGTGGCAGTGATGACGGTCTCCGGGTATTCGGCGTCGACGGTGCCTTCCGCGAGCGGCCCCTCGAAGGTGATCATCGGAGCCGGGGCGACAATCCGGGCGGCCGCGCTCTCTCCGTGCTGGCCCCAGAAGTCGTCGAACCACCGGACTCGATACTGCTGCCGCACTGTCTCTGCGGTCACCTCGACGTCGAACTGCTCGTCGTACTCATCGTCAATGTCGGTCCACTCTTCGCCGTCGACTGACGACTGCCAGACGATGCCGCCGCCGTAGCCGCGCTTGATGCCGACGGCGTTGGTCTCGAATCGCACGGTTCCGCCGGGCTTCGTGACGGCGACGTCCGCGGGATCGGTGACGCTGGGGGTGTTCACGATCGTGACGGTGCTGCCCTTTGAACCCAGCCGTGAGCCCCCGTTTGCCGTGAGGAGCTCTCCGGTGGCCGGGTTCTTGCTGATGGAGTAGGGCTGGTTCGGCGTATCGCGCAGGCTCTCGGCGCGCTTGCCCGTGTCAAAGTCTGCGGCCATGATGGCGTCCCAGCCGGGAACGTTGCCAAATGCGCGGTTGAGGTCGTCGTATCCCTCCACCTGGTGCATGAGGCCACCGACCGAGACGAGGTCAGTGATCTCGTCCGTCGCGGGATTAAAGACACCGAGGGTGGTGCTTGAGGCATCCGAGAAGTAGACCCGTTCTTCAGAGGTGTCGATCCTGAGCGATGACGTGGATTTCACGCCCGGCATGTGCGTCGACTTGGTCTCTTCGAGCGTCACGGCGTCAAACGTCGAGATGGTCTGTTCCCTGCTCACGAGCACCTGCGTGTCGTCGTTGATGAGTACCATGCCGTACATGTTCTTACCGGAGACTCGGATCTTCGCGAGCTGCTCGCCGGTGTGTGCGTCGAGACGCACGAGGTCGCCGCGCAGATCCACCGCGTAGAGCGACATCCCGTCACGCGAGATCGCGATCTCCTGAATGTCGTTGGGTACGGTGGTGAACACATCGATCAGGGTGCGGGTTGTGAGGTCCACAACGCCGATACCCGTGGTGAGATCGTTCGTGCTGATGGCAAAGTACGCGAGGCTACCATCGGGGCTGAGTCGCACATATTCGGCGCCCTCACCGGGAAACGGGATGCGATCCGCAACGGCGCGAGCTGCCATATCGATGATCACGAGCTCACTGAGTTCGTCCCCGGCCGCGAACCCCCAGGCCCCGTCCGCGGAGGCAATGAAGTCGCTCGGGCGGGACTCGTCACCGATCTCGATTGCAGTCTGCAGATCCGGGGTAAATGTGGTCTGAGCTGCGCGTTCCGAGGCCTCGATGGCGGCGGGCTCACGCGGCGTCTCGAGCGCGAGCGCTGGCGAGGCGAGGCTGAGGGCTAGCGCGCTGCCGAGTATGAGTCCGGGGACAGCCAGGCGACCCCGGCTGTGTCGTACGGTGGTGCTTTTCATGGTTCCTTTGCTTCCTGCTGTGCTGGGTTGGGAAGCTCGACCCCACACGAAAAGAAGCAGACCAAATACCGTTGTGAACCGACGAGAGTGCTCGTGCCCCAAGGCGCCCTGCTCCCTCGTCGGAGTGTGACTCAACCCGTTTCCAACATATGGCGGGGAACGCCGATGTGAGGGGACGCACTGGTTGCGATAGCCGAGGTTGAGTAGTGTTCGGAGCAGACTGAGGAAGTCAAAGATCTTTTCTGCGTGAGTGCTCTCGGTAGTTCATGTGTAGGCCGGGCACCCGCAGGCAACACACTCGGGTCCGGAGGTCTCAGGCGCCCCGGGTTTCGTGCCCCAGCGACCCAGAACGCCGGCGCCTGCGGAGCGAACCACGTGTCGACGGTCTACCCTGGGTAACCAAGAGCGCATACCGGGCATGAGCAGTGGGAAGACAAAGATGAAGATCCTGATCGTCGAAGACGACGCACGCGTCGCCGAGGCGCTGAGTGCCTACCTGCGCCAAGCCGGCTACACCACACACCGCGTCGAAAACGGGGCCTCCGCAATCGAGGCCATTGGCGCCGACACCGAAGCGGTGATCCTCGATCTCGGGCTCCCGGACATGGACGGGCTCGATGTGTGCCGGCGGATCCGCGGTGTGAGTAGCGTCCCGATCATCATTGCCACCGCACGCAGTAACGTCGAGTCGCGGATCAAGGGGCTGCACGCCGGAGCCGATGACTTCGTCGTGAAGCCCTACGACGTGCGAGAGCTCATCGCCCGCATTGAAGCGGTGACCCGCCGGGCGAGAACGATGGCGCCCTCGCCCGACGGCAGCTCCAACGTGGAGATCGACGGCACCTACATCGACTTCGTGAACCGGATGGTGCTCGCCGACGGGGAGCACATCGAGCTCACCCCGAAGGAGTTTGACATTCTCGCGGTGCTCGCACGCTACCCAGGCGTGGTGACGCCCCGCGACCGCATCATTCGCGAGGTCTGGGGTACGGACTGGGCCGGGTTTAGCCGTTCGCTGGAGGTGCACGTGGCCTCGATCCGCCGCAAACTCAACCGGCCCTCGCTCATCGCGACCGTGCGCGGCGTGGGATACCGGCTGACGGGGGAATAGGCGATGCGCCGGCGTCTCTTCGTGGTCTTCCTCGTCCCGATGACAATCATTCTGCTCGTGCTCGGCGGCGCGTACGGCTGGAGCGCCGCGCGCGCCATCCAGCAGCAGGTCACGACCCAGCTGCTCGCCGATCTGAGCTACTTCACGACGGGCGCGAGGCAGGCGCTGCGCGCAGCGGACCCCGCGATGATCGAGAGCGAGCTGCGGCGCTTCGGGACGCTCTACGACGCGAAGGTGGCGGTCTACGACCGTTCGGGCACCGTCTGGGCGTCGGGGGTGCGGATGCCCGACCTCACTCAGGAAGCCACTGAGCAGCTGAGCCTCGCACTCGCTGGTCGGCGCAGCGAGCCCGTCGGCGATGCTCTGCCGTTGACACTCGGCGAGACCGTCATCGTCTAACCCGTGTTTGAC
The DNA here is from genome assembly GCF_001482305.1 of Leucobacter sp. G161. GTDB lineage: Bacteria > Actinomycetota > Actinomycetes > Actinomycetales > Microbacteriaceae > Leucobacter. The sequence goes on from NZ_LOHP01000082.1 coordinate 21,108, forward strand.
GACGGCAGCGTCATCGGTGCGGTGCGGATCTCAACGAGCAACGAGGCGCCGCGCCGCGCAATCTTGACGCAGTGGAGCGTGCTCGTGCTTGTGAGCGGCCTCACCATTGTCGGGCTCATATGGGCCGTGTATCGGCTCGCGAGCTGGGTGCTGAAACCACTCCACCGGCTCGATAGCGCGATGGCCGCGATCGAGCACGGCGAGATGGGGGCCCGGATCGATGACGAGACAGGGCCGCCCGAGGCGCGACGCATGGTGCGCATGTTCAACCAGATGGCCGAGGAGATCGAGCGGGTCATGACGCGGCAGCAGGAGTTCGTCATGAACGCCTCGCACGAACTGCGCAACCCGCTCGGGGCGCTGCTCATGCGCGTCGAATATCTCGCGACCGGGCTCGACGAGGGGTGGATCGATGACGTTGAGCACGCACGCGACGAAGGTCGGCGCATGACCCGCATCCTCGACACGCTGCTCAATGTCGCGCGCGATGGAAAGTCAGACTCATCCTTCGTCGCGGTGGATCTGTCGGAGCTTGCTGCGGATCGCGCAGCGGGGTGGCACGATCGCGCGGCGGATCGCTGGGTCGTGTTCCACACGCTCACGGACGGCCCTGTACTCAACGCGACGGACCGGATGGCCGTCGAGAGCGCACTTGACGCCATCATCGACAACGCCCTGAAGTTCGCGCCGCGTGGCAGCGTGATCGAGCTGCGCGTAGCCGAGACGGAGGGCTCGCACGTCATCTCGGTGCGGGATCGGGGCCGCGGGCTTGCAGCCGACCAGCTGGAGCAGGCGACCGAACGGTTCTGGCGCAGCCCACAGGACCAAAACGTGCCGGGATCGGGGCTCGGACTCGCGATCGCGTCAGACCTCATGGAAGCGCTCGGCGGTAGGATCGAGCTGCGCTCACCCGACGGTGGGGGCCTCGAAGTGACACTCGTGTTGCCGGCCAGCACCGCCGCAGACGCCGCCGCAGCGCCGGGGGGAGACGCCGATGCGTAACTCGATTCCGTTGGGCCGCCGCGCTGCACGCGCGCTCGCGCTGTCCCTCACCGCGCTGCTCGGAGTGGGAGCGCTCGCCGGGTGCGGTTCCGAGATCCGCGACTCGGGTAGCCACCGGATCGCAGGCGGGGCATCGACGGGAATCTACTATTCCTACGGCGGCGCGCTCGCGGAGCATCTCCGCGATACCGGCTTCGACATTGCGGTCGACGAGACCGGCGGCTCCGTTGACAACCTGCTGCGAGTGGGACGCGGCGAAGCGATTCTCGGGTTCGCCCAGGCCGACGCGGCGGCCGACGCGGTCGCCGGGGTCGGCGCGTTTGACGAGCCGCTCCCGGTGGCCGGTGTCGCCCGGGTCTACGACGAGTATGTGCAGGTCGTCGTCCCCGCAGATTCCCCCGCCACCGAAATCCCGGACCTCGCTGGCCTGCGGGTATCGGTCGGGGAGGCGAACTCGGGGGTCACTGTCATCGCTGACCGAGTGCTGCGTGCGGCTGGGGTCGAACAGGGCGACTTCGTGAGCGTCGACCTCAGCATCCTCGACTCGGCCGAGGCACTCTCCCGAGGTGAGATCGATGCGTTCTTCTGGGTCGGGGGGATTCCGACCCCCGGGATCAAAGTGTTGTCGAAGACGACCCCGCTGCGGATGCTGCCGATCCGCCCGGAGACCGTTGAGAAAGTGAACCCGGGCCATGCTGGCGTCTACCGGCTGTCCGACTTCCCGCTGGGCATCTACGGCACCGACGCAGCCGTCGAGACGATGACCGTGCCGAACTACCTCATCACATCGACGGACGCGCCGGAGCGGCTGGTGTACGAGATGACGCAGACGCTCTTCGAGTCGCGCACTGAGATCGCCCAGTCGGTGCCAGCGGCGGCGCTCCTTGACCGGAGGCAGGCGATATTCACGAGTCCACTGCCGCTACACGCAGGTGCGGCCGAGTACTACGTGCAGAGCCGCGGCTAAGCCTCGCACCGAACCTCAAGAAAAGCTCAAGGCAAGGCTCAAGAAAGCCTCAATGCCCGTGACTTCGGAGGTGGATTTTCACTAGCGTGATGCTGATCGGTTCAAGGACGAGCATTTCAAGCGCTCCTCGAACCAGGCAACCCAAGCAGTGTGCCGACGCAGCGCAGTCCGCGCTCGCGGTCAGGATCCAAAGGTGGAACATAGATGAGTGCGAGCGAACCGCTGGTCGTCGTCGAGAACGTGCAGAAGCACTACGGCGAATTCCAGGCGCTGACCGACGTGAACCTCACGGTCGACCGCGGCGAGGTCGTCGTTGTGATCGGGCCATCTGGCTCCGGTAAGTCGACGCTGTGCCGCTCGATCAATCGTCTCGAGACCATCACGAGCGGCTCGATCCGCATCGACGGCAAGGAACTCCCGGCTGAGGGCAAGGGGCTCGCGAAGCTCCGCGCCGATGTCGGGATGGTGTTCCAATCGTTCAACCTGTTCGCGCACCTGACGATCCTCGAGAACGTGACGCTCGGCCCCATCAAGGTGCTGGGCAAATCGAAGGCCGACGCGAACAAGGAAGCCATGGAGCTCCTCACCCGCGTGGGCGTAGACAAGCAGGCAACGAAGCTCCCCGCGCAGCTCTCCGGCGGGCAGCAGCAGCGCGTCGCCATCGCACGCGCCCTCGCGATGAAGCCCAAGGTCATGCTCTTCGACGAGCCGACCAGCGCGCTCGACCCCGAGATGATCAACGAGGTGCTCGACGTCATGGTCGGCCTCGCGAAAGACGGTATGACGATGGTCGTCGTCACCCACGAGATGGGCTTCGCCCGCAAAGCCGCCGACCGCGTCGTATTCATGGCCGACGGTCGCATCATCGAATCGGCGACCCCAGACGAATTCTTTACGAACCCGCAGAGTGACCGAGCAAAGGACTTCCTGTCCAAGCTCATCACGAACTAATCCGACGGGCGGCCCGCACCGGGCAGCCCAGTCCCAACCGAAAGGAACGCACCATGCGATTCAAGAAAGCTTTCGCAGCAGCAGGCCTCGTCGCAGCGGCCGCGCTCGTCCTCACCGGCTGCAACAGCGGCAGCCCGGCAGCGCCGGAGGGCGACGGCGGCTCGGAGCCCGCAGCAGCGAGCACCCCGTGGACCGTCGAAGAAGGCGTCAGCCTTGAGGGCAGCCCGACCTTCGACAAGATTCAGGAGCGCGGCAAGGTTGTCATCGGCGTCAAGGAAGACCAGCCTGGCCTCGGATACTTCGACAACGTCACCCAGGAGCGAAGCGGCTTCGACGTCGACATCGCCCGCTGGATCGCTGCGTCGCTTGGCATGGACGAGGACGACATCAAGTACAAGGCCATCGCCTCGGCAAACCGCGAACAGGCGATTGTGAACGGTGATGTCGACTACTACGTCGGCACCTACTCGATCAACGACAAGCGCAAGACCGAGATCGATTTTGCCGGCCCGTACTTCATCACCGGCCAGGGCCTCCTCGTACGCCAGGGCGAAACCGACTTCCAGAAGCTCGAAGAGCTCAACGGCAAGACTGTTTGCTCGGCGACCGGCTCAACTCCGATCCAGAATATCAAGGAGAACTTCCCGGAGATTGATCCGCAGGAGTTCGACCTCTACTCGGCATGCGTCGAGAACCTCGTGAACGGCCAGGTCGATGCGGTCACCACCGATCAGGCGATCCTCATCGGCTACGCCGCGCAGCAGCCGGAGAAGCTCATGGTCACGAGCGGCCCCGTCTTCACCGAGGAGCAGTACGGCGTGGGCCTCGCAAAGGGCGATGACGTGCTCCGCGCACACATCAACGACATGTTCACCGACGGCGGCGACGTCTGGACGAAGATCTTCGACCAGAACCTCGGCGACTCCGGCATCACGGTCGAACAGCCCGCGGTCGACGCGTACTAAGCGACCTCAGTTCTGAAGCTCGGGGGTGGCGCATTCCACCCCCGAGTTTCATCTCACAGAAGGAAGACGAATGGACGTCATCTTCGGGAACCTAGACCTCTGGGGGACCGCGATCAAGAACACGCTCATCGTGTTCGCGGGTGGTGGGGTCATCGCCCTGGTGCTCGGCCTGATCGTCGGCGCGATGCGGGTGTCGCCCGTTCCCATCGCCCGCGGCGTCGGCACGGTGTACGTGAACATCATCCGTAACACGCCCCTGACGCTCGTGTTCTTCTTCTTCGTCCGCGGCTACCCGGCTCTCGGGCTGCCACGCCTGAGCCCGCTCGTGCTCGGCATCCTGGCGATCGGTATCTACACCGCGACCTACGTCGCAGAGGTGATCCGCGCCGGCATCAACACCGTTCCCGTCGGGCAGGCCGAGGCCGCTCGCGCGATCGGACTTCCCTTCGGACAGGTCATGACGAACGTCGTCCTCCCGCAGGCCTTTCGCTCCGTCGTGCCACCCATGATGAGCGTGTTTATCGCACTCCTGAAGAACACGACGATCGCCGCGGGCTTCTCGGTCTCCGAGCTCGCTGCGCTCCGCGCCACCGTCAACGACTCGGGCGACCGGCCGGGTAGCCCGATGGAAGTGCTGCTCTGGGTCGCGCTCGTATTCGTGGTCTTGGTATTCGTGCTCAGCGCGATCCAGAACCGGCTTGAGAAGAAATGGAGGATCGTGCGATGAGCACCTCAGTGCTGTACGACGTTCCGGGCCCGAAGGCAATCATGCGCAACCGCCTGATCGCGGTCGCGACGGTGGTTGTCGTCCTCGCGGTCGTCGCGTTCCTCGTCTACCGTTTCGCGCTGTCGGGCCAGTTCTCGGCAACGAAGTGGGGCATTTTCACCTACACCGTGATCTGGGAGCAGATCCTCACCGCGCTCGGGAAGACGCTCGCCGCCTTCGGTCTCGCCGCGGTGCTCAGCCTCGTGCTCGGGTTCGTGCTCGCGATCGGCCGGCTCTCCGACCACCGCTGGGTGCGGGCGCCATTCATGGCGATCACCGAGCTCTTCCGCGCCGTTCCCGTGCTCGTCATGATGATGCTCCTCTACTACGGTCTGCCGTCGGTGGGTGTCAAGATGGAACCCTATTGGGCAGTCGTCATCGCCCTGGTGGTCTACAACGGCTCGGTCCTTGCTGAGGCGCTCCGCGCTGGCATCGAATCGCTGCCGCGCGGCCAGAAAGAGGCAGGCTACGCGATCGGGCTGCGCAAGAGCGGCGTCATGCGGCTCATCCTGCTGCCGCAGGCGGTCCGGGCGATGCTGCCCGTCATCATCGCGCAGCTCGTCGTCACCATGAAGGACACCGCGCTCGGCTTCATCATTACCTACCCTGAGCTGCTGTACCTTGCGAAGCAGCTCAGCAGCAATGCGCAGTTCGAACGACCGCTGCTCCAGTCAGCGTTCGTCATCGGTGGCATCTACATCGTGATGTGTCTCATCATGTCGTGGATTGCGCACATCGTTGAGAAGCGACTGCGGAGCGGCCCCGGGACGGCCGGCGGTGAGACGACGTCGACCGGCACGGTTCCGGTGCAGCCTGGCGATCCGCGCCTGCACCTCGACGGCACGCTCACCGAGGTACTCTCGGTACAGCACGACCGCCCGTAAGCCACACGGGGCTCCGCGAGGCGGGGCCCCGTGCGCTGTGCTTCCTGCGACGCCGTTCCTCCCGAAAGGCCCCATGTTATGAGCCAGCTCGCGCTGCACGCAGCTCTCGCGTTGCCGTTCGACATCGGCGTCGACGGCCTCGACTGGGGCGGCATCCTGCTCCTGCTCCTTGCCGCGTTTGCGGCCGGCTGGGTTGACGCGGTCGTCGGCGGCGGCGGGCTCATCCAACTGCCTGCGCTGCTGCTCGTTCCCGGCCTCACTCCAGTGCAGGCGTTGGCTACGAACAAGCTCGCATCGGTGTTCGGCACTGCCGCGAGCAGCGTGAGCTACTACCGGAGCGTGCGCCCGAGCTTGACGACGGCGCTGCCGATGGCGATCGTTGCGCTGCTCGCCGCGATCGGCGGGGCGTCGCTTGCAGCCTTCCTACCCGCCGAAGTGTTCACACCGATCATCATGGTTGCGCTCATCGTCGTCGCGCTCATCACGATCTTCAAACCGGCGCTCGGCGCGGTCACGAAACTCAAGTACTCAGGTGCGAAACACGTCGGGCTCGCCGGCATCGCAGGCGCGGCGATCGGTTTCTACGACGGACTCATTGGCCCCGGTACTGGTACGTTCCTCGTGATCGCGCTCGTCGGACTGCTCGGCTACGACTTTCTCATGGCGAGCGCGCAAGCGAAGATCGTGAACTTCGCGACCAACCTCGGTGCACTCATCCTGTTCATCCCGCTCGGGGCGGTGCTCTGGCCGCTCGGCCTCCTCATGGCCGTTGCCAACGTTGCTGGCAGCGTCCTCGGGTCGCGGATGGCGATCGCGCGTGGCGCCAAGTTCGTGCGTGTGCTCTTCCTCATCATCGTCGGGGCGCTCATCGTGAAGCTCGGCTTCGATGTGTGGGGCGGGGCCCGGTAGATCTGTCATCGACGATAGCTATGCCAGATCGGGAGTGCCTCGACAGAGCAATCGATGATCGCAGACCTCGCTGGTTGTCGGGTCGAACAGCGTCCCCGCTACATCAGGGAGAACTACCAGAAATTGGGCGTGGTTGACATTGAGGCGACGGGGAATCGTGACTGCGAACAGGCTTGACCGGAGATGGACACGCTCCTAGCTCACCGCGGTCTGTAGCACGTTGATCGATGCTGAGCGGGCGTTGGGGAATGCTCGAGCTTTCGAGTCGCACACGAAGTTGCGTTCTCCCCAAGGACTGGTCCGAAGGCCCTCAGCTGCAACGTCTGTGAATTGAGTGCCGGGCAAGCGCACTACTCAGATTTGGGAATTTCATCGCTCAAACATCGGTCAAACCTTGACTTTGCGAAGATGATCTATAGCGTTTGTTAGTATGAACCCAAGAAATGTGCGTATCGAAAGTGCAACTCGAAGCTGGCGTGTCCCTCGAGTGCTCTCGGTGCTCACAGTCGCTGCGGCACTCATCGCATCGCCACTGCTCGGAAGCGCGACTGCACACGCAGCCACTTCTGTGACCGTGGAGTCGGTACCAGAGCTACAGACGGCTTTTGCCGACGCAGTCACCGACACCGAGATCGTGCTTGGCGCCTCCTTCCCCGAGGCACTTCCTGCTTCCGTTGGGCTGAGTAACTCACACGGTTCGACAATCACGGTGGACGGTGCCGGCCACTAACTGCTGGCGCCACCATCAGGGAACCACCTGAACATTCAGGTCGGCGGGACCACCTCAACGACGCTGCAGAACCTTACCCTCCTCCCAACTCCTGGGCTCAGCAACGGTGGTCTGCAGACCACACAGAACGATGCCGCCACAGTCTCTTTGCGGGCGCTGACGATCTCCGGGATCGGTTCGACTGCGCTCAACCTTGGTGGAGGCGGATCCGGGCTTCTGAGCATCAAAGACGTCACCCTCAGTCGCAACACTGCATCTTCGGCAGCAGCATGCTCGTTCGGGCGCAACAACGCGGCGGCAGAGACAGTGATGGACCGCGTGACTGTGACTGAGAACGTATCGACCGGGGGCTACGGATACTCCGGAGGTGCGGCAAGAGTTGGCGCTGGCAGCGCAGGGAGGCTCACGATCACGAACTCGCTGTTTCGTGACAACTCCTTCAAAGACGGTGGGACCCAACCCAGGGGCGGGGCAATAGCGCTGCATAACTCCAACGTTCTACTTACGCTGCACAACGATCTATTCCAGGGAAACAGCACGTACTCTGCGAGCACTCCGGGCAGTGCCGACGGTGGGGCTATTTCTGTGTTCAATGCAAACTCCAGCATGAAGGGCTCGCTGGTGGTTACGAACAGCACCTTCGAAGGAAACATTGCGGAAGATGACGGGGCAGCGATCTTCATTGAAGGCCGTAACGACTCAGCGAACCGGCCATTCTCGTCCACGATGACGGTCAGTAACTCTACGTTTGTGAACAACTCCTCGGGTGACTCAGGTGGGTCAGACACCGGCGGTGCGATCCAAGCATCCCTCCGGGTCGACGTGAATATCAGTAACAGCACGTTCGTGGGCAACACAAAGGCCGATGGTCGAGGCGGAGTCGATTTCGGTACGCACAGCTCGATCGGATCTGGCGGGTTCCTCCGGCCGATCGGGGCCATCTCGGACAACATCTTCACCCTGAGTAATTCTGTCTCGGGCCTCACATGCACGGGCGGGGCGGGCTGCAAACTGCCAGCTGCTCAACAAGACGCATTCGTGCTTGGTGTCTTTGGGACAGCAAGCCCGGTGGCTGCGGCGAACAACACCTCGGTCCAAGCGGGAGACAGTCGTGACGCTGCTGAACATGCCGCCGTCCCGACAGTTGCCATTGTGCCGCCGCTCACCTCGGACACTCACACCGCTTCACGCGTTGTCACGGCCAGCGGAGGCCTGACTGCCGACGAGCGAGGGGTTGAGTATCGGGCCGGCGACGAACAAGACGCGGGCAGCTACACGATGGACTACGTTCGCTTTAACGCCGTTGAAAATGGCGGATCCTGGTCGGGGCTCGCGCCAGCGCTCCCTGGCGCTGCAGGTACTTTCGTAAGTGACTCGACAGCAACGGGCGGGTGGTTCGAAGTTGCGAATCCCGGTGATCCTGTTGACCTCCCGAGCGTCGATCCTACTCCACCAGCTGGCAGCACGTTCGTCGGTTGGTTCGACAGCCCCACCGGTGGACAAGCGGTGACCGAGGCGATCGCCAGCGGGCAGACCGTGTTCGCGCAGTTTGCTGTGGTGTCGCACACGGTGACGTTTGATCCTGCGAATGGTGGCGCGGTGTTTACTGCGGATGT
>NZ_LOHP01000083.1 GCF_001482305.1 Leucobacter sp. G161
CTACCAGGCCGTCACTGGCGGGGAAATGGCCAGACGCGCCTACACCGCTGAAGCAGCGCTCGCGCTCGGAGTATCCGAGCGCGCGTGGACTCGATGCTCGGCCTTGCCGTGTTCCTTGCTGACGTGTACCGCGACACTGCCGTACTGACCCGCGCGGGTAAGCTCTCGCTGCAACACGCACAGATCATCACCGACGCTGGCATGGTCATCACGAACGTGACAGTGACCGGTGTTGATGAGGCCACGATCGCCCGCTCCATCGAACTCGACAGGCTCGCTGAACAACGCCGCCACGCGTACGAGCAGGCGGTGCTGGTGTATGCGCGTGAGCTCACCCCGAACCGGTTACGCCCGGTCGCGAAACG
>NZ_LOHP01000084.1 GCF_001482305.1 Leucobacter sp. G161
CCGCCGGCTCCCGCGATCTTCAGGATCCGCCATGCCATGTCGGGCGACGGGACCCGGAAGGGGCCGTCCTCCCGCTTCGGCGCGTACCCAAGGGCCTGGAGCGCGCCATATTCGAGGCGCGGGTTCGCGCGTGCCTTTCCGCGCACAGCACCCGCTGCTGCCTGCAGCGCGGTGACAAGTTCGGGGAGCGTCCGCTCGGTGACTGGCGTGATCGTGAGGTGCGCCGTGTGTGGCAGTCGCACGCCGTTCGGCTGCGTGAAACCCGGTTGGTGTTGAATGCGGAAGCCCAACGTCGCCAGTTCGTCGGCGAGATGGTGCGGATCGACCTGCTCGGTCTCAGGGAGATCGCTGTCGGTGACGAGCGCGACAGACGGCCCGGTGGGTGCGCCCCAGACGTTGAGGCCGCGGATCTGCGACGCCTCACGCACGATGACCTCTGCCGAGCGAACACATGAGGCCGTGAGCTCGGCGTAACCGGCGTTGCCGAGACGCTTCGTGATGGCCCACGCCGCGGCCAGCGGAGACGCAGGCTTCGAGCCGAGCAGCGTCGGGTTGACGACAGGGTAACCGGGCCAGCTCGTGGTCGCGAAGAACTGGGCCCGGTGCCGCCTGCGTCCGCGGTGCAACAGCACCGAGACCCCCTTCGGGGCGTATCCGAACTTGTGCAGGTCGGCGGAGATGCTCGTCACGCCCGGCACCCGGAAGTCCCACGGTTCGACGCTCGGCCACCACGGCAGCACGAGGCCGCCGAAGCAGGCATCCACGTGGCAGGACACAGCGAACTCCTTCGCGACCTGGGCGACCTGCGCAACCGGGTCGACCGCACCCGAGGGGTATGCGGGGGCTGAGACCACAACGAGGGCAACGTCTGCGCCGAGTTTCCGTTCGAAACCGGCGGCCCGCACCGACCCGTCGGGCTCGCACGGGACCGGATCCCAATCGAGATCGAATAACCGTGCTGCCTTTTGGAACGCCGCGTGTGCGGTTGCGGCTGTGACGAGTCGCGGCTGCTTGCCTGCGCGGGCCAGCTTTGCTGCGAGTTCGGGGTTCTCAGCCCGCCAGAGATCCCGGGCAGTTTTCACCGCGAGCAGGCAGCTCTCCGTCCCACCACTGGTGACGCTGCCGGCGACGGGGCCGCCGCCCAACTTAGGGGTTGTACCGTGCAGCGCTTTGCGCATGAACGCGATGATGTCGCGCTCCATCGTAGCTACCGACGGGAACGTCGTCGGATCGAGTGCGTTGAGCGGTCGGGTGAGCTCCGCAGCGTCGCGCGCGAGGTCGTCGAGCTCGGCGAGGCCCGAATCGTAGACATATGACAGCACCCGGCCGCCGTGCGTCGGAGCGTCACTGTTGCGCAGCGCAGTGAGCTCGGCGAGGATCTCTGCCGAGGTCTGGCCGGCGCTCATGGTCGGCTCCCTGCAGCGGGGTCGATGTCGCGCTCGGACAGTTTGTAGCTGCGCAGCGTGGCGAGGCTTGCGAGCATGAGGAGGGCCGGGAAGAGACTGAACGCCAGCGTAATACCTGAGACTGCTGTCGCCGGCTGGGTGACCGTCACGGATGCGACTGACTCGACGTAGCCGGTTGCTGCGAGCACGAGCGCGAGCGTTGTTGATCCGAGCGCCATGCCGGCGGTCTCGCCCGCGGTCCAGACGCCGCCGAAGACGCCAGCGCGTGCCTCTCCACCGCCGGAGCGGGCGGCGTCGTGGCTCATGACGTCTGGCAGCATAGCCATCGGCATCGTCTGCATGCCGGCGTATGCAGCACCCGCGACGCCAACGGGCACGAGGATCCACATGCCCGGCCAGAGCAGCATGCCAATGAGGACGACTGTTGCGACGAGAAACAGGAGACTCGCGATGCGGAACGTGCGCACCTTGCCGACGCGATCCGCGATCCACCGCCACACGGGGGCGAAGAGCAGCGCGGGTGCGATGAGCGAAACGAACAGGATCGTCACGGCGCCCTGCGAATCCAGCACCCACGTCGCGACGTACTGTGCGCCGGCAAGCATGAGCCCGGTCGCGAGACCCTGCAGCATGAACGTCGCGAGCAGCGCGCGGAACGGCTGGCTGTCGCGCAACGCCCTGAGGCCCTCGCGGTAGTGCACGAGGGAGAAGGCGCGGGGGCCGCCGTGTGCCGCCATCGTCGGAGTGCCGCGGGGCGCCACGGTCGAAGCGATCCACAGGCTGACGCCGAGCAGCGCGGCTGCGGCGATCGCCATGATGAGGTAGCCGAGGAGCTGATTGTTGGGGAAGAGGTCGCGGATCTCGGGGCCGCCAGCACCAAACAGCAGGATCGCGATCGTGAGCACAACGACGCGCCAGGTGAGCAGCCGTGTGCGCTCTTTATAGCCGTCGGTGAGTTCCGAGGGGAGCGAGATGTACGGGATCTGGAACATGCTGAAGAAGGTTGCAGCTGCGACGAAGGCGACGAGCACCCAGATGGCCGACACCGCGGGGGAGAGCCCCGGCGGAACCGCAAACATGAGCACGAACGCGATGGGGAGGCCAACCACTCCGACGAGCATCGGCCCGCGCCGGGATCCGGTGCGAGCGAGCGCGCGGTCGCTGAGACCGCCGATGATGGGGCCGATGACGACGTCCCACACTTTTGCGAGTGTGACGATGAGCCCAGCGACGAGCGCGGTGACACCGAGTGAGTCCGTGAGGTAGTAGACGAGTACGAGGCCAGGAAGCGTCGCGAAACCGCCGGTCGCGAGCGAGCCAGCCGCGTAGCGAGCGACGCTGCCAGCGGGAAGTTTGGGGCTCGCGCCCTGGGCGGTGCCCGATGGTGTGGGCGGCGCTGCTGAATCAGAACTCGACGGTGAACTCATGGGTTCAGCGTAGCTGACTGCGAGGGTGGGTGTGTGGCCGGTACACCGCGGCGAGGGACTCCGGAACGCACACACGCCACCCGGATCCTCAGGAAACGAGTGGCGTGTGTGCAGGCCTCAGGGCGCTAATTCGACGGGAAGCCCTGCAGATAATTCAGGAGCTCGGTTGAGGCCTGTGGATCTCGCATGATCTCCATGAGCTCAGGCGTCTGCACCATGGCGGCTGCGACGATCGTCACGACCACGATAAACGCAAGCATGCCCGCTGCGAGCGGGGCCCAGAACGTGAGCTTGCGCGCGCGGAGCCGGCGGATCGAGTAGACGAGCACCAGCCCGTACAACACGAGCAGCACCATGCCGGTGACCTTGCCGGTGAGATCGAGCCAAACCGGCGGGGTGAGCTCGGTCACTCCTGGCGCGTCCTCCATCACCTTAAACATGGTGCTCATGCCCATCATCGCGAAGGCAGACTGGAGCGCGCCGAAGCCGCCGAACACGAGCAGCAGGATCGTGACGATCCTGTCGGCCATGTTCGGAGGCTTCTGGTAGCCGGCCATGCCCTGCGCTGGCGCCTGGAACTGCTGTGCCTGGCGCGGAGCGGCGGGCTGTCCCGGCGTCTGCCCGCGGTACGGCTCACCGGCGGCCGGAGTCGCCGCGGAGCCCTTTGACGCCGCCTTGCGTGCCGGGCGAGCGATACCGGAGCCAAGGTTATGTGGCACACCCTGCACCGTTCCCGGTGCCGAGGCACGCCCAGCGCCGGAGCGCTGCTGGGGTGTGCCGACTGCCGTGCCGGAGGAGGCAGCGGCATCCTCACCCTCTGGCTTCCATTCCCAACCCTCGGGCGCGTACTCGCCAAATTCCGGGCGCGGGCGCGTGTCAGGCTTCGGAGCTGGTGCGGGAACCGGGAGGGTCGGGGTCACCGGTTCCTGAGGTGCCGTCAGGGGAGCCGACGCCGCGGAGGGAGCTGGTGCAGCATCCGGCTCGGCTTCGGGGGCCGTCGGCTCGGGAGCCTCGGGCCGGTCGTTGGGAGTGTCTGCCACTATGCGCTCACCGACTTTCCTGCTGATCCGAGCTGCTCGGCAGCGAGGGCAATGCGTGCGGCCATGCCGCTCTCGGCAGCCCGGCCCCATGCGCGCGGGTCATAGATCTTCTTGTTGCCGACCTCACCGTCGATCTTCAAGATCTCGTCGTAGTTCTTAAACATGAAATCGACGACCGGGCGGGTGAACGCGTACTGCGTGTCGGTGTCGATGTTCATCTTGATGACGCCGTTACGCACTGCCTCGGCGATCTCCTCTGCCGATGAACCCGAGCCGCCGTGGAACACGAGGTCGAGGGGGTTCTTGCCAGTGCCGTACTTCGCCTGCAGACCATCCTGGATCTCAGCGAGCAGCTCGGGACGGAGGCGCACACCACCGGGCTTGTACACGCCGTGCACGTTGCCGAAGGTGAGGGCGGTGAGGTAGCGACCCTGCTCGCCGAGGCCGAGCGCCTCGACAGTGGCGACGCCGTCCTCGAGTGTCGAATACAGGCTGTCGTTGATCTCGTGGCTGATGCCGTCTTCTTCGCCACCGACGATGCCGATCTCGACCTCAAGGATGATGCCAGCCGCGGCCATGCGGGGGAGCAGCTCCTTCGCAATGTCGAGGTTCTCGCCGAGTGGCACGGCCGATCCGTCCCACATGTGCGACTGGAAGTACGGGAGGCCCCCGCCCTTCACGCGCTCTTCGCTTGCCTCGAGCAGGGGCAGGACGAAGCTGTCCAGATGCTGCTTGGGGCAGTGGTCGGTGTGGAGTGCCACGGTAACGTCGTAGGCCTTCGCGACCTCTTCGGCGTACTTGGCGAACGCGATGGCGCCGCCCGCACGGTTCTTCACAGTGTGGCCTGCGAGGTAGTCGGCGCCACCAAAGCTCACCTGGATGATTCCATCAGAGCCCGCCTCAGCGAAACCCTGGATGGCGGAGTTGATGGTCTGCGAGCTCGAAACGTTGACCGCAGGAAAAGCGAATCCGCCTGACTTGGCGGCGTCAAGCATTGCTGCGTACTGTTCCGGAGTTGCGACGGGCATGTGTGCTCCTTGGCGTAGATGATGGTTGCTCGCTTCCCGAACGGCAACACATGTTGAGTCTTGGCAGTGTGAAGGGCCACGTCACGAAACTTCGTCACCTGGCCGCACTGCAACGCCCAGTCTACGCGGTAGTCTTATGGGTATGACTGATCCTCTTTCGCTCGACGACTGGCAGCCCGACCGGAACCTCGCGATGGAGCTCGTCCGCGCGACCGAAGCTGCAGCAATGCGTTCGACCCCGTGGATTGGCCGCGGAGACAAGAACGCAGCTGATGGCGCTGCGGTCGACGCGATGCGACGCTTCCTCGCAACCGTGAACATGAACGGCACCGTCGTGATCGGTGAGGGGGAGAAGGACGACGCTCCGTGGCTGTACAACGGCGAGCGCGTCGGCAACGGCCTCGGCGCTGACTGCGACGTCGCTGTAGACCCGATTGACGGCACCCGCCTCACCGCAGAGGGCCGCCCAGGTGCGCTCTCCGTTATCGCCGTAGCCGATCGCGGCAGCATGTACGACCCGTCTGCCGTGTTCTACATGGACAAGCTTGTTGCGGGCCCCGAGGGCGTCGGCGTTGTCGACATTCGCAATCCCATTGGTGAGAACATTCGCGCCCTCGCAAAGGTGAAGGGCGTCGACGTCTCAGACATCCGTGTTGCCGTGCTCGATCGCCCCCGCCACACTCAGCTCATCGCGGACATCCGCGAGGCTGGCGCTGGCACGCGCCTCATCATGGACGGCGACGTCGCTGGCGGCGTGAACGCTGCGCGCTGGGACTCAGGCATTGACCTGTGCGTTGGCATCGGCGGCACGCCCGAGGGCATCATCACCGCGTGTGCCGTGAAGGCTCTTGGCGGCGTCATCCAGGGCCGACTCTGGTCGACCGACGACGACGAGCGTCAGCGCGCACTCGATGCGGGACACGACTTCGAGCGTGTGCTCGAGGCGAACGACCTCGTCGCGAGCGACAACTGCTACTTCGTGGCCACCGGCATCACCGACGCTGACTTCGTTACCGGTGTGGAGCGCCGAGGCCCGTTCGTGCGTGCGGAGAGCATCGTGATGCGATCGCACTCGGGCACGATCCGGCACATTATTAGCGATATGGATCCGAACCGCTGGGAGTAAATCCCAACTAGATGGAGGGCGACAGATGAGTGGACTTCGAAGCGCAGCACGAGTAATCGGATGGGCGGGGTTGACCGCCGCTGGCGCCCTTCATGCAATTTGGGCCTCTGGCTCTACGTGGCCAGAGCGTAACGCGAAGCGGTTGGGCGAGGCCGTCGTTGGAAGTTCGAAGGAGCTCCCCGACGCGCAGTCCACCTGGGTTGTCGCCGGCACCGCGCTCGCAGGTGGCGCAGTTGCCGCTGGTGCGCTGGGCGAGGGCCGGGCCGTCGTCGGTCTGCGCCGACTCGCCGGAACGGCGATGCTCGCTCGCGCTGCGTTTGGGGGCGAGGCTGCGCTGCAACTGCTCGGGCGCCCGGCTCCCGGTGCACGCTTCCAAGATCTGGATCGCCGCTACTACCGGCCGCTCTTCGGAGTGATCGGTGCAGCGCTGCTTATCGGGGCGAAGAAGAAGCCCAAGCAGCGTGCCGACTCGCTCGACAGCTGAGATACCGTTGGGCGCATGCTGAAAGTCATCGCCCAGGATTTTATTCGGCTCGACGCGATCGAGACGGTGATGCCGCTGTACCGTGAGCTCGTTGCACTGACGCGGCTCGAGCCGTTGAACATCAGCTACGAGCTCTGCATCGACCGTGAGGACCCGGGGCACTTCATTTTCCTCGAGACCTGGCCCGATCGGGCCGCGCTTGACGCGCACTGCGAGACGGAGCACTTCACGCGTCTGGTGCCGCAAATTGATGCTTTCCAGCGCTCAGCCGACACCTACATTCAGATGCGGCCCGCGTTCGAGTAACACGTCGATCTGCATGGCGCCGGATCTCCCGCCGGTCACCCCGTGACGAGCTGCGCGCTCGTGCGCAGCGCGTGCAGGAATGCTTCCGAGAGTGGACTGGTATCCGTCTCCCGTAGTGCCGCGATGATGTACCGGCTCGGCGGTGGATCCGCGAGCTGCAGTACCGAGACTGCTTCGCTCCGCCCCTGCAGTGATATCCGCGGCATGAGGGCGATCGCGAGACCTGAGTCCACGAGGCCGAGGATAGTGCCGGGGTTGTTGCTGTGAAACGCTACCGCCGGCGTAAAGCCCGCCGCCGCCGTGTACGTATGGAGGCACCGGTTCGCTGGTGTATCTGGGAGATGCGCGGCCCAGGTCTCTTCGCGCAACTCGTCAAGACGCACACTAGATTTCGCGCTGAGCCGATGCTTTGCGGGGGCAACGACAAGCAGGTCTTCTGTCGCTACCGTTTCAAGTCGCAGCCCGGGAGGGAACGAGGCGGGCACGAGCTCGTACTCAAATCCGAGCGCGATGTCGATGGAGCCGTCGGCAACCCGTGGAAAGAGCTCGTGCGGCTCGCCCTCGTCGAGCGTGATCTCGGTGTCGCGCCGCCGCACCAAGAATTGTGCGATGGCTTTCCCGAGAAGCTTCCCGCCGGCGCTGTGAAAGCTGCCGATCCGGAGTCGGCCTGCCTGGCCTGCCCCGAGCCTGCCAACATCAAGGTCGATCTGCCTGAGTAGCGCGAAGAGTTCGGTAGAGCGTTGGACGAGGTACTCTGCGGCCTCCGTGGGCACGATGCGCTTGGCCTCGCGCTCGAAGAGTTGAACGCCCAGTGCGCGTTCGAGCCCGGAGATCTGCTGTGACAGCGCTGAGGCGGTGTAGCCGAGCTCTCTGGCGGCGGCGGCAAAAGAGCCCTGGCGCATGACCTCGCGCAGCGTGGACAGCGTTCGGACGTCGATCGGCATGGAAGGCAACCTCCTGGTTCGCATCGTTGCGGTTCGTAAGTGATATTAATGCATAGCCTCGAAATCTGTCGCCCTTGCGACACATTCGGGCCTCGAGTCCTCGATAACGTTAATGCTAGTTGCAGTGCGCCGAACCTCTGGCTTGAGGAACAAAGGAGTTTTTCAAATGTCTACTGACGTGAATCCGTCCACAGTGATTGTGTTTGTGGTGTATCTCGCCGCAGTACTCGCAATCGGGATCTGGGCCTACAAACGAAACAACACCATGGGTGATTTTGCGATTGGCGGTCGTACCCTCGGCACGTTCGTCACCGCCGTCAGCGCGAAAGCGACCGACTCCAGCCAGTGGGTATTCTTCGGCTTGCCAGGCGCGTTTTACATCAGCGGCATGCGCAACGTCTGGATGATCATCGGCCTCACCGCCGGCTTCTACCTCAGCTGGCGCTTCCTCGCCGCACGGCTCCGCACGTACTCTGAACGGCTCAATGATTGGCGAGATGCCACCGATACGAACGAGTCGGTGACGCTGCCTGGCTTCTTTGCCAACCGCTTCCACAGTAACTCGCTGCGGTCGGTCACCGCTGTCTTTATCATCGTGTTCTACATCATTTACCTCGGCTCTGCGTTCATCGCGACCGGGGTGATCTTCTCGCAGATCTTCGGCACGACAATCCTCGTCGGCACCATCGTTGGCGCGATTGTTGTCACTGTGTACTCGTCGCTCGGTGGCTACCTGGCGAGTAGCTACACAGACCTCGTTCAGGGATTCCTGATGTTCGGCAGCCTCGTCGCTATCTCGATCGCAGCGGTCATTCGGCTCGGTGGCCCAGGTGGCTTTTTCGCAGCGGTGACCGAACAGAACCCGGATCTTCTGAACCCGTTCAAGGGCGTCGAAATGGTCGGCGACAGCTGGATGACGACGAGTTCTGTGCCCTTCGTCGCGATTATCTCGGCGCTCGCCTGGGCTGTGGGCTATTTCGGCTCGCCGCATATCCTCGCAAGGTTTATGGGCATGCGTTCAGCCAAGTCGGCCCGCGGCGGCGCCCGCATTGGCATCGTGCTCTCGATCACGCTGCTCGGATCCGCAGGCATTATCGGGTTCGCAGCGATCGCGCTCTTTGGGCCAGGGCTCGAAAACCCCGAGGACGCCTACATGCTGCTCGTCGGGGAGCTCTTCCCGAGCTGGGTAGCTGGGATCTTCCTCGCAGGAGTGCTGTCGGCGGTCATGAGCACTGCCGATTCGCAGCTGGTCGTTGCGTCGGCAACACTCACCGAAGATTTCTACCGTGCGTTCATCAACAAAGATGCGCCGGCCAAGACGCTCGTCTGGATGAGCCGACTGGGAGTCCTGCTGTGCGCTGGTATCGGTCTCTTTGTCGCCCTCCAAGGCGGCTCCATCCTCGACCTCGTCGGGTACGCCTGGGCTGGGTTCGGCGCAGCGTTCGGCCCTGCGATTCTTGCCGCCCTCTACTCAAAGAAGGCGACCTGGTTCGGGGTCATGCTCAGCATCATCGCCGGCGGCCTGACCGTCATTCTCTACCGCGAGTTCGACACCATCGGCCTGTACGAGCTTGTGCCTGGCTTCCTCGCCGGCCTGCTCGCGCTTTGGCTTGGCAGTGCGTTTGGTCCGAAACAGCGGGCACCGGTTGGCGCGGCCTTCGACACACTCACCGGCAAGACGCCAGTCGTCACACAGTAACCACTTCGTTTACCCCCACTCACCGACCACAAAAGGAGTTTCCATGGCCCAGCTAGATATCGCGAAGAACGACGGCATCGCGATCCTCACCATCAACAACCCGACTGCGATGAACGCCTGGACTCAGGCAATGCAGCGCGACATGAAGGTGAAGCTCGATGCACTCGATCGCGACCCAGAGGTCGAGGCGATCGTCCTCACCGGGGCAGGGGATCGCGCATTCTGCGCGGGGCAGGATCTCAACGAGGTCGCCGATTTCACACCCTCAGATGTCGAAGAATGGCTCGACACGTTCTACGAGGTGTACGACGCCGTGCTCTCCAACTCGAAGCCTGTGATCGCCGCGCTCAACGGCGTCACCGCAGGGTCGGGCTACCAGCTGTCCTTGCTGTGTGACGTGCGCATCGCACACCCCGGCGTGCGAATCGGCCAGCCCGAGGTGAAATCTGGAATCCCGAGCATCACCGGCATGTATCTCACCTGGCAGTCCGTCGGCTACAGCAAGACCGCGGAAATGATGCTGACCGGAGAACTGCTCACCGCAGAGGCCGCCGCCGCGCTCGGCATGATCGCGGAGGTTGTCCCGGAGGACGAGGTGCTCTCGCGCAGCGTCGAGCTTGCTCGGAGCCTCGCGAGCCTTCCGAAGCAGGCCTTCGCGCTGACGAAGCAGCGTGTCCGCGCGACGCTCATGCCCGGTCTCACCGAAGCGTTTGCTGCTGCGCTGGAAGCCGACAAGCAAGCCTATGGTGACGGTGAGCCCCAGCGCACCGCGACCAGCTTCGTTTCGAAGAAGAACAATTGACGGGAGGGGTAGCGGCTGTACGCAGCAGCGATGCCGTCGCCCGTGCGGCAGATTTCGTCCATGGTCCGGCGCTCTCGGACGCCCTGCGTGCGCTGGCCGCACAAGAGCCCGACCGGGTCTACCTGAAGGATGCGGGGGCGCCGGTTACGGCAGCTGAACTGCTCCTCCGCGTGCAGCTCATGGTTGAACAGCTCCGCTCCCGAGGGGTGACGGCAGACTCGCGTGTCGCGCTGTCACTTCCGGTCGGTTGCGACCACGTCGTTTCAATCTTTGCTCTGCTCGAGCTTGGGGCTCTGTGGATCCCGCTCAACACGCAACTCATCGGGACACCGCTTGCGCACCAGCTCGCGGACTCCGGGGCGACGCACATCATCGCAGATCCGGCGGCCGCACTGACGCAGGACCCAGCGGTGCGGGACGAAGGGTGCGCGGCTGACTTCGCCGGTGCGCTCTCGCACCCGGTGCGCTTCGTTGTGCTGATCGGGCGACACCGGTCGCAACAGGAAGCCGAAGATCGAGCCGGGGCATGTCTGCTCATGTACACCTCAGGGACGACGGGCCCACCGAAGGGGGCACTCGTCACGGAAACGATGCTCCGCGCGGCGGTGCTTGGTGCGCTTGAGGTGTCTGCACCCGTGGCGGGCGACGTGTTCTTTGTATGGGAGCCGCTCTTTCACATCGGCGGTGCGCAGGTCGTATTCCTGCCACTCTTCGCTGAGGTCTCGCTGGCGCTCGTCTCACGATTCAGTGCCTCACGCTTCTGGAGCGACGTCCGGGCATACGACGCGACCCATATCCATTACCTGGGAGGTGTCTTGCAGATCCTCCTGCAGCTGCCCGTCGATCCACTCGAACGGGACAACCGTGTGCGGGTTGCGTGGGGGGCCGGAGCGACGCCCGAAGTACAGACTGCCTGCCGTGAGCGCTTCGCATTCGCGCTACACGAGTGCTACGGGATGACCGAGGCCTCAAGTATCGTCACGGTGAACGCTGATGACCAGGAGGGTGGCGTCGGCCTGCCTCTGCCGTGGGTTGAAGTCGCGATCCGGGAGCATTCGGGTGCGCAGCAGACCGGCCAGGCGCCTGAAAGCGTCGGTGAGATTGTTGTGCGAGGACTCATCGATGGACTCGTGACACCCGGGTACCTCGGTAACGCAGACGCGACAGCCAAGATTCGTGACGGTGAGTGGTTCCGCACTGGAGACCTGGGCTTCCTAGACGCAGCCGGGCGGCTGCATTTCAGCGGTCGTGCCAGCGACAGCATCCGGGTGCGCGGGGAGAACATTTCCGCGTGGCAGATTGAGAGCGTCTTTGGGCTGCACCCTGCGATTGACCGGTGCGCGGTGATTGGCGTCGACGCGGCAGTGGGGGAGCAAGAGATGGTGCTCTGTTACACGGTTGACTCTGAGGCCTCAGTCACCCCGCAAGAGATACTCGACTGGGGGTCCACGCAGCTCGCGAAGTTCCAGATCCCGCGCTACGCCCGTCGCTTGGAGACGATGCCACTCACCCCAAGTCAACGCGTCGCGAAGCACAAGCTTCCACACACACTGGAGGGTGCAACCGCGCGCGCACGATGACGCGAGTGCTGTGGCGGCGTGTTAACGGCCGAGCGAGGAATCGCTCGGCCGTTCTGCATCCGGCTCGGGTGACGACCACAGGTCGGGCGCGAGTTCGGGGGCGGTCAGTGGTCGCACCGCGTCTTCGAGCTGGGCCGGTGCGCTCTCGAGAGCGTCGCCGTTCAGCGCACTGATCTTTCGTGCTGTCGGCAGCACCTGGCGTTCGAGCGAACCGACGTAAGCGTTGTAGCCCTGGACGCTGCGGGAGAGCGTGCGACCGAGCTTATCGAGGTGGGTGGCGCTCACCCCGATCCGCTTATGGAGCTCGCGACCGAGCTCAAAGAGCGTGCGCGCCTCACTTGTGAGCGTGTCTTGGCGCCAGCTGAAGGCCACGGACTTCAGGATCGCCCACAGGCTGACGGGTGAGGCGAGCGCAACGCGGCGCTCGAATGCGAACTCGAGCAGCACTGGGTCAGTGTCGAGCGCAGCCGACAAGAGCGACTCGCTCGGAACGAACGCGATGACGAACTCGGGGGAGTCACCGAGCGCCGCTGAATAGTCGCGCCCGCTCAACTCGATGACGTGGTCGCGGAGCGCGCGTGCGTGTCGCGCGAGCAGGTCTCGCTGCCGTGCGGCTCGCTCAGGCGCGTTATCTCCCGCCGGCTGCGTCGCAAGGTGCTGGGCCTCGAGGTACGCATCGAAGGGGACCTTCGCGTCGATTGCGATCGACTTGCCGCCCGGTAGTTTCACGACCATGTCGGGCCGGAGAGCCCCTGTCGACGTAGGAATGTGCTGCTGCACCTCAAAGTCAACGTGCTCAAGCATGCCCGAGGCCTCGATGATGCGCCGCAGCTGGGTCTCTCCCCAGAGCCCGCGGGTGTTGTTCGATCGGAGCGCCGAGGCGAGGCTTTCGGCCGTGCCACGCAGCTTCTCCTCGGCGCGGGCTGCATGCCGAAGTTGTTCGGCGAGCTCACCGTGCTGGGCCGCACGCTGCTGCTCGATGCCGACGACGGTGCGCTCAAGTTTGCCGAGCGTGTCCCGCAGCGGCACGAGCTGCTGCAGCACTCGTTGCTCCTCGCGGTCGAGCTCGATGCGGCGTTCAGTGTTCGCCTGCGCATCGCGCAACCGTTCGTTGAGCCCCTGTGCGCGGGTTTCTGCGACCGCGAGCTGCTCTCGCAGCTGACCCGACCGTCTGCCCGCTAGGAAGGCGCCGCCTGCTCCACCAACGGCGAGAGCGGCAAGGATGATCGCGGTGAGGGCGAAAGCGGAGATGGTCATGTCTCCATGGTGGCAGCTGCCACCGACAACGCCGGTACGGTACTTACAGTTTGAGGGGGATCGCCTTCAGCTGGTTGAGGCGTACGCCGGTGAGTTTCGCGAGAGCAAGCACGTCGGGTGCCTCGTGTCGCCGGGCCGAATCGATGATGATTGAGGCGCACGCCTCCGCGTCGGCGAGGGCTTCGTGGTGGGAGAACTCGCCGTAGCCGGCTGCTGCGGCCGCGAGCGGGAGCCTGTGCGAGGGGATGTCGTAGGTCTTACGCGAGACCTGCACGCTGCAGAGATACTTGAGCCGCGGCGTCGGTACGACAGCCTCAGCGCATGCGGCTCGAATCACGCCCATGTCGAACGAGGCGTTGTGCGCGACCGCGACATCGTCTCCAATGAAACCGAGGAGATCCTCAAACTGTTCGGCCCATGTGGGTGCATCGAGCACCATCTCGGGGGTGATGTTGTGGATCTTCACGTTGAACGAAAGGAAGCGCGAGTGTGCCGCGGGTGGCTTGATGAGCCACTCGGTGCGGTCTACGACAACGCCATCGCGTACCCGAGCGAGCCCGACGGAACAGGCAGAGGACGGGTGACCGTTGGCGGTCTCGAAGTCGATCGCAGTGAAATCAATTGGCACCGGTCAAGCCTGTCACATGCCGCTGACACTGGACCGCGAGGGCACCTCGCGTGTGGCGCAGTGAATCCCGCCGCCGCCCGCTGCGATCTCGTCGATCCGCACCGCCACGACTTCGCGGGAGGGGAAGTGCTCGCTGAGGATCGCGCGAGCGCGTCGATCCGCCCGGCGGTCGCCGAACTCGGGTACGAGAACGACCTCGTTGCCGACAAAGAAATTCACGTATGACGCGAGGAACTCGTCTGAGTTCGCGCGGATCCGTGTGAGGTCAGGCTGCGGAAGGTCGACGACGTCGAACGCCGCGCCCCTTGCATCGCGTTCGCGGCTGAGCACGCCGCGTGCTTGCTCAGCTGACCGAGACCACACATCTTTTGGGGCTCCCGGCGCCGCTACGTCAAGCAGCACGACGCCGGGCGCGGTGAAGCGGGCGAGGGAGTCGACGTGTGCGTCGGTGATGTCCGCGCCCACGACGCCATCGAACCAGACCACACGGCTGACTCCGAGGAGCGCGCGCAGCTCCGCTTCGAGTTCGTCGCGGGTGCGGCCGGGATTGCGGTTCGGGTTGACGACGGAGCTCTCGGTCACGAGCAGCGTCCCGGCCCCGTCAGATTCGAGCGATCCGCCCTCGGCCACGATCCGTGCCTGCGTGCGCGGAATTGAGAGCGCGTCGAGGATCCGCTCGGCGACCGCCGCATCGTGATCGTGCGGCTGCTTGCCGCCCCAACCATTGAAGTTCAGGTCCACGCCCAAGATGCCCTCGGCGCTGTCGACACACACGGGAACCGTGTCACGAGCCCACAGATCATCGACCGGGATCGGCACCACCTCCACGTTCGGACCGCAGGCGCGGGCCGCGCGCTCGGCATCGTCCGGTGACGCGAGCAGCATCACCGGCTCGCTCTCGCCGAGCACGCGCGCGAGGCGGGCGATGTCCTTGCGAACGTACCTTGCATCTTCCTCCCAGATGCGGGCTGTCGGCCACGACATGATGGTGCGCTCGTGCGGTTCCCACTCCGCGGGGAGGCGTGGCGTGGCGTGCTGTGTCATGGAAAGCTTTCGGCGTCGAGGTGCTGCCCGAATCGAGTGCGGGATGGGCGGGAGCCCTAATGCTAGGCGCCCTGCCGGGGTGAGCCGCTGTGAATCAGATCGCGGGCGCGGGTCGCGCGTCCCCGTTCCCGGGTAGACTTAACCCCCGTGGCTCTAACTATCGGAATCGTGGGACTGCCCAATGTTGGCAAGTCGACCCTCTTCAACGCGCTTACGCACAATGACGCTCTCGCGGCGAACTACCCGTTCGCGACGATCGAGCCGAACGTTGGCGTCGTCAACCTTCCCGACCCCAGGCTCGACAAGCTCGCCGAGATCTTCGGCAGCGAGCGGATCCTCCCCGCCCCCGTCAGCTTCGTCGACATCGCCGGCATCGTTCGCGGCGCGAGCGAGGGCGAAGGGCTCGGCAACCAGTTCCTCGCAAACATCCGCGAGTCTGACGCGATCGCCCAGGTCGTGCGCGGCTTCTCCGACCCCGACGTGATCCACGTCGAGGGTGGCGTGAACCCCGCGAGCGACATGGAGACCATCAACACCGAGCTCATCCTCGCCGACATGCAGACGCTCGAAAAGGCGCTCGTGCGGTACGAGAAGGAGCTCAAGGGCAAGAAGATCGACCCCGCGGTCGTCGACTCCGCGAAGGCCGCGATGGCCGTGCTCAACGAAGGCACGCTGCTGTCGCTGTCGAAGGTGGATCTCGAGCCGATCCGCGAGCTCGGGCTGCTCACCGCGAAGCCCTTCCTCTACGTCTTCAACGTTGACGAGGGCGTGCTGCAGGACAAGGCACGTCTCGCCGAACTCGCCGAGCTCGTCGCACCGGCGAAGGCGATCTTCCTCGATGCCAAGCTCGAGAGCGAGCTCATGGAGCTCGACGACGAGGACGCCGCAGAGCTCCTCGCCTCGATCGGCCAGGAAGAGAGCGGTCTCGACCAGCTCGCACGCATCGGCTTCGAAACGCTCGGCCTGCAGACCTACCTCACCGCGGGTCCCAAGGAAGCACGCGCCTGGACGATCCCGAAGGGCGCAACCGCCCCGCAGGCTGCCGGCGTCATCCACGGCGACTTCGAGAAGGGCTTCATCAAGGGCGAGATCATCTCGTTCGAAGACCTCGTCGAGACCGGCTCGGTCGCCGAGGCGCGCGCGAAGGGCAAGGCCCGCATGGAGGGCAAGGAATACGTCATGCAGGACGGCGATGTGTGCGAGTGGCGGTTTAACGTCTAGTCGCGCCACACGCCTGCGCGTCGCGTTAGGCTCGCCGTATGCGGTTTTCATACGACCTTGGTGGCGGTTACTCGCTGTCCCTGCGCACCCTCGAGACAGCGGGGGAGCAACACGCGCTCATCCTGAAGAACCTTGAACGCCTGAAGCAGTGGGAGCATTGGGCGCACGAGAAGGGCGAGGAAGAGGATGCCGCCTTCATTCGGCAGTCGCTCGACTCATGGCTGGCGGGCAACTCGCTTCCGTGCAATATCTACGCGGGCGAAGCAATCGTGGGGTCGATTGAGCTGCGGATCAACCAGTATCAGCAGACCGGTGAGATTGGGTATTGGATCGATGCCGATCACGAGGGCCACGGGGTCGTGACACGTGCGTGCCGGGCGCTGATTGAGCACGGTGTCGAGAAACAGGTGAAGCGCTTCGAGCTGCACCTTGCGGTCGAGAATACGCGCAGCGCCGCGGTCGCTGAGCGCCTCGGATTTACGTGCGAGGCGAAGCTTGCCCAGGCGATGCGTCTCGGTGACAAGCGCCTCGACTCATACGTGTACGCGCTGATCGTGGACTAACAGCGACGTTCTGAGAGTTCAGCGCCTGGGCAGTCTCGTGGGGCTGCACTTCGCGGGGGCTTCTTGAATATCCGCGGGGCTGGACGGGCGTCAGACATCCATTGAACGGTTTCGCACGAGGGGCCTGAGCGACCTATCGCTCAAGGAATGCCAGACTCGTCTCATGACGAACTCCCCGGCGCAGGTCGATATCCGTGCCTACGAAAGCGCCGATGCCGCGGCGACCTTGCGCATCTTCGAGGAAGCGATCCTCGTCACGGCCGCCGCGGACTACACACCTGAACAGTTGGCGGTATGGGCGCGACCAGGCGACCGTGAGCTCAGCGGCTGGGATCGCTCCATGCTTGATCGCGAGAGCTGTGTCGCCACAATCGACGGGATCGTTGCTGGGTTCTCCGACGTGAATGTCGAAGGCTACATCGACATGATGTTCGTCTCTCCCGAGTGCGCGCGGCGCGGCGTCGCGCGCGAACTGCTGGTGTTTCTCGAACACCGAGCGCGTGCGGGTGCAGCGAGCCAGCTATCCGCCAATGTGAGCCTCACTGCCCGCCCATTGTTTGCAGCGCACGGGTTCCGCGTTGTCGCCGAGCAGCAGCCCGTGATCAACGGTGTCGCAATGACGAACTTGCTCATGGTGAAGCCGCTCGGTGCTGAGCGTGTTGAGGGCGAGACTAAGGCTCGCTGGCAGGCAAAGCTCAATGACGTGCGGAGTGCGGTTGAGCAGTTACGTGAGGTTTGCGCAGCGGAGGACGATGCCCGGCGCGCGGCGACCGCGACGTTGCTTGCGGGAATGTTTGCCGACATCGACAGCCCTCCTGCGCTCCGGAAGGGCGCCAGAGAAGCGTTGACGCTGTACGCGGGAGGAATGGGATCGTTCTCTGACGTTGGCACTGCGAGCATGGACAGGGCTGTCCAGACTCTGCGCGTCGCGCTGCGCGGTTCGGTGACTGCGCGTTCGTAGCGTGTGTCGCACCACAGCCCGGCGGGCCAAGACACTCGGGAGTCAGTGGCTGCTCGGGGTCTCCCGCTGCGCGGTCTGCCGTCGCGCGTCGACGGCGTCGGGGCCGTAGAGCTCCGGGTGCTGTGCTTTGTAGGCGATGAGGTCGCGCACGTTTTTCTGTACGACGATCACCGCGAACACTGCCATCGCGAAGGTCATGCCATAAAGGCCATTTTCGCTGGGGAGGAGCGGGCTATTCCAGAGGCCCCAGGCGAGCATCGCGAGGCTGATGCCGAGCCCGAGCCAAGACACAGCGAGGTAGATGGAGGTCACGGGGACACCCTCGTGACGGTCGCGCACTGATTTTTGCAGGCCAACGGCGCTCACAAGGCCGAAGAAGAACGAGCCGAGGAAGAAGCCTTTCTCGAAGGGGTCCATGTCGGCCCGCCAGAGGCTCACGAAGTAGACGATCACTGAGAGCGCGAGTGCTGCCCAGGCCGCACCTACGAAGGCTCCGGTTGGCTTGCCGAACTGTTCGCGGCGGGTCATTGTGAGTTCCTGTTCCATGATCCTGCTCCTTTGCGTCTGGTTTGGGTCAGCATAACGGCCGCTATATGAGGCTGTCGGAACATTGGGTTACTCTAAGACAGCCCTAAGCAAACAGAGGGGGACACGATGTCAAAGCGCAAGACGGCTGCGGAGAAAGCTGACGAAGTACGACGCTACGCACTCGCTCAGGGGGCCTGCACTGAAGCAGAGTTCGAGCCGTTCTTCACGGACCCGAACCAGGCGATCCGAAACACTGCTGCAATGAACCCCGACGCGACCGCAGCCGTGCTTGCGCGGTTTGCCGGAGATCGCTTCTGGAGCGTCAGAGCAGCCGTTGCGGAGCACCCGAATACGAGCCGAGAGACGCTGCTCGGCCTGCTCGAAGCGCAGCAGCCCCGACGAGGCGTCGTGCATCATGCGGCGCGCGAACGCCTCGAGAGCGAAGGCGTCGCATTCGACGAGGACGGACTGCCAGAGCCGGCGTAGGCGCGCGCCCGGCGTGCGCGATCGATTGTCGGTGAAGAGGGGCGACGGGTACACACACCCGAAAACCCCTGCAGGAATAATTCCGTGGAGAAAACACCTCGACAGGAACAACTCGGGCGCTCGCGCCGTTTCAAGCGGTCTGCTTCGACGGACCCGAGCCAGGCCGCGCGCTGGCGTCGGGTTGGGGAGCTATTGCGGACTGGGCTGGCGACGGTGGCGGTGATCGCCCTCTATTTCACGGTGCCACTCGCCTCAGGGGAGTTCAGCGCATTTGGTCGCCTGATCGGCGCATCCATCGCGCTCGTCGTCCTCGGCTATGCGATTGTGCAGGTCGTACGTCAGCGCAGCAATCTCTCCAGGTTGATCGTGTTGTTTGTGGTCGTTGCCGCAGTGTTCTCGGCGCTGTTCTTTGTTATTGCTCGAAACTGGCCGGGATCTTTCGAGGGCCTCGACACCCGTATCGATGCCCTGTATTTCACGCTCACGACGATGACGACGACAGGGTATGGTGACATTCACGCTGTCGGACAGGTGGCGCGAGTACTCGTCTCCGCGGTGTTCGTCTTCGACTTCGTGTTTATCGGGCTCGTCGCAGCTGAACTGTCACGGCATGTCGATAGGTCGCGACTTACCGCCCGTACCGTCGTGAACGTCACGGCGGTCGCCACGGCGCCCACTTCAGACAGTGACGATGAGACCGGCGCGGTCGGTGAAGAGCCACGAGGCCGTGATAGCGACGGCGAAGAAGGGCATCCAGCATGATCCAGATCCCGGCACAGCGCGGCATCCCCGCGCCGCGGCTCATCGTGCTCGCACTCAGCTACGGTGCCGTCGCCGGTCTGCTCGCACTCCTCACGCTCTCGGGGATGATGTGGTTGCAGGGCATCGTGTGGGGCGCCTCGGCTGCCGCTTTCGGAGACCGCAGCCCGCTGCAGATCGTGCTCACAATCCTCGCAGGGGGCGCGCTGCTCGTGCTTCTCGACCGGATCGCCCCGAGCGAGGACATCGAGACGTTGCTTCGCCAGTCGGCCGACCCTGGAGGGATGCCCCGTCGCGCGGTGCTTGCCACGGGACTCTCGGCGATCGTCGCCGTCGCCTGTGGCGGGGCCGTCGGCCCCGAGGCTGGCATCCTCGCGGTCGTCGCGCAGCTCTCGGCCATCGTCTCGCACCGACTCAGGGGAGACATCGAAGCGCAGCGTGTCATCGGACAGGCTGGCACAGCCGGCGCGCTTGGCGGGTTCTACGGTTCACCGCCCGGTGCGGCGGCGATTGAGGGCGACACCATCGGGCCCCGCAAGGCACTCGAACTTGTTGCAGGATTCTCCGGCTTCCTTGTGTTTCTCGGAGTCGCGCGGCTCGTTGCGCCGGATGGCGTGCAGCGGATCGAACTCCCCGCACTCACCGAGAGCTCCACGCTCGAGTTTGGGTTGGTGCTCGTGGCGCTCGCGGGGGCCGCTGCCGGGCTGCTGTTCCGCGCTCTCCACGGGGTGCTGCACCGTCTCACGGCGGCGATCCGCCACCGGTGGATCGTCATTCTGGCGGGCACCGGAATCTTCGCCATGCTCGCCGCCGCGCTCCCACTCGTACGGTTCTCGGGGCACCACGAACTCGTCGAGCTGTGGGGCCTCACCGAGTCGGGTTCGTGGGGCGAGCTCGCGCTACTTGCGGCCGCGAAGATCGTCGCCCTCGCGCTGTGTCTCGCGAGTGGTTGGCGCGGCGGCGAGTTCTTCCCGCTCGTGTTCGTCGGGGCTGCCGTTGGCGGCGCGCTCGCAGCGGTGACCGCCGTCGACGCCGGTGCGGCGATCGCCGTGGGCATGGCGGCCGCGGCCGCCGTCGGGTGGAAGCGCCCCCTTGCCGCGGTGCTCGTGCTCGTGTTGCTTGTCGAGACTCCGGCCGCGCTGCCGCTCCTGCTCGGCGCTGGAGTGGGCTACGTCGTGAATCTCCTCCTGCCCGACCGTGACGCGGGTCGAGCATCGTCGGATCCCAGCGATCCTGACTTTTCGATACCCTGAGGATAGAAACTGGCCTATGTGCCAAGCCGGGGGAGTGGCGAATGGTGGGGTCGAGTACCAGCGGGCAGGAGCACACCGAGACGTTCGACGAGATCGTCGCAGACCTGCACACGCTGCGGGAGCAAGCTGGTCCCGTCTCGTACGCTGAGATCGTGCGGCGCATTTTCGATCTCAGGATTGCCCGCGGCGTGAACGAAGCCGCAGCAGCGCCGCCCCGATCCACCGTTTACAACGTCTTTACTGAGGGCCGAGCACGTCTGGACACCGAGCTCGTCAGGGACATCGTGCTCGCGCTGGGCGTCACCGAGGACGAAGCGGAGCAGTGGGTGGATCGGTGCCGAGCCGCCCAACGGGTGCACCCGGCAGTGGAACCGGTCAGTGTTCCGCCTGCGCTAAGTTCGGGCAAGATTCGGCCGCCTGTTTCGGACCGCATCCAGCTACCAGCGGGACCGATTCGCCCTCCGCTCGGCGTCCTGATTCTGGTGCTGCTGCTGTGCATTTGCGTCAGCGTCGCGGGGAATGTGCTTGTGCGCGCCCTCGGACTCCCGATCTACCTGGACATGGTCGGAACAGCGATTGCGGCGATCGCGCTTGGACCCTGGTACGGCGTGCTCGCCGCGGTCGTCACCGCCTTAGCGGGAACGCTCTACATGGACAGCGATTTTCTGTTCGCGCTTGTCGGGATCACCGGCGCCCTCGTCTGGGGCTACGGTGTGCGTCGATTTCGGATGGGCGACACCTTTGCGCGGTTCCTCGTGCTGGGCCTGATCGTCGCAGCGGCGAGCTCGCTCATGGCAACTCCCTTGCTGGTGCTTCGGCATGGGGGAAGCTTTGGCGAGGGGCAAGTGAATATGACCGGCTCGCTACTCGCCGCGGGCGTCCCACTGCTCGGCGCAGTCTTCACGGTGAACATCATTACGTCGCTCATCGACAAGCTCCTCACGAGTTACATCGCACTGGCGGTGCTGCCGCTGCTTCGCCGCTGGTTCGGAGTCTCCCTGACACATATTCCCGTTGTTGGCCAGCTGCACACCCCGGGTCCGCCAGCAGAGGGGCGAGAATCTCCCGACGGCCCAGAGCTACCGGGCGTAGGTTAGCGGGCGTCGGAGACGAAGAGCGGTTCGCTCACTGCACGCGCCAGTGCTTCGTCAATGCGCGCGAACGCCGCACGGCGCTCATCGAGTGGCACCGCTCCCGCCGCCGCGCTCGAACTCGGCACGTAGACAACCTCGTATCCCAGTGGCGCGAAGTGCTCGCGGATCGGAGCCTCGACCTCGCGGCTGAGACAGGCGAGCACCGGCTTGACCGGCCCGCGCAGAATCGCGAGCTCTTCGTGCAGAAGTTCGAGCATGACGTCGAGTACGAGGCCGCAGTGCTCGGCACCGAGCCGCTCGACGATGGCGTCCTGCGTCGGCACTGAGATTCCCTTGTACAGGTCTGTGAGATACCCGCTCGCGCGCTGTGTCCCTGCCCAGTCGGCCGGTTCGTGTTGCCCGTTGATGCTGATGAAGAAGACATCGGCGTGGAGTTCGTCTCGCAGCGCATCCCAGTGCTCGGAGCCAACGGATGCGTCCGAGAAACGCTCGACGGTGACGCGCTGCTGCGGTGCAGTCTCTCCTGCTGCGGGCGGCGCTGGCTGGCTGCTCGGGGGTGGAACTGCCCAGCTGGTCGTGTGCGCGAGTGTCAGATCGTTGACCGTCAGCTCGCCGGGTGCATCGCTGGGTGCAGCATGCTGGTCAGGACGCTCCCGAAGCCTGCCTCCGGTCGCTCCGACGTGCAGCCCCTGCACGAGTGCGTGGACGCGCGCTGCGGCGGCGTTCCGGGTACCTGCCGGGAGACGGCAGAGCAGCCGTTCCGTCAGTGACAGTCGAGTCGAACGGAGCTCGTCGAGGGCAGCTTGCGACACGCGGTTGACTGGGGCGGTGCCTGACGTAGGCTGCATCGTATGCTCCTCTGGGCTGTTATTTGACGCGCACGTTCACGGGCGACTTCTCTGTGCTGATCTTTGCAGGGATGCTCGTTGACCGGGGCAGATACGAACCCGCCGAAGCGATTCTGGACAAGCTTGGACAACCCGGCGACGTCCTGCGGCATCCGGAACGATGCGGAAACGCCTCGGAAATGCGCGGAGGGTGGAGCCGCTGGGGAGAATGCCCGACGCACCAGCAGATACGAAAGAAGCACCGCTTGCACATTGCGCCGCTACAGGGGCCCCGAGTGGCCCTCACCCCGCTTGCCGTGACCGACGCCGAAGTGATGGTCGAAGTGCTCGCGGACCCGGAGCTGTACCGGTTCACCGGGGACGCTCCGCCCACGCTCGCCGAGCTCACCGCACGCTACGAGCGGCAGGTGAGTGGGCCGCCAGCGGACTCGCGCACTCGGTGGCTGAACTGGATCGTGCGGTACGAGGGGCGTCCCGTCGGGTACGTGCAGGCGACAGTTCAGGAGCAGCCCGGTGCAGAGCTGGCTGAACTTGCCTGGGTGATCGCCACCGCAGCGCAGGGCCGCGGACTCGCAGCTGAGGCGGCAGGACTGATGGCGGACTGGATCGCGGCGCAGGGCGTGCCACGGCTCGTCGCGTCGATTCAATCTGGGCACCGGGCCTCGGAGCGTGTGGCCGAGCGGATTGGGCTCACGCTGACTGGTGTGACAGACGAGGAAGGCGAGCGCGTGTGGGAGCGTAACCTGAGTCTCGTCTGAAGCCCGTCGGTGCGTGACCGTTGACTCGCCTGTGGGCAGCAGCTTTGATGTAGACATGAGCTTCTTTAGCAACATCCCAGCACCCGAACCAGAGGCGGACGACTCCGCCGAGCTCCGTGCCCCGGCCTGGTTCGTGCCCAGCGAGGACGAGGTCCCGGTCGCGGTGCACATCGGGAGGGTGCTTACCGAGCAGCCGGGGGTCACCCTCGTGCTGCAACGCGCAGACGTATATTCGCAGGGGATCCAGTTCGTGTTCCTCACTGCCGTCCGGGCTACCTCCGCGCTGAGTCGCGCGGAGTTCACGACCCTGTATGAAGCAGCCAGTGGATCGTTCCGCAGCAACGATCCACGTCGCGATCTGCGGATCGGGCTCACGCTCGCCGACGGCGCCCGCCTCGACAGCTACCGCGGGGACAACGGCCTCGACTGGGAACACGCACCGAGCGGCCCGGTGTTCTCGCTCGGCGGAGGCGGCGCACACGGGGGCTCACACCGGATGAGTGTTCACAGTACGGGCTGGCTGTGGCCGCTGCCTGCGCCCGGCCAGGCAACGCTGCACTTCTCGTACCCAGGGCTCGGAGTTGACGAGGGATCGATCGATATCGATCTGCGGCCGCTCGTGGACGCTGCCGCCGGCGTGGAATTCATTGAGAGTCCGTGCTGAGCTGGCGCTCGGGGACTACTCGGGTAGGTCGTACGGGAGCTGTTTGATCGAGCGCAGCTCCTCAGCCCAGAACTTCGCCATGGAGGTACGGCGCTGGGAGTCGTCGCGCAGCACGTCTGCGAGGCCGAGGCCGCGCGATAGATCGAGCGTGGACTGGATGAGCCGGTGCGTGCGCAGGTCGCTCGTGTCGGCGTTGAGGACGACGACGACCCGGTCGTAGACGGCCCGCGCGAGGCGGTCACCGTGCATCTGCAGCTGGGCGTTGAACTCAGGGTCACCGATCGCTGCCGTCCACATTTGCAGGGCGGCCTTGAAATGGTCCGATGCGTAGTAATGCAGCACTTGCTCAGTGATGTACTCGAAGCGGTCGGTGCCTTCGGGCACGTCGTCAGTGATCGAGAACTCGCTCGTATTCCGGCTCTCGTACATGTACTCGAGCGCGCCTCGCATGAGCGCTTCCTTCGTCGGGAAATGGTGCTGGATCGCTCCCCGGCTCACCCCGCTCTGCGCCGCGACAACGGTCGTCGTCGTGCCATTCCAGCCGGAGTGCGCGAGAGCCTTCAGGGTCGTCTCAAGAATGAGATCTCGGGTGTCTCTACTGCGGTCCTGTTGGGGTGCGCGTGCGGTTTCGGTGAGTGTCATGCCGTTCGAGTTCGGTGAGGTGAGCTGATCAGCGCTCGAGCACCCAGGGAGGTACGGTGCGCTGTAGGAAGGATTGTATCCCGGCCTGTCCTTCCTCGCTCGCGAAGCCGTTCGCTGAGAGATCGAGCATCGCGTCGATCTCCTCGTCCATGCGGGAGAGCAGACGCTGGTTCACGAGGCGCTTCGACGCGGCGAGGGCGCCGGGAGCCGCCTTCCGTAGGTCGCCGAGGATCTCCTCGACTGCGTCAGCCACACTTACGGACTCTCCGTCGACGGCGCGGGTGATGAACCCGGCTGCCGCCGCCTCGGCAGCGGAGACCGGGCCGCCGCGCAGGAGCCACTCGGCGGCCGCGCGGTCGCCGATCCGGCTGAGCACGGGCGGCGAGATGATCGCCGCGACGACCCCGATGCGCACTTCGCTGAGCCCGAAGGTTGCCTTCGGGCCAGCAACCACGATGTCGCAGCTCGCGACGAACCCCATGCCGCCCGCGCGCACGTGACCGTGGATCGCCGCAACGACCGGGCGGCTGCTCGCAGCGAGCAGCCGGTTCACCGCGGCGGCCTGCTCCCCGCTCGCGCGGATCCGCTCGACCGGTGACTCGTTCCCGCCAGCGACCGGGCCCGTGAGATCCGCCCCGGCGCAGAACGTGTTCCCGGTGTGTGTGAGCACGATCGCGCGGACGTTCGGGTCGGCCTCCGCAGCGGCGACGCCCGCGGTGATCCCGGCGAGCATATCCGCCGTGATCGCGTTGCGTTTTTCGGGGTGATCGAGCGTGAGGATCGCGGCCGAGCCGTCGACCTCGTATCTGACAGCAGCCATCTACTTCACGTCCTCTCCGGTGGAATCATCGTCGGCGCCGGCGATGACCGCGAGCAGCATGCCGACGTCTACCTGGTCGCCGACGCTCACCCGCAGCTCCTCGACGACGCCCGCGGCGTCTGAACTGATGGTGTGCATCATCTTCATCGCTTCGAGCCAAATGATCCCCTGGCCCGCGGTGACCTCGTCACCGATGGCGGCCTCCACTCGCACGACGGTGCCCGGCATCGGAGCGAGCAGGCTGCCAGGGGCCGCGATCGCGCTCGGATCCGTGTAGTGGGGCAGCTCGTGCAGCGTGACCGAGCCTGCGGCTGAGCCGACCACAAGGCTCGAGCCGCGACGTTCGACGCTGAAGCGCTGCTCGACGCCGTCGATACTCAGACGCACCTGCCCGGGCATTGCCGATACGACCTCGATCGTGGGCCCGCCGGCGAGTGTCTCGGTCGAGAACTCCCAACCGTCGCGGCGCTGCCGGTAGTCGACGCTGAGCTCGGTTGACCCGCTCGCGAAACTCCTGCTGCGGTAGTCGGGGTGGAACATCCGCCAGCCGCCGATTGCCGGGCGCGGGCTCCGCTGGGCCTGGTGCGCGGCGAGCGCGTCTTGTGCTGATACGGGGGCGCCGGCGACGACGGTGCCGTCGGCGCCGGCAGGGGCACCCTGCCCGATCGCGGCTGCGGTCGCGACCGCAGCCGCGATTGCGGCGGCCCGCAGTCGGTCTGACCCGGCGACGGGCGCGAACACTTCGGGGTGCTCGCCGAAGTACGCGGTCGTCGTCTCCCCGGCGAGGAAGTCGGACTCACGCAGGATGTTGACGAGCAGGTCTGCGTTCGTCGTCGGGCCGTCCCAGGTCATGCGTTCGATCGCGGAGGCGAGTGCGAGCGCGGTCTGCGTGCGATCCTGCCCGACACCAATCACCTTCGCGATCATCGGGTCGTAGAACGTTGAGATCGTCTCGCCGGCAGACACGCCAGCGTCGAGCCGGACGGCGGGGGAGCCGTCCGGGATCGCGAAGTGGCTCTGGGCCGCGGGCATCGCGAACGCGTGCACTGGGCCGGACTGTGGCTGCCAGTTCTCCGCCGGATCCTCCGCGTAGAGCCGCACCTCGATCGCGTGCCCGGAGGCCGTGGGCGGCTCGCCAACGAGGGGAGCGCCCGACGCGACGTCGAGCTGCAGCCCGACGAGATCGACGCCGATGGTGCACTCGGTGACGGGGTGCTCGACCTGCAGCCGGGTGTTCATCTCGAGGAAGAAGAAGTCGCCGCGATCGTCTGCGAGGAACTCGACGGTGCCCGCACCGACATAGCTGATCTGTGCCGCGGCTGCGCGGGCAGCGTCGTAGAGGCGCTCGCGCATTGCCGTGCCGTGCCGCTCGACGAGCGGAGCCGGCGCCTCCTCGACAACCTTCTGGTGGCGGCGCTGGATCGAACACTCGCGTTCGCCGACAGCCCACACGGTGCCGTGCCTGTCGCCGAATACCTGCACCTCAATGTGGTGGCCATCGGGAATATACCGCTCGCAGAATACAGTGGGATCGCCGAACGCGCTTGCCGCCTCAAGGGAGGCCGTGCGGATCGTTTCGGCGAGGTCCTCGATTCGCTCGACGACACGCATGCCTCGCCCGCCGCCACCCGCCGATGCCTTCACGAGCACCGGCAGCTGCTCCGCTGTGATCGTCTCGGGGTCAAGCTCGCCGAGCACGGGCACGCCGGCCGCCGACATGAGCCGCTTCGATTCAACCTTCGAGCCCATCTGGTCGATGTTCTCGGGGTCCGGCCCGATCCACACGAGCCCCGCCGCGAGCACGTCGCGCGCGAACGCGGCGTTTTCGCTCAGGAAGCCGTAGCCGGGGTGGATCGCGTCGGCGCCCGCACGCCTGGCGGCCTCAATGATGAGATCCCCCCGTAAATACGTGTCAGCGGGAGCGGTGCCGGTCAGGCGCACAGCGGCGTCGGCCTCGGCGACGAATGCTGCGTGCTCGTCAGCATCGGAGAACACGGCGACGGTCGCGATGCCGCGTGTGCGGCAGGTCGCGAAGACGCGACGGGCAATTTCGCCGCGGTTCGCGACGAGCACCTTCGAAATGGTGCGGAGCGTGATGGGAGTAGTCATCTGGGTCACATCCTGAAGATTCCGTAGCTGCGATCGGACTCGATGGGTCCGCTCGAAATGGCCGAGAGGGAGAGCCCCAACACGGTGCGGGTGTCGCGCGGGTCGATGATGCCGTCGTCGTAGCCGAGGCCCGAAAGGAACAGCGGCAACGACTCTGCCTCGATCTGCTGCTCGATTGCCTGCCGCCTGAGCTCGTTGGCGTCGTCGTCGAACGGGAGTCCACGGGAGGCTGCGGACGCCTTCGCGACCGAGGTGACGACGTCGGCGAGTTGGGCACCGCCCATGACCGCCGATTTCGACGAGGGCCAGGCGAACAGGAAACGCGGGTCGAAGGCTCTGCCGCACATGCCGTAGTGGCCGGCACCGTACGACGCCCCGATGAGCACCGAAATGTGCGGCACGGTCGACGTGGACACGGCATTCACCATCGCCGATCCGTGCTTGATGATGCCGCCCTCCTCGTACTTCTTGCCGACCATGTAGCCGGTCGTGTTGTGCAGGAAGAGCAGGGGAGTGGCCTGCCGGTTGGCGAGCTGGATGAACTGCGTCACCTTCTGCGCCTCCTGACTGAAAATGACGCCCTTTGAATTCGCGATAATCCCGACGGGGTAGCCGTGGATGCGGGCCCAGCCCGTCACCATGCCGGACCCGTACATCGGCTTGAACTCGTCGAAGTCTGAGCCGTCAACGATGCGCGCGATGACCTCCCTCGGATCGAAGGGGATCTTCAGATCCCCAGGGACGATCCCGACGAGTTCGTCGGCCGCGTAGCGCGGTTCGATCGCGATGGCCGGCGCTGGCCCCTGCTTCTCGTAGTTCAGGCGCGCAACGACGCGGCGGCCGATGCGGATCGCGTCTTGTTCGTCTCGTGCGAAGTGGTCGGCGAGGCCGCTCGTGCGCGCGTGCATCTCGGCGCCGCCGAGGGATTCTTCGTCGCTGATCTCGCCGGTCGCGGCCTTCACGAGCGGCGGGCCGCCGAGGAACACCATCGACTGCTTCTCGATCATGATGATGTGGTCGCTCATACCGGGCAAGTAGGCGCCACCGGCGGTCGAATTACCGAAGACGATCGCGATCGTTGGGATGCCAGCCTTCGAGAGCTCGGCCAGTCGCCGGAAGCTGTCGCCGCCCGGGATGAAGATCTCGCTCTGCGTCGGCAGGTTCGCGCCCCCGGATTCGACGAGCGAGATGAGGGGGAGCCGGTTCTTCAGCGCGATGTCCATGACGCGCAGCTGCTTCTTAAGCGTGACCGGGTTCGAGGTGCCGCCAGCGATGGTCGGGTCGTTCGCCATGATCACGCACTCGACGCCGGAGACCACTCCGATGCCGCCGACGGTGCTCCCGCCGACCGGAAAGTCGCTACCCCAGCCGGCGAACGCTCCGAGCTCGAGGAACGCGGTGTCGCGGTCGAGCAACAGCTCGATGCGCTCTCGCGCGGTGAGCTTGCCGCGCGCGCGGTGTCGCGCCACTGCCTTCTCTCCGCCAGAAGCGGCGAGCTGTGTGAAGACGCCGTCGAGCTCGGCGAGTTTTTCGTGCATCGCGCCCGCGGCATCACGGAACTCCTGCGAGCCGGTGTCGAGCGCTGATGTGAAGACTGTCATGATGCGTTCCTCATATTCTCTGCGGTGAGGGTTGATGGTGACGAAGGAAGTGCCTCGGGCGGGGTGCCCCGTTCGGCGGCGAGCGCCTCGGGGACGGCGACGTGCCTGCTGCGCAGCCATTCGCCGATGCCCTTCGCTTGGGCGTCGAACCTGGCCCCGTATGCGACGCCCTCGCCGAGAATGTCGTCGATGACGAAGTTCACGGCCCTGAGATTCGGAAGCTCGACGCGGGTGATGTCGAGCGTGGCCGTCTCGGGGAGGAGTGCGCGCAGGCGATCGGCGGTGAGCTCCTCGCGTAGCCACTCCCAGGCTGCTGCGCTGCGCGCCCAGACGCCGACGTTTGCGGTGCCGCCCTTATCGCCGCTGCGCGCGCCGAAGAGCTCGCCGAGTGGGAGTACGACCCCGCCTGCTTCCGGGGTGCTCGCTGGGGCCTCGTCGGTAGCCTTCCAGCCGGCGCTGTGCGTGTCGGCCGCGGTCGGCTCGAGTGCGTGTGCATCGGTGGGTGGCGGCACATCGAGGGTGCTGCCATCGGGCAGGTGCACTGTGTGTGCAGGGGTCGCCTGCGGCACGAACATCGGGCGAAATCGACCGTAGACGCTCGCATCGCCAGGCGGGCCGTCGGTGAAGAACCCGGGGATCGAGCCGAGCGCGAACTCGACGGCGAGGTTCGCGAACGCCCGGCCAACGACCTTGGGGTTCACATCTCGAGCGACGAGCGTGAGGCGGGCCGCTGCTGCCTCCTCGGTCGCCGCGTTCGCGTGGTCGGTGCGGGCGAGCGTCCAGTTCATGCTCGCCGGGCGGGGGAGGCCCGACTGCTGCAAGCCGTACTCGAACTGCTGCTTGATGAGCTCGGTCTTCTGCTCGATGTGCAGGCCGACGATGGGGAAGGTGAGCTGCTGCCTGAATCCACCGATCTCGGTGACTGAGACCTTCACGTCGGGTGGGGGAGCCTCTCCGCGTGCACCGCTGATGCGCACCCGATCCTCGCCGATCACGGTGAGGCGCAGCGAGTCAAGCCGGAGGGTGGCGTCGGGCCCGGCGTAGCGTGCGCCAGAGATCTCGTAGAGCAGCTGCGAGAGCACGGTCTCAGCGGTGACCGCGCCGCCGGTGCCTGGCGGCTTCGTGATGACGCTGTCGCCGTTCGCCGCGATCTC
The DNA here is from genome assembly GCF_001482305.1 of Leucobacter sp. G161. Taxonomy (GTDB): domain Bacteria; phylum Actinomycetota; class Actinomycetes; order Actinomycetales; family Microbacteriaceae; genus Leucobacter. The sequence goes on from NZ_LOHP01000084.1 coordinate 30,233, forward strand.
GGCGATGGGGAATCCCGGCCGGCGAAGATCATCGATCTCGTCGAAGAACGCGAAGTTGCCGCCGGTTGCCTGCATGCCGCACTCGATCACGTGACCCGCGGCCATGGCGCCCGCGAGTTCGTTGTAGTCGGTGCGCTCCCAGTCGTGGAACCAGGCGGCGGCGCCCGTGATGACAGCGGCGTCGGTGACACGGCCGGTGACGACGACCTGTGCGCCGCGTGTGAGCGCAGCCGTGATGCCCCACCCCCCAAGATACGCGTTGGCTGCGAGGGGGGTTCCGAGCCCCAGGGACTGAGCGCGCTCGGTGAGATCGTCGCCATCAACGTGCGCCACGGCAAGCGCCACCCCGTGCTCCGCGGCAAGGGTGCGCACCGCGGCCGCGAGCCCTGCGGGGTTCATGCCGCCCGCGTTCACGACGACACGTGTGCCAGCTGCCGCGATCTGGTCGAGCGAGCGCCCGAGCTGCGTGAGGAAGGTGTGCGCGTAGCCGCGCTCCGGGTCTTGCTGCTTCTGCCGCGCGAGAATGAGCATCGTGAGTTCGGCGAGGTAGTCGCCGGTGATGACGTCGACGCCGGCGGCGACCATTTCGTCGAATCCACTCAGACGATCGCCGTAAAACCCAGACGCGTTACCGATTCGTACGACCCGATCCCCAGCATTGGGTGAGCTCGTACGCGGCGCAGCTTGCGTGTCGACGGGCGGTGACGCGGGTGCAGTGGTCATGGCGACGGTGCCCTCCTGAACTGTAAAAGTGACGTGATGGATCACTATTCCACAGAGCCGGAAGATAAACAATCAAGCATGAATGATTTTTTATGAAAAAGCCGCTAGTGTGTCAGCAAGCTCACTGAGCGGGGGACAGATTTGGGCGGCACGCACGCGTGCCGAAACCTGCGACGACACCCGCTCGGAGCTCGGAGACAGCCGTCCTGCCGCCGCACCGTCGCGTGCGCAACCCGAGTTGAGTACGTACCACCCTCGCAAAGGAGCACACCCAATCATGAAGAGCGAAATCGACCAGTTCCGGGCCATGGTGCGCTCGGTGATCGCCGCCGAGATCCTGCCACACATCGATCAGTGGGAGGCCGACGGCGTGTTCCCCGCGCACGAGCTGTTCCCCAAGCTTGCCCAGCACGGGCTCCTCGGCCTCGGCTTCGACCCTGAAGACGGCGGCGAGGGTGCACCCATGGAGTACCAGATGGTGCTGTCGGAAGAGCTTGGACGCGGCAACGCGGCCGGGGTGTCGATGGCGATCAACGTGCAGATGCACATGGCGACGCCGTCGCTCGCGAAGTTCGGCAGCGAGGAACTCAAGGAGACGTACCTGCGCCCTGCGATCCGCGGCGAACACGTGGCTGCCATCGCCGTGACCGAGCCCGACGCCGGATCCGACGTCGCCGCGATCACCACGCGCGCCGTGCGCGACGGCGACGATTGGATCATCACCGGCGCGAAGACCTACATCACGAATGCGACGCAGGCGGACTGGTTCTGCATGCTCGTGCGCACGAGCGACGAGGGCGGCTACCGGGGCATGTCGCAGATCATCGTGCCAGCGGGCACTCCCGGGTTTGAGGTCGTGCGCAAGCTTGACAAGCTCGGCAACCGGTCGAGTGACACCGCTGAGCTGCGGCTCGACAGCGTGCGTGTGCCGGTCACGAACACCATCGGCGAGATCGGGCGCGGCTTCCAGCAACAGATGGGGCAGTTCATCATTGAGCGGCTCTCCGCCTGCTTCTCGATCGCCGGATCCGCCGAGTGGGCGCTCGGAAGACCCGCGACTATCTGCAACTGCGCGAGGTGTTCGGGGCGCCGCTCGCTACCCGTCAGTACCCCGTGTTCAAGCTCACCGAGCTTTCTGCCGACGTCGAGCTGCTCAAGGCGATGAACGAAAAGATGTGCCGCATGCTCACCGAGGGCGAAGACATCACCCGTGAGGCGACCGTTGCGAAGCTCCATGCCGGGCGCACCTACCGCAACGTGGCCGACGCGGCCATGCAGTTCCACGGCGGCCTCGGGTACATGGAGGAGAGCTGGACGGCGCGCTACTACCGAGACGCGCGACTGAGCTCCATCGGCGGCGGCGCCGACGAAGTCATGCTGCAGGTGCTCGCCCGCATGGACGGCTACACCGTCTAACCCCACCCGTCACACCCGGGCCCCAACCGGCCCCGACCACACCAGCCCCAGTCAAAGGAGACAGGACGATGAAACCAGATACCAGCACGCTCGACCCGCAAGATCTCAACCTGGCGGTGCGCAACACCGTCGGGGACATGCTTACGCGGATTGCGGAAGTCGCACAACACAAGATCGCGGTTGTCGATGGCGAACGCCGGATCGATTATGCGACGCTGGATCGCGATGCCGAGGCGATTGCGCGCGGTGTGATCGGGCTGCCGGGAGCCCCTGCCCAGGGGCACCCGGTGGCGGTGATCATGCCCAACTGCTACGAATTCCTTCCGGTCTATTTTGGGCTCGCGAAGGCCGGCCGAGTGGTGCTTCCCATCAACTACGGACAGACCGCCGTTGAGATCGCTTGGATCCTCGGCGACGCCGAGGCGAAGCACGTCATCGTGCACGAGTCGTTGCTGCCAGTGCTGCGCGGGGCGCTCGCCGCAGGAGCAGAGCTCGACACCGTCGTCGTGCATCGCGTCTCTGGCGAAGCGGTCACCATCGACGGCGTCCGCACGGTGGATCTCGCTGAGCTCCTGGCGACAGAAATTACTGAGGAGCTGCGGCTCATCATTCACAGCGATGACGTCGTGCAGTGCCTGTACACGTCGGGCACCACTGCTGCACCGAAGAGCGCGCTCGCGACGCACAACGCCGTCGTGACCGGGGTCATGTCGAACGCGCTCACGGTCGGGGACTCGTGGGTGCGGCGCCCGCCGACCGCGCTCGTTGTGTTGCCGCTCTTCCACGTGACCGCGCTCAACGCGGTCACGAAGCCGGTGCTGGCCGTCGGCGGAACGATCGTGCTGCACAACGGCTTCAACCCACCCGCCGTGCTCGACGACATGGTGTCCGAGGGCGTGACGATGTTCACGGGGCTTCCCATGATGTGGGCCGCCATGATCGCCGAGTACACCCGACAGCCGCGCGACCTGAGCGCGATCAACATTGCCATGTACGCGATGGCCCAGATGCCGGAGCGCGTGCTCGCCGGCATGGACGTGATGATGCCGAACGCGCTGAAGCTCTTGGGATCGGGCCAGACCGAGGTGATCCCGGCGACAACCTTCCAGCGCCCCGACCACCGCCACACGAAGAATGCATCGTGGGGAATGTCGGCGTCGACCGTGCGCACCCGCATCATGGACCCAGAGGGCAACATTCTTCCGCCGGGCGAAACCGGTGAGATCGTCTACCGAGGGCCGCACGTCACCGCCGGCTACTGGAAGCGCCCGGAAGCGAACGAGGAGGCCTTCAAGCACGGCTGGTTCCACAGCGGCGACCTCGGGTACATGGACGAGGAAGGCGTGATCTGGTTCACGGATCGCTCGAAGGACATCATCAAATCGGGTGGGGAGAACGTCTCCTCGATGAAGGTGGAGCGGATCATGGCCGATGCCCCTGGCGTCGTCGAATGCTGCGTCGTTGGTACGCCACACGAGTACTGGGGTGAAGCGGTGACCGTGGTCGCAATCGCGGACTCGCTCCCCGATGCTGCGGAGGTCGGTGAGGCAGCCTTCCGGTTTGCGGTGGAGACGCTCGAAGAGAACCTCATCGCTCACGCGAAGCAGCACCTCGGCAAGTTTGAGGTTCCGAAACGGTTTGAGTTCGTGTCAGAGCTCCCGAAAACCACGACCGGGAAGGTGCGGAAGAACCTCGTACGCGAGCTCATCGACGGCTAGTTAACCGGAAGCCATCCGCTGCGACAAGAGCAGCTCCACCGCCTCAGGCATGTTCACTGGGCCGGAGAAGCTGAGCAGCTCACGCACCAGGTGGCCGCGGTGACGCGGGCCTCCCGGGGCCACCATGCGGTGAAACACCCGCTGGTCGTCCGGGAGGTCTCCGCGTTCAACCAGAAAGTCCCAGAGCTCTCGCGCGTGTATTCCGACGGGAATGTACAGAGTGTCGGGGCCCAGATTGAGCGCCCGCTGCTCTGCAAAGAACGGTTCGACAATGTGCCGTTCGACGTCGAGGTCACCGTAGCGGATGTCTTGCTGGAGACCATTCGCGTACATCGTCGGGAAATCCTTGACGATGTTCGTGAGGAATGCGCCCTCGAGCGGCGAGCCGGTGAGTCCGCTGCGGAGCCTGCCGTCGGCGGCGCTGCGGTGCGCATGGAAGTTGCGAAACGGCGGCGAGTTCGTCAGCGTCCCTCCGGGCGCGAATGTCGCGGCGATGACCACGACGTCTTTCCGCAGCCGTGGAAGCAGCGCGTCGGTATCGTCGAACAGCGACAGGTCTCCTGTCTTGTCACCCCAGACCGCCCAGCTTGCGGCCGACCCGACCGTGCGGCTGGCGCTGAACTCGGTGCGTGTGACGGGCGAGAACGACGCCGCGAGTGTATCGCGCAGTGCCGCCGTTGTTGGCAGGGTTGCAGTGAAGCTCATCAGCGGTGATGTGTCCTCTCTGAATGCGGTTTGGTGTGGGGCGACGGGTAGCGCGCCGTGCGAGCCGTTCCAATCTCGAACGTAGCGGCCGCCCGTTGCTGCCGGATGCTCGTTCGGAAAGACTGGACAATTCGGAACGCCAAAACGGCGCGACTGTGCCGCCGGAGCCACCCGTGTCGCGAGTGGCCTAGGCTGGGCGAGACCGACTGTCGGGTTCACGAACGGAGCTTTCATGTCTGCAGAGACGACCGCCGCGGGCGAGACCGCTACCCCTCCTTGCCCCGAGTGTGCGAGCGAATTCTCCTACGAATCGGGGGCGCTGCTCGCCTGCCCGATGTGCGGCCACGAGTGGGCTCCGGGTGAGAGTGCAGATGACGCCGACGGGAGCGACGACGAGGATGCCGGTATTCGTGACGCCGTCGGTAACCTCCTCACGGACGGCGACACCGTCACCCTGGTGAAGACGGTGAAGGTATCGGGCGGTGGCGGCGGCACGATCAAGGTCGGCACGAAGGTGACAGGCATCCGGCTCGTGCCAGGAGGTGCCGGTGGTCACGACATTGACGCCAAGGTACCCGGCTTCGGCAAGATGCAGCTGAAGTCGAGCGTGGTGAAGCGGGCGTAGCCTCCCCTGATATGAAGCTCGCGTAGCTACACGATCGTGAGCTGCGCGAGTTTCGCGCGCATGCGGGCGAGTGACCGCTCCCGCTCACGGAGCACCTGCGCCGGCCACGCTGAGCGTCGGAGCGTGAACGGGTTCGCGATCCACACCGCCGCGAGAAAGAGCGCGGCATAGCTGAGCGGGATGATCACGGGGCGGATCCCGGAGAACACGAACCACAGGTTGTAGAGCACGAGGCAGCCGACGCCGACGGCGAGAATCACGCCGCCGATCGTCTCAAGCTTGCTGCGGACCTCGTGCCCGGCGAGCTTCGAGAGCCTGGCATCGATGAGTTCTCGCTGGATCAGGGACACCACGAGAAATACGAGCGCCCCGACCGCGGCGAGGTAGACGGCCTCGAGCAGCGCGGTTGACAGGGACTCACCGTGTACCAGCCAAAACGCAAAAAATACGATGACGGCGACGCCGCCCTGCGCGACGAGCGGCCACTTCCATGTGGAGCGCGAGGCGTGCGAGGTGACGCTGTCGTCGCCGTAGAACAACCGGGTGTCTGCGAGTCGGTGGTATTCGCGCTCGGACCTGGCGATCGAGGCGCGCAGCAGCTCCGCGCGCCGTGCCACTGGCCGGAAATCGAGCCTGCCGAGGACCAGCGCCAACACGACGGAGATTGGCGTGATGAACAGCAACCCCCAGAGCTGCTGCCCGCCGTCGCTCGTCGCTGTCGGGCCGTGTGTCGAGAGCACGATGACCGAGAGCACGGTCCAAGCGAGCATGAAGCCACCGATGAGCGCCGCCACGAAGGGCAGTGGCCGCAGCACTGACTGGCTGTCGAGGTCGGCATTGGGTGTGACAAGAAACCCCAGTCCGACGAGTAGCGCCAGCATGGAAGGTGCCACCCACCCGACGTAGTTGCCTGAGATCGCGACGACCTCGATCGTTTCCTGCCAGGCGCCGCCGTAGTGCGGCACACGGGAGTCTTCGGCGGCGAGCATTGCCGAACGGGCGAAGAACGCGAGGAAGAAGACAAACGGCCAGAGCAGGGAGCCCGCACCGAACAGCGCCGCAGAGGCGCCCCAGCTGTCAGACATCGCCTGGGTGCTGTGCGCGGCCTCTAGAGACTCGTCGGGGTGTGGGCTCGCCTCGACGGTCGGCGTGCCAGCGGCAGTGCCGGCCAGCTCTGGATCAGTGTTCGCTTCGTTGGTCATATCGTTCTGTAGCGATAGTACCCAGACCGTCGCGAAAGCGGGCGAAGCCGCTCCCTGTCGCGCTGCCTCAGTCCGAATCGGCGCAGAGGCAGAACGGATGACCCGCGGGGTCGAGAAACACGATGAACGAGCCGCTCTCGCTGGGCTGAACGGCGTGCCGTCTCGCGCCGGCGGCGACGGCCGCAACTGACGCTGTCTCCAGGTCTGGCACGTAGAAGTCGAGATGCGCCTGCTGCGGGACGGGGCCGTCTGGCCAGACCGGCTCGAGATAATTGGCGACGGCTTGGAACGCGAGGAAGTGCGATCGCGGTTGCCCAGCTGGCGGGTGCACCTCGACCCAGCGGTCGTCTTCGCCGCGTTCGATGCGCCATCCGAGGAGCCCGGCGTAGAACTCAGCCAGCGCGACGGCATCCGGGCAATCGATCGCGAAGGTCATGCGATGCAGCGTGATGGGATCGGTCATGGGAAAAGTGTAGGCCCGCAGCGAGGTGAGGTCTACAGCTGAGAAACCACTGGAGAAAGGTCAGCCCGTGCTGCAGGATCCGCAGTTTCGGGGGATACTGGCTGCACTCCCGTCAACGTCGAAGGACTCACTCATGGCGCACATGCTTGCCACCTATATCGCCCTACCTGGCACGACCGCCGAGGCTATGGAGCACTGGCAGGAGGTGTTCGGTGGCGACCTCGAGATCATCCGGTACGGCGATGCGCAGCTCAAGGACCTGCCCTTCGACCCCCCAGCGGACGCGGTCGCCCACGCCTCGCTCACACTGCCTGCTGGGATCATTACCGGCGGCGATGTCATGGACACGGGCACTGAGTATCCGGTGCGCGGCACCGCATACTCGCTGCTCTACACAACGGACACCCCGGAAGAAGCGCAGCACTACATTGATCGCCTCACCGCAGGGGGCGGCTCGCTCGGGATGCCCTTCGAACAGGCGCCCTGGGGTGACTGGTACGGGCAGGTCTTTGACCAATACGGCGTGATGTGGGCGTTTTCCTGCGCGGTAACGTAGAACCGTGTCATTTGAGGATTCCTACCTGGGACGGTTACGGAAGCACGTCGGCAACGCTGAGTTGCTCGCACCCGGCGCGCAGGTGCTGTTGCTCACCGACGACGAGCACGCCATCTTTCAGCGACGCGCTGACTCCGGGCTGTGGGAGTTCCCGGCCGGCAGCGCGGAACCGGGGCAGAGCTTCGCGGACACCGCGATTGCCGAGGTCTCCGAAGAACTCGGGCTGCGCCTCACCGCAGACACCCTCACCGCGTTCGCATCGTTCTCGGACCCTGTCGAACACCGGCTTACCTACCCGAACGGCGACATCGTGCACGCGTTTGCGCTGTGCTTCGTCGCGCGCGAATGGACCGGTGAGATCCTGCCGGACGCCACCGAGGTGCGCGAGTGGGGCGTCTACTCGCTGAGTGATCCGCCGGCCGGGCTGCAGCGTGCCACGCGCCTCGTGCTCGACATGTATCTCGCGTATCGGGAAACGGGCCGCTTCCAAGCGCGGTAGCGGCGTGCTACCTTCAGACTCCGAAACGAGTGCACCGAGGAGTGAGCATGACCGAGCAGGTGAAGGGTCCGAGATCGTACTTCCCCTCGATTGAGGCGAAGTATGGAAAATCGATCGAGGAGTGGATCGCGCTCTTGCGCCCGCACGCCGGCGAGAAGCACATGGAACAGGTCGCGTTCCTCAAAGATCTCGGCATGGGACACGGCCACGCAAATGCCCTCGTGCACGTGTTCCGTGCAGAGTTCGAAGGTGCCGCATGACCGCTACAGAACCCGCAATGTCGCCCTCGGATATGCCCATCGCGGAGGCCCTTGACCGAGTCACAGGTCCGAGGCGGGCAGAGGCAGACGAGTTGCTCGCGTTGCACCGGGCAGCGAGCGGATCGGAACCCGTCGTCTGGGCCGGCCGCATCCTCGGCTTCGGTGAGCACCACTACGCCTACGAGAGCGGTCGCACCGGGCGCGTGCCCGAGCTCGCGTTTGCGACGGGCGCGAAGCGGCACACGATCTACCTCACCGAGAACTTCGCCGAGCGCTGGCCCGACCTGCTCGCCGAGCTGGGCCCGCACACCGCGAGCAAGGTGTGTCTGTACCTCACCCGCCTCACAAAGGTGGATCTTGGTGTGCTGCGAACGATCCTCGACCGAGCCCTCGCCGAAACGCGCGGGGGCGAGGAGATACACAGCGAGACCGCGAACACCCGCCCAGCGTAGGCAGCGAGGCGGATCCCGCGGGTCGATCCTGTCCGACACAGCGAAACGCCCGCGAAGTCACAGGTGATTTGGAAGGCCCAGAGTTAGCCTCAGACCATGAGCAACACCGCACCGATTCCGCGAGCATCCGTTGCCGCTGTGGGCGACGAAATCACGATCTCTCCCAGCGCGCTCCGCTCCCTGAGCGGGGAACTCCAACGCTTTATGCTCGAGTACCGTTTTGCGATGCAGGAGATCGAGACAAAACTCGCGATTCTCCGCGAAGAGTTCATGCACATGCACGAGTACAACCCGATCGAGCACGTCTCGAGCCGGGTGAAGACGCCGGAGAGCCTGCTCGCGAAAGTCGAGCGGCGCGGCGTGACTCCCGAGGTCGGTGCGATCCGCCGCGAGATCCAAGATATCGCCGGGGTGCGCGTGACCTGCGCCTTCATCCGCGACGTCTACCGGCTGTTCGGGCTGCTCACACAGCAGGACGACATCACCGTACTCGAGGTCGAGGACTACATTGAGCACCCGAAGCCCAACGGGTATAAAAGCCTGCACGCGATCCTGTCCGTGCCCGTCTACCTCTCGAGCGGCCGCGTCGACGTGCCCGTCGAGGTGCAGTTCCGCACGATCGCGATGGACTTCTGGGCGAGCCTCGAGCACAAGATTTATTACAAGTACCAGCGGCAGGTACCCGAGCAAATGATGGACGAGCTCAAGCAGGCAGCAGATTCGGCGGCCGAGCTCGACACCCGCATGCAGAGCTTGCATGTGCAGATGCACGGCGAACCGCCTCCCACCTCGCCGATCAACCTGCAGGAGATCCGCGAGGTACGAGAACGCATCAGGCGCGTATAACGCCCGAACTCTCCCCAAGCCCCTAGGCTCGAGGCGTGGAACCAGACAGCGCGGCACACGGCGAACACCTCCCAGGCGGATCGGGCGGAGTGTGGCGCGTGCGCGCCGCAACCGGCGAGGTCCGCGTGCACCGGCCGACGGGGCCGTGGACCCCCGCAGTACACGAGCTGCTCACCCACCTGCGGGAGCGCGGGCTCGACGGGATCCCCGAGGTACACGGCATCGACAGCGACGACCGCGAGGTGCTGAGCTATCTGCCGGGGGAGACGCTCGACCCGGAAACCACCTCTCCAAGTGATCGCGCGCTCGCCGCAGCGGCAGCGTGGATGCGGAGATTTCACGACGCTGTCGCAGACTTCACCCCAGCCAGCGACCACTGGCGGCAGGGCGAGCAACCCCTCGATCGGGCGCGCGGTGAAATCATCTGCCACAACGATCCCGGCCTCTACAACTGGGTGGTTGTCGACGGCGAATTTGCGGGAATGATCGATTGGGATCGGGCGGGGCCCGGGCTCCCGATTGATGACCTGGCCTTCCTCGTGTGGTCGGGGGTACCGCTGCTGCGGGAGATCCCCGCGGTGGACGCGGCCAGGCGTATCCGCGTCGCCGCCGCGGCCTACGGTGGCGTCGACGGCTCTGACCTGCTCGACGCGGTCACGCGCCGAATGGGGCTGATCGCCGACCGATGGCAGGCGGGGATTGAGCGAGGAGATGCTGGCACGCTCGCGCTGCGCGACGCTGGGATTATGGCTCGGCACGAGAGCCGGGTCGCCGGGTTTGCGGCCCGCCGTGAGGGACTGCGGGAGCTCGTGCGCGCCGCGGGGAAGCAAGGCTCCGGCTCCGGGCAGTAGGCTGCTTCGTAGGTTCGAGTGTGTAAGCGAGCCAGCGAAACGAAGGAGTGCGCGGACATGACGACCGAACCAGCCCAGGTAGCCTCGGCAGTGATGTTGGCTGATGGCGGAATCGAGACCGCCCTCGAGACCAGGCTGGGTCAGGTGCTCCCTGAGTTTGCGGCCTTCGTGCTGCTCGACACGGCCGAGGGGCGTGACGCGCTACGAGAGTACTACCGGCCCTTCGTCGAGCTCGGCGTCGAAGCGCGGGTGCCACTCGTGCTCGACACTCCAACGTGGCGTGCGAATCCGGACTGGGTCGAACTCGTTGACGGAGCTGACGCGGCCGTGCCAACCGCGGAGCGTGTGCGTGAGTTAAACACCGACGCGGTGTCTCTTGTACGCGAGTGCGCACTGCGGCTTGCACCCGACGCCGCGATTGAGGTGAACGGGGTCGTCGGACCGCGCTTCGACGACTTCGAGGCAACCCAGCGGATGACCGCCGAATCAGCTGAGCAGTACCACGGCCCGCAGGTGCGTGCGCTCGCGGAAGCTGGAGCGGATCGCATCACCGCGGTGACCACCCTCGACGCGGCGGAGGGGATCGGTGTGGTTCGGGCGGCGGTCGCCGCGCGCGTCCCCGTAGCGGTGTCTTTCATCGTCGGCCCCGACGGGATGCTTGCTGACGGCTCGACGCTGGCTGCAGCGATCGCAGCGGTCGACGAGGCCACCGGCGGCGCGGCTCTCGGGTTCGCCGTGAACTGCGCGCACCCCGATGAGGTGCTGAGTGGGATCGATCCCGACGCTCCCGAGATGGGGAGGATCCTCGGGTTTCGACTCAACGCCGCACGCCACGGAGACGACGGCCCGGGGGACGGGCCGGAGGCATTCGCGGGTGCGCTCATGCGGCTCGCGACTCTCGTGCCAAGCGCAGGAGTGTTCGGGGGCTGCTGCGGAACTGACGCGCCGCACATCGCGGCAGTCCTCGCAGGGGCCCGGCGCTCAGCGTAGACAGTGCACAGGCGTGGCACAGCTTCCGTGCGGATCGGGGAATTCAGGCTTCGTCGTTTAGGCTGTTCGTGTGAGTAGAGACCCCCTGGAAGAGCTCTTCGGTCCGCTGGACTCGGATGATGCCGAGACCGGCGCCATCGAGACCGACGAGATCCAAGCTGCCGGCGACACCAACAGCTCGGCCCCGACGCAGGCCTTCGAGCCCGCGCCAGCCGTGCGGCGTAGCCCTGCCGCGTCACCCGAGGCCCCAACTGCCCCGTTCGCGCCTGCCGCAGCGCCGGCCCCGGCCCCGGCGCCCATACGGACGCCCGCCCCAGCTCCTGCCCGCGCGGCGCGGGAAGAACCGCCGACGCGTCCCGTCTCGGCCAACCCGAAGCGGTCAAACGCCGCGCTGCCGTGGATCATCATTGCTGCCGTCGCCGTGCTTGCTCTCGTTGGCGCGCTGATCGCCGTCAACGCGCTCAGAAACGACGACGCGCCGGTCGAGGAGACTACCGCAGCGCCAGTGCCGACCCCCACCGAAACCGACGGCGCTGAGCCCGAGACTCCCGCTCCGACTCCCGAGGAGCCTGAGGTCGAAGAAGCCCCCAAGGTCGACGTTGGCGCAAACCCGATCTCGATGGACATTTCATTTGCCGGCATTTCCGTTGAATCCTCGCAGAAGCTCACGAACCCGCAGTGGTTCTACCACGCGGGCCCTCCGGAGCGCGTGATGATTGAATCCGGTCTCATGAACTCGTTCCCCGAGTCCTGCAGCGCGATGCGCAGCCCGGTCGGGCAAAGCCCCTGGGGTATCGAGAAGGGTGAGGGCGACACCTGGACGGTCGTTCGCCCCGAGGGGACCTGCACCGCAGACCCGAAGCTCTATGACGAGGTCTGGGGCCTCATGCAGGCCGTCGCAGACAGCGCGAAGCCGCTCTAGCCCCCTCCGGTGGGCCTCCGGCCCGGCCCTGCCATCGCTACACCCCCGTTTTTTCTATTCCGACCCTTGTGTGCCCTGCACAAGGGTCGGAATAGAAAAAACGGGGGTGTTTGGGTGTGTGGCGCTAGCCGAAGAGGGTGGGCCAGAGCGCGAGCGCGAGCGGGTACCCGACGAAGCTCACAATGTCCAAGAGCAGGTGCGCGACGATGAGGGGGAGGGACCGTCCCCAGCGCTGGTAAGCCCAGCCAAAAACGATACCCATCACGACGTTCCCGATAAAGCCGCCGAAGCCCTGATAGAGGTGGTACGAGCCGCGAAGCAGGGCGCTCGCGAAGATCGTCGCCCACGTTCCGACGCCGAGCCGTTTGAGCCGGTCGAAGAGGTAGGCCACGACGATGAGTTCCTCGCTGAGCGCCGCGCGGAGCGCCTGCAGAACGAGCACGGGAACGGTCCACCAGAACGCATCGAGCGTCGTCGGGACCACCGTGGTGTTGATGCCGATCCACTTCGCGAACAGGTAGAACGCGAGCCCGGGGATTCCGATGACTGCCGCGAGCAGAAAGCCATGTCCGGTCTCTCGCAGCCAGGGCCAGCCAGCGCGTGTGTGCATCGGCGCGAATGATCCGGCGGACGCGGCCCCAAGTCCGAGGTCGCCAAGGTGCGGTTTGCGCGCCCGCCAGAGCAGGAACGCCACGAGCGCCACGGGTGCGAGACCCCCGACGATGCCGAGCAACTGGTAGGCCAGGTCGAAGTACTGCTGAGTCGAAAGCGGACGGTTGATCGTCGCCGTCTGATTCGCGAGCTCAGTCTCCTGCGCGAGGCGCTCGATGATGGTGATGATTGCACGCACGCCGGAGTATCCGAATGAGAGCGCGAGCACAATGCCCAGCTCCCAGCGCAGCCTGGTGCGTTGGGAGCTGGGCACTGGTGTTCTGCGGTGTTCGGTCACGCACTTAGCGTAGCGGGCGTGTCCAGCGTCGGACTGGGACGCGAATCTCTTCTCTTCGAAAGACATTCAAGCTCAGGTATTTATGCATGCCTCCAGAGTACGTATGGCGTAGATCTTGCATGAATCACACAAGTTTTCTTCCTATGTGTGTCATTGCTTTGGTAGCCGGGAATGGCGCGGTTACGAGTCAGTCACGAGCCGACACAAGATTCGCTTCGGGGGAGCGCGGTGGCATAAACTGCACTACGGAAATACCTACATATCCCGTACCCGTTTTCGGGGCACTTTTCGTGTTTCTCGGCAACGGAGTCCAGGGTCAATACAAGGAGGAAACCAGTGAAGCGTTCACGCATCGGGCTGGGCATTGTTGCCCTGGCCGCAGCGAGCTCCCTGGCACTCGCCGGTTGCTCAACCGGCGGAGGCGACAAGGGGGGAGACAACAGTGGCGGTGGCGGGATCATCACCGCTAACGGCTCTGAGCCCCAGAACCCGCTCATCCCGACGAACACGAACGAGACGGGTGGCGGCAAGATCATTGACGCGCTGTTCGCTGGTCTCGTGAGCTACGGCGCCGACGGCGCAGCCTCGAACGAGGTTGCAGAGTCGATCGAGCCCAACGAGGATGCTTCGGAGTTCACCATCAAGCTCCGCGAGGACGCGAAGTTCTCGGACGGCACCCCCGTCAAGGCTGAGAGCTTCGTGAAGGCATGGAACCAGGGCGCGAGCAACGAGCTCCAGCACCTGTCCAACTACTTCTTCGAGGACATCGAAGGCTTCGAGATCAACGACGGCCCCGACGGCGAAGCCGGGACCGACGATGACGTCTACGGCGCTGTTGGAGACATGTCGGGCCTCGTTGTTGAGGGCGACTACGAGTTCACGGTGAAGCTCAAGCAGCCCACCTCGGACTTCCCGCTGCGTCTCGGCTACTCGGCGTTCTACCCGCTGCCCGAGGTTGCTTTTGAGGACCTCGATGCATTCGGCCAGAACCCCATCGGTAACGGTCTGTACAAGATCGACGGCGAGGGCGCTTGGGAGCACGACGTGCAGATCAAGCTCGCCAAGAACGAAGACTACGTTGGCCCCCGCGAGGTGAAGAACGATGGTCTCACGATTATCTTCTACGCATCGCAGGACGCGGCATACGCTGACCTCCAGGGCGGCAACCTCGACGTGCTCGACGCCATCCCCGATGCAGCACTCGCAAACTTCGAGTCGGATCTCGGCGACCGCGCCGTGAACCAGCCCGCAGCGATCTTCCAGTCCTTCACCATCCCGGAGCGCCTCGAGCACTTCGGTGGCGAAGAGGGCAAGCTCCGCCGCGCTGCAATCTCGATGGCAATCGACCGTGCTGAGATCACTGACGTGATCTTCGACGGCACTCGCACCCCCGCAAGCGACTTCACCTCACCCGTCATCGACGGCTGGAGCGACAAGCTTGAGGGCGCAGAGGTTCTCGAGTTCAACCCTGAAGAAGCAAAGAAGCTGTGGGCTGAGGCCGACAAGATTTCGCCTTGGAGCGGAACCTTCGAGATTGCATACAACGCTGATGGCGGCCACCAGGCGTGGGTCGACGCAGTCACCAACTCGGTGAAGAACACCCTCGAGATCGACGCGGCAGGCAAGCCCTACCCGACGTTCGCTGAGGCTCGCACCGAGATCACGAACCGCACCATCACCTCTGCGTTCCGCACCGGCTGGCAGGCTGACTACCCGGGTCTGTTCAACTTCCTCGGACCGTTGTACGCGACCAACGCTGGCTCGAACGATGGCGACTACTCCAGCAAGGAGTTCGACGGACTGCTGAAGCAGGGCGCGCAGGAGACTGACGTTGCCGCTGCGAACAAGCTGTTCCAGCAGGCGCAGGAAGTCCTCCTGAAGGATCTTCCCGCGACTCCGCTGTGGTACTCGAACGTGGCCGGTGGCTTCGGCGAGTCGGTAGAGAACGTCCAGTTCGGCTGGAACTCTGTACCGATGTTCGAGGACATCACCAAGAAGTAACGCACTTCCTTAAGGCCCCGGGCGCAAGCCCGGGGCCTTAACCCCGTTTCCTGGCTTATCCGGCGAGGCACAGCGGGGACATAGAGTCGTGCGAATCCGGAGACACCGGCGTCTCGACTTCGCATCGCGCAACCACAGCGAGAGAAAACCAACTATGCAAACTCAGTCTGAATGGGAGGCGGCAGCCACATGCTGAGATATATCGTCTTCCGCGTCCTTCAGGTCATTCCCGTCTTGCTGGGAACGACCTTCCTCATCTACTTCATGGTCTTCGCCATGCCGGGTGACCCGATCATCGCAATGTTCGGCGACAAAACCCCGAACCCCATCGTCCTCGAGAAGCTGCGCGCCCAGTACAACCTGGACAAGCCCTTCCTCGTGCAGTACTTCCTGTACCTCAAGGGCATTCTTGTTGGCGACTTTGGTGTGAGCTTCTCCGGCCAGCCAGTCTCCGATATCCTCGCCCGGACCTTCCCGGTCACCGCCAAGCTCGCGATCATGGCGATCATCCTCGAATTCGTGCTTGCAGTCGTCATCGGCCTGTTCTCAGGTCTGCGCAAGGGCAAGCTGTTCGACAACGTGAACCTCCTGATTGGTCTCGCCCTCATGAGTGTGCCGATCTTCGTGATCGCCTTCATCGGACAGTACGTTTTCGCTATCAAACTCGACTGGTTCCGCGCGACGGCCGGTGGCGGTGCTCCGCTGCAGGATCTCATCCTCCCCGCGATCGTCATCGGTATTACGGGATACGCGACCTCAATGCGCCTCACCCGTTCGTCGGTGATCGACACGCTCAACCAGGACTTCGTGCGCACCGCGTACTCGAAGGGTCTGTCGCGTAACCGCGTCGTTCCCGTGCACGTGCTGCGTAACTCAATGATCCCGACTGTCACGAACACCGCCGCAAACTTCGGCGTGCTGCTCGTCGGTGCAACGGTCACGGAGGGCATCTTCAACGTGCCCGGTGTCGGTAACACCCTCTACCAGGCGATTATTCGTGGCGAGAATGCGACGGTCGTGTCGTTCGTCACGATCATGGTCCTCCTGTATCTCGCAGTGAACCTCGTCGTGGATCTGCTGTACGCCGTGCTCGACCCGAGGATCCGTTATGCCTGAGCCAACGCTAAATAATTCACAGAAGCGCCCCAAGATCGAGCACTTCGTCGCACCATTCGACGAGAACTCGGTTGCCGCGGTTGACGCGGTCAAGGTCCAAGCAAAGAAGTCGAACCTCTGGACTGACGCCTGGAAAGATATGCGCCGTCGGCCCATGTTTTGGATCTCCGCCGCGATCATTCTGCTCGTGCTTGTTGTCTCGCTGTTCCCGACGCTGTTCACCCAGGCTGATCCCCGGGTGTGCCAGCTTGCGCTGTCGAATCAGGGCGCCGCTCCGGGCCACCCGCTCGGCTTCAACAAGCAGGGCTGCGACATCTACTCGCGAGTGATTCACGGCACCTCGACCTCGGTTTCCGTGGGTCTCGTCGTGATCGTGATGACGTTTGTTATTGGCGTCGTGATGGGTGCTCTCGCTGGCTACTTCGGTGGCTGGGTTGACACCGTGCTCTCGCGTCTCGGCGACATCTTCTTCTCGATTCCCTACATCCTCGCGGCAGTTGTCGTGATGAGCGTCATGTCCGAGCACCGAAACATTCTCGTGATTTCCCTCGCGATCGGTGGCTTCTCCTGGCCGGTTACGGCGCGTATTTTGCGTGCTGAGATCTTCAAGGTGAAGAACAGCGACTACGTCATGGCTTCGCGTGCGCTGGGCTTGTCCGGCCAGGGCACGCTGTGGAAGCACGTGCTGCCAAACTCGATCGCGCCGGTGATCGTGGTCACGACGCTCTCGCTGTCGGGAGCTATCGTCGCCGAAGCCGTGCTGTCGTTCCTTGGCGTCGGGTTGCCGCCCGCAGAGTTCATGAGTTGGGGCAACGACATTAGTGCCGCACAGAGCGATCTTCGCACCAGGCCGCAGAACCTTATTTACCCGTCTATCGCGCTCAGCGTCACCGTCCTCGCATTCATCATGCTTGGCGAGGTCGTTCGTGACGCACTCGATCCGAAGGCGAGGGCTCGCCGATGAGCGACATGCAACCGCTGCTCAGCGTGCGCGACCTCAAGGTCGCCTTCAAAACGGATAAGACTGCCAAGCAGGTGCTGCATGGCATCGGGTTCGACGTCTTCCCCGGGGAGACCGTCGCGATTGTGGGCGAGTCCGGCTCCGGCAAGTCAACAACGATGCACGCAGTCATCAATCTGCTTCCCGGGACCGGTGAAATCACCGGCGGTTCTGTGAAGTGGAATGGTCGCGAGCTCGTCGGCATCGGCCGCCGCGACATGGAGACGATCCGTGGTCGCGAGATCGGTCTCGTGCCGCAGGATCCGATGTCGAACCTCAACCCCGTATGGTCGGTCGGCTTCCAGGTCGAAGAAGCGATCCGTGCGAACGGAATTGCTTCGGGCAAGAAGGAAGTCCGTGCTCGCGCCATCGAGGTGCTCGAGCAGGCTGGTCTCAGCGACGCTGAGAAGCGGATGAAGCAGTACCCGCACCAGTTCTCTGGCGGTATGAAGCAGCGTGCGCTCATCGGCATCGGCCTGTCGGCGAAGCCTGAACTGCTCATCGCTGATGAGCCGACGAGTGCGCTTGACGTGACTGTGCAGCGCGTGGTGCTGGATCACCTCGCAAAGCTCACGAGCGATCTCGGCACCGCGGTTGTGTTTATTACGCACGACCTCGGACTCGCCGCCGAGCGCGCTGAGAAGCTCATCGTGATGTACCAGGGCAACATCGTCGAGTCGGGGCCGAGCCGTGAGATCCTGCAGGATCCGCAGCACCCGTACACGAAGCGTCTCGTTGCTGCCGCACCGAGTCTTGCCTCGCGTCGTATTGGTTCCTCCGCTGGCATGCCCGCGGCTCCCACGAGCACGTTCAACGTTGCCGCTCTGGCGGATGCGGAGAACCGCGGGGGCGCGGTCGGCGAGCCGCTCATTGAGGTCGAGAACCTGCGCAAGGTATACAAACTGCGCAAGGGCAACTTCAAGAGCGAGGACTTTGTCGCGGTCGATGGTGCAAACTTCACGATCAACCGCGGCGAGACCCTCGCGCTCGTTGGCGAGTCCGGCTCGGGCAAGTCGACGATCGCGAAGATGGTCCTGCAGCTTGAGGAGCCCACTGGCGGCAAGGTGACGATTGCAGGAAGGGACACCGCGAAGCTCTCGAGCCGAGAACTGTTCGACTTGCGACGCACGCTGCAGCCGGTCTTCCAGGATCCGTACGGTTCGCTTGACCCGCTGCACAACATCGGCAACACGATCATGGAGCCGCTGAACATCCACAAGGTGGGTGACATGGCGAGCCGGAAGCGGCGCGTCAACGAGCTCCTTGATCAGGTCTCGTTGCCGCGTGAACTCGCGAGCCGGTACCCGAACGAGTTGTCTGGTGGACAGCGGCAGCGTGTCGCTGTGGCACGCGGGCTCGCGCTGAAGCCGGACATTCTCGTCCTCGACGAGGCTGTCTCGGCACTCGACGTGCTCGTGCAGGCGCAGGTCCTCGACCTGCTCGCCGAGTTGCAGCGCGACCTCGGACTCACCTACCTCTTCATCACGCATGACCTTGCAGTCGTTCGCCTCATCGCTGACCGCGTATGCGTCATGCAGCAGGGCAAGATTGTCGAGCAGGCGAGGACAGAGGACGTGTTCGAGAACCCGAAGATGGAGTACACCAAGAATCTCCTTGCGGCGATCCCGGGTGCTTCGATCGAGCTGGGCATTGGTAGCGCCGGCGACAGCGTTGCGCATACGCCGATCACGGGCGCCGGAACCGCGCCGTTCGATGGTGGCGGCCAGCTAGGAGCCACTATCTAGTCGCACATGGTGCACGAATCACGCGCAGGGAGGTCCGTCGGAAGGCGGGCCTCCCTGCGTATTTCTCTGACCGTGGAACGGTGAGATCACGATTCGTGAGTCATTGTTACAAGGGAGTCAGTCTCCGCGTAGCGAGGCCGGTAGTGTGGGAGTGTTCTGAAAACAATTGTGGCGAGCAATGTTGTTCGCCTGTGTTTCCAATGGAGGAAGAATTGAAGAAGAAACTATTTACCTCGGTCGCTCTCGCCGGCGCAGCTGCGCTGCTGCTGAGCTCATGCGCATCGGGCGATAACGGTGACAGCGGCGGCGGCGCATCGGGCGGCGCGATCACCGTCGGTACGACCGACGTCGTGACCGCGCTTGATCCCGCAGGCTCCTACGACAACGGCTCTTTCGCCGTGATGACGAATGTCTACCCGTTCCTGCTCAACCACGAGATCGGCTCGAGCGATGTTGCTCCCGATATCGCAGAGTCGGCGGAGTTCACCGAGCCGACCCAGTACACCGTGAAGCTCAAGGCTGGCCTGAAGTTCGCGAACGGCAACGACCTCACGAGCTCCGACGTGAAGCACACCTTCGACCGCCAGGTCGCCATCGCTGAGCCCACGGGCCCGTCGAGCCTCCTCGAGAACCTCGAGAGCGTCGAAGCAGTCGACGAAACCACCGTCATCTTCCACCTCAAGGAAGCGAACGACCAGACGTTCCCGCAGGTGCTGTCGACCCCGGTTGCGCCAATCGTTGACGAGGATGTGTTCCCCGCTGACAAGCTCGCCACCGACGAGGAGATCGTCTCGGGCAAGGGCTTCGCAGGCCAGTACACACTCGAGAGCTTCAAGAAGAACGACCTCGCATCGTACAAGGCGTTCGACGGCTACCAGGGCCTGTGGGGCGCTGCGAAGACCGACACTGTCAACACCAAGTACTTCGCCAACGAGACGAACCTCAGCCAGGCGATGGAAACGAAGGCAATCGACGTCGCCTTCCGCAGCCTCTCTGCGACCGACACCGAGAAGCTCGGTAACACCGACGGGCTGAAGCTTGTTGACGGCCCCGGCGGCGCAATCCGCTACATCGTCTTCAACTTCGATACCCAGCCGTTCGGCGCGAAGACCGCGGATGCGGATCCCGCAAAGGCGCTCGCGGTGCGCCAGGCCGCTGCCGACCTCATCGACCGCTCGAAGATTGCCTCGCAGGTCTACAAGGACACCTTTACGCCGCTGTTCAGCCCGGTTGCGCAGGGCTTCACCGGCGCGACTGAGTCGTTCAAGGAGCAGTACGGTGACAAGCAGGGCGGCGCAGACTCGGCCGCGGCAAAGGCTCGCCTCGAGGCAGCCGGCGTCGAACTCCCCGTCACGCTGCAGCTGCAGTACAACCCGGATCACTACGGCGACGCTTCGGCAGAAGAGTACGCGCTCGTGAAGCAGCAGCTCGAGGCCGACGGCGCGTTCACGGTCGACCTGCAGTCGACCGAGTGGGGCCAGTACTCGAAGGACTTCCCGGCTGACGCGTACCCCGCGTACCAGCTCGGCTGGTTCCCCGACTTCTCGGACGCCGACAACTTCCTGACGCCGTTCTTCGTCAACGGTGGCTTCTTCAACAACCACTACGAGTCGCCGAAGATCAACGAGCTCATCGGCAAGCAGCGCGTCACGGTCGACCCGACCGAGCGCACCGCGATCATCGAAGACGCTCAGGCGCAGGTCGCCCAGGACGTCCCGATGATCCCGCTGCTCCAGGGCACGCAGGTCGCGATCACGACTGATGCGATTGACGGTGTTGTCCTCGACGGCTCCTTCAAGTTCCGCCTCGGAACGATCACAAAGAACTAGCAGTGCGTAGTCGATGCGGGGAGGAGGCCTTCGGGCCTCCTCCCCGCACGGCGTGAGCATCATGACTTCTCTCGAAACTCCGACGGCGCCGTCGATACCGAAAGCGCCGAAACGTCCCTCCGGTGGGGGGCTCTGGCGCTATATTCTGTGGCGCGCGGTGCTCATCATCCCCACCGTCTTTATCCTCGTCACGATGGTGTTCCTGCTCATGCGGACCATCGGTGACCCGATCACCGCGTCCGTCGGCGGTAAGCTGCCGCCCGACGAGCTTGCCCGTCGCATTGCCGACGCCGGCTACGATCGCCCGGTCTTCGTGCAGTACATCGAATACCTCGGTCAGGTCTTCACCGGCAACTTTGGTACGACGCTGAGCGACCACCGCCCGGTGACTGAGGTCATCATGACCTTCGGTTCGGCGACGCTCGAGCTCGCGTTCTTCACGCTGATCGTCGCCTTCATCGTCGGGATCCCGCTGGGCATGCTCGCGGCCTACTACCGCGACCGTGGCCCAGATGCCTCGCTGCGCATCTTCGCGATCCTCACCTACGCGACCCCCGTCTTCTTCTCTGGCCTGCTCATGAAACTCGTGTTCGGGGTGTGGCTGGGCTGGTTCCCGCTCTCGGGTCGGGCCTCGATTGCGACCGAGTTGCAGATCGAGATGCTCGGAAACCCGAGCGGCTTCTACCTCATTGATGCGTTCCGCACGGGAAACATGGCGAACGTCGGGGACGTCCTCATGCACGCGGTGCTGCCCGCGCTGACGCTCGGGCTGATGACCGCCGGAGTCTTCCTGCGTCTCGTACGCACGAACATGATTGGCACGCTCGGGCGAGAGTACATTGACTCCGGGCGTTCGCGCGGCGTGACGGAGTTCCGTCTCGTCACCAAGCACGCCTACCGTCCCGCACTCATCCCGATCATCACCGTCATCGGCATGCAGATCGCGATGCTGCTTGCCGGCGCCGTGCTGACCGAGACAACGTTCGAGTGGAAAGGCCTCGGCTTCCAGCTTGCCCACTACCTCAGCGCGCGCGACTTCATCGCGGTCCAAGGCATTGTGGCGCTGCTCGCGGTCATTGTCGCCCTGAGCAACTTCATCGTCGACATCATCGCGGCGCTCATCGATCCGAGAGTGAGGTACTGAGATGGCTGATACGACTTCGCTCATCATCGGGGCCGGTCCGAGCCGTGAGCGCGGCTGGCACTCCTGGCCGATCATCAAGCAGTTGCGGCAGAGCGTCGGGCTGCAGCGTGGCATGCTCATCGCGGGCCTCGCGTTGATCGCGTTCTTTGTGATTCTTGCCGTGTTCGCGCCGCTGATCGCACCCTACGACTTCAACGCGCTCGCCGGGCCCGATGGCGACTTCGGGTCCCGCACACCACCTTCAGCGGCGCACCCCTTCGGCACCACGATCGCCGGCTACGACGTGATGTCACGCGTGATTTGGGGATCCCGCACCGCACTCATCGTGATCGTCATCGCGGTGCTCGCGTCGATCTTCGCCGGCTCGCTTCTCGGGCTTGTGTCCGGGTACATCGGGGGGGCGCTTGACCGCGTGCTGGTGATGCTCACTGACGCGATTTACGCATTCCCGTCGCTGCTGCTCGCGATCGTCATGTCGATCGTGATCTCGGGTGGCCAATCGAGCCTGTGGGGCGGTATCTGGTCAGCCTCGCTGTCGATCACCGTGGTGTTCATTCCGCAGTACTTCCGCGTCGTCCGCTCGGAGGTCGTGCGCGTGAAGGCGGCGGCGTTCGTCGAGTCGGCACGCGTGATCGGCGCGAGCCGTTCGCGGATCATGTTTAAGCACGTGTTCCGTAACTCGACGCGCTCGCTCCCACTCGTGTTCACCCTGAACGCGTCCGAATCGATCCTCACCCTCGCGGGCCTCGGCTTCCTCGGCTTCGGCATCGAGCCGAACTCGGCTGCGGAGTGGGGCTACGACCTGAACAAGGCCGTCGGGGATGTCACGAACGGGGTGTGGTGGACGAGCCTGTGGCCCGGACTCGCGATCGTGCTCATCGTGATGGGGCTCACCCTCACGGGCGAGAGCCTGAACGATCTCGCAGACCCGCGCCTGCGCAGTCGCCGCCGGGCGAAGGCTGGCAGCGGGGCTGTAGCTGACACGGCGATGGGCGACGCCTCGGGCAGCGATCCGGTCGCTGACGCCGACTTGGACGGGGGAACTCGATGAACAACGTGCTGCAGATTAAAGATCTTGAGGTGACGGTTTGCGACCGATCACGGCAACGTGAAGGCCGTCGATGGTGTCTCGCTTGCCGTGCAGCCGGGCAGGGTACTCGCCGTCGTCGGCGAGTCCGGCTCGGGAAAGACAGTGTCAGCGCGCACCGTGCTCGGGCTGCTGCCCGAGACCGCTGTCGCGCAGGGTTCCGTACTCCTCGCGCCCCGCGCTGGTGGTGAGCCAAACGACGTGCTGCACCTCACCGCTGACCAGATGCGGGCCGTTCGGGGGCGCGATGTCGCGATGGTGTTCCAAGAGCCATCGACCGCGCTGAACCCTGTGTACACGATCGGTTGGCAGATTGGCGAGGGGCTGCGCGCCCACGGAACGTACTCGAAGAAGCAGCTGCGGGAACGGGCGATTGAGATGCTCGAACTCGTAGGCCTTCCCGATCCCTCCGACCGCGTCGACTACTACCCGCATCAGCTGTCTGGCGGGCAGAAGCAACGCGTGATGATCGCGATGGCGCTTGCGTTGAAGCCTGGGCTCATCGTCGCCGACGAGCCGACGACGGCGCTCGATGTGACCGTGCAGGCCGAGATCCTCGACCTGCTCCGCTCGCTGCGCGACGAGCTCGGCACCGCGATCCTGCTCATCACCCACAACATGGGCGTGGTGGCGGATCTCGCCGACGATGTCGCCGTGATGTACCAGGGCAAGGTTGTCGAGCAGGCTCCTGTCGCTGAGGTGTTCGCGAACCCGCGCCAGGACTACACGAAGCGGCTGCTCGGCGCCGTGCTGAAGCTCGGCGACGGCAGGATCCAGCCGCGAGATCGCGCGCAGGATCCGGCCGGTGCCACCGGGCCCGGCACTGGGGCTATCGCCTCGGTGGATCGGGAGGGCGCGCCAATTGTGAGTGCGCGCGGGCTGGAAATCCAGTACCCGGGTCGACTCGGGAGGCCAGGGTTCACCGCCGTCCGCGGCGTCGACTTTGAGATCCGGCCCGGTGAGGTCTTCGGCCTGGTGGGGGAGTCTGGCTCCGGTAAATCGACGATCGGTCGCGCGATCGCCGGGCTGACGGCGGCAACCGGCGGATCATTGAGCGTGCTCGGACACGAGATGGTTGGGTTCAAGGAGCGCGCCTTCAAGCCGCTGCGGAAGCAGATCGGGTTCGTGTTCCAGGACCCCGCGTCGAGCTTCAACCCCCTGCTCACGATCGCCGAGAACGTGGCCGAACCGCTCATTGTGCACGGGCTGGCGCGGAACGTCCGCGGCGCGCAGCAGCGCGTCGACGAGCTGCTCGAAGCGGTGCAGCTGCCGCGCGCATACGGCGAGCGGTTCCCGCACGAGCTGTCCGGTGGGCAGCGGCAGCGCGCCTCGCTCGCGCGTGGGCTCGCACTCGATCCGATGCTGCTCATCGCAGACGAGCCCACGAGCGCGCTCGACGTCTCGGTCCAGGCGCGCGTGCTCGAACTGTTTACCGAGCTGCAGGCCGAACTCGGCTTCGCGTCGCTGTTCATCACCCACGATCTCGCGGTGGTCGACGCGCTCGCCGATCGGGTTGGGGTGCTGTTCCAGGGAGAACTCG
Organism: Leucobacter sp. G161; assembly: GCF_001482305.1. Lineage (GTDB taxonomy): Bacteria > Actinomycetota > Actinomycetes > Actinomycetales > Microbacteriaceae > Leucobacter. The sequence continues at coordinate 54,872 of NZ_LOHP01000084.1, forward strand.
TTGAGACGGGTCCGACCGCAGAAGTGCTGATGGCCCCGAAGGAACGGTATACGCAGCGGCTCCTCGCATCGCTCCCGGTTCCGAACCCCGCAGAGCAGGCAGAACGCCGCGAACTCGCGCGGGCACTCAGGGAGTCCGAAGCGGCCAGATAGAGTTACTCATAAGGCGCGCCCGACGCGCACCCGCACGCCGGGGTTGTGGGGTCTGAAAAATAAGGCTCTCGACCCCGGCGTGTTCTGCGGGTATGATAGAACGTTCGCTAATTTATGATCGTGAGGATCCACCCATATGGCTCTCGCCACACGCGAAGACATTCGTAACGTCGCCATCGTCGCACACGTCGACCATGGCAAGACCACCCTCGTTGACGCCATGCTGCGTCAGACAGGCTCCTTCGACGCACACGCTGACGTCGATGACCGGGTCATGGACTCCAACGACCTTGAACGCGAAAAGGGCATCACGATCCTCGCGAAGAACACCGCTATCTCGTACGAGGGTGTTCACGCGAAGAACGGCCCCATCACCATTAACGTGGTCGACACCCCGGGTCACGCTGACTTCGGTGGCGAGGTAGAGCGCGCACTCTCGATGGTTGACGGCGTTGTACTGCTCGTCGACTCCTCTGAGGGCCCGCTGCCCCAGACCCGCTTCGTGCTCCGCAAGGCGCTTGAGGCGAAGCACCCCGTGATCCTCGCGGTCAACAAGACCGACCGCCCCGACTCGCGTATCCCCGAGGTCGTTGGCGAGGCGCAGGATCTGCTGCTCGGCCTCGCATCGGACATCGCTGAGGAGCACCCCGACCTTGACGTCGACGCGATCCTCGACGTGCCCGTCGTGTACCTCTCGGGCCGTGCCGGTGCGTCGAGCCTGAACCAGCCCGCAAACGGCGTGCTGCCCGACGGCGACACCCTCGAGGCGCTCTTCGGCGTGATCCTCGAGCAGGTTCCCGCTCCGACCTACGATGATGAGCACCCGCTGCAGGCGCACGTCACCAACCTTGACTCCTCACCGTTCCTCGGCCGTATCGCGCTGCTGCGCGTGCACAACGGCTGGATCCACAAGGGCGAGACCGTCGCCTGGGTCAAGAGCGACGGCACCCAGCAGAACGTGCGCATCACCGAGCTCATGCTCACCAAGGCGCTCACCCGCTACCCCGCCGAGAAGGCTGGCCCCGGCGACATCGTCGCGATCGCTGGTATCGAGAACATCACCATCGGCGAGACCATCGCAGACGCTGAGGACACTCGTCCGCTGCCGCTCATCGAGATCGACGAGCCCGCAATCTCGATGACCATCGGTGCGAACACCTCGCCGCTCGTCGGCAAGGTGAAGGGGCACAAGCTCACCGCCCGTATGATCAAGGACCGCCTCGATCGTGAGCTCATCGGTAACGTCTCGCTGAAGGTCGTCGACACCGGCCGCCCCGACGCGTGGGAAGTCCAGGGTCGTGGCGAGCTCGCCCTGTCGATCCTCGTTGAGAACATGCGCCGCGAGGGCTTCGAGCTCACCGTTGGCAAGCCGCAGGTAGTGACCCGCGAGATCAACGGCAAGACGCACGAGCCCTACGAGCACCTCACCATCGATACGCCCGAAGAGCACCTCGGCGCGATCACCCAGCTCATCGCGGCTCGCAAGGGCCGCATGGAGAACATGGTGAACAACGGCACCGGCTGGGTTCGCATGGAGTTCATCGTTCCCGCACGTGGCCTCATCGGCTTCCGCTCGGAGTTCATGACCACCACCCGCGGCACCGGCATCGCAAACGCGATCTCGCACGGCTACGACGAGTGGGCTGGCCCGATCGTGACCCGTAACAACGGTTCGATCGTTGCCGACCGCTCGGGTGTTGTCACCCCGTTCTCGATGATTAACCTCCAGGAGCGCATGAGCTTCTTCGTGCAGCCCACGCAGGAGGTCTACGAGGGCATGGTCATCGGCGAGAACTCGCGTTCCGAGGACATGGACGTGAACATCACCAAGGAAAAGAAGCTCACTAACATGCGTGCGGCGAGCTCCGACACCTTCGAGTCGATGACGCCGCCGCGCCAGCTCACCCTCGAGGAGAGCCTCGAGTTCGCCCGCGAGGACGAGTGCGTTGAGGTGACCCCCGAGGTCATCCGTATCCGCAAGGTTGAGCTCGACGCGTCGCTCCGTGCACGCTCGGTCTCACGCCTGAAGAACCAGAAGTAAGCTTCTCGCGGTTCTGCGCGAACGCCCGCTCCTGAGCATTGCTCGGGTGGCGGGCGTTCGTCATCTGTGCCGCGTATGATCGGGTCATGGCTCTCCTATACACAGACACCACGCTCGTTCCCTCGAAGCTCGAACTCGTTGCCGAGTGGCTGCCGAAGCAGCCCTGGTTCACGGGGGATCCCGCCAAGATCAGCCGCGTCTCCGGCTACCGGCTCGACGACCCCGAGGGCGAGGTCGGCATCGACGGCCTGCTCGTCTCCGCGGGTGAGGACAAGGTCTACCACGTGCCGCTTACGTACCGTGGTGCCCCGCTTGATGGCGGCGAGGCGCACCTCGTCGGCACAATGGAGCACGGCGTGCTCGGCACTCGCTGGGTGACTGAGGGGGCGGGGGATCCCGTCTACCGCGCGGTCATCGCGCAGGTCATCGCGCAGGGCGGATCGGGCGGCGAGGAGCTCGTGCACCAGCCCGACGGCTCTGCCGTTGCCCGCGAGATCGAGATGCCGCTGCAAGGCTCCGGTGAGCCCGGCTCCCAGGTACCAGAGGTCTGGGCCGCCGAAGTATCGACCGAGGGAGGCACAAGCGTTGCCTCGACGGGGTTTGTTGCACTTCGGGTTATGCACGTACCCGGCACTGCCGAAGCCGCCCCTGCAGCGAGCGCTGGCACGCTCACCGCGACCTGGCCGGGCCAGGACACCCCGGTCGTGATCGCCACCCTGGGCTAACGCGCCCGACCTTCCACATCCTGGCCGGTCGTTTTCGTTTTTCTCGGGCGAAGCGATAGAGTAGACCCTGCGCGAAAGCGTAATCGGGATGTGGCGCAGCTTGGTAGCGCACGTCGTTCGGGACGACGGGGTCGCAGGTTCAAATCCTGTCATCCCGACGAAATGGCCCGAAACTCCGTTGAATTATCAACGGAGTTTCGGGCCTTTGTCGTTTCCTCTTTAGGGCACATGGGAAACTGGCTCTTCACAATTGCAGGTGTACACGTCAGCTATCCGGAACGCTCACCTGCCATAACCTCAGCGAGGTCATGATGTTTTTACGGTTCATTGCTCCTGACTTCGCTGAGGTCATGGCTTGTGAGCGAATCAGTCTGGGCGTGCCCGCTCATCGGGAATGCGGTGAACGCAGGATCAGCGCGATTCGTTGCGCCCAGCCGTAGAAACTCGCTTTACAAATCCGAGCAGCACGGCCCCAGCGACACCGCAGAGCACGATGACGAGGATCGACAGTGGCAGGTGGAACTCTTCCCTCCCGGCAATGGCGAACCCAATATGGAGCCCGGCGGTTGCGAGCCCGAGCGCCCCGCACAGCACGACGGCGTGCGGGGCCCATCTGCCACCCAGGAGCAGCTCGCGGTACCCGACGAGAATCGCTCCGACCGCCACTGCGTTGAATACGAGGAAGCCTTGGACCCCGCCGGGCACGCCGAACATTGACCACTCCTGCCAAAACGCCGCATCGATCTGATGGATGATGAGCGCGAGCAGGGTGACCTCATACCAGCGCGACACTGCCTGAGATGGCGTACGTGGTACCTGTGGGGCGTTGAGCTGGCCGGCGGGGATACCGCTATCTGAGGTCACTCTCACAGTGTAATGGCGAGCACCTGCTCAGACTCCACGGCGCTGAGTACCGAGCTGCAGGCCGCCGGCGCATCACAGCGGTGTGGGGGCCGCCTCGTAGGTGACCCACGCGGTGCGCTGGGCGAGGGTGTTGTACAGGGCTTGCGCCTGGTGATTGTCTTCGGCAGTCATCCACTGCACGAAAGCCCGCCCCTCGGCCGCCGCCATGTCCGTGAGGCGAGCGATGAGTGCCCGCCCGATGCCCAGGCCACGCGCGGCGGGAACGGTGAATAGGTCATCAAGGAAGATGCCCGAGGTTCCGGTGTACGGCGAAGAGATGCGGCGGTGGTGAGCAAAGCCGAGGATCTCGCCGTCGACTTCGGCAACGACGGCCTGGCACTCGTGCGTGGGATCCATGAACCAACCCCACACGTTCGAGACAACCTCTTCGCTCTCCTCGAGCGTGTAGAACTCGCGGTAGGAGCGAAAGAGGCGTCGCCACTCGGCCTCGTCGGCGGGCAGGATCGGGCGGATCGTGGGGGAGTTATGCGTTGTCATCGGTATCTTCCTGGGATGGCTGGGGTGGTTGTGTGTGAGGTGGTTGGACGTGTGGTTGGACGTGTAGTTGGGGACGCCGCCGAAGCGGAGCGAGTGCGAGGTAGACACCGGTGCCGGCAATGAGTGCCCAGAAAGCCGCACCGATGTTGAGGAACACGACGCCTGACATGGTGACGGCGAGCGTAGTGATGGCGGCCAGGCCCGTGCGGGTGTCGCCGCTCATTGCGCCTGAGAGCGCGGTCAGCGCCGAGCCCAACAGTGCAACCGCGGCAACAACCGAGACTGTCTCCGATGGGATGGACTGGAACCCGGCCACCAGCGCTCCTCCGAAGGACGCGAAGATGAGATAGGTGACGCCGCCAGAGAGCCCGGCGACATAGCGCCTAGAGCGGTCGGGGTGGGACTCAGGGCCGACCGCGATTGCGGCAGTGATCGCCCCCAGGTTAATGCCGTGAGCCCCGAAGGGCGCGAGCGCGGCGGACACCACGGAGATCGTGCCGACGAGGAACCTGTCGTTCGGCGCGTACCCCTGTGATCGGAGGAGCGCGAGTCCCGGCGCGTTCTGCGACGCCATCGTAACGACAAACAGCGGGAGCGCGATGCTCACAAGTGCGGCCGGGGTGAACGACGGCGTCGTGAACACCGGGCCGCCGAGTACGAGCGTTGCACCCACCGGCTGAAACGACCCGGTAGCCCACGTCGCCACGACACCCGCTACGAGGGCCGCGAGCACAGCAAAGCGATCCCACAAGCGTTTCCCCACAACAAATGTGACAACGATACTTCCCGCGATGAGCGGCGCGGTCGCGAAGGCACCCGCTGCCGCGATGACGAACGGGAGGAGGATTCCGGCGAGCAGCGCCTGCAGCACGGGGCCGGGAACCTTGGACAGCAGCCACCCGAACCACCCCGTGTAGCCAGCGACCGCCGCCGCGACGGATGCAACGAGGAAGGCGCCGACGGCCTCCGAGAACGAGAACCCCCCGAGTGAGGCAATCAGCAGCGCGGCTCCGGGTGTCGACCACGCCACGATCACTGGGATGCGGGTGAAGAGGCTCAGCACGATGCTGCAGACGCCGTTGCCGAGCGATAGCGCCCACACCCACGAGGCGGTCTGCGCCTCGTTCAGGCCCGCGGCCCGTGTCGCCTCCAGCACGATGAGGAAGGGCCCAGCGAAGTTGATCACCGCCGAGAGGAACCCGGCGACCACCGCAGAAATCGATAGATCCTGCGGCAGTGCTCTCGCCCGGATCACGCGCGCGCTGTCGAAACGAGAGTCCCGGTGGCTGGGTATCTCAGAGCGAGAAAAGGCCGTAACGGGCTTGCAAATTTATGAGTAACGTTATCTACTAGCTTCATGTCCAAGGATAACAGATCGTCAGAGATTGCCACCCTCCTGCGCCGGCGGATCGCGGCAGCGGCTGACGGCGAGCGGCTGGCCGGCGTGCGAGAGCTCTCTCGCGAGTACCAGGCGAGCGCGGCAACGATCTCGGCAGCGCTCGCCGAACTCAGCTCGCTCGGACTCGTGCGATCCGAGCCGGGGCGCGGAACATTCGTGACGCGGAGCACTCCTGCGCCCGAGCCCGACTTCTCCTGGCAGTCCCAGGCGCTGGGCCCCGCCCGCGTCGATCCTGATCGCGCGTCACGGCTCGGAGGCTACGGCACCGCCGAGCACATTCCCCTCTCGTGGGGATACCTCGCGCCAGAGCTACTGCCCAACGACGAGCTGCACCGCATGGGTTCACGCGCAGCGAAGAGTAGCCGCGCGTGGGTCATGACGCCCTCGGCGGGGTCCCCCGAACTCCGGCGCATGTTTGCCGCAGAGTATCGGGCCGATCCGAGCGACGTGCAGATCGTCGCTGGCGGGCAGCAGGGGCTCGTGTTCGCGATGCGTACCCTCGCCGAGCCAGGGGCCACGGTGATTACCGAGAGCCCGAGCTATCCCGGCGCAATCCTCGCGGCTCAGAGCGCGGGCCTGTCGATCGCCTCTGTGGCAGCCGATCGCGACGGGATCATGGTGGATCGGCTCGCCGACGCGCTCGAGCGCACGCGCGCCCGAGTCATCTATCTCCAGCCCAGCTACGCCAACCCCACCGGGGCAGTGCTCAGCCAGGAACGCCGAGCGCAGGTGCTCGAGCTCGCCGTGCGTCACGGCGCATTCATCATCGAAGACGACTGGGCGAGGCATCTCGGGCTCGACGGCTCAACGCCCGCGCCCCTCATGACGGACGACGCACACGGCCATGTGGTCACGGTCACCACACTGTCGAAGCCAGCATCGCCGGGGCTCCGCATCGGCGCGATCATTGCGCGCGGCCCGGCCGGGGCCAGGCTCCGCGCCTCGCGCACGGCGGACGACCTCTGTGTGGCTCCCATGGTGCAGGAGATCGCGCACAGCCTCCTCGCCTCCAACGTCTGGCCCCGGCATCTCAAACGTCTGCGCGCCGAACTCACGCTGCGCCGCGATGCTCTCGTCGCGGCGGTCCGGGCGAACCTCCCCGAGATGAGCATCCAGACAGTCCCTCGCGGGGGCCTGCATCTCTGGGTCCGCCTGCCAGAGGGAACCGACACTCGTGAGATCAGCGCCGCGGCCTACGCCGCCGGCGTGCTCGTCGGTGACGGCCGACACTTCTTCGTCGACGAACCCCCGGCGCAGTTTCTCAGGTTCTCCTACGGGGCCGCGACGAAGGCACAGCTCGACCAGGGCACGAGAACGCTCGCCCGAACGCTCGCCGCGTGAAGTGCGCTGGTGACGAGTGCAAACACCTGCACGGATCGGGCTTCCCGAGGGGCGGCGCCCCGAGCTCGAACCGTTCGAGGCCGAGCGAGTCGAGGGCGCAGGCCGCAACCATCACCGCGGCCCGGCTTGTCCAGCCGCGGCCGCGAGCGCTGTCCGTCATCCCGCACGAGAACCGGCATTTGGGGGCTGCGGTTCAGTCGGGCGAGCAGGTACTCTCTCAGTAGAGAAAGTCGCAACGAATCAAGCGAAGCGGAGGCCGTCGTGCGATCAGATACAGGTGAGAAACTCGGCCGATGGAGCCTGCGTCTCGACGCTGGTTACTGCTTGCTGTTGGGGCTGAGTATCGCCCTGTGTGCTCCACAGATCTCTGGCGGTGTGATGCTACCGGTTCCCCTGGTTGTGGGGATCGGGGCTGCCGTGGTGGCTTGGGCCGGCGGAGTGCTGTGGATGCTCGCTCGGCTCCCGCTGCGGGTGGCGCTCCGGTGGGTGATGTGCGCAAACCTTGTTGCTGCTGCCGCCGTAGCACTGGTCTCAATGTCGGCAGCGACGGTATTAGTTGTAGTTGCGATTGTGGCGATCGCGGTCGATGTTGCGCTCTTTGCAGCTAGCCAGGCGATTGCACTTCACAGGCTTCCAGCTCACGCCTGAGGAGGCAGCGAGTGGCTAGGGGGCGGCGTTCCACGCAATGTAGGAGCCGTCGGCCTGGGTTGCCTGCCAGACGTTTCCGCACTGCTGCACGTCTTCAATGCCGACGTCCTGCAGCATGAGCAGTGAGACCGTCGAGTTCGTGAGGCCCTTGCCCGGTGCGCAGTCTTCAGTGAGCGGCTGACCCTTCCAGGAGATTCCAAACTCATCGCCATCGATCTCCACACGCAGATCCAGCGGTTCAGCGGTGAACGAAGCGGGAACCTTTCCTTCGCTCTTGAGCTGCTCGAGCTTTGCGGTTGCAGACTCCTGTGGCTCATTCTCAGTGCCATCGGTTGCTGCGGAGCATCCGCTCACGAGAAGCGCAAGCGCGATGGACACGGTTGCCAGCGGGGCGAATGGCTTTGGCACGAGTTCCTCCAGACGGTGAGATGTTCTCAAATTAGACAATCAAGCTCTGTGCCTGCTGGGGATGTCCTGGGTGTTCCCCGGCGGTCATACCTCTGCTGTTGTCACAGGTGCAGCGTGGTTGTGGATGCGCCGGTGCCTACTCGCCCGAAGGGGGACTGGGCGCTGGTGGTTCTTGAGGGCTGCGTTGTTCCTCAGCGTGCTTTCGGAGTGCCGACAGCACCGCGCCGCGAATCACGATGAATGCGAGTGTTGCGATCACGAGCGCACTCATGAGCCAGATAAGGAGACCGTATAGGCCAAACATAGGATTGCTCACCATGCGGTCAGACTAGCCCGGCTGCGACGTTCTTGGAAGGGTGTGACCCGACTGCGGCACAGTGTGGGGTCGACCAGTGGGCGTGCATTCTGTGCGTTACGCGCGGCATTTTCGCAACATTTGAGTAGTTTCGTGGGTGTGTCTCCAGGATGGTGATATTTGTCCGCTGGCTGTCCTAAAATTGTGAACATGCTTAGTGACAGTTTCCAGCGTCTGCCCTCCCACATCCAGCAGGACGTCCTTGACAGCCTTGATGAGGAGATCCGCATCGGGTTCCAGGTGAGCGAGGAGGCTTCGGCCGACGAGAAGACCAGCCCCGAAAAGTCGCGGCAGCTCGCTGACCGCATCGTGAAGTCGCTCGCCCTGCGCAACTCGTTCACCGGTGAGTCAGTGACCTCGCCCCGTGACCTCGGGATCGGCAAGCGCAAGTAGCAGTCGCTACGAAGACGCCTCGGCACGCTCTATTGAGCGAGTCGGGGCGTTGTGCGTTGCGGGGATGCTACCTTCGGCCGTTCGCCGGCCCCGAGTTCACCCGCGACATCTCTGCCACCGCCCTCGTGTCCCAGAGCACCGAGCCGTTCGCCTCCTCAAGCGTGTCGTGTTGCGAGACAACGCGGCGCTTGGAGGGCTCCGGGTGCCAGGTCATGACGAAGAAGAGTGGGACGTTCTCGCGGTTGGCGAGGCCCTGGATCATCGCGACCGGACGGTCCTTCGGGTACCGCATAACGGCCCAGAGGTTTGTGTCGACCTGCACATATGGCATGCGCTCGCGCTCTGTTTCCTTGTCCCGTTCATTCCGGTACATGGCTTTTACCCCCATTCGAATGTGTGTTCGAGTAGTGTAAAAGCCTGTACCGACATTCGGGGGTAGGGGCGACAAACTATGAAGATTCGTGCAAGTAACCATATTGGGGGAGCCTCCCGCTACGAGGCTGCCGCCGCGGAAGAGACCCTCCGCGAGCTCGATGAGCAGTACGCGAGGGGCGAGATCGAGCGCCATGCCTACTTCGAGAAGAAGCGCTCGCTCGTGCGGCTGTTCCTGAAGGCGACGACCTCACCGCAGCGTCGCCCCCGCGACGACTACGAGGTCTAGTCGGCGTTCGCCGCCGTCGACGGATCGGCCTCGGTGGCGCCCCGTGCTGGCACGTCGACCGGATCAGGGACTCGCTCCGGGCCACGCCTCGACGGATCATCGTAGCCGGGCGCGAGCTCGGGGTGGTTCGCGTCGAAGGCTGGCGACTCCGACCGGATGCGTGGGATGGAGACAAAGTTGTGGCGCGGGGGTGGGCTCGTGGTTGCCCACTCAAGTGACCGTCCATAGCCCCAGGGATCGTTCGCGGTGACCTGCTTGCCCCTGCGTGCGGTGAGGTAGACGTTGAGGAAGAAGGGGATCATCGAGGCGGCCAGGATGATGGACCCAGCGGTCGAGAGCTGGTTGCCCCAGGTGATGCCGTCCTCGGGGAGGTATGTGTAGTAGCGCCGTGGCATCGCCATCACGCCGAGCCAGTGCTGCACGAGGAACGTCATGTGGAAGCCGATGAACAGCAGCCAGAAGTGGATCTTGCCGAGCCGCTCGTTCAGCATCTTCCCCGTCCACTTTGGCCACCAGAAGTAGAAGCCCGCGAACATCGCGAACACGACCGTGCCGAACACGACGTAGTGGAAGTGTGCGACAACGAAGTACGTGTCGGAGAGGTGGAAGTCGAGTGCGGGGGAGGCGAGGATGACCCCGGTGAGGCCGCCGAAGGTGAACGTGACGAGGAAGCCGAGCGACCACAGCATGGGCGTTTCGAATGTGATCGACCCGCGCCACATGGTGCCGATCCAGTTGAAGATCTTCACTCCCGTCGGCACCGCGATGAGCATGCTCATGAGCGCGAAGAACGGCAGCAGCACGGAGCCGGTGACGTACATGTGGTGTGCCCAGACCGTGAGCGAGAGCGCCGCGATTGCGATCGTTGCGTAGACGAGCGTCTTGTAGCCGAAGATTGGCTTGCGACTGAACACGGGCAGGATCTCGGAGATGATGCCGAAGAACGGCAGCGCGATGATGTACACCTCGGGGTGACCGAAGAACCAGAACAGGTGCTGCCACAGGATCGCACCGCCCTCGCCTGAGAAGATTTGACCGCCGAAAATGCGGTCGAAGGCGAGCGCCGCGAGCGCCGCCGCGAGCACGGGGAAGGCGACGAGAACGAGGATCGACGTAATGAGCGTGTTCCACGAGAAAATGGAGATGCGCCACATCGTCATGCCTGGCGCGCGCATCACGATGATGGTTGCGATGAAGTTCACCGCTCCGAGGATCGTGCCGAAGCCGGTGATGAGCAGCCCGAGTGCCCAGAGGTTCCCACCGACGCCCGGTGAGTATGCTTCGGAGGAGAGCGGCGCGTAGGCGAACCAGCCGAACGAAGCCGCCCCCTGCGGGGTGAGGAACCCGCCGATCGTGATGAGCGCGCCAAACGTGTAGAGCCAGAACGAGAAGGCATTGAGCCTGGGGAACGCAACGTCTGGCGCACCGATCTGCAACGGCATGATGACGTTCGCGAAGCCCGTGAACAGGGGTGTTGCGAACAGCAGCAGCATGATCGTGCCGTGCATGGTGAAGAGCTGATTGTATTGCTCTTTGGACGCGATGACCTCGAGCCCCGGCGCGAAGAGTTGCGCGCGGATGAGCAGTGCGAGTACGCCTCCGAAGAGGAACCACACGACCGAGCTGACAAGGTACATGTACCCGATCACCTTGTGGTCGGTCGATGTGAGGATGGAGACAATCTTGCTGCGGGTGGCCATTTCGGGGTCCTGTTCGAGAGCTGGATCGGACGGTTGGGTCGTGGCTCGGACGCTATGGTGCCGCCGGACTGGGGCGCAGGGCCTGGGTGCGTGCATAGACTTCCGCTGCAGCGAAGTCGACGGCCTCGGCGATTGCGTAGCCGTCGAGGAGTGCGGCTGCGAGGACTGCGGCGAAGGTGTCGCCCAAGCCCTTGGGGCTGATTGCGGCGGCCTGGAGGCGGTGCGTGCTGCTCGAGGCCCGGCGCACCAGGATCTCACCGATGTGGGAGGAGGCGGGCCCGCCGACCTCTAAGGCGGTCGGCGGGAACCGGATGCCTGTGACGATCACCCACTCGGTGAAGTCGCCCATGATCGAGCGGGCGGCAGCCTCGATTGCCGTGTGGGAGTTCAGATCTTCGACGGGCACGCCGCTGAGCTGCGCCAGCTCAAACAGGTTCGGGGTGACGCCCATCGCGATGGGGAGGAGTTCTTCGCGGATCGTCCCCGCTAGAGCAGGCAGCGTGTAGAAGCCGAGGTCGGTATCGCCGAGCACCGGGTCGACGATGAGCGGTGGTCGGTGCTCGATCGGAAGTTTCTCGTACCAGTCTGCGACCGCGGCAGGCTGGCCGGGAGACGCAAAGTATCCGGTGGTGACCAGTCGCAGGTCGCGCATCGCTCCGGAGGCGGTGAGTTCCTCGAGCGAAGCGGAGAGCCAGGAGGTGGGGATCTGTACCTCGTGCACTCGCGCGTGATGCGGGAGCGCGCTGAGCAGAATCGTGGGCACCTGGATCGTTCGCACGCCGTAGTCCGCGAACACGCGGCCAGCCGCATTGAGGCCGACCGAGCCGTGCAGCAGTTGCGAGCCGAAGGTGAGAAGCGCCGTCGGCCGCCGGTCAAGTTCGAGGGCTGCGGGCGCTGCAACCAGTCGAGCGCGCCGCGGAGCCTCGGGCCCCGCCGGATCGACTCCACACGCTTGCGCATCATCCAATGAGCTGACTGGCATAGGACAAACGCTATCATGGCAGTGACAATGATTCTAGCGGCGCATTTTCAGCGCGGAGGCCACACCTATGACACCAACACCCCAGTTGATTCCGGCAGCGAAACCTCTCATCGGCAGCGAGGAGCGGCTCGCGGTCGATGCGGTACTGCGTTCGGGCATGCTTGCGCAGGGGCCTGAGGTTGCGGCCTTCGAAGAGGAGTTCTCTCACCACTTCGTGCTCGGCCGCCCGACGGTCGCCCTGAACTCCGGCACGAGCGGCCAGCACCTCGGGCTCCTCGCGAGCGGCGTCGGCCCGGGTGACGAGGTCATCGTGCCCTCGTTCACGTTCGCAGCCGTCGCGAACTCGGTGGCACTGACGGGCGCCGCGCCGGTCTTCGCCGATATCGAACCCGACTATTTCACGCTCGATCCGCAGCGGATCCGCGAGGCGGTGACCGAGCGCACGAAGGGCATCATGCCCGTGCACCTCTACGGTCACCCGTTTCAGGTGGATGCGGTCGAGGCCGTCGCCGCAGAACACGGCCTCGCGATCTATGAGGACGCCGCGCAGGCGCACTGCGCCAGCTGGGGCGACCGACCCGTCGGCACGATCGGCGAGTTCGCCATGTTCAGCCTGTATCCGACCAAGAACATGACCGCGATCGAGGGTGGCATGGTGACCTGCCGCTCCGAGGAGACCGCGCGGCAGATCAAGCTCCTCCGCAACCAGGGCATGGAGACCCAGTACGCGAACGAGGTGATCGGCTTCAACGCCCGCATGAGCGACGTGCACGCCGCCGTCGGCAGGGCCCAGCTCGCGAAGGTCGACGCGTGGACCCGGATCCGCAGGCGCAACGCCGCCTTCTTCGACCGCGAGCTCGCCCTGATCCCGGGAATCACCCCGCCGCGGGTCGCGCCGCTGGCCACGCACGTGTACCACCAGTACACGATCCGCGTCGCTGTGGCCGAACGCGACCGAATCCGCCAGGCACTCCTCGACGAGCACGGCGTCGCGACCGGCGTGTACTACCCGATCCCGAACCACCGACTGCCCTCGCTCGCGCGATTTGCGCAGTCCGTCGAACTGCCCGAATCCGACCGTGCAGCCGCAGAAGTGCTCTCGCTGCCCGTGCACCCCTCGCTCACCGAGGCCGAGCTGCACCGCATCGTCGCCGGAATGACCGCCGTCGCGGCGGCCGGCGCCTAGACCTCCCGCTCGCGTAGCGGGCGGGAGTGGTGGATCGGGGCTTCTCGTGGGGGGTAGCCCCGATCCACCGATACACGTCGCACCCGGGGGCCGATCCCGGCGACGATCTCATAGTTGATGGTGCCGAGGCGCTCTGCCCATTCCTCGACGGCTGGCTCGCCGTGCGCCGGGTCACCAAAGAGCACCGCGCGGGATCCCACGAGCGCTCGCCCCGCGAGATGGGTGACATCGACGACGCACTCGTCCATCGCGATCTGGCCAACGACGGGCGCGCGCTCGCCGCCGATCGACACGGCAAGTCCGGTGTCGCTGAGCGCGCGGGGCATGCCATCGCCAAAACCGACCGGGAGCTGCGCAAGCAGCGATTCCCGCCGACAGGTGTGCGTGAATCCCTCCGACACCCCGGCGCCAGTCGCAGCCCAGCGCAGCGAGATGATCTCGGTCGCGAATGTCATCACCGGGCGTAGGCCGAGGACGGCTGCGCCACCGTCCTGCTCCGGGCTGAGCCCGAACGCGGCGAGCCCGATCCGCACCGCGTCGTACGCGAGATGTGGTGACGAAAGCGCTGCGGCGGAGGCGGCGAGGTGCCTGAGCGGGGCAGCAACGCCGTGGGCGCGGAGCAGCCGCACGCCGGCATCGAAGCGCGCGGCCTGCGCGCGGTCAGCGGCATCGCCTGCGTTTGCGAGGTGGCTGAACACGCCGGTGATCCGCACGAGGCCCGCCCGCTCCGCGCTGGCCGCCGCCGCGAAGAGCGTCTCCCACGTATCTGGTGCGGCGCCGTTGCGGCTCAGCCCGGTGTCGAGTTTGAGTTGGGCGCATGCGACGGTGCCCGCCGAGCGCGCAGCGACCGCGAGCCGATTGAGCTGGGCCACGCTGCTCATGCCGAGCTGGACGCCGAGGCGTACGACTGCTCCGTAGTCGAGGTGTTCGGCGTGCAGCCAGCAGAGGATCGGAGCGTTGAAGCCACTCTCGCGCAGCACTGCCGCCTCCTCGATGCTGGCCACCGCAACCATCTCCGCGCCGGCCGCGATCACCGCTGGCGCGACGATGGCGGCACCGTGCCCGTACGCATTGGCCTTGACGACGACGATCACGCCGGCCCCGGTGTGCGCCCTGAGGGCCGCGATGTTGTGCCGGATCGCGGACAGCGAGACCTCGGCGAATCGCACGTGGCCTACTCCGAGCTGCCCGTGGCGTCGAACGCCTCCGGCCAGTAATGGCTGTCGGGCACCTGCCGCTTGCCGAAGATTGCCTGGCCGACGCGCACACACGTCGCCCCCTCCTCGATCGCAACCTCGTAGTCCCCGCTCATGCCCATCGACAGGCCGCCGTCGCCGACGAGCGCGGGGTCGATGTCGCGCATGCGATCCCGCACGCTCCGCAGCAGGGTGAAACAGGTGCGCACGCGCGGGATGTCGCTCGTGAAGATCGCGAGGGTCATGAGCCCGCGCACCCGCAAGGACGAATACTGGGGGAGCTCTCGGAGGAACGCCTCAACCTCCTCGGGTGGCAAGCCGTATTTTTGTGGCTCTGCCGAGGTGTTCACCTGCACGTACACGTCGAGGCTTCGCCCTGCAGCCTGGAGTCTGCGATCGAGCGCCGCTGCTGCGCGGAGCGAATCCAGCGCTTGGAACTCGCTCGCGAAGGCGGCGACATCGCGGGCCTTGTTCGTCTGCAGATGTCCGATGACCGACCAGGCGACGCCGAGATCGGCCAGGTTCTCGGACTTCCGCTTCGCCTCCTGCACCTTGTTCTCGCCGAGCTCGTGGCAGCCCGCGGCGACGGCGAGTCGCACGCGCTCCTCCGGCACGGTCTTGCTCACTGGCAGCAGTCGAACCTCCTCGGGGGAGCGTCCGACGCGCTCGGCGGCGCGCGCGATGTTCGCCTGAACGTCGGCGATGTTGCGCGCAAACTCGTCGACCGAGGTTGCCGTGGGGAAGTCGTGGATTGGCAGATCATCCTCAATTTGATTTGTCATAGGACAAAGCGTAACATGGGCCGTGTCATGCTCATCCAACCGAAGGAGCCACCGTGGAAGAACGCACTACGCGCCGCGACGAGCAGCTCGGGATCTCCGGATCCACAGCTGAGGAGATCGTCGCAAGCATCCGCGCGCTCATCGACAACGGCTCGCTGCGGCCCGAGGATTCACTGCCCCCGATGCGGGCGCTCGCCGATCACCTCGGAGTGAACCGCAATACGGCGTCTGCGGCATACCGGGCGCTCGTGCAGGCGAAGGTCGCCGAGACCCGCGGTCGTGCCGGCACCTTCATCGTGAACCCCTATGCCGCACTCGACGAGGAGGGGTTCGCCCGCGATACCGTGCTCCGCGACGTCGGTGACGGCAACCCCGATTCCGGGCTGCTGCCCGACCCAACGCTCGTGCGGCTCGCGCCCGCGGAGCCGCGGCTGTACGGCGAGACCACCATCGATCCCGAGCTCGCTGAGTGGGCGACCGCGTGGATCGCGCAGGATCAGCAGCGGCCGTTCCGGCTGACCGTTACCGCCGGCGCGGTTGACGCGATCGAGCGGCTCCTCGCGCAGACGCTCACCCCGGGCGACACGCTCGCGGTCGAGGATCCCTGCTTCCTGACGAGCATCAGCACGATCCGTCAGAACGGCTACCGGGCCGTGCCCGTCGAGATGGACGAGCAAGGGATGCTGCCGGAGAGCCTGCGGAACGCGCTCGAGGAGGGCGTGCGCGCCGTGATCTGTACGCCACGCGCACATAATCCGACAGGTGCGAGCCTTACTCCGGAGCGCGCCGCAGCACTGCGAGACATTCTCGCCGCGTATCCGCACGTGCTCGTCATCGAGGACGACCACTTCTCGCTGCTCGCGCGCGCGCCATACGCGTCGATCATCGGCGAGGGCCAGCAGCGCTGGGCCCTCGTACGATCCATGTCGAAGGCCCTCGGGCCCGACATGCGGATCGCGCTTGTCGCGAGCGACGTCGACACCGCCGAGCGGCTCGCATCGCGTATCAGCGGCGGCATCACCTGGGTGAGCCACCTCATTCAGCGCATCACCTACGCGATGCTCGTCGACCCAGACACGCAGTCTCGCATCGAGCGTGCCGGCGCCCACTATGCGGAGCGGAACGATGCCTTCGTCGCCCAGCTCGCGGCGAGCGGGCTGACGGGAATGTCGCGCGACGGACTCAACGTGTGGGTCGATGTTCGGCAGGACGCAGCCGACGTGCTTGTGCAACTCATGCGCCGCGGCTGGGTCGCCCGCGACGGCTCAACATTTCGGCTGCAGGGGGAGGGCGACACCTGTCTCCGGCTCACCGTGCACGACCTGAGCGATGCCGACATGGCGACCCTCGCGAACGATCTCACCCAGTCGGCAGCCGCTGTCGGTGTGAGCAGACCCCTCACGAGACCGCAGGTCGCCGCGCCCATCGCCGCGCGGTAGCCAGCGATCGCACATCCCGTGCTGCACACGTATTCAACCCCGAAGGGAACTCCCGCCATGACCGCAACTGTCAACGCTCCCGTGTCACTGCAACGCCCGGAGCTCGTCACCGAAATCCCCGGCCCGAAGAGTCGCGCGATTCATGCACGCCGCGAGCAGGCGGTACCGCGAGGCGTCGGCTGCGCGCTCCCCGTCTACATCGAGTACGCCGATGGGGCGTGGCTCACCGACGTTGACGGGAACCGGCTGCTCGATCTTGGCTCGGGTATCGGTGTCACCACGCTCGGGCATACGCACCCCGCGGTCGTCGCCGCGGCGAAGGCGCAGCTTGACCGGGTGAGCCACACGCTCTTCACCGTCACGCCCTACGAGAACTACGTGCGACTCGCCGAACGGCTCGCCGAGCACACCCCCGGCGACCACGCAAAGAAGAGCTTCTTTGTGAACTCGGGCGCGGAGGCCGTCGAAAACGCCGTAAAGATCTCCCGCGCGTTCACCGGGCGTCGCGTCGTCGCAGCACTCGACCACGCCTTCCACGGCCGCACCAACCTCACGATGGCGATGAACCACCGCGCCGCGCCCTACGGCACCGGCTTTGGCCCGTTCGCACCTGACGTGCAGCGCGTGCCGAACTCCTCCCCGCTCCGCGACGGCCTCACCGGGGCCGAGGCCGCAGCCCGCACGATCGAGTACCTCGAGCAGCGGATCGGCGTCGCTGATCTTGCAGCGGTCATCGCTGAGCCGATCCAGGGCGAGGGCGGGTTCATCGTTCCCGCCGAGGGATACCTGCCGGCGCTCCAGGAGTGGGCAACCGCGAACGGGGTCGTGTTCATCGCCGACGAGATCCAGGCAGGCCTCGGCCGCACCGGCACCTGGTTCTCCAGTGAGCTCTTCGGGCTCGTCCCCGATGTCGTGCTGACCGCGAAAGGCATCGCAGACGGGCTGCCGCTCGCGGGCATCACGGGCCGCGCTGACATCATGGACGCCGCGCTCCCTGGCGGGCTCGGCGGCACGTTCAGCGGCAACCCGGTGTCGATTGCTGCGGCGCACGCTGTGCTCGACCTGCTCGAGACGGGCGAGCCGTTCGCCGAGGCCGCGCGCGTTGAGCGCGCCCTGGTCGACGGGCTGCGCGAGCTCGCTCACACGTACCCGGAGATTGGCGACATCCGCGGCCACGGTGCCATGGTCGCGTTCGAGCTGCTCCAGCCAGGGACGACGACCCCGCTCGCCGGCCTTGCCGGGGAGATCGCCGCGCACGCCGCAGAGCAGGGCGTACTGCTGCTCACGGCCGGCAGCTACGGCAACGTGATCCGCTTCCTCCCGTCGCTCGCGGTAACCACCGAGCAAATTGAGTATGCTGTGGAGGTGATCGGCGACGCACTCGCGCGCACTCGCGCACAGTAGTCACCACGGGGCCGTCCGTCACGGAACGGCCCCTCCGGTGGGGTGACCGAATGGCTAGGTCACAGCCCGCAAGGCTGTGTATGCAGGTTCGACTCCTGCCCCCACCTCTACGTCCAGTTCACACGGCGCGCCGCACGGCCGCAGGGCGTCACCGAGGAGTCTGATCGCTATGCGCCACGCGCCGCTCGTGCACCGCCGCTATCCCGAACTAGATTGGGTCGCCTGAGCCGTGCAAGCACTCGCCGCGGCAGTGCCGCTTCTTGCCGTGCTCGTCGCACTGCTGTTCGGGCGATCCTCCCGCACCGCAGCGCTCGCGGGAGTCGCCGTGCTGGTGCCGCTGATCGTCTTCCTCTTCCCGACACCGTGGGGTGACATCGCGCAGGCGGGCTTGGACTGGTGACTCGTCGTGCTCGAAGTGATGCTCGTGCTCGGCGGCGGGATCCTGTTCGCTGAGGCGGGGCGCTTCACCGGGAACCAGGCGCAGATCACGGGGTGGGTCACCCGCTCACTCGGCACGGGCATCGTGCCGGTGCTCGCGATCGTGCACGGCTTCACCCCGCTCACCGAGTCGCTCACCGGGTACGGGATCGGCGCGGCGCTCGCCGTTCCGCTGCTGCTCGGAATCGGGCTGCCGGGAAAGAAAGCAGCCATCATCGGTCTTATAGGCCTGTGCGCGGTGCCCTGGGGATCGATGGGGCCCGGCACACTCATCGCATCGCACCTGAGCGGTGTCGACTTCGACACGCTTGGTGTGACGACCGCCCTGTTCAACGTGGTGGTGTTCGCAGGTGTCGGCGTGACGGCCGCGCTCCTGATCGCTGCGCCGGGGGAACGAGTCGGCGCCGCTGCCGCCGGGCTCGGCTCGGCGCTCGCGCTCTCCGTCACGGTGCTCGGCGCCAACCTGCTCATCGGTACGGCGCCCGCTGGCGCGATCGGCGGGCTGCTCACGCTCGCCATGCACATCGGCCTGCGCGCGCTGCGCGGGCACACCGTTCGGCTGTCGCGGCCCGTGCTGCGGGCGTTCGTGCCCTACGCGGTCGTGCTCTGCGGCATGCTTGCCGCGACCGTCGCCTTTGCGATCATTCCGGGCACCGGCTCACCCGCGGAGGCCGTGATCACGTCGCCCGCCTTCTGGCTATTCGTCGCCTCGACGTTGCTGCTCACCACGCACCGCGGATTTTTCCGCGAGGCGGCGGGGGCCGCGGCCGGAACCTGGCTGCTCGTCGCCCCCTCCACGCTGCTGTTCATCGTGCTTGGCGCGCTCATGGGCGTGAGTGGCATGTCCGAGGAGCTTGCGGGTCAGCTTGCCAGGCTGGGTTCCGCGTACCTCTTCCTGCTCCCGCTGTTCGCGGCGCTCATCGGATTCCTGACGGGCTCAAACTCCGGCGCGAACGCGCTCGCGGCCGGCGCGCAGACCGACGTGGCGATCGCACTCGGTGCCGATGTGCCGCTCGCGATCGGGGCGCACAACGCCGCAGGAGCGGCAGCGATGATGGCGTCGCCGGCTCGCGTTGAGCTCGCGACGAGCCTGGCGCGTGTGCCGGAGGAGCGAGGCTCCGTGCAGCGGCTGCTGCTCGTGCAGCTGGGGGCGATTGCCCTCGTCATGGGCGCACTGAGCCTGGCGCTGCTGTAGCTATCGCAGCGGTCCGTGCGCGCACTCACGCGAGTCCCGACACACGTGAGGCTGCCCGGCCGCTCCGACGGGGAGCGAACCGGGCAGCCTGTTCGGACGACCGGGATGGTCGCGAGTTACCGCTGGAACGGTACCTCGGGGAAGTCCACCGGCACGTCGAGCGCGATGTTGATGTAGTTCGTAAACAGGTTCAGTCCGACCTGAGCGATGGTTTCGACGATCTGGCTATCGGTCCAGCCGAGCTCGCGGAGCTTCACGATCTCTGACTCGGCGACCTCGCCGCGCTGCTGCACGAGGGAGTGGGCGAACTGGAGGAGGGCGTCGATGCTCGGATCGTCAGAGTGGCCCTGCTGGGCAGTGGCGAGCTCCGCCGCGCTCAGGCCCGCCTGGGTGCCGAGGGCCGTGTGCGCCGCGAGGCAGTAACGGCAGTCGTTGGTATCCGCTACCGCGACGGCGATCTGCTCGGTGAGTGCCGCACCGAGTGCGCCTGTCGAGAACGCCCCGAACGAACCCCACATGGACTGCAGCGCCGCTGGTGAATTTGCGACCGCGGCAAACATGCTCGGGATCATGCCGCCGACGGCCTTCTCGATCTTCGTCAGAGTGGACTGCGTCGCGGGGGTCGCAGTGTCAACGGTGAGGATGGGTACACGTGCCATGATGGGCTCCTTCGGTGAGATGCGCGGCCTGGTTCGGCGGCGTGATTCTCAGTCTCGCCGATCTGCTGGGATGTTTCGCACCAAATATGCCAAGACTCTTGCCTGATCGTCTATATTGGGGGCATGAACCCAATCGATCGGCTCGATGCCCTCCTCCGCCGATTCGCGGTGCGGGCACAGCAGTTCTATGACGGCACCCTCTGCCACACACGCGACTTCGAAGCCGTGCCGGGCCGGGGATTCCTGCATGTGCTGCGCCGCGGGTCAATGACTGTCAGCGACGGCACCGGCAGAGTGCCGCGCGAGATCACCGAGCCAAGCGTCCTGCTGTATCCGCGCGCACACGAACACGTCTTCACCCCGAGCGCCGACACCGGGGTGGACCTCGCCTGCGCAACCCTCACATTCGACGGTGGGGCGATGCACCCACTCGTGACGGCACTACCCGATGTCCTCACGGTTCCGATCGCAGACGTGCAGGGGCTCGATCCGATACTCGACCTCCTCGAGAACGAGATCGGCGCGATCAGCTGCGGGCACCGGCACATCGTCGACCGGCTGTTCGAAGTCGTGCTCATCAAGATCCTGCGACACCTGCTCGACCGACCCGGCGAATACGACCTTCCCGGTGGCGGCGTCTTTGGCGGGATGGCTGATCCGCACATCGCTCACGCGCTCGCCGCAGTGCACGCGCAGCCCGGCGAGGCATGGACGCTCGACCGCCTCGCACAGACGGCACACATGTCACGGAGCGCGTTCGCCGAACGCTTCCGCGAACTCGTCGGGACAACTCCGCACGATTACCTCACCTCGTGGCGGATGACCGTTGGCAAGCAGCTGCTCACCCAGCAACTCCCCGTCACCCGGGTCGCAACCGAGCTCGGGTATACGGGGAGCTCGTTTTCCAGGGTTTTCGCGCAGCGTGAGGGTATGTCGCCGCGCGCGTGGCTCGACACCGCGACTCCCGGAGCTGCGCTGCCTGCCGCGCCCGCGCTGCGCCGATAGATCTGGGATCTGCGGAGTATCTGCCGAATGGGGCTGATTAGGGCAGACCTTGCGGTGTTTCCATATCTTGCGTCGGCTTTGGCGTCGCCTGAGGCGTGGCCTCCGGCGTGGCCTCCGGCCCGTGCTGCCCAAACGTCGCGGGATCCACGGGGCGCTGCGCGCGTGGAAGGGTCTCGACAACGAGCAAATAAGACTCCGTGATGAGATCCTTCACCAGCGCCTCGTCGAGTGCGCCGCCAGACTTTAGGCTGATCCAGTGCCGTTTGTTCATGTGATAGCCCGGAATGATGTCGGCGAACGCCTCGCGCAGCGTTGACGCATCGGCGGGCCGGGCCTTCACTGTCACGAAGGGTTCCCCGGTTGCATGCGATAGCAGCAGGAACATCTTTCCGCGCACCTTGTAGACCGTCGAATCGGGCCCGAAGGGCTGCTCTGGGACGGCGCCGGGGAGTTCGTCTGCGCGCTCAATCGCCCACTCCTGCGGCGTGTGCGTCGGCATTGTGGCTCCCTCCGGCCGGCGGGCTGGGGAGGCCGGCAGTTTGAGCATAGTGCAGCGCATCACGGCCGCTGGCGTGTAGCCGCTCCCAGTCGGCAATGATGTTGGCGGCTTCGGCCGGCGCTTCGTACGGCACGAGGTGGCCCAGGCCCGGGAGCACACGGAACGTCGCCTGCGTCAGGCCGCTGCGCTCCGGTGTGCAGGCCGTGGAGAGGCTGAGCGGGTCGCGATCTGCGCCGATGACCAGCGTCGGACAAGAGACATCGCCCGCGTAGTCAGCGACCGTGGTCGATGTTGAAGCTGCGAACGACTCGAAGACGACTGCTGGTGACGCGAACGCACCTGCCTGGTTGCGGTGTTCCTGGCGGATCCAACGTCGAAGTGCCGGATCCTGCGTCGAGGTCATGAAGGCACCACCCAGTGCCGCCACCCACTCGTTTGCGAGCAACCCACGCCCAAGCGGCTCGGGGAGGCGCCGCGCGATCGAATAGTAGGAGCGTGCCACCGCCGTCGCGGCGACGCTCGGGCCCGCGAAGGGGAGTGTGAGGATGGGGTTCAGGAGGGCCGCTGCCCTGACGGGCGCTCCCTCAGCGATTGCTGCCGCTGCGACGACGCTGCCGAACGAGTGGCCGAGGAGTAGCGGGGGCTGCGCGAACTGCGACGTGAGTTCGGTCAGCCAGACCGCGTAGTTCGCCGTGTCGTGCGGAGCACTGAGGGGCGCTGAGCCCCCGGCCCCGGGCAGGTCGGGGACGATGACACGATACCCGTGCGAGGCGAGTGCCTCGGCGAGCGGTGCCAGGCCAGCGTGCGTGCCGCGAAACCCGTGAACGGCGAGGCAGGTGATGCCGTCGGGCGGCCCGTAGTCGAACAGCCGTGCGGTGGCGCCGGCCACGGTGAGCGTGTGTGAGCGCGCGGGCGCAGCGACGGGGTCGGCGCGGCAGTCACGCAGCATGGCGCACACCGCCTCGTGGGAGCTGCGGGAGGGGCCCGGTCTGGGCCCAAGCGCGGTGCCGCGTCGCTGCGAGCGCATACAGCGCTTCCGCACGCTCGGTGAGTGCGCTCTGCAGGAAGGCGTCGCTGGGAGCGGGTGTGTGCTGGTGGTGTGCGAGATCGGTGACGAAGTTGCTGAGCGTGTCGGCGAAGGCGGTCACGCTCGCGCCCGTGGCGGTGTGCCGCAGGCTGGCGGGGAGTTCCCGACTGATGTCCGGATCGCGCAAGATCACGGGCGTCCCGAGCGACACTGCCTCGTACGCGGTGAGCCCCTGCGTTTCGTAGCCGCGCGAGCTGAGCACGACCGCGTCGGCCTGACGCATGGCGCGCAAGACGCGGTGGTGGCTTGCCGACCCGTGACAGGTGAGCTGATCGGCGACGCCCAGTCGCGTTGCGAGGCGTTCGCTGCGCGCGAGGTCGGTGCCGGCACCGTACACGTGCACGTCGGCGTCGATTCGTGCGAGCGCGAGCGCGGCGATGAACACAGGGGGAGCTGTTTCTCGGGGCTCACCCGTCCTGGCCAGACGAGCTGTGGCCGTGGCCGGGGCGCGACCGGGGTGGCGCGGATCTCACGCAGTGTGGCGTCGTCGACTCCCGTGGGGAGGACGTGAATCTCACCCGCTACACCTGTTCGGCCGAGCCGCTCGGCGAAGTGCCTGGTTGGCGCGATGATGAGGTCTGCGCGCTCTGCGAAGGCGCGAGTGTAGTCGGTGAGGGTGCGCACTGGCGCGTCGGTGACGTAGCGCTGTTGCGCCGCGAACAGCAGTCGACTGGTTGCACGCGGAAACCGCATGATCGCGGGGAGTCCGATCTCGATGTTGGTGTGCATCGTGTGCACGAGTGGGAGGCCGTGCCGGTGCGCGAAGCGGTAGCCGTTCCAGGCACCCCACCCGTCGGCCTGGACGTGCACGATATCGACCGGTGGCTTGCGGGCGAAGGCCGCGTCGATGACGCGATCACAGCGTTCGCCGGCGAGGCAGAACGACTGCTCACCGACCTGCTGCGCCGACAGCAACACGTCGTCATGCCGTCCGTACTCGGGCGTCGCCACCCGCCGGGAGTTGGGCGCGCAGACAGTCACGGTGTGGCCGCGCAGTTCGAGGTGCCTGCGCTGGGTGCCGAGCGAGACCTGGAGCCCGCCGAGCGTTCCGGGGTGTTGGTCGCTGAAGAACGCGATGTGCATGATGCTCCTAGTGGTGCGTGGTGGGGACGGCCCGGCGCGATTCCGCGCCTGCCGGGGCCGACGGGATCGTGGTGCCACTTGCGCCGGCCGGGGATGCTGCTCGTTGGATGCGGGTGAGGCCAAGGACGCCGGCGCAGGCGATCGCGCCGAACCCGACGAGTCCGAGCACGAGGCCGACGGTGAGCTGTACTTCGCCAAGCACGCTAATGCCGATGACAGCAGCGGTGAGTGGGTCGATGATGGTGATCGCGGCGACGACGACCGGAGCGGGGAAACGATGGTGTGAACGCTGCAGGAGGACGTTCGCGACGACTCCGCCGGCGGCGACCGCAGCGAGCCCGAGCAGCGCGGCCGGCAGCGCGAGTGTCGCGGCGAGGCCGTCCCGCAGCACGAGCGTGACGACGACTTTGAACACGGTGGTGATGCTGCCGAAGATGAGCGCTGCTGCGACGAGCCCGAGGAGTGATGCCCCGTCGGGGCGCCCGCCGAGACGCGGGTTCCTGGTGCTGATCGCGACGGCGACCAGTCCGAGTGCCGTTGCTGCCGCGACAATCACGGTCACCGCGGCGAGGTCGGCGAGTGGATCCGTGCTGGGCCCGCTGGCGAGGGATCCACGCATAAGCGTGATGAAGCCGATGATGCCCACCGCGCACAGCACGATGGCTGCGGCGCCGTGCCCGCCGACTGGCGCCCGGCCTGACCAGTGCGCGACGACGGCTGAGGTCGCGAGCGCCACGATACTCACCGACTGCACCACGCTCACTGGTGCGAGGGCCAGCGCAACAAAGTTTGAGGACACGGCGGTGCCGAGCAGAAGCACCCCGGCCCACCAGCGCGGGGCCCGAAGGAACACGCGCCAGTGTCCGTCGGCCTGGAATACCGCACGGGACTGTAGTTCGGCGCCCGCAGCGAGCAACAGCGCGCCGATGAGCGCAACCCCCAGCCCGAGGGCGAACGAGCCCGTCACCGTGAGGCGCCAGGTCGAGCATGGCTCGCTGGGTGTGCGCGTGGGGGTCGCCGCGCGGGACCGGAACGAGTCTCGCTCTGGTGGCGGATCGGCTCGGCGGAGCGATGCTGAGGTGTCATACCATTCACGCTAGATTTGCGGCGAACGCACCGACACCACCCGCGGGTGGAATCCCGGATGGCGCATCGCTGCGGCCGATCGGCGGCGTGCATACGCTGTTGCTTCCACCCATGGGTGGTGGATGCGGGCGTGGCGAACGCCTAGTCTCGAAGTAAACGGGCACGCGGCGCACCGCCGGAGCGTGCGCAGGAGCTATTCCGAAGGACCCAGTGACGTCGAGGATCATCCACGCTGAGCCGCTCATGCGGCGATCGAAGGTGCCCGCCTGGTTCGCTGCGCGGCCGCGGGTGCTCGACGTCGTGGTGATCCTCATCGCATCGGTCCCGCAGATTGTCGCGCTCACAGTGCAGGACGTGCCGCACGAGTGGCTCGGCCAGCTCTGCGTCGCGGGCGGCGCGGTCGCGCTGTGGTGGCGGCGCAGCCACCCGCTCGCCGTGCTGCTCATCGTCGCCGCGCTCGCAGGGTTCAATCCGCTGTACAGTGGCCTCCCAAACGCCGGAAACTTTGAGGTGATGTTCGCCGCGTACGCGCTCGCAGTGCATACTCGGCTGCGCACTACGGTGCTCGGCTACCTCGCCAGCGCCCTCACCATTCCGGTCGCGGGCGCGCTGGCTGCGAGCGTAGGCGTCCGCGACGGGGCACTGCTCCTCGGCCTGCAACCGATGGCGCTTGTCGCCCTGGCAATCGGAGTGGCGGTGCGCGCGAGCAACTCACGGCGCGAAGCGGTCGAGGAGCTCGCTGCCCTGCGAGAGGAGCGCGCTGTCTCCGCGGAACGTGCGCGGATCACCGCGGAGATGCACGACGTCGTCGCGCACTCGGCGACGGTGATGATCGCGCTCGCGGGTGGCGCGCGAGCCGGGTGGGAGAAACACCCCGAGCGAGCCCGGGCCGCGCTGGAACAACTGGGCACCGTCGGCGCGCAAGCGCTCGAAGACATGCAACGCACCCTCCGCGTGCTGCGAGAAGGGGACGCGGTGCTCGACGCGGGCCTCGCGCACTCCGGCCACAACATCCCGCCCTTCGACGAACTCGTGCGCGTGTTCGCGGCGGCAGGCCTCAACGTCGAGCTGCGCGCCCCCGACGCACTGCCCGACGATCCCGCCCTCCGCACCACCCTCTACCGGATCGTGCAGGAGTCGCTCACAAACGCCCTCAGGCACGGCGCCGGCGTCACTCGGGCAACGGTTGACGTGACCTGGCTCGACGGCGCAGTGACCGTCTCCGTGACCGACGACGGCGACACCACCGGACCGAGCAGCGGCGCAGCCCAGCCTGGCTTCGGGCTGCTCGCCATGCGGGAGCGGACCGCAGCATTCGGTGGCACCCTCGATGCGGGACCGCTCGCGCAGGAACCCGGCGGCCCACCCACGCGCGGGTGGCGCACCCGCGCAACGATCCCCATCGCGACACGGGGAGGCCGCAGTGGCTAGCCAGAGCAGACCGGTGCGCGTCGTCGTCGCCGACGACCAGCGCTACGCAAGGTCGGGTGTTGCGCTCATTCTCGACTCGGATGACGGCATCGAAGTCGTCGCCGAAGCTGACAGCGGTGAGACCGCAGTTGCCGTCGTCGCCGAGGAACGGCCGGACATCGTGCTCATGGACGTGCGGATGCCGGGCATGGGCGGCATCGCAGCAACCAAGCTCATCACCGAACGGTATCCGGGCACCCGCGTGATCGTGTTCACCACGTTCGACCTCGACGAGTACGCCTTCGGGGGGCTCCAAGCAGGGGCAAGCGCGTTTCTCCTGAAGAGCGCAACCCCCGAGGCGCTCGTCGGCGCAGTGAAAACCGTCGCCGCTGGCGCCGCTGTCGTCGAACCCCGCGTCACTTCCCGGCTCATCGAGCACTACCTCACCTCGCGCACCGCACCCGACCGCATGGGCGCCGCCGGCACAGGAGGAGCTCGGCAGCTCGACGAGTTGAGCCCGCGAGAACGCGACATCTTCGTCGCCATCGTGCAGGGCAGCACCAATTCCGAGATCGCGGCCGAACTCCACCTCGCGCAGTCCACCGTGAAGTCCCACATCAACTCGATCTTCGCAAAGCTGCACCTGCGAGACCGAGTCCAAGCGGTGATCCTCGGCCACGAGCTCGGGCTGCACCCACGCAGATAGTCCGCCGCCGCGCACGGGCAGACCCTTTGCCGCGGCACGTTAGGCTGGCAGCATGACATCGGTAGCGCGCGGCCGCCCCCTCGCGTCGTCACGGGAAACCCTCGCAGACGCGGCGAGTGAGCTCTTCCTCGAACAGGGATACGACGCGACCACGGTTGTCGACATCACCAAACGCGCGGGGGTCAGCCGATCCTCCTTCTTTAACTACTTCGACGGCAAAGCGGCGACGATCTGGTACGCGCTCGACGAGCACCTTGACAGATTCTGTGGGCCCGAAGCCGATCACGACGCGTTCTCGGTCGCTGCGCTCGCCGCAGCCCTCGGGGATGCTCCGCCGCACACCCTCGCGCTCGCGATCACGAACGCCGAGGTCATGGGGGTCGCCGAGGAGCTCACCACTGGTCGGGCACTGCGCCAGTCGGCGCTCGGGGCGGCGCTCGCTGCGGATCTGTGTCGGCGGGACCGGAGCCGTGCGATGTTCCTCTGCGAGATCGCCGGGGCGGCACAGGCGGCTGCGGTGTTCGCCGCGATCTGGCGCTGGGCCGCACTCGGGGCGGGGACCCACAGGGCCGACGCGGAGATCACCGCCGCGCTGGCTGCGGTCCCCGAGGCACCCCGTGCGGGCGGCAGCGCGTTGCGCGTTGCTGTGATTGGTGCCGGCGCCATCGGCAGCCGTGTCATTGAGCAGCTCGCGACCGGCAGGGTTGCCGGGACGGTTCTCGCGGGAGTGGTCACGAGACGCCCTGACGCACTCAGCGAAACGGTCGGGGCCCTCGCAACGGGGATCACCGACTTCGGTGACGATCTGGCCGGAGCGATCGCCGCGAGTGATCTCGTTGTCGAGTGCGCGGGGATCGGCGCGGCACGTGAGTTCGGGACCCAGGTCATCGCAGCCGGGCGAGACCTGCTGCTCGTATCGATTGGTGCGCTTGCGGACGAGGCGACGCGTGCGGCGCTCGTTGAGGGGCCCGGCGTGCTGCGGCTCGCGAGCGGCGCGATCGGCGGGCTCGACATCCTCGCCTCGGCGGCGCGACCGGGAGGCATTCCCGGCGGTATCGCACGCGCGAGCATCACCTCCACGAAGGAAGCGACATCGCTCGTGCAACCGTGGATGGGGGAACAGGAGGCATCCCGGCTCCGCTCCACGACCGAGGCATTTACGCTGTTCGAGGGATCTGTCGCTGAAGCTGTCGAGCTCTACCCGGGGTCGTTGAACGTCGCCTGCGCGCTCGCGCACGCGACCGCGCTGTGGGATGAGGTGCGGGTGCAGCTGGTGGCGGATCCCGGTGCGGATCGCACGATCCACGAGATCAGTGCGAGTGGCTCGGCAGGCGACTATCGGTTTGTGATGACGAACGCCGTATCCGAGGCAAACCCGACCTCGAGCGCGGTCGTCGCAGAATCAGTGCTGCGCGGGATCGGTGAAATCGCGCGACCGAACCGTTCGTTCGCGTAGCCGCGGCTGCTCGGCGGAGGCGCTCGTGAGTGCGAGGCAGCCGCGCGCCCGGACGACGTGGGAGCACTACACTGGATCGGTGAGGAAACAGCGACCCCCGAAAAAGCTCGATCGTCTGCCGCGTCGAGCGCTGCAGCTCACGATCGGACTCGCCCTGTTCGGTCTCGGAGTCTCGCTGATTTTGCACTCGAACCTGGGCGCCGCGTCCTGGGATGTGCTCACCCAAGGGTTGAGCCATCACCTCCCACTGAGCTTCGGCACCATCACGATCATCATGAGTGGGCTCGTACTACTGTGCTGGATTCCGCTCCGCCAGCGGGTCGGCATCGGCACCGTGGCGAACGCGGTGCTTATTGGTGTCTTCGCTGATGTTGGGCTCGCGCTGTTTGTCACGCCCGAGGCATTCTGGGCACGGGTGCTCATGATGCTGCTCGGCGTGCTTCTTGTCGGACTCGCAAGCGGGATCTACATCGGGGCCGGCTTCGGCTCGGGGCCGCGCGACGGCCTGATGATCGGCCTGCACGAGGTCACTGGGCTGCCCATTTGGGTCGTGCGCACCGCCCTTGAGGTGCTCGTTGTGGTCGCCGGCTGGTTCCTCGGCGGCACGGTGGGCATCGGAACGCTCGCCTTCGCGGTGTTCATCGGGCCGCTGTGCCAGATCTTCTTGCCGATGTTTGAGATTCGCGATGCCGCACCCGCGGTGGCAGCCGTTCCGGCAGTCGAATCGGCTGACGATGCTGCCACAGAGCCGGAGCCGGCGCCGAGCGTCTAACCCGACGCCGAGCGTCTCACCCGGCGCTGGCTCGGCAGCGACCACCTAGATGGTGGCTGCCAGACGGGTCCCCTGGTCGATGGCGCGCTTCGCGTCAAGCTCACCGGCGACGTCTGCGCCACCGATGAGGTGCGTCGTCACGCCGAGACCGATCAATTCATCGGCGAGGTCGCGGCGGGACTCCTGCCCAGCACACACCACGATCGAGTCCACCTGGAGCACCTGGGCCTGGCCGTCGACTGAGATGTGCAGGCCCGCGTCATCGATGCGATCGTATTCGACGCCGCCGATCATCTGTACGCCTCGGCGGGCGAGCTCGGTGCGGTGGATCCAGCCCGTCGTCTTGCCGAGACCCTTGCCCAGCTTGCCGTCCTTGCGCTGCAGCATGAAGAGTTCGCGAGGCGGGGCGAGCTGGGCCGGTGTGGTGAGTCCACCAGCGTGCTCGTACGCTGGGTCGACGCCCCAGTGCGCGAGAAACTCGCCAGTGGTGGCCGGATCTCCGTTGCGCCCCGGGGAATCCTCAGGCTCGGTGAGAAATTCTGCCGTGTCGAACCCGATGCCTCCCGCGCCGATGACGGCGACCCTCTTCCCGACGGTTGCGCCGTCACGGAGCACATCGAGGTAGCCAACGACCGAGGGATGATCGATGCCTGGGATAGCGGGTGTTCGCGGGGTGACACCCGTGGCGATGATGACCTCGTCAAAGCCCTCGCTCGCGATCGTGGCTGCAGTCGCCTCGTCGCCGAGACGCAGCTGCACCCCGGTCTCCGCGAGCCTGACGCCGAAGTAGCGCAGGGTCTCGCGGAACTCGCTCTTGCCAGGAACTCGCATGGCAACGTTGAGTTGGCCGCCAATATGGTCGGCAGTGTCAAAGAGTGTGACGTCGTGGCCGCGTTCGCCTGCGGTGACGGAGAATGCGAGCCCTGCGGGGCCAGCTCCGACCACTGCGAGCCGTTTGGGAGTGTGCGTAGCAGTGATGATGAGTTCGGTTTCGTGCCCCGCGCGGGGGTTCACCAGGCAGGAAGTGAGCTTTCCCGAGAACGTGTGGTCGAGGCACGCCTGATTGCAGGCGATGCACGTGTTGATGCGTTCGGGAGTGCCCGACGCGGACTTCGAGATGAACTCTGCGTCGGCGAGGAAGGGCCGCGCGAGCGAGACCATGTCGGCATCGCCCGCTTCGAGAATGTGCTCGGCGGCCTCGGGCGTATTGATGCGGTTGGTCGCGATGAGCGGCAGCGAGACCTTGTCGCGGAGCTCGCGCGTCACCCAAGCAAAGGCCCCCCGCGGCACCGACGCGGCGATGGTGGGAATGCGTGCCTCGTGCCAGCCGATCCCCGTATTGATGACGGTGGCGCCTGCGGCCTCGACACGCTGGGCGAGTTCCACGACCTCCTCGAGCGTCGATCCGCCTGGCACGAGATCGAGCATGGAGAGCCGGTAGATGATGATGAACTCGGCCCCGACAGCCTCGCGCACGCGGCGGACAATCTCGACAGGCAGCCGCAGCCGACCGTCGAGATCTCCGCCCCAACGGTCAGCCCGTTGGTTGGTCTCGAGAGCGATGAACTCGTTGATGAGGTAGCCCTCCGATCCCATGATCTCGACGCCGTCGTAGCCGACCGACTGGGCGAGTTGGGCCGCGCGCACGAAGTCTGTGATGGTGCGTTCGATGTCTGCGTCGCTGAGCTCGCGCGGGGTGAGCGGTGAGATGGGTGCGCGTACGGGGCTTGGCGCGACGAGATCGGGTTGCGCACCGTAGCGGCCCGCGTGAAGTAACTGGAGCGCAATTCTGCCGCCCTCGCCGTGCACTGCATCAGTCACCAGTCGGTGCGGTGCGGCATCCTCACTGCTCGCCATCGTCGCGCCGCCGACAGAGAGCCGGCCCTCCTCATTCGGCGAGATGCCGCCGGTCACGATGAGCGCCACACCGCCGGCGGCGCGCTCACGGTAGAAGGCGGCGAGGCGGTCGAAGCCCCCGGGGAGCTCTTCGAGCCCGAGATGCATAGACCCCATGATCGCCCGGTTAGGCAGTGTCACACCCGTGTGCGGGAGGGTGATCGGCGTGAAGAGATGGGGGTACGAAGTCGTCGTTGACATGAAAGCCTCTCTGCAGAATGTCACCCGAATCTAGCGGGGCCGCGCACCGAAGTCGAACACGTAGGCCCGTTCCCACAACCCTGGAGGCTCACTCCTGAGCGGAGGCAGTTGGGAAACTCCCATGTTCAATCACGCGTTTGGCGAGGCGCGCAACCTCGTGATGCGGATCCAGCGTGAGCGCCTCCTCGATTTGGCGGCGCGCGACCGATTCGAGGCCACGCACCCACCACGCCAGTGCGCTCAGCGCAATCAGCGCGGGCTTGGACGCACGGGATGCGAGCGGCACGAGAAATGCGAGATGCTCGGAT
The DNA here is from genome assembly GCF_001482305.1 of Leucobacter sp. G161. GTDB lineage: Bacteria > Actinomycetota > Actinomycetes > Actinomycetales > Microbacteriaceae > Leucobacter. Next base: position 86,886 of record NZ_LOHP01000084.1, read on the forward strand.
GCGGCGCGCAGCCCGGCCATCACGGCGTGCTGGGTCTGCCGCGCAGGCATTGTCGCGTGCCGTGTGCCGGCAGGAAGCGCCTCCGTCAATGCCTCACGCGTTTCCATCCGGGGAGCGCTGACGCTCGCTCCCCGCGCGAGCTCATCGAAGGTGGCAGCCCAGCCGGCATCGGTGCGAAGCGCTCCCAAGAGCCTGGCGGTCTCGGTCGGGGTGAGTGGTTCAGGGGTGAAGAGCCGAGTGATCTCGGCGCGCGACGTCGCGCGGTCGCTCCGCTCGGGCGCTGCAGCAATCGCGGTGAACGCCTGGGCAACCGCTTCCCGTTCCGCAGCCGGCACACGCCGGAAGACTCCGAGCTCTGTGAGTGCCGGAGGTGCGCTCGGCGCTGCAGCCGAGCTAGCTGCAATCTCGGAGAGCGGCCGCCCACGTCTCGGCGCCAGCGGATCAAGGTAGCTCACCCAGCCGTCTGGAGCGAGGCAGCAGAGCTCCCGAGGCGCTGCATGAGCGCGCTGCAGCCGGGCGAACAGGAGCGTCGCGAGTGCCTGCCAGGGTGGCCCGCCTGCCTCCTCGAAACTCAGGGAACTCGAGATCGCGATGGCCGGGGCGGAGGGGCCATGGAGGGTGCGGGCTCTGCCCAGGAGTAGCTCGAGATCGTCGAGATAGTCGCTGAGTGCTGCAGGGTCTTCGGTGTCCGGCAGATCCACCCGGAGGGCGCTGTGCGCTTGGGCCCCTGTGAATAGGACGAGGAACAGGCTGTCAGGCGCGGTGAACCCGACGAGGCGGGGGAGCGCAGCCAGAAAGTCCGCGGTCGAGGTGCAGCGAATGCGTTCAGGTGCAGCGGTGGCGCTGGCGGTGGACGTGGGGTCGGGGAGCGTGTGAGAACTGGTCATGAGACCAGCGTGCGTGCTGGGCAGCCCAAAGCCTGCCCTATCCACAGGCGACCGATCACCCGCGACCCGCAGACCCCTGTGTGGGGAACAGCAGGGGCCTGCTGGTTAGCGCTGAGCGTCGACCTGTGTCAGGTCGGCCTCGAGGGCGACCCACGCGAGCATGGCGCACTTCACCCGCATGACGAACTTCGAGACGCCCTGCAGCGCGATTGCGTCGCCGAGGAGTTCCTCGTCGGGCTCGCCTGCGGTTTTGCCGTGGATCATCTCGCGGAACGCGGCGATCCGCTCCCGGGCTGCCGCCCCATCGAGCGTCTCGTCTCGGACGATCTGCGCCAGGATGGACGCCGACGCCATCGAGATTGAGCAGCCCTGGCCTTCCCACGCGAGCGAGGTGATCTCGCCGGAGGTGGGGTCAACCGCGATGGACACGTCGATCTCGTCGCCACAGCTCGGGTTGAACTCGTGATGCGAGGCGGTAAGTGAACCCTCCGCCGGTGTCAGCTCACCCTTGCCGATGGGGCGCTTCGAATGGTCGAGAATAACCTCTTGATACAGTCCGTCGAGCGCGCTCACGCGGACACCTCCGTTCCAAAGTACTGTTGTGCGCCGCGAAGCGCGGCAATAAAGCGATCGACCTCGTCCTCGGTGGAGGTGACGTGCACGCTCGCCCGGGTCGAGGAGGCCATACCGAGGGCGCGGTGCAGCGGCTGCGCGCAGTGATGCCCGACCCGCACGAGTACACCCTGCTCATCGAGGAACTGGCCAAGGTCATGGGCGTGCAAGCCCTCGACCGATACTGCCGTCAGCGCGACCCGCTGGGACGTGTCCGCCGGGCCGAGCAGCCGGACACCGCGCAGCTCGGCGATGCCCGCAACGAGTCGCTCGACGAGCTCGTACTCGCGCGCGGCGACGCGATCCATGCCGATATCGGTGAGGAACTGAGCTGCGGCGCCCAGGCCAACCACCTGCGAAACCGGCTGCGTGCCCGCCTCGAAACGGAGCGGCGGCGGCATGAACTCGGCACCCTCCATCGTGACCTTGGTGATTGCTGATCCACCGGTACGGGCAGCTGGTAACGCATTGAGCATGTCCGGGGTGCCGTAGAGCACGCCGATGCCGTTCGGGCCGAGCATCTTATGGCCGGAGAACGCAGCGAAGTCGACGCCGAGCTCCGCGAAGTTCACGGGGATGTGCGGCACCGACTGGCATGCGTCGAGCACGGTGACTGCGCCGACGCCGCGTGCAAGCTCGACGAGCTCAGCGACCGGCGCGACAAAGCCTGTTACGTTCGAGACGTGCGCGAACGCGAAGAAGCGGGTCTTCGCGTTGAGCGCGGCGCGGGCATCATCGAGCGTCCACGTGCCGTCCTCGCGCACGGGAATGTACTTCAGTGTCGCGCCCGTTTTCGTCGCGAGGCGCTGCCACGGAATGAGGTTGGCGTGGTGCTCAGCCTCGGTGATGAGGATCTCATCGCCAGCGCCGAGGGCGAACCGCTCGGATCCGGCAACGCCGTTGCCTGAGTTGGCCTCGCCGATACCGAGTGTGACGAGGTTCAGGGCGTCGGTCGCGTTCTCAGCCCACACGATCTGCTCCGGGGCCGCAGCGCCCACGAACTCTGCGATGGCGGCGCGGGCGCCCTCGAAGGCGCCGGTCGCGGCGCCGACAGCCCCGCTCGTGCCGCGGTGCACGGCCGCGTTGGAACGCTCAAGGAAGGATCGTTCGGCGTCGAGCACCACGAGCGGACGTTGCGAGGTCGCAGCCGAATCGAGATAGGCCGGGACCAGCGCGGTCGCGGCTCCAGCCGCAGCCTGCTCGTCGATCGCAGCGAAGTAGGGAAATGCGGCGCGAAGGCCTGCAACTTCAACCGGGGACAGAGACGCATGCATACGTCCATTGTTCCACCTCGGGGCGTCGACTGGCCGGTGAGCACGCTCAGCTGCCTACGCTGCAAGCGAATTGTGTGTGCTGAGGCCCGCGGGGACGCAAACGGGCCCCCGCGGGGGCGCACATCGCCTAGGATCAGAATCGTGATCGGCGATGTGATCTATGAAGCACTGCAGCTTGCGGGAATCCTCGCGTTCGCGCTGTCCGGCGCGCTCGTGGGCGTCCGTCGGAACCTGGACATCCTCGGGGTGGTTGTGGTCGGCGCGGCCACCGGCACCGGCGGCGGAATCCTTCGCGACATGCTCCTCGGTGTACATCCGCCGGTGTCGTTTCTCCACTGGCCCAACCTCGCAGTCGCGATTGCCGGGTCGCTCGTGGTGTTCTTCGTCCACCCTGGCCTGAGCCGCATTCGGTACTTTGAGGTCGTGTTCGACGCATTTGGCCTCGGACTGTTTTCTGCGAACGGTGCGGCACTCGCATTCGCGAGCGGCCAAACCCCCATCACGGCGGTACTCGTCGGCACGATTGCAGCGATCGGCGGCGGCGTCATTCGCGACGTGCTCGTGAACACGGTCCCCGGAGTCCTCACACGGGAGTTGTACGCGGTGTCCGCACTCGTTGGCGCCGGCCTTGCCGTGGGCGTCGCCGCGCTCGGGGCCGGCGTGAACGTTGCTTCGGTGATCGGCGGCACCGTCGCAATCGGCTTGCGCCTCACCTCGGTCGCGCGAGGCTGGCATCTGCCTCGGCCGAAGTTTGCGCCGGAACCGCGCAGCGGCACGACTGAAGCCCCCGAGCCGACGCCAGGCAGCGCAGGCGCCTAACGACGCTATAGGTCGCGGCCACTCCCTGACGGCGTCAGCATCCAGTTAATGACACCGGCGAGCAGGGCGAATGCTCCGGCATAGAAGGGAAGCGCCATCGCAGCCTGCACGCCGACGTTCTCGGCGACGGTGCCGCCGATGGCGGATGAGAGTGACTGGCCGAGGATCACGCCTGAGCCGAGCATCGTCATCACTGTCGCGCTGCGGCCCTCAGGGCTGCGCGCGGTACCGAGACTGTACAGCGTTACCAGCAGTGGCCCGATGCCGATGCCGGTGAGCGCGAGGCCCGCAGCAATGCCGCCCATGGTGGTGGAGGTGGCGAGGAGCGCCTCACCGGCTACAACGAACAGACCGAAAACGAGCCAGCGATACCGGAGCGTGAACTTCGGCGAGAAGAACGCGACGGAGATCGCGAGAATCGCCGAGCCGATACCCATGATGCCGTAAAACAGGCCAGCTGCCTCGGGCCTACCCTGTTCCTGCATGAAGGCGGTGAGCGCGGTGAGCGTCGTGCCAAAGACGAGGCCGACACCGGCGATCCCTGCGACGACGACGAGCAGCGAGGGCCGCGCGAGCTCGGAAGCAGGTGCGAGCGTTTCCGCGCGCTCGGCGGCTGTCTTCGCCGGGGCGCTCGTGTGGTGCAGTGCAAACGAGATGATGAACAGGATCGTGAGCGCAGCAGCGGCGAGGATCGGGGTACGCGGTCCGAAGAATGTCGCGAGCAGCCCAACGATCACGGGACCGAAGACGAATACCACCTCGTCGGCAGCGGACTCGTAGGCAAGGACCTGTGACATCACCTTGGGACGTCGAGCGGGAGGCAAGAAGTTCTGAATGATGAGCACGAGCCGAGATCGCGACATGGGTGACGTTTGCGGGCTCGTCGCTCCGACGAAGAACGCGACCACAAGCATCGCCCAGTCGGGGGCCGCTGAGTATGCAATGAACGCGAGCGTGACCAGTGCCGCGCTGTGGGTGACCGCCGCGATGAGCAGCGCGATCCGCTGCCCGTACCGATCCGCAGCGGCGCCAAGGAACGGGCCGACAATGGCGGATCCGATCCCGACCACAGCGGACGAGATCCCGCCGAGTTGCAGGGAGCCTCGCGCAGAAACGATGAGCGTGAGCACACCGACCACCATCATCGCGAACGGAAGCCGAGCGACGAGCGCGAGCGGGAAGTAGGCGACGCCTGTGCGCTCGATGAGTGTGGGGGCCGGGGAGGAATCTTGCATAGCCGCCCTAGCCTACCCGACCGTTGAATATCCGGCTCAGGTGGATTGCGGAGTGCCAGGTGCCCGTAGCATTGAGCACATGATCCTCCTTGCGGCGACCCCCATCGGCAACCTCGGCGATGCGTCGACCAGACTCCGCGAGACGCTCGCAGGGGCGACGGTTATTGCGGCAGAGGATACGCGGCACACCGCTCAACTGCTCCGTCTCCTTGAGATCGAGAACCGGCCAGAGCTGGTCGCGCTGCACGATCACAACGAGCACGATCGTGCAGCGAGCCTCGTCGAACGCGCAAAACACGAGGACATTGTGCTCGTGAGCGACGCGGGCATGCCGACGGTGTCGGACCCAGGGTTCCGCGTCGTGCAGCTCGCCGCGGAGCAGGGCGTTACCGTGAGCGCGATCCCAGGCCCCTCCGCTGTGATCACCGCGCTCGCGGTGTCAGGGCTGCCGACCGACAGGTTCGCGTTCGAGGGCTTCCTTCCGCGGAAGGCCGGAGATCGAGCGAAGCTGCTCCGGGAGCTCGCTGGTGAGCGGCGGACGCTCGTGTTCTTCGAAGCGCCGTCCAGGCTCGCCACGTCGCTCGCCGACCTCGCAGATACGTTTGGGGCGGATCGTCCAGCGGCAGTCTGCCGGGAGCTGACGAAGATGTACGAAGAGGTCAAGCGGGGCGGGCTCGCCGACCTCGCCGAATGGGCGCGGACCGGCGTGCGGGGCGAGATCGTGCTTGTAGTCGGCGGCGCGACAGCTGCCGTTGCCTCTCCGGAAGCGGCGCTCGCGGAGGTGTTGTCGCGCGTCGCCGCGGGGGATCGCCTGAAGGATGTCGCCCGCGAGGTCGCCGAGGCATCCGGGCTGTCGAGCAAGGAACTCTACGCTGCAGCCATCGCCGCGAAGTAACTGGAATAGCCAGGTGGAGCAAGCAGCGGTGAATCTCGAAAATGAAACAAGCCGGGTACGTTCACAGTCTTGCGACGCATCTATACCCCAGACTGGAAGTAACGACCGAACCTCCGAACGAATGAAGAACAGGCCTCAAGTGAAACTTTCCCGTGTACTGCTCCCCACTGCCATCGTCGGCGCACTCCTGCTCACCGGCTGCAGCGCCGGGGGAGGCCCGGGCAAGGACGCCTCGGGCACCGAGTGCCTGCCGTCGGGCGCGGCCAGCGACGCGATCGCAGTGAAGGGCGAAGTTGGCGTCGACCTCGAACTCACCAACAAGCTGCCGGTGAAGGCCGACAAGCTTGAGCGCACTGTGCTCACCGAGGGCAAGGGCGATGTCATCGAGGACGGGCAGACCATCGATGTCGCGCTCGCGATCTTCAACGGCACGAGCGGCGAGCCGATGCAGCAGCAGCCCGAAGCTCCCATGGCCTACACGAAGGGTGCACTGATGAGCTGGGCTGACGAAGCCTTCCGTTGCGCCGTTCCCGGCCAGCAGGTGACTCTTACCGCGTCGTTCAGTGAGATGTACGACGGGGTCGAGCCCGAGCAGATGGGCCTGGCCGACATGACGAAGGACGATCCCGTTGTCGTCGTGATGAACTTCGGCGAGATCACCGAGACCAAGGCTGAGCCGGGCACGCTTGAGCCGGGCGACTTGCTCAAGAAGGCCGAGGGCAAGGCGCAGGCAGCACCGAAGGGCTTCCCGACAGTGAAGCTCGCCGACAACGGCGAGCCGACGATCACGATGCCCGAGGGCGTCGAACCGCCGAGCGAGCTCTCGGTCGCGACGCTGATCGAGGGCGACGGCGAGGTCGTCGAGCCCGGCGATCGCGTCTACGTCAACTACCGCGGCGTCATCTGGCGCACCGGCGAAGAGTTTGACTCGAGCTGGAGCCGCGGCGAGCCCATCCCGTTCCGCACGAACGAAGTGATTCCCGGTTTCACGAAGGCGCTTGAGGGTCAGAAGGTCGGCTCGCAGGTTATCTCGGTCGTGCCGGCCGAAGATGGCGGTTACGGCGCAGACTGGCTCACGGGCAAGGGCTACGAAGCCGACGACGTGATGGTCTTCGTGCTCGACATCCTCGGAACCGTTCACTCCGAATAGTCTCGGCGGGTCAGAATCCCAGCGCGCCTCATGCAGAATAGATGCATGAGGCGCGTTGTGATTTTGGGGTCCACCGGTTCGATCGGCGAGCAGGCGCTCGACGTGATCAGGAGGCACCCTGATCGCTTTGAGATCGTTGGGCTCGTGACGGGGTCGAACGCGGCCAGGCTCGCGGAGCAGGCCGCCGAGTTCGGGGTCGAACACACCGGGCTCGGTGTCGACGCTGCTGTGCAGATCGTGCGCGACGTCGAGGCCGATGTCGTGCTCAACGGCATCACCGGCTCCGTCGGGCTGGCGCCGACGATCGCCGCGCTCGAGGCCGGCCGCACGCTCGCGCTCGCGAACAAGGAATCGCTCATCGTTGGCGGCGAGTTGGTGCAGCGGCTCGCCGCCCCCGGCCAGATCGTCCCCGTCGACTCGGAGCACTCGGCGCTCGCGCAGGCCCTGCGCTCCGGGACACACTCGGAGGTGCGCAGGCTCGTGCTCACTGCGTCGGGCGGGCCGTTCCGCGGGCGCACCCGTGCGGAGCTCGCGAACGTGACCCCCGCTGAGGCGCTCGCGCACCCGACGTGGGACATGGGCCGCGTCGTCACGACGAACTCAGCAACGCTCGTGAACAAGGGGCTCGAAGTCATCGAGGCGCACCTGCTGTTCGACATCGCCTACGAGCAGATCGAGGTGGTGGTGCATCCGCAGTCGATTGTGCACTCGATGGTGGAGTTCATTGACGGATCCACCATTGCGCAGGCCTCGCCGCCCGACATGCGCCTGCCGATCGCGCTCGGCCTCACCTGGCCGGAGCGGCTCTCGAACATCGGCGAGCCGATCGACTGGACGCGGGCGGCGACCTGGGAGTTTGAGCCCGTGGACAACGACGCGTTCCCGGCGCTGAATCTCGCGAAGCAGGTCGGTGAGGCTCGCGGCACGTACCCTGCCGTGTTCAACGCGGCGAACGAGGAGGCGGTTGACGCGTTCCACGACGGCAAGATCCCGTTCACCGGCATCGTCGACGCCGTGAGCGAGGTGGTGGATCGCCACGACGCGCCAGGCGAGCTTACGCTCGAGTCGCTCGCGGAGGCTGAGGCCTGGGCGCGCGCAGAGGCGCACACCCTCTTCGCGGGCTGAATCCGGTCGACGGCTCTGGGGTTCCCCGGCCGCACCCTGTAGTGCTCTGACGCGCCCGCACTCCTCCCCACCCCCGATTAATCCATTCCGACCCCAAATCGCCCCAAGCAGGGCTCAGAATAGAAAACTCGGGGTGGTTTAGGTGACCGACCCACGGGGAATCGCTGGCTTGAGGTGCGGAGGTGCGGCGCTGCGGCGCTGCGGGTCCGCCACTGCGCCCGCGCTCCTGCGCGCCCGCGGCACCTTCTGCTCGTGCCCCCGCGGCACCTCCCGCTCCCATCTAGTCCGACCCGATTTTTCCTCAATGAGGCTTTGATGGGCCACACAAGGCTCCGAAAGGAAAAGTGGGGTCGGAGGAGATCCGCTCAAGCCACACCGCAGACCGCAGGGATGAAGAAGTCAGGCCGCCGGGAGCTTGCCTAGGGTAGACTCTCCGGTAACAACTGAACACGCCGCTTAGGCATTGCGGGAGAGACCGAGTTCGACTCGGCGCCGTAGGAGCAAACCCTCCCCGGGAAACTCTCAGGCACCCGTACCGCAACGCGTAGGCAACTCTGAAAAGCAGCGGGTACTCCCCGTTCACCGAAGGTGCAAGGGCGCAGTGATGGTTTTCACTCGTGCTCGAATCTCTCAGGTCACGGTACAGAGCGGGGAGGATCTTTAGCTGGTCGCGTGCGACCCCGACATCGGAGATCCTCTTTTGACATCATCAGCTCTTTCCGTACCCTTCGCGAATCGCCATATCGGCATCGCGTCTGACGCCGACCAGCGCGTCATGCTCGACGAGCTCGGCTTTGCCAGCCGTGCAGCACTTGTCGACGCAGCCGTTCCCGCCGCGATTCGCTCGGCAGACGGTCTCGACCTCCCCGAGGCACTCAGCGAGGAAGGCGTGCTCGCCGAGCTCCGCAGCCTCGCATCGAAGAACGTCGTGAAAACCCCCAGCTCATCGGCCAGGGCTTCTACGGCACGCACACGCCCCCGGTGATCCGCCGCAACGTGCTCGAAAGCCCCTCCTGGTACACGGCCTACACGCCGTACCAGCCCGAGATCTCGCAGGGCCGCCTCGAGGCGCTGCTGAACTTCCAGACGATGGTCGCAGACCTCACGGGCCTGCCCGTCGCGAACGCGTCGATGCTCGACGAGGCATCGTCTGCCGCCGAGGCCGTGCTGCTCATGCGCCGCGCGAACAAGAAGAAGGCCGACGCGAAGACCGTTATCGACGAGAACCTTTTCCCGCAGACGATCGCCGTGATCCAGGGTCGCGCTGAGGCGCTCGGCTTCGAGGTCGAGATCGCCGATCTCTCGCAGGGCCTGCCCGACGGCGAGATCTCGGGCATTGTGCTCCAGCAGCCGGGCAACGATGGCGCAGTGGTGGATCACACCGCGGTCATCGCCGCAGCCAAGGAACGCGGTGCGATGGTTACCGTCGCAGCGGATCTCCTTGCGCTCACCCTCATCACCTCTCCCGGCGAGCAGGGCGCGGACATCGCGGTCGGCAACACGCAGCGCTTCGGAGTTCCGCTCTTTTTCGGCGGCCCGCACGCGGCGTTCCTCGCCGTGCGCGAGGGCCTCGAGCGCTCGCTTCCCGGCCGCCTCGTTGGCGTCTCGAAGGATGCCGAGGGCCGCACCGCCTACCGCCTCGCGCTGCAGACCCGCGAGCAGCACATCCGCCGCGAGAAGGCCACGAGCAACATCTGTACCGCGCAGGCGCTGCTCGCGATCACTGCGTCGATGTACGCCGTCTACCACGGCCCGGACGGGCTGAAGCGGATCGCTGAGCGCACCCACGCGCACACTCGCTCGCTCGCAGCAGCCCTCACGGGTGCCGGCGTCGAGCTCGCGCGCGACGTGTTCTTCGACACGCTCTGGGCGCGCGTGCCGGGCAAGGCGGCGCAGACCGTCGCGGCTGCTGCCGAGGCTGGACTGAACTTCCGCCAGGTCGACGCAGACACCGTCGGCATCTCGTTCGACGAGACCACGACCACGGACACCGTCGCCGCGGTTGCGGGCGTCTTTGGCGCGCAGGCCCCCGAGGCCGTCGCCGCTGGCGACTACGCGTTCTCGGGCGCGCTCGTGCGCGAGAGCGAGTACATGACGCACCCGATCTTCCACTCGGTGCGCTCGGAGACGCAGATGCTCCGCTACCTCCGCCGCCTCGCAGACCGCGACCTCGCGCTTGACCGCACGATGATCCCGCTCGGCTCGTGCACGATGAAGCTCAACTCGACCGCCGAGATGGAGTCGATCTCGTGGCCCGAGTTCGCCGGGATCCACCCGTACGTTCCCGCCGAGCAGAGCCAGGGCTGGCGCGAGCTCATCGGCCGCCTCGAGGACTGGCTGCTCGAGATCACGGGCTACGCCGGCATCTCGCTGCAGCCGAACGCCGGCTCGCAGGGCGAATACGCTGGCCTGCTCGCGATCCGCAGCTACCACCTCGCGAACGGCGACACCGAACGCGACATCTGCCTCATTCCCGAGTCCGCGCACGGCACGAACGCCGCGTCTGCGGTGCTCGCCGGCATGCGCGTCGTCATCGTGAAAAACACCGAGTCGGGTGCGATCGACATGGCTGACCTCGATGCGAAGATCGAGAAGCACGCAGCCGCGCTCTCGGCGATCATGATCACCTACCCGTCGACCTACGGCGTATACGACGCCGACGTGCGCGACGTCTGCGATCGCGTGCACGCCGCTGGCGGCCAGGTCTACATCGATGGCGCAAACATGAACGCGCTCGTCGGCCTCGGCAAGCCGGGCGAGTTCGGCGGCGACGTGTCGCACCTGAATCTGCACAAGACGTTCGCAATCCCGCACGGTGGTGGCGGCCCCGGTGTCGGCCCCGTCGCGGTCGCCGAGCATCTCAAGGCGTACCTCCCGGGCAACCCGACGGGCACCACGACCGACGGCATCCAGACCACGGACGGCATCCCGGTCGCGGCGACGCTCTTCGGTTCTGCTGGCGTGCTCCCCATCTCCTACGCCTACGTCGCGATGATGGGCGGCGACGGCCTCACCCGCGCGACCGAGTCGGCGCTGCTGTCTGCGAACTACATCGCGAAGCGGCTGCGCGAGCACTTCCCGGTGCTGTTCACGGGCGAGACCGGCCTCGTCGCTCACGAGTGCATCCTCGACCTGCGCGACCTCACCGCGAAGTCCGGCGTCACCGCCGAGGATGTTGCGAAGCGCCTCATCGACTTCGGCTTCCACGCCCCGACCCTCGCGTTCCCGGTTCCGGGCACACTCATGGTCGAGCCGACCGAGTCGGAGGATCTCGTCGAGATCGAGCGTTTCATCGAGGCGATGATCCAGATCCGCGCCGAGATCGAAGAGGTCATCGCGGGCAAGGTCGCGATCGAGGCCTCGGTGCTGCGGAACTCACCGCACCCCGCTGCGGTCGTCGTGAGCGACAGCTGGGATCGGACGTACACGCGCGAGCAGGCCGCGTTCCCGAGCGAGCGGCTGCGCGTCGACAAGTACTTCCCGCCGGTGAGCCGCATTGACGGCGCATTCGGAGACCGCAACCTGGTCTGCTCCTGCCCGCCCATCGAAGCCTACGAGGACTAATCATGACTGCGAACACTCCACTGCACACCGCGCTCCACGCCGAGCACGAGAAGCTCGGCGCCTCGTTCACCGACTTCGGTGGCTGGGACATGCCCCTGAAATACGGCAGCGAGCTCGCCGAGCACCGCGCCGTCCGCGAGGCCGCAGGTCTCTTTGACCTGTCGCACATGGGCGAGGTGTGGATCTCGGGCGCTGACGCAGCCCGCTTCCTGAACACCGCGCTCGTCGGCAACTTCGCGGTCACCGCGGTCGGTAAGGCAAAGTACTCACTGCTCTGCAACGCTGACGGCGGCATCGTCGACGACCTCATCGTCTACCGGGTCGCCGACACCCGCTACCTCGTCGTGCCGAACGCGGGCAACGCGCCGGTCGTCGCCAAGCTCCTCACCGAGCGCGCTGCGGGCTTCGACGTCGAGGTGCACGACGCCTCGGCCGAGACAGGGCTCATCGCCGTGCAGGGGCCGAACTCGGAGGCGATCGTGCGCGCGGTGGTTGCGGACGACGCCGAGCGCCAGGCAGTGCAGGATCTCGCCTACTACGCGTGGACACAGGTCACGGTCGGCGGCATTGACGTGCTGCTCGCCCGCACCGGCTACACGGGCGAGGACGGCTTCGAACTCTACATTCCGGCCGAGCGCTCGCCCGAGCTCTGGCAGCTGCTGCTCGCCGCGGGCGAGGGTCACGGCCTCGTACCCTGCGGTCTCGCGGCGCGCGACTCGCTTCGCCTCGAGGCGGGCATGCCGCTGTACGGGAACGAGCTCGACGTGCACACGACCCCCTACGACGCGAACCTCGGCGGCGTGGTCTCCTTCAAGAAGGAGGAGGACTTCGTCGGTCGCGCAGCGCTCGAAGCCGCGAAGGCCGCTGGCCCCCGCCGCGTGCTCGTCGGCCTCAAGGGCCTCGGCCGGCGCGCAGGGCGCGGCGGCTACGCCGTGTTCGCGCAGACCGACGGGCTCACCGACGAAGCTCCCCGCGAGATCGGCGTGATCACGAGCGGCCAGCCGAGCCCGACGCTCGGCTACCCGATCGCGCTCGCGCAGCTCGACGCCGGCTACGCCGAGGTCGGCACCGTTGTCGACGTCGACCTGCGCGGCAAGCGCGAGGCCTTCGAGGTTGTCGCGCTCCCGTTCTACAAGCGAAACGCGTAACGCCGCCTAGGCGCACGCACCCACCCCCACAAGAAAGAACCAGAAACATCATGAGCCAGGTACACGCCGGATTCCGCTACTCCGAAGAGCACGAGTGGATCGACGAGAACAGCCCAGCGACCGTTGGCGTCAGCCAGGTCGCAGCCGACGCGCTCGGCGACGTCGTCTACATCGAGCTGCCCGAGGTCGGGCAGACCCTCACCGCGGGCGAGGTGTGCGGCGAGATCGAGTCGACGAAGTCGGTCTCAGACCTCTACACCCCGGTCTCGGGCGAGGTCGTCGAGATCAATGACGCCGTCGTTGCTGACCCCGCACTCGTGAACAGCGACCCCTACGGAGCAGCCTGGCTGTTCAAGGTCGCCGTCACCGAGTTCGGCCCGCTGCTGTCGGCTGAGGAATACGCCGCAGCAAACGACGCAACCGTCTAACTCACACACACGAAAGGCAGGCCGCAACGTGGCGATCAGCGTATTCGACCTCTTCACCGTAGGCATCGGGCCCTCGAGCTCGCACACGGTGGGGCCGATGCGCGCGAGCCACGCCTTCGCGGCGGGGCTCGTGAACCACGGCCTGCTTGACCGTGTTGCCGGGCTGCGGGTGGACCTCTTCGGGTCCCTCGCAGCCACCGGCCACGGCCACGGTACCTTCACCGCCGTGTTGCTCGGGCTCGAGGGCTTCGACCCCGAAACCGTGCTGCCGAGCGAGGTCGATGCCGCGCTCGCGCGCATCGAGGAGACCGGCGAGCTGCGCGTCGGTGCCGAGCTCTCCGACCTGCAGGGGGCGGCCCCCGCGGTCGTGAAGTTCGGCGTTGCCGACATGGTTCTCCGGCCGCTGACGGTGCTCGAAACGCACACGAACGGCATGCGCTTCGCGGCCGTCGACGCGGCGGGCGAGACGCTTGAAGAACAGACCTACTATTCCGTTGGCGGCGGCTTCATCGTGCGCGAGGGCGCCGAGGAGAAGATCCTCGACAGGCTTGAGCAGCAGCTCGCCGAACAGCCCTACCCGTTCACGACCGGAGCCGAGCTCCTCGTGCACGCCGAATCGAGCGGGCTGAGTATCGCAGGCGTCATGCTCGCAAACGAGCTCATCACCCGCGATGAGGTGAGCGTGCGGTCCGGCCTCGCCCACATCTGGGACGTCATGGAGGAGTGCAAGAACTCCGCACTCACCCGCACCGGCGTGCTGCCGGGCGGCTTGAACGTGCGGCGCCGCGCACCCGAATGGCACCGCAAGCTCACCGAGCAGGATCCTCATCGCGACCCCGTCTTCTGGCAGGAGTGGGTGAACCTCGTGGCCCTCGCAGTCAACGAGGAGAACGCGTCGGGCGGTCGCGTCGTCACCGCCCCCACGAACGGGGCGGCCGGCATCATCCCTGCCGTGCTCTTCTACGCGACGCACTACGCGCAGATCCCCGAGCTCGGCACCTCCCGCCAACCGGGACTCGGCGGGGGAGCCGCAGCCCCGCGCGCCGTCTCGCTGAGCCCGGAGCAGAAGCAGCGCGTCGTCGTCGACTTCCTGCTCGCGGCAGCAGCCGTCGGCGTGCTCTACAAGGAGCAGGCGTCGATCTCGGGCGCCGAGGTTGGCTGTCAGGGTGAGGTGGGATCCGCATCATCGATGGCGGCCGCCGGGCTCGCGCAGATCCTCGGCGGCACACCGCAGCAGGTCGAGAACGCCGCGGAGATTGCGATGGAGCACAACCTCGGGCTCACCTGCGACCCGATTGGCGGGCTCGTGCAGATCCCCTGCATTGAACGCAACGCGATCGCGGCGTCGAAGGCGATTAACGCCGCGAAGATGGCGCTCATGGGCGACGGCGCGCACCACGTCACGCTCGATGAGGTCATCATCACGATGCGCGAGACGGGCAAGGACATGAGCGACAAGTACAAGGAGACCGCGCGCGGCGGGCTCGCCGTCAACGTTATCGAGTGCTGAGCAGCCCCGTTGGCCCGCCGCATCGACCACTGAGGGTGGAAACACAGTCGGCGCGGGTACGCTAATCCGGTGACTTCCGTCTTGCTCTACGCCCTCGGCATCCTCATCGTCGTGCTCCTGCTCGGCATCTCGATCGCGCTGCACGAAATCGGGCACCTCGTGCCTGCGAAGCTGTTCGGCGTGAAGGTGACGCAGTACATGATCGGCTTCGGCAAGACGATCTGGTCGCGCAAAAAGGGCGACACCGAGTACGGCGTGAAGCTGCTGCCGCTCGGTGGCTACGTCGCGATGATCGGTATGTATCCGCCCGCGAAACCGGGGGAGGCCCCGCGCGAATCCACGACCGGGTTTTTGAACTCCGTCGCTGAGGAAGCCCCGGTGAAGACGAAGCGCAAGCGCGCCGAGGGGTTCGTCGACGAGATCACGCGAGTCGGCGACGTGCCAGAGGGATCGTCAGCACCTCGGGGATCCTCGCACAGTATTGACGAGGTCGAAGAGGTCGAGTACCGCCGCGGGCTCGCGGGCTGGGTTGACGAGGCGCGCGACGCGAGCGCCGAGACGATTCCCGAGGGGGAGGATCACCGCTCTTTCTACCGCCTCCCCGTCTGGAAGAAGATCATCGTCATGGCGGGCGGGCCGCTCATGAACCTGCTGCTCGCGTTCCTGTTCTTCGGGATTGTGATTTCCGGCTTCGGCATCGCCCAGACGAGCACCACGCTCGGGCACGTGAGCGAGTGCCTCGTGCCCGCGGGCAGCACGCAGACCGAGTGCACTACCGACGACCCGGCAGCTCCCGCCGCCGCCGCAGGGCTGCTTCCGGGCGACAAGCTCCTCACAGTTGAAGGCACCGCGATCGAAAGCTGGGATCAGTTCCGCGGCGTCGT
The DNA here is from genome assembly GCF_001482305.1 of Leucobacter sp. G161. Taxonomy (GTDB): domain Bacteria; phylum Actinomycetota; class Actinomycetes; order Actinomycetales; family Microbacteriaceae; genus Leucobacter. The sequence continues at coordinate 102,417 of NZ_LOHP01000084.1, forward strand.
GGCGACCTCGCCTGGACAGTCACTGTCGATCGAGATTGAGCGCGCGGGCGAGATCGAAACGGTGACCCTCACGCCCGAGGCGAACGAGCGCGTGCTCGTCGACGACAAGGGCGAGGCCCTGCTCAACGCGGACGGCACGCCGAAGACCGAAAGCGTCGGCATGATTGGCGCAACCGCGGGCACCGAGATCGTGCGGCAGCCGATCACCGAAGTCCCGGCATTTGTCGGCGAGAATGTGAAGAACGTCGCTGGCGTCATCATCAAGCTCCCTGCGCGTATGGTCGACGTCTGGAACGCCGCGTTCGGCGCGGAGGAGCGCGACCCCAACGGCCCGATGGGTGTCGTCGGCGTCGGCAGGCTCGCCGGTGAGGTCGCGAGCATGGAGGAGATGCCGGTCGAATCGCGGGCACAGATCCTGTTCAGCCTCGCGGGCTCGCTCAACGTCGCGCTGTTCGTGTTCAACCTCGTGCCGCTCATGCCGCTCGACGGCGGGCACATCGCGGGCGCGATCTATGAGGCGATCAAGCGCGGCTGGGCGAAGCTGCGGCGCAAGCCCGACCCGGGGCCCGTCGACACCGCGAAGATGGTGCCCGTGACGTTGGTCGTCGTCATCGCCTTGGGAGCGATGAGTTTGCTGTTGATGTACGCCGATATCGTCAAGCCGGTCGCGCTATTCGGCTAACGCACGGCTGCGCCCGGTAGACTCGTTCTCGTGGCAGCAGTGAATTTGGGAATGCCGAAGGTAGCCGAAGTATTGGCACCGCGGCGCAAGACCCGTCAAATCAAGGTCGGTTCAATCGGCGTGGGCAGCAACTCGCAGGTATCTGTGCAGTCGATGACCACGACTCCGACGACCGACATCAACGGAACGCTTCAGCAGATTGCCGAGCTCACGGCGGCCGGCTGCGACATCGTGCGGGTCGCGGTGCCGAGCCAGGACGACGCGGATGTGTTGCACATCATCGCGAAGAAGAGCCAGATCCCGGTGATCGCGGACATCCACTTCCAGCCGCGCTACATCTATGCGGCGATCGATGCTGGCTGCGCCGCGGTTCGCGTGAACCCCGGCAACATTCGGCAGTTTGACGGCAACGTTGGCGCGATTGCGAAGGCCGCAAAGGACGCGGGCGTCTCGCTCCGCATCGGCGTGAACGCTGGCTCCCTCGATCCCAGGCTGCTGCAGAAGTACGGCAAGCCGACCGCCGAAGCGCTCGTCGAGAGCGCCGTTTGGGAGGCGTCGCTCTTCGAGGAGCACGACTTCCACGACTTTAAGATTTCCGTGAAGCACAACGACCCGATCGTCATGACGAAGGCGTACCGGCAGCTCGCGGCGCAGGGCGACTGGCCGCTGCACCTCGGCGTGACCGAGGCGGGCCCCGCATTCCAGGGCACGATCAAGAGCGCGACCGCGTTCGGCATCCTGCTCTCCGAGGGCATCGGTGACACGATCCGCGTCTCGCTCTCGGCTCCGCCCGTCGAAGAGGTGAAGGTCGGCCTGCAGATTCTGCAGTCGCTGAACCTCCGCGAGCGCAAGCTTGAGATCGTCTCGTGCCCGTCGTGTGGCCGCGCGCAGGTCGACGTGTACACGCTCGCCGACGAGGTCACCAAGGGCCTCGAGGGTATGACTGTGCCGCTGCGCGTCGCCGTCATGGGCTGCGTCGTGAATGGCCCGGGCGAGGCCCGTGAGGCCGACCTCGGTGTCGCCTCGGGTAACGGCAAGGGTCAGATCTTCGTGAAGGGCGAGGTCATCAAGACCGTGCCCGAGTCGGAGATCGTCGCCACGCTCATCGAGGAGGCGAACCGCATCGCCGAGGAGATGGGGCACACGACCGAGTCGGGCGCACCGCAGGTCGTCACGGGTTAGCCAGGCGCTTCACGCTTGAAGGCGAAGACCTAGGCGATTCGGAACGCTCAAAAGACATGACCTCAGCGAGGTCATTGCGTTTTCGCTGCTGATCCCTCCTGACCCCGCTGAGGACATGGCTTCTGAGCGCCATTCAAAGTAGGGCGCTTCCGATTGAGAGTGTCGTCGCCCTAGCGAGACAAGGGTCTCGCTACAGGGCGACGGGCTCGATCGCGATCTCGCCCTTCGCCACGTCGACGCGCACGACGCGCACGGTGCCGGTCTTGCCGGGGATGAGGATCCCTGCGGGGTCGGGGCAGCGCGTCGTGATCGGCGGATCCGTGATCTGCACGCGGGCGCTGCCGCCCTTCGACTCGACGACCACAACGCGGAACGTCTCGCCGACGCGATCCCGCACGAGCGCGGCCTCGACCCGGTCGAGCGCCGCAGACCCGAGCCTGCTCGCGAGCCCCGATGACGAGCGCATGAGCGCGGGAACCTCCGCGAGGCTCGCGAGCGCCCACTCGGGGACCGGCTTGCCCGCGCTCAAGGCCTCGCACACGACGAGCCCCCAGCGATCCACGAGTCGCCTGAGCGGAGCGGTCACGTGCGCGTACGGCGCGGCGATCGCGGCCTGCTCGGGAAGCGGCGGCGGGGGCAACAGCTCACCGTCACGCTCGACGCCGAACGCCGCGTAGTCAGCCCCGCGAAACAGGCTCGACGCTGCGTGGAGCACGGCCGCCGCCTGCGGGGTGCCGCGGGGCAGCTCGCGCAGGTACTCGCCGTACGTGAGCGCCTCGCGCCAGGGCACACCCAGCACCGCGACCCTGCCGCGGAACTCGGCGAGCGCCTGCTCGTCGGGGGCGGCCATCGTGCGGAGGATCCCGATCCCGCCGTCGAGCATCATCCTTCCAGCGAGCATCCCGGTGAGCAGCGACAGCTGCGAGTTCCATTCCTCCACGGGCAGCGGGAAGCGGCGCTCGATGCGGTAGCCCGTCTCGTCGCGCACGACCTCCTCGTCGGCCATGTTCAGGCTCGCGCCGCCCCTACGCTGTTCCTGCGCGATGCGGAGCGCCGCGAACTCGGGGAGTAACGCGAGCGGACCTGAGGCGGTGCCTGCGTCGAGGCTCGCTTGCGCGGATCCGTAGCCGAGCTTCGCGCGCGAGCGGATGAGCGCGCGCTCGACGGACGCCGCAGCCGCTTCGCCGTCCTCGAACGCCGCGGCCCCCATGGCATCAACCGGGATAGTCCAGACGTAGGCGACGCGATCCACATCGGGGAGCAGCGAGGCGCGATCCTCGCTGAGCTCGCGCGGATGCAGCGGCACCGACCCGTCGGGCAGGTAGAGCGTCTGCCCCCGCCGCCGCGCCTCGGCATCGAGCGAGCGGCCGGGCCGGACAACGCCGGGAACGTCCGCAATCGCGTAGCGCAGGGTGAAGCCGTTGCCTGTGCGCTCGAGGTGGAAGGCCTGGTCGAGATCCCGGGAGTCTGGCGGATCGAGCGTCACGAACGGGATCTCGCGCAGATCCAGCGCGGGAACGGGGGCCTCCGCCTCGCGTGCTTCGGCGAGCACCTCGGCCGGGAACTCGTCAGAGACGCCGTTCTTGTCGCGAAGTGCGGTGAGCGCGGCGGCAAGCGAGCCGCGGGTGGTCTCAGGGGCAAGGTGTGTGCGCCGTGCTGGCATGGCCACAGCCTATCCGCCGCGCGCCGCAAACTCCTAGACTGTGAGCATGACTGCGCCAGTGAACGACCAGACAGCCGAAGCCATCGACAGCCTGCTCCGCGACGCCGGCGTGACGCAGCAGCGGGGACTGATCCGCCGCATCATGGTCGCCGCCCTCGGCCTCGGGGCCGATGGTGCGTCCCGCCTCGACCTGAAGATCTCGGCCTCCGCGCTCGAGGAGATGCGGCAGGCCTTCGCGCTGTTCGCGCCATACGCGGGGGTGCGCAAGGCATCCATCTTCGGCTCCGCCCGCACGAAGCCCGGCGACCTGCTGTACACCGCGGCTGAGGAGAGCGCACGTGCGCTTGCGGAGGATAACTGGATGGTCGTCACCGGTGCGGGCCCCGGCATCATGGAGGCCGCCGCTGTCGGCGCCGGTGTCGAGCGGTCACTCGGGGTGTCGATCCGCCTGCCGTTCGAAGAAGAACCGAACGCGTTCGTCGCACACGAGGCGCACCACGTCGCGATGAAGTACTTCTTCACGCGCAAGCTCATGCTCGTGAAGGAATCGAGCGCATTCATCTGCCTGCCCGGCGGCTTCGGCACGATGGACGAGACCTTCGAGCTGCTGACGCTGCAGCAGACCGGGAAAATGGTGCCCGTGCCGATCGTGCTGCTTGACCGGCCCGGCGGCAGCTATTGGGCGGGGTTCAAGGACTTCGTCGTCAACGAGCTTGAGGGCGGAGGCTACGTCACCGCGGGCGACCTCGACCGCGTGCTCATCACCGACTCGGCAGACGCCGCCGTCGAGCACGTGCACGCGTTCTGGAGTAACTACAACGATCTCCGCTGGTTCCCCACCGACGTGCCGGGCGAGCGTGACGCACTCCTGCTCTACACGCGCGTCGCCCCGACCGACGCGCAGCTCGCCGACCTCAACGAGCGCTTTGGGGACATGCTCGACTCGGGCGCGATCACGCTCGCAGACCCGTACCCCGAGGAGGGCTCCGAGCGGGCGACACTCTCCCGGGTGCGCCTCGTGCCGCGGCCGCACGCGATCGGGGAGCTGTACCGGCTCATCTGGGCGCTCAACGAGCTGCCGGAGACCGACCCGACAGGGCCGGTGGGTGGGGAGGGGTAGCCATGGTTGGGGCGGGCGCGGACCGGGACCGGTTGCATGCCCTGCTGCTCGCTGAGCGTGAGGTCGTCGTCTCCCGCGTCGCGGACCTCGACGCGACGCTCGCTGAGCTGGTGCGGAGCCGGGAGTCCTCGAACGATGACGACGAGCACGACCCGGAGGGCGTGACGCTCTCATCGGAGTGGTCCAGGCTCAGCGGTCTCGCCGACGCGGCGCGTGCGGAGCTCGCCGAGATCGACGCCGCGCTCGAACGCTGGGAGGCGGGCAACTACGGCGTCTGCGAGCGTTGCGGCGAGCCGATACCTGTCGAGCGCCTCGAAGTGCGCCCCTTCGCGACGCGCTGCGTGCCGTGCGCGAGCCTACGGCGGTAGCTGGCGGGGCACCGGGCTACAACCGACATTGCGCTCGCAAACTGTGGACCGGTGCGTGAGAATCGGCCCAGCTTTCGTCCAAGCGGATTGGGCATTCCTGATCGCCATTAGGCTCCGGAACTCCGGGGCCTATCGATCGACGCCCGCGCAGACACGATCTACTCCACGAATGCTTGCACGCAAACTTGAGACTCGAGAATAGTCCGGTGGGAAGCGTAAGAACGAAACAGTCAGGTAGCGGCTATCACGGCCCCGTTTTCTGAACCGTGGGGGAATTCGTTGAGGTGAGCTCGGAAATTGGCGAATCCGGTCCTCAGGGGTCTGCGGAGTTTCTTGGCTCATAGGAGATTTCGGATGTCACGCCGGATGTGGGCAACCCTCAGAATTCTGACTACGCCTTCATCTACGGCGTAGATTGCCACGTATGGCGTCCGTGTGAGCGGGAACAGACGGATAGTCGCGCCAACTGCGTTGGATGCACGGTACCGTCTGCCGATCGACGGGAATCGCTGCAATGTTTCGTGCATTGAATCGAGTGAACTGAGAAAGCGCTCAAGAGCATTGCTCTCCCCGTGGGAGATGTACCAGTCGACAGTGCGTCTCACATCTCGGACGGCAGTGTCGCGCCAGATGAGGGGCTCACTGCGCGGCACGAGCCCGGGTGCGCAGGTCCGCCAATACTTCCTCGTGACTAAGCGCGGAATCTGATGCCGCTAGCCCCTCGTGGATCATTTCGTTCAGTTCCTGGCGCGCCAATTCGATAGTTTGCTGTTCTCTGATGAGGTCGCTGACGTACTGATCTGGTGTTGTGAACCCGCCACGCCCAGCTTGAGTGCGTACGAATTCTTGGAGGTCTTCGTCGAGGGTGATACTCATTGGCTCCATACTCCGATTCTAAGCTCGACTCGTGAACTTGCAGTCGACACTACGCACCCCGCACTGTGTCGTGTCAAGGGCGGGATGCGATCGGTGCGAGGGCTCCGCGGTGAAGTGGCTGGAGCAAGGAGGACCGGCGCGGGGACATCTGCCGGCGAGCGAGCGCCCTACGCCACGTACTCCGCGAGGTGTTGGCCCGTGAGCGTCGAGGCCGCCGTCACGAGCTCGCGCGGCGTGCCCTCGAAGACCACCCGGCCGCCCTGCTGGCCCGCGCCCGGGCCGATGTCGATGATCCAGTCGGCGTGCGCCATCACTGCCTGATGATGCTCGATGACGATGACGCTCTTGCCCGAATCGACGAGCTTGTCGAGCACCCCGAGGAGCTGCTCGACGTCTGCAAGGTGCAGCCCGGTCGTCGGCTCGTCGAGCACGTACACATCGGCGTCTTCGCTCATCGCGATCGCGAGCTTCACGCGCTGGCGCTCGCCACCGGACAGCGTGGTGAGGGGCTGGCCGAGCGTGAGGTAGCCGACGCCGACGTCGACGAGGCGGGAGAGGATCTTTGCGGCCTTCGGCACCTTCGCGCCGGCGCCGGCCGGCGAGGTCCCGGCGAAGAAGGTGTGCGCGTCGGCGATGGACATTTCGAGCACCTCGGCGATGTTCTTGCCGGTGCCGGTGCCGTTGCCGGTGCCGTCGCCGGCCCCGCCCAACTCGTACTGCAGCACGTCGGCCTGGTACCGGCGGCCCTCGCACTCGTCGCAGATGGTTGCGACGCCGGCCATCATCACGAGGTCGGTGTAGATCACGCCCGCGCCCTTGCACACTGGGCACGCGCCCTCGGAATTTGCTGAGAACAGTGCAGGCTTCACACCGTTTGCCTTCGCGAACGCGGTGCGGATCGGGTCGAGCACGCCCGTGTAGGTCGCGGGGTTTGAGCGGCGGGACCCCTTGATGGGGGACTGATCCACCGCGATGACGCCCTCCCGCTTGGACACGTACCCGTGAATGAGCGAGGACTTGCCCGAGCCGGCGACGCCGGTAATCGCGCAGAGCACGCCCAGCGGCACGTCGACGTTGATGTCCTGGAGGTTGTTCAGCGTGGCCCCGCGGATCTCCATCGCACCGGTCGCCACGCGCACGGTCTCCTTGAGCGCGGCGCGGTCGCCGAAGTGTCGCCCGGTGACCGTGTCTGAGGCCTCGAGCTCAGCCACGGTGCCCTCAAAGCAGATCTCGCCGCCGCCCGATCCCGCTGCTGGTCCGAGATCCACAACGTGGTCGGCGATGCGGATCATCTCGGGCTTGTGCTCGACGACGAGCACCGTGTTGCCCTTGTCGCGCAGGCGCAGCAGGAGCCCGTTCATGCGCTGGATGTCGTGCGGGTGGAGCCCGATTGAGGGCTCGTCGAAGATGTAGGTGACGTCGGTGAGGGAGGAGCCGAGGTGCCGGATCATCTTCGTGCGCTGCGACTCGCCGCCCGACAGTGTGCCGGCCGGGCGATCGAGCGAGAGATATCCGAGCCCGATCTCGACGAAGGCGTCGAGGGTGTCGCGCAGGCTCGCGAGCAGCGGGGCGACCGACGGCTCCTCGAGGTCCGCGACCCAGGTCGCGAGGTCTGAGATCTGCATTTGGCATGCGTCGGCGATCGAGATGCCCTTGATCTTCGAGGAGCGCGCGAGAGCGGTGAGGCGGGTGCCCTCGCACTCGGGACAGGTGTCGAACGTGATCGCGCGATCCACGAACGCGCGAATGTGGGGCTGCATCGCCTCACGATCCTTCACGAGCATTGACTTCTGGATGCGGGGGATGAGCCCCTCGAAGGTGACGTTGATGCCGTCGACCTTGATCTTCGTCGGCTCCTGGTGCAGCAGCGCCTCGAGTTCCTTCGCGCTGAAATCCTTGATCGGGGTATCGGCGTCGAAGAAGTCGCCCGAGCCAAAGATGCGGCCGTACCAGCCGTCCATCGAGTACCCGGGGATGGTGAGCGCGCCCTCGTTGAGTGTCTTCGACGAGTCGTAGAGCGCGGTGAGGTCGAAGTCGCTCACCTTGCCGCGGCCCTCGCAGCGCGGACACATGCCGCCGACGACGGTGAACGAGCGACGCTCCTTCGTCGTGCGCCCGCCCTTTTCAAACGTGACGGCCCCCGCGCCCGAGATGGAGGCGACGTTGAAGGAGAAGGCCTTGGCGGTTCCGACATGCGGGGTGCCAAGCCGGCTGAACAGGATCCGCAGCATGGCGTTCGCGTCGGTCGCGGTGCCGACGGTGGATCGTGGATCGGCGCCCATGCGCTGTTGGTCGACGAGGATCGCGGTGGTCACCCCGTCGAGCAGGTCGACGTCGGGGCGGGCGAGCGTTGGCATGAAGCCCTGCACGAACGTCGAATAGGTCTCATTGATGAGGCGCTGGGACTCGGCGGCGATGGTCGCGAACACGAGTGAGCTTTTACCGGAGCCTGAGACGCCGGTGAACGCGGTGAGTCGGCGCTTCGGCAGCTCGACGCTCACGTCTTTGAGGTTGTTCTCGCGCGCTCCGAAGACGCGGATACGGTCGTGTGAATCGGCGGGGTGGATCGCTGCCTGATTGCTCATACGAAAATCGTAGTGTGCGCGGCTTTATGTCACAGCAAAAGTTCGTTCGTGTATCGCAAGGCTTGTTATGCAAGGTATAGTCGGGTCATGGACGCCCAGACCGAACGCATTGCGACGAACCTCCGCAAGGGGGTGCTCGAGTACTGCGTGCTCGCCCTGCTGCAGACCCGCGATATGTACGGTCTCGAGCTCGCGAATGCACTCATGGAGCGTGGCTTGAGCGCCAGCGAGGGCAGCCTCTACCCACTGCTCGCGCGCATGCGCGAGGCCGGAGCGGTGGACACTCGCTGGGAACAGCCAGCCGAAACCGGCGGCACCCGGCCGCGCCGCTACTACGCGATCACGAACCGTGGTCGCGAGCTCCTGGTGGTGTTCGCGGGCGTCTGGCGGGGGATCGCGGCCGAAGTTGACACGCTCATCACTGATGTTCTGGAACGCACCGATGCGGAGGAGATCGCATGAACACCCAGTCCCTTCCGGCGCAAGCCGAAACCTATCTCGGCCAGCTCGCCGGTGCCCTCGCTGACGCCCCGGAGGCGGCGCGAGCTGCAGCCCTCGACGACGTTCGCGCGCACGTCGAGGAGGCGCTCGACAGTGGCAGAACGGTCGACGAAGCGCTTGCCGGGCTCGGGCCGGCTCGGGCGTTCGCGGCGCAGTTCCGCCAGGAGCTCGGTCTGCCCGCGGATCACGCCGCGGAGGCGAGCCGCGGTGCGCGTATCTTGCATATCGCGGCTGTGGTGGTTGCGGTGCTCGGCGGCATTATGAACGTGTGGCTCGAGACGGCGGTGGGCGGCCTCTCCCTCGGTGTCGCGGTGCTGCTGTTCATCCCCGCTGTGCTCGCTGCGCTGCCGCTCGTGCTCCCGGTTCACCTGCGCGTGCCGGTGGGGCTCGCGAACGCCGTCGTCGTCACGGCGTTCGTCGTGCTCACATTCGGCAGTGTCGGTGCGTTCTTTGTCCCCCTCGCGCTGCAGCTCTGGGTCGCGGTGATCGTCCCATGGCGGGTGTCCAAGGGGCTCGACCTCTCGCAGGGGCTCATCTGGCGGGTCTTCGGCGCGGTCACGGTCGCCCTGCCCGGGCTGCTGCTCATCGCCGGCATGACCTCGGGATCCCTGGGGTGGAGCCCAGTGGCGGCGGCAATCGCGGCGGCGCTCATCGCGCTCGCGCTGGGGTTTGCCCTCGGGGTTCGCTTCACCGCCCCGGTCATCGCCGTGCTCGGGATCGTGCTGCTCGTCGCCGCCTTCTTCGATCCGGGCATGCTCATGCTCGGGGTGTGGTGGGTCGGCGGCTACTACCTGAGCTTCGGACTCGGGTCTTCGGCCGCCTGGGCCGCAGCGGAGCATCCTGGTGCGCGGCTGTGAGCGCGATCCGACGCCCGCTGCTCGCCGCCCCGCTCGCGCTGCTGCTCTCGCTCTCCGGGTGCGTGTCGATGGTGTTCTCGGCACCGGCGACCACGTACGTCGACGAGGGCGGTGAGACCGTGCGGCTCAACTGGCGGGAGTTCCCCGGGCACGGCACCACCGACCCGCAGGCCGTGCTCGACGGCCCGACCGTTGAGACGGGCGAGGCAAGATCGGAGCTGCTGCTCGCGGAAGCGCGAGCCGCCCTGTCGGAGCGCTTCGGCGGCGACTGGACACTCGAGGCACACGGGGGAGAGCCCAGCGAATGGCACGCCACCAGCAACGGCTACGGCGGCGACTCGCTCCTGTATACCTTCAACTCGCCGAGCTCCGAGCTGGAGGTTCGCGTGCCTCGGGACGAGTGGCCCGAGGTGATCGCCATTGTCGAGGGCGTCGTGGTGTCGCAGGGGCTCACCGAGCGATCTGACGCAGACCTTGACCCGCCCTACGACGCAACGCATCGCTCCACGACCTTTTCGCACGGTGGCGAGTTCCTCGATGTCACCGTGAGTGACTCCACGCTCGACGCGGCCGCGCTCGCGGAGACCGAGAAATGCGGAGGGCCAGTAGCCGGGATCTCGCTGTTCTACGGAGTCTCAGCGATCCACGAAGCCGATCGCGCTGAGTTCGAGCGCCGGGTGCAGCCGTTCCTCGGCCAAGCACACCCCAGCATCACCGACTGACGGGGCCACCAGCGAGCCCCGGGCGGCTGCCAGTCACGGGCCAGCTGCCAGCCCCCGTTCGGCTACCAGCACAGAGGCACAGCGGATAATCTAGACGCGTGATGACCAGAGCGGTTCCCCAACTGGCTGCGCTGCCGCTGGTAGCCGCCCTACTGGCCGTGCTCGCCGCGCCTGCGTTCTTCGTCGCAGAGCTCCCGTGGCTCGGCTTCGCGCTGCTGCTTGCAGGGCTCGCGGTCGCGTGGCTCGCGGATACTCGTGCGGGGATCCCGATCCTGCCCGCGCGCGCGCCGCAGGGACCCGAGCGAGTGCCGTCGCTCACCCGCGACCTGTCCCTCATCGCGCTTGGGCTCGCGATCATCCGCACGATCCCGCTCGCCGCCGAGCTCGACAACCTCGCCATGCTGCGGTTCACGCTCGCGCTCGGCGGGGCGGTGCTCGTGCCGTATCTCGTGTCGCGGTTCCTATACCGCGACCGCGCTACAGGGTTTCCCTGGCGCGGCGAGCACGAGGCAGGCCAGCCGCGCAGGCGTTGGGGCGTGCTCCACTGGAGCTGGCTCGTCGGCGTGCTCGTGATCGGCTGGCTGCTGCTCCCGTTCTACTTCATCTCGTCCGGCGTCTACACGAACTGGCCGCAGGTGGATACGCCGGATCTCATCGGGCGGCTCTTCCTGGGCGTCGGTGCGGTCGGGATCTGGGACGAACTCTTTTTCATCTGCACGGTGTTCGCGGTCATGCTCCGCCACTTCCCGGTGTGGGCCGCGAACGCGCTGCAGGCGATCGTGTTCGTCGCGTTCCTGTGGGAACTCGGCTACCGAGCGTGGGGTCCCATGCTCACGATCCCGTTCGCGCTCGTGCAGGGCTTCATCTTCCTGCGGACGCGCTCACTCGGCTACGTGGTGACCGTGCACCTGCTGTTCGACGCCGTTGTCTTCGCGGTGCTCGTGCACGCACACAATCCGGCGCTCTTCAACGTCTTCCCGACGGCGCCGTAAACGGGGCCCCGGGGCTTCGGCGCGCAGAGTTAGCGCGCGAGCAGCGCTGCGATCCGACGTACCGCGAACTCGTAGCCCTGAATCCCCGCGCCGGTGATGACGAACTCCGCAAGCTCAGAGACGTACGAGTGCTGACGGAACTCCTCACGCGCGAGCACGTTCGAAATGTGGATCTCAGCAAACGGCAGCGCGACTCCAGCGAGCGCGTCACGTAGCACCACCGAGGTGTGCGTGAGCCCGGCCGGGTTAATGATGATTGCGGAGCAGTCGTGGCGTGCTTCGTGGATCGCGTCGACAATCACACCCTCGTGATTCGACTGCACGGCGCGCACCTCGATGCCGTATTCCTTCGCGACGCGCAGGACGAGTCGTTCAACGTCTTTGAGGGTGTCGCTGCCGTAGATCTCGGGCTCTCGGGTGCCGAGCAGGTTGAGGTTCGGGCCGTTCACTAACAGGATCCGCTTCATCTTCGGCACTCTTTCACGCTAGAAGGATGTTTTGACCATCGTACTGCGGCTACAGGCCGAGAAGCGGGATGCAATTGCGATCCGGCAACCGCACGGCTACCGTTGACAGGTGACTGAACAGCCTCGCAAGACCTTTGACCCATCCACCTTCCGCGACAAGCCAGTATCGTTTGTGCGCCGCAGCGGCCGCATGACCGACTCCCAGGTGCGGGCGTGGGAGGAATCACGCGAGGCGTTCCTCATTGAGATCGAGCACGGTCCGGCCGCGACGAGCGTTGCCGCCGGCGTGACCGGAGACCCCGCCGAGATCTTTGGGCGCGAGGCCGAGCTCATCGTCGAAGTTGGGTCAGGGCAGGGCCACCAGATCATTGCTGCTGCGACCGCGCACCCCGAGAAGAACTTCCTTGCGGTCGAGGTGTTCCGTGCAGGCCTCGCGCGCACGGTGATCCGTGCCGCCGATGCTGGATTGACCAACCTGCGCCTCGCGGAGGTCAACGCTCCTGAGCTGCTCGAGCACTACCTCCCCGAGGGCTCGGTCGCGGAGATCTGGGTGTTTTTCCCGGACCCGTGGAAGAAGGCCAAGCACCACAAGCGCCGCCTCATCAGCGAGGACTTTGCTCGGATTGCGCACCGTGCTCTCCAGCCGGGCGGTGTGCTGCGCTTGGGGACCGACTGGCAGAACTACGCCGACCACATGCGCGAGGTCCTCGACGACGCGCCAGGCTTCGAGCGCGCGTTCGAGGGGGAGTGGGCGGAACGCTTCGAGGGACGCGTACTCACCGCCTTTGAAAATAAGGGCATCGCCAAGGGCCGCGACATCCGCGACCTCGCCTACCGTCGGGTCTAGGAGCCTACCGTCGGGTCTAGGAGCCTGCCGCCGGGTCTAGGAGCCTGCCGCCGGGTCTAGGAGCCTGCCGGCGTCTCGCCGGCTCAGCCGGGGCATGGGCGGCGGAGGGCCCGCTCGTCTGCGATCTGCAATAGATCTGCCGTGAGGGTCGAAACGCGGCATATGCTCTGCCGATTCCATACCGTGTGTCGGGGCTTCAAGCACGCCGATCCATCCAAGCGGCGCCCGCCCGCGATCTGAGTCTGCGACACGCCGCGGCGCGCGACACGCCCGGGTTGCACCATGCCAAACCCTGTGTCAGAATAGACAGGTTCAGTACTCCGTGCATGCGGATCACTGCCAGGTTGTGCACTGCCACTCGACAAGATCGGGGAGGTGGGGCCGCGGGCAGCGAACACAGCCTGCACGCTTCGGCGGCCAGACGTAAGTCCGGCCGTTTTCGCGTGCGGAAATTGATAGGTGAACAGAGACCCAGCACAAGACGCCGTGAGGCGTCCGTCTGCCAAGGGCGCTGGTACGCAAGACGTCCAATGCTGTCGGCCACAAGCCGAGAGTACGACGCAAGTAGAAAGTAGAGATGTCATGGCGGGACAGAAGATCCGCATTCGACTCAAGTCGTATGACCACGAGGTCATTGATAGCTCCGCGCGCAAGATCGTTGATACGGTCACCCGCGCCGGCGCAACCGTGATCGGCCCAGTGCCGCTCCCCACGGAAAAGAACGTGATCGCTGTGATCCGTTCGCCGCACAAGTACAAGGACAGCCGCGAGCACTTTGAAAAGCGCACGCACAAGCGCCTGATCGACATCGTCGATCCCACCCCGAAGGCCGTCGATTCGCTCATGCGTCTCGATCTCCCGGCCGATGTCAACATCGAGATCAAGCTCTAAGGGGGGATCCAGACATGACTGCAGTACGTAATGTGAAGGGTCTCCTGGGCACCAAGCTCGGCATGACTCAGGTCTGGGACGAGGACGGCAACGTCGTTCCCGTGACCGTCATCGAGGTGGCACCGAACGTTGTCACCCAGATCCGTACCCCTGAGGTCGACGGCTACAGCGCCGTGCAGATCGCTGCGGGTCAGATCGACCCCCGCAAGGTGAACCAGCCTTCCGCTGGTCACTTTGAGAAGGCAGGCGTTACGCCTCGCCGCCACATCACTGAGGTCCGCACCTCGGACGCGGCTGACTACAGCCTCGGCCAGGAGCTCACCATCGGTGGCGCTTTCGAAGCCGGTCAGAAGATCGACGTCGTTGGCACCTCGAAGGGTAAGGGCTTTGCGGGCGTCATGAAGCGTCACAACTTCGGTGGCGCTCAGGCATCGCACGGTGCGCACCGTAACCACCGTAAGCCTGGCTCCATCGGCGGCGCTGCGACCCCCGGTCGCGTGTTCCGCGGTAAGAAGATGGCCGGCCGTATGGGCGGGGATCGTGTCACCGTACAGAACCTCACCGTGCAGGCGATCGACGCAGAGAAGGGCCTCATCCTCGTGAAGGGTGCTGTTCCCGGTGCGCGCGGTCGTCTCGTTTTCGTCCGCAACGCAGTGAAGGGGGCGTAGTTCATGGCTACCGCTACCAAGCTCGAGGTTTTCGACGCGAAGGGCAAGAAGGCTGGGTCGGTTGACCTTCCCGAGGCTATCTTCGGCGCAGAGACCAACGTTCCGCTGATCCACCAGGTGGTCACGGCACAGCTTGCAGCTGCCCGTCAGGGTACGCACAAGGTTAAGACCCGTGGCGAGCGCTCGGGTTCCGGCGTGAAGCCGTTCAAGCAGAAGGGCACTGGCCGTGCACGCCAGGGCTCGGTCCGCATGCCGCAGCACCGCGGTGGCGGCATTGTTCATGGGCCCGTGCCCCGCGATTACTCGCAGCGCACCCCCAAGAAGATGATCGCTGCTGCACTCATCGGTGTGCTGTCGGATCGCGTCCGCGCGAACCGCATGCACGTAGTCGAGGGCTTCGGCATTGCCGACAAGCCCAGCACGAAGGCCGCACGCGAGTTCATCGCGCAGGTCGCACCGGGTAACCGCGTGCTCGTGATCATCGACCGTGAGGACGAGCTCACCGCTCTCAGCGTTCGGAACCTTCCGAACGTTCACGTGCTGTTCCAGGATCAGCTCAACGCCTACGACGTGATCGTCAGTGACGACCTCGTCTTCACCAAGGCGGCCTTCGACGGCTTCGTCGCCGGTCGCGCCGCTAAGGAGGACACGAAGTGAGCATGAACAAAGCTGCACACGACGTCATCATCCGCCCGATCGTCTCTGAGAAGAGCTACGGTCTCATCGACGCAAACGGTCAGTACACCTTCGAGGTTGCTCCCGGTGCTTCGAAGACTGAGATCAAGCTTGCTATCGAGTCGGTGTTCAACGTGAAGGTCGCTTCGATCAACACGCTGAACCGCAAGGGCAAGACCCGCCGCACGAAGTACGGCCTTGGCAAGCGCAAGGACACCAAGCGCGCCATCGTCACGCTGAAGTCGGGCTCCATCGACATCTTCACGGCTGCGCTGTAGAAGGGGCGAGAAGGAACACAACATGGCAATTCGCAAGTACAAGCCGACGACCCCAGGTCGCCGCGGGTCGAGCGTTGCTGATTTCGCTGAGATCACGCGCTCCACGCCCGAGAAGTCGCTGCTGCGTCCGCTCCCGAAGACGGGTGGCCGTAACAACCAGGGCCGCATCACGACCCGTCACATCGGTGGTGGCCACAAGCGCCAGTACCGCGTCATCGACTTCCGTCGTAATGACAAGGACGGCGTGAACGCCCGCGTAGCGCACATCGAGTACGATCCGAACCGCACGGCGCGCATCGCGCTGCTGCACTTCGAAGACGGCTCGAAGCGTTACATCATCGCTCCGAACAAGCTCAAGCAGGGCGACATCGTCGAGTCTGGCGCTGGTTCGGATATCAAGCCAGGTAACAACCTGCCGCTGAAGAACATCCCGACCGGTACGGTCATTCACGCGATCGAGCTCAAGCCCGGTGGAGGAGCGAAGCTCGCTCGTTCCGCTGGTTCTTCGGTTCGCCTCGTTGCGAAGGATGGCCCCTACGCTCAGCTGCGTCTCCCCTCGGGCGAGATCCGCAACGTTGACGCACGCTGCCGGGCAACCGTCGGCGAGGTCGGCAACGCCGAGCAGTCGAACATCAACTGGGGTAAGGCCGGCCGTATGCGCTGGAAGGGCGTCCGCCCGACCGTGCGTGGTGTCGTCATGAACCCGGTGGATCACCCCCATGGTGGTGGCGAAGGCCGCACCTCGGGTGGCCGTCACCCGGTTAGCCCCTGGGGCCAGAAGGAAGGCCGTACGCGCCGTCCGAACAAGGAAAGCGACAAGCTCATCGTGCGTCGCCGCAATGTTGGCAAGAAGCGCTAGTCGGCGGGTAGGAGAATAGAAGATGCCTCGTAGTCTCAAGAAGGGCCCCTTCGTTGATAACCACCTGCTGAACAAGGTGGTTGTCCAGAACGAAGCTGGCACCAAGAACGTGATCAAGACCTGGTCGCGCCGCTCGATGATCATCCCCGCAATGCTGGGACACACCATCGCGGTGCACGACGGTCGGAAGCACATCCCCGTATTCGTCACCGAAACCATGGTTGGGCACAAGCTGGGCGAGTTCGCCCCGACTCGTACCTTCCGTGGCCACGTGAAGGACGACAAGAAGGGCCGTCGCCGCTAACGCGGTGACGAAAGGAGGAAGAGAAATGGTGGAATCGATCGCACGCGTGCGTCATATCCGCATCACCCCCCAGAAGGCCCGTCGTGTCGTTGACCTGGTTCGCGGAAAGAACGTTCAGGAGGCACTCGCCATCCTGAAGTTCGCCCCGCAGGCTGCTGCTGAGCCCGTGTTCAAGCTTGTCGCTTCGGCGGTTGCGAACGCACGTGTGAAGGCTGACGCCGAGAACCTGCGTTTCAACGAGGACGAGCTCGTCATTGCTCGCGCCTTTGTCGACGAGGGTGCAACGCTCAAGCGTTTCCGTCCCCGTGCACAGGGTCGCGCGTTCCGTATCAATAAGCGGACCAGCCACATCACGGTCGTACTTCAGACCGCTGATGAGCTTGCTGCTGCCAAGAAGGGAGCCTAAGGAATGGGCCAGAAGATTCATCCCTACGGCTTCCGCCTCGGGATTACCACCGACCACGTGTCGCGTTGGTTCTCGGACTCGACGAAGAAGGGCCAGCGTTACGCTGACTACCTCGCCGAGGACATCAAGATCCGCCAGCACCTGCAGGTCCAGCTGGACCGCGCCGGTGTCTCGCGTGTCGAGATCGAGCGCACCCGTGACCGTGTCCGCGTGGACATCCACACGGCTCGCCCCGGCATCGTAATCGGCCGCCGTGGAGCAGAGGCAGAGCGTATTCGCGCTGACCTCGAGAAGCTCACCGGCAAGCAGATCCAGCTGAACATCCTCGAGGTCAAGAACCCCGAGGCTGACGCTCAGCTCGTCGCACAGGGCATCGCCGAGCAGCTCGCTGCTCGTGTGGCGTTCCGTCGCGCGATGCGCAAGGGTCTCCAGGGTGCACAGCGCGCTGGCGCCAAGGGTGTCCGTATCCAGGTCTCAGGCCGTCTTGGCGGCGCCGAGATGAGCCGTTCGGAGTTCTACCGCGAGGGTCGCGTGCCGCTGCACACCCTTCGTGCGAACATCGACTACGGCTTCTATGAGGCAAAGACCACCTTCGGCCGTATCGGCGTGAAGGTCTGGATCTACAAGGGCGACCTCACGAACAAGGAACTTGCTCGTGAGCAGGCCAACCAGAAGCCGTCACGCGAGCGCGGCGATCGCCGCCGTGCGCCCCGTGGCGCGCAGGCTGAGGCTGCACCCGCTGCAGCAGGAGCGGAGAAGTAACCATGCTGATTCCCCGTCGAGTCAAGTACCGCAAGCAGCATCACCCCGGCCGTAGCGGCCAGGCAAAGGGTGGAACCAAGGTCTCGTTTGGCGAGTTTGGTATCCAGGCCCTGACGCCCGCTTACGTGACGAACCGTCAGATCGAGTCCGCTCGTATCGCGATGACCCGTCACATCAAGCGTGGCGGCAAGGTGTGGATCAACATCTACCCCGACCGTCCGCTCACGAAGAAGCCCGCTGAAACCCGCATGGGTTCCGGTAAGGGCTCGCCCGAGTGGTGGGTTGCGAATGTCAAGCCGGGCCGCGTCCTCTTTGAGGTCGCCGGTGTCGATGAGGAGCTTGCGCGTGAGGCACTGACCCGTGCAATTCACAAGCTGCCCCTCAAGGCCCGCATTATTAAGCGCGAGGAGGGCGACGCGTAATGGCGATCGGAACCAAGGAACTGGCTGTCACGGAGCTTGACAGCTTCGAAAACGAGCGTCTCGCGGAGGAGCTGAAGAAGGCCAAGGCCGAGCTCTTCAACCTGCGTTTCCAGTCGGCCACCGGCCAGCTTGAGAACCACGGGCGTGTACGTCAGGTGAAGCGCGACATTGCTCGCATTTACACCGTGCTCCGTGAGCGCGAGCTCGGTATTCGGGTCACCCCCGCTGCCGAGCCAGTCAAGAAGGCTTCTGCAAAGAAGTCGACCACTAAGAAGACCGAGCAGGCGGATGCCGCCGCTGAGACGAAGGAGGCCTAGGAATGGCTGAGGTCGAGAAGGAACAGCGGCCGTATCGCAAGGCGCGCCGTGGCTATGTAGTCAGCGACAAGATGGATAAGACCGTCGTTGTCGAGGTCGAGGATCGCGTAAAGCACCCGCTCTACGGCAAGGTCATGCGTCGCTCATCGAAGGTGAAGGCCCACGACGAGCAGAACACCGCCGGTATCGGCGATCTCGTTCTCATCCACGAGACCCGTCCGCTGAGCGCTACCAAGCGCTGGCGCCTGGTCGAGATCCTCGAGAAGGCGAAGTAAGCCTCGGCTTACTGACTGAAGGAGTAGCAAGTGATTCAGCAGGAATCCCGACTCAAGGTTGCCGATAACACCGGCGCCAAGGAGTTGCTTACAATCCGTGTCCTCGGGGGCTCAGGGCGTCGCTATGCAGGTCTCGGCGACACCATCGTCGCGACCGTCAAGGACGCAATCCCCGGCGGCAACGTCAAGAAGGGTGAGGTCGTCAAGGCCGTCATCGTTCGCACACGCAAGTCGACCCGTCGCGTTGACGGTTCGTACATCAGCTTCGACGAGAACGCCGCCGTCATCCTGAAGGCAGACGGGGAGCCTCGCGGCACCCGTATCTTCGGACCGGTCGGTCGTGAGCTTCGCGATAAGAAGTTCATGAAGATCGTCTCGCTCGCACCGGAGGTGATCTAGTCCTATGGCTGCAAAGATCAAGAAGGGTGACCTCGTAGAGGTTATCTCGGGCCCGACCCAGGAGCGCGGTGGATACCGTGGCAAGCAGGGACGCGTCCTCGATGTTCTCACTGAGACCGACCGTCTGGTCGTCGAAGGTGTGAACTACGTCACCAAGCACGTCCGCGTCGGCCAGTCCGACCGCGGTACGAAGGAGGGTGGCATCGAGACCGTCGAGGCCCCCATCCACGTGTCGAACGTTGCCATCGTTGACCCCTCGACCAAGAAGCCGACTCGCGTTGGCTTCCGCGTCGAAGAGGTTGAGAAAGACGGCAAGAAGAAGACGGTTCGCGTGCGTTACGCGAAGTCGTCCGGGAAGGACCTCTAATGTCTGAAGCTGCTGTAGCGGCTGGCAAAATCCAGCCCCGCCTGAAGCAGAAGTACCGTGGCGAGATCGTCCCGGCACTCCGCGAAGAGTTCTCCTACGCAAACGTTATGCAGGTTCCCGGTCTCGTGAAGATCGTTGTGAACACCGGCGTTGGCGAGGCGGCTCGCGACAGCAAGGTGATCGAGGGCGCAATTGCTGACCTCGTGAAGATCACCGGCCAGAAGCCGAAGGTCACCCTGGCCCGCAAGTCGATCGCGCAGTTCAAGCTGCGTGAGGGACAGGCCATTGGCGCACACGTCACGCTTCGTGGCGACCGTGCCTGGGAATTCCTTGATCGTCTCGTCACCCTCGCACTGCCCCGTATCCGCGATTTCCGCGGACTTTCGGACAAGCAGTTCGACGGTTCTGGCAACTACACGTTCGGTTTGACCGAGCAGAGTGTGTTCCACGAGATCGATCAGGATAAGATTGACCGCGTGCGTGGTTTTGACATCACCATTGTCACCACCGCAAAGACTGACGACGAGGGTCGTGCGCTGCTTCGTGCGCTCGGCTTCCCGTTCCAGGCCAACAACTAAATAGTCCAAGCGGATAGGGTGCCCGGGAGACCGGGCACCCCGTTCGCGTGTCACCCAGGTCGCGTCCCGTGTAACGGGGCGTGAAACCAGGCGAGAAAGAAAGAGTCAATCATGACGATGACTGATCCGGTAGCAGACATGCTTACCCGGTTGCGCAACGCAAATAGCGCACATCATGACGACGTTTCGCTCCCCGGCTCAAAGCTGAAGGAGCGGATCGCCGAGATCCTCAAGCGCGAGGGCTACATCAGCGACTGGAAGGTCGAGGCGGCGCGAGTCGGCACGACCCTCACCATGACGCTGAAGTACGGTCCGAACCGTGAGGTTTCGATCGAGGGCCTCAAGCGCGTCTCGAAGCCGGGCCTCCGCGTATACGCAGGCTCGACTGAGATCCCGAGCGTGCTCGGCGGCCTCGGCATTGCGATCCTGTCCACCTCCTCAGGTCTTCTCACTGACCGCGAGGCTGAGCAGAAGGGCGTGGGCGGAGAAGTTCTCGCCTACGTGTGGTAATTCGCTATGTCACGTATTGGAAAGCTTCCCATCGCCGTTCCCGGCGGTGTTGATGTCAAGGTCGATGGCCAGCAGGTCACGGTCAAGGGTTCGAAGGGCGAGCTGAAGCTCGTCGTTGCTGAGCCCATTCGCGTCGCAGTTGAGGACGGCCAGATTCTGGTTTCGCGCCCCAACGACGAGCGTGAATCACGAGCGCTGCACGGGCTTACCCGCACGCTCATCTACAACAACGTCATTGGTGTGACCGAGGGCTACAAGAAGTCGCTCGAGGTCGTTGGTACCGGTTACCGTGTGCAGCAGAAGGGCCAGGGCCTTGAGCTCCAGCTCGGCTTCTCGCACCCGGTCAACTTCGACGCTCCCGAGGGCATTCAGCTCGCGGTCGAGGGTTCCACCAAGATCACCGTCAGCGGCATCTCCAAGCAGGCAGTTGGCGAAGCCGCAGCGAACATTCGCAAGCTGAAGAAGCCGGAGCCCTACAAGGGCAAGGGCATTCGTTACGCTGACGAGGTTGTTCGCCGCAAGGCTGGAAAGGCTGGTAAGTAACCATGGCCGCTAACATCACCCGTGCAAAGGGTCGTTCGGCTGCGCGCGTTCGCCGCCACGCCCGCCTGCGCAAGAAGATTGTCGGCACCGAGATGCGCCCGCGTCTCGCTGTCACCCGTTCGGCACGCCACGTATTCGTTCAGGTTATCGACGACTCGAAGGGCCATACGCTGGCCTCAGCGTCGACGATGGAAGCTGATCTTCGTGCGTTCGACGGCGACAAGACCGCCAAGGCCCGCAAGGTCGGCGAGCTTGTAGCTGAGCGTGCCAAGAGCGCTGGCGTCGAAGCGGTCGTGTTCGACCGTGGCGGCAGCAAGTACGCCGGCCGTGTCGCTGCGATCGCCGATGGCGCTCGCGAGGGAGGGCTGACGCTGTGAGCAACGAAAATAAGGAGCAGGAAGTGGCTGCTGAAGCACAGACCGAGGCTCCGGCCGCAGAGGTGCAGAACAGTGATCACCGCAACGAGCCCCGTGAGCAGCGTCGTGGTAGCCGCGACCGCGGCACCCGTGGCGAGCGTGGTGGCCGTGGGGAGCGTGCTGAAAGCCAGTTCCTCGAGCGTGTTGTCACCATCAACCGCGTGTCAAAGGTCGTCAAGGGCGGCCGTCGCTTCAGCTTCACCGCGCTCGTCGTGGTTGGCGATGGCAACGGCACCGTAGGCGTCGGCTACGGGAAGGCGAAGGAAGTTCCCCTCGCAATCTCGAAGGGCGTCGAGGAGGCAAAGAAGAACTTCTTCCGCGTCCCCCGCGTCGGTAGCACGATCCCGCACCCGGTGCAGGGCGAGGCCGCAGCTGGCGTCGTACTGCTCCGTCCGGCTGCAGCAGGTACCGGTGTTATCGCCGGTGGCCCGGTGCGCGCCGTACTCGAGTGCGCTGGCATCCACGACGTACTGAGCAAGTCGCTCGGCTCGTCGAACACCCTGAACATCGTGCATGCGACCGTTGAGGCACTGCGTCAGCTCGAGGAGCCCCGCTCCGTCGCTGCTCGTCGTGGTCTCGACTTCGACCGCGTCGCTCCGGCTCGCCTCGTGCGCGCTGAAGCGAAGGCCGCGGCCGACGCTGCCTCGAAGGCAAAGGCAGGTGCGTAATGGCTAAGAGCCTGAAGATTACGCAGACGAAGTCCGTGATCAGTGAGAAGCAGAACCAGCGCGACACGCTGCGCAGCCTCGGTCTCCGCAAGATCGGCCAGTCGGTCGTTCGCGAGGACACTCAGGCCAACCGCGGCTACGTCCGTGCGGTTGCTCACCTGGTCCAGGTTGAGGAGATCGACGAATGAGCGAGAACAACGAAGAGCGCGGTCCCGTGCTGAAGGCACACCACCTTCGCCCGGCTCCCGGCTCGAAGACTGCGAAGACCCGCGTGGGTCGCGGTGAGGCGTCCAAGGGTAAGACCGCTGGTCGCGGCACCAAGGGCACCAAGGCGCGCTACCAGGTGCGTGCAGGCTTCGAAGGTGGCCAGATGCCGCTGCACATGCGTACGCCTAAGCTGCGCGGGTTCAAGAACCCGTTCAAGACGGAGTACCAGGTGGTGAACGTCGCGAAGCTCGAGGAGCTGTACCCGAAGGGTGGCGAGGTCACTATCGAGGACCTCGTCGCAAAGGGCGCCGTACGCAAGAACCAGCCCGTTAAGGTGCTGGGCAACGGTGACCTTCAGGTCAAGCTCTCCGTTCAGGTGGACAAGGTCTCGAGCTCAGCTGAGCAGAAGATTGTCGCCGCAGGCGGAGAAGTGAAGTAACATTCGAGTTTTGCTTGAATGATGGGGGTGTGGGGAGCCGCAGGTTTCCCACACCCCTTATTTCGTATTCCAGACAGCGTGGCCCGTGTAGTCTGGTCTAGTTGCTCCTCGCCGGAAACGTCCGGCGAACTATCCAGGAGGCTAAGTTTTGTTCAGCGCTATTGGACGGATCTTCCGTACCCCCGACCTCCGTCGGAAGATCGTTTTTACGCTTGGAATTGTTGCACTCTTCCGCTTGGGGTCGTTTATCCCGACCCCGTTCGTGGACTTCAACAACGTCCAGGCCTGTCTCGCCGTCAACGCGAACACGGGGACCGCCGGGTTGTACGACATGGTCAACCTCTTCAGCGGTGGCGCCCTCCTGCAGCTTTCGATCTTCGCCCTTGGCATCATGCCGTACATTACGGCGTCGATCATCACCCAGCTTCTTCGCGTGGTGATTCCGCACTTTGAGACTCTCCACAAGGAGGGCCAGGCGGGCCAGGCGAAGCTCACTCAGTACACTCGCTACCTGACGATTGCGCTTGCGGTACTCCAGGCAACGACGCTCATTACCGTTGCGCGCTCAGGTCAGCTCTTCGGCAGCCTCGCGAACCAGGCCTGCCAGAACCTTGTCGCCCAGGAATGGTGGGCGATCCTCATCATGATCATCACGATGACCGCCGGTACCGGCCTCATCATGTGGTTCGGTGAGCTCATCACCGAGCGTGGCGTCGGCAACGGCATGTCGCTGCTTATCTTCACCTCCATCGCAGCTACCTTCCCGAGCGGTCTCTGGGTCATCAAGGAGCAGCGTGGCTGGGAAGTCTTCTTCTTCGTCATTCTCGTCGGCATTATCGTCATTGGCGCGGTTGTGTTCGTCGAGCAGTCGCAGCGCCGTATCCCGGTGCAGTACGCGAAGCGTGTTGTCGGGCGCCGCACCTACGGTGGCTCGAGCACCTACATCCCGATCAAGGTGAATATGGCGGGTGTGATCCCCGTGATCTTCGCTTCGGCGATCCTGTACCTCCCGATGCTGCTCGCGCAGTTCAACCAGCCCAAGGCTGGCGAAGAGCCCGCGGCATGGGTGGTATGGGTCCAGAACAACCTCGTGTACGGCGACCAGCCACTGTACATGCTCGTGTTCTTCCTGCTGGTCATCGGCTTTACCTTCTTCTACGTGCAGATCACCTTCAACCCTGAAGAGGTCGCGGACAACATGAAGAAGTACTCGGGCTTCGTGCCTGGCATTCGTGCCGGCCGCCCGACTGCCGAGTACCTGAACTACGTGCTGACGCGTATCACCAGCGCCGGCTCGCTCTACCTCGGAACCATTGCACTGCTGCCACTTGTGGCGCTCTCATTCTTCGGCGCAAACGAGAACTTCCCGTTCGGCGGCGCGTCGATCCTCATTATTGTCGGCGTTGGCCTTGAAACGGTGAAGCAGATCGACGCACAGCTGCAGCAGCGCCACTACGAAGGACTTCTCAAGTGACAGTAACCAGGCTTCTCATCATCGGCCCTCCCGGCGCAGGGAAGGGCACGCAGGCGGCAAAGATTGCCGAGACCTACGAGATCCCAGCGATTTCGACAGGCGACATCTTCCGGGCGAACATCAAGGGCGGCACGGAGCTTGGGCAGCGCGTCCAGGCAATCATCGAGTCGGGCGAGCTTGTTCCTGACACGCTCACGAACGAGATCGTGCAGGATCGGCTGCTGCAGGAGGACGCCGCGGCTGGTTTCCTCCTCGATGGCTACCCGCGCAACGTGGAGCAGGTCGAGGCGCTCGACGGGATGCTCGAGGGCGATTCCCTCGACGCTGTTGTCCTGCTGGAAGCAGACACCGACGAGGTAGTCGCCCGCTTGCTCAAGCGTGCCGAGACCGAGGGTCGTGCAGACGACACTGAAGACGTCATCCGGCACCGCCAGGACGTGTACGCACAGCAGACCGAGCCGCTCATTGAGCTGTTCACGAAGCGCGGCATCTTGGTGAGCGTAGACGGGCTCGGCGGCATCGATGAGGTCGCCGATCGTATCTCGAGCGCACTCAGCGCACAGCTGGGACGCTAAGTGTCACGTCGCGGTTTCCTGCGTCGGTCGATTTACAAGTCGCCTGCGCAACTTCGACTGATGGTCGAGCCTGGCCTCGCTGCGGTGGACGCGCTTGCTGCAATGCGGGCTGCGGTCGGCCCTGGCGTCACCACGCTCGAGCTCGACGCGCTCGCTGAGGCTGCGATTCGAGCTCGTGGTGGCGAACCGAACTTCATGCTCGAGCCGGGCTACAGGCACACGATCTGCGCGAACGTGAACGCGGATGTCGTGCATGCGATCCCGACTGACCGTCCTCTCGAGCCGGGCGACGTCGTGTCGCTTGACGTGGGCGCGGTCATCGGTGGCTGGCACAGTGACGCCGCGTTTACCGCGGTGATCCCTGATCCGTCGCGACCCGAGCTCACCGAGGCGAACGAGAAGCTCTCGCACGTTACCGAGCAGGCGATGTGGCAGGGGATCGCGCGGCTTGCCCGTGCGAAGCACCTCAACGAGGTTGGCGAGTCCGTGCAGGGCTACGTGCGCAAGCACAGTGACTTTGGGGTGCTCGAGGATTACATCGGTCACGGCATCGGCCGGAGCATGCACGAGGATCCTCCGGTGTTCAACGTTCCCGTGCAGCGTCGCGGCCCCGAGGTGAAGCCAGGCCTCGTCGTCGCGATCGAACCGATCATCTCGGCCGGAACGATCGACACTGTCGTGCAGGATGATGACTGGACCGTGACCATTGCTGATGGCTCAATGAGCGCGCAGTGGGAGCACAGCGTTGCCGTGCACGCCGAAGGAATTTGGGTGCTCACCGCGGCGGACGGGGGAGCGGCAGGTCTCGCTCAGTTCGGGATCACACCCGTTCCGATTCCGTAACCTCGTATCGTCTGCTCAGGCCGCCGGTCCCGCTTCGGGGCTGGCGGCTTTTGCGTGCCGTCGAGCTTCGCCGTTGGCTGTGTTGCTTGCCCGGCGGTGCGCCGCGACCCGGGTACGCGTCGCGCACGGGGTCGAACAGAACCGCTGCGGTGCGCGCCGGCCCTCGTCGACGAAGACGTTGGTGCACGTCTCCGCGGCGCACACGCCCCATGCGCAGCGGCCGCGCTCGGCGAGCCACTCTGCGAGAGCGAATGCGGTAACCGCACGATACACCGCTGCGGCAGTCTCGGCTGCGGCTATCCGGGGGCGCAAGGCCCACCGCCCATTTTCCAGCTGCGTCAGCTCCGTGCCGCGCGGACCCTCTGCCGTGCCGACCATCGCGCCCGGGCTATCGGACGAGGCCATGAGCAGGTTGAGCGCGGTCGCGGCAAGTGTGTTGTCGGTGATCGCGAACACCGCACGAATCTCGGCGACAGCCCGCGCGAGGTCTGCGGAGTCGACCCTGCGTGCGCCGAGTTCGGTGTCACCGTGCGCGCTGGCGAGGCCAGCCCACTCGACTGCGGGGTGAGCTGCGTTGGCGAGCGCGACGGCAAAATGGAGCCCGCGCGGGCGTTCGGTGTTGGCCGCCTGTCGCGGCTGTGGGGGGCTCACCGCGGGTTCGCAGTTGCCGACGGGCGAGATTTCGTGCGCACGACTCTAGTGTAACGACAAAACACGAAAAAAGCGTTACGATAGTCTCAATGACTACAGTTGCAGACGCCCAGATTGACGTTCTCATCGTTGGGGCGGGCCCGGTGGGGCTGACGCTTGCCTCCCTGCTGCGCCGCGAGAAGCTGAGCGTCCGCGTCCTTGAGGCGCACCCCGGAACATCGATGCACCCGAAGGCGCGCGGAATTTCCGCGCGTTCGATGGAGACGTTCCGGTCGCTCGGACTCGAGGAAGCGGTACGCGCGGCTTCGCTCCCGGGTGAGCACGTGAGATTCTTCCGGGGCGCAAACCTATTGGACCCAAATGCCGAACTCGGTCCACCCCTGTCGGGCGCCGACACCCCGCACACGCCGGCCCCTGGCGCGCTGTGCTCGCAAGACCGGCTTGAACCGGTACTGCTTGCGGCCGCAACCGCCGCGGGGGCAGATGTGCGCTTCGGGCAGCGTGTCACGTCGCTGACGCCGGGGCCGAACGGCGTCACAGTGCGTGCGCATCCGCGCTCGTCGCCGACCGCGCAGAGTGAGCAGTCGCACCGCGCGGCGTATGTAGTGGGCTGCGATGGGGCGCGGAGTCTTGTGCGCGAAGCAATTGGGATCGGCCTTGCCGGTGAAACCGAGCTTGCGAGGTTTCTGTCCGTGCGTTTCAGCGCGCCGCTCGGGCAAGCAATGCGCGGGCGCGAGGCGACCTCGTACTTCATTGGGGGTGGAAAAGGCGGCTTTCTCGCCGTCGATAACGACACCGAATGGGTCTATCAGTACCCGGTCGGTGCCGGAGTGGATGTCGGTGCCTTGTGTGCCGACGACGGGACCATAACGGAGCTGATTCGTGACGCCGTGGGGGATCCCGAACTGCGCCTGGAGATCCGCGACACTATGGTGTGGCACATGGACGCCAGAATCGCAGACACCTACCGCGCGGGGCGGGTGCTGCTCGCCGGCGATGCGGCGCACCAGACACCGCCAACAGGCGGGCACGGTATGAACGTCGGTATCGGTGACGCGGAGACACTCGCGTGGCAACTCGGCGCGGTGGTGCGCGGCGAAGCGAGCACGGCGCTGCTCGACCGCTATACGGCCGAGCGTCGTCCGGTCGGGGCCGCTGTGATCGAGGTATCGCTCGGGAACAGCACACGTGCGTACGGGATCGATGACGAGCTACTGCTCGGCACCGGTTACCCGCCGTCAAGGCCGCTTGCTCCGGGGGCTTACTCGGCCTCGGCGGAGCTCGGCAGGCGACTGCCGCACGCGTGGCTCGAAGGTCGGGATGCCTCCTCGCTCGACGGGGCCGCTGGTCAGTTTCGCGTGGTCACGGGAGGTGCGGACGCGGAATGGATCGCGGCAGTCGCGGCAGCGCCGGTGGCGCTCCCCGTTGGTTATGTCGCGCTCGAGCTTGCTGCGGGCGGCGAGGGTGCTGGGGAGTTCGCGGGCGCTGGGGCTGCGGTGCTTTCCCAGCTTGGCGCGGGCGATGCCCTGCTTGTGCGCCCCGACGGCCACGTTGCCGCCCACTTTCCCGGTGCGGGTGACGTTGGCCGAGCCTCGAACGTGCTTGGCGTTGCCGCGAAGGGTGCCTGGCTCGCGGCTGCGCTCTCGGAATGCCTTGCGGGTCCGGTTTCGCGCGACGCCTAGGCGGCCACGCGTCAGCGAGCGGTGGGCATAGTGCTCTGGGGGCACGCGCGCTGGATCGGCAGGTGTCGGGTGGGGACGGCGGACAGTACGCCCGGCTATGCGAACACGGGAAGCGTCGGCCCCAGCGCCCGGAGCTGCTCCCAGCTGTGCAGAAAGCGTGCGCGCAGGGTGGCTGGCGGCCAGTCGCTTGGTCTGAACTCGCCCGGCAGGAGCGGATCCACGCTCAACGCCCTGTCGAGCCCCTCGGCGAGCAACAGCGCCGCGGCGGTCACGGCAACCGGGTCAGAGGCGCGGGGGATCTCAGTACCAGCGAGTACGTTCGCGAGCGGCTCGTAGGCCGCGAGGGTTTCGCCCGCAGGCCACAGCAGCTCGACGATTGCCGTTGTGCTGTGGCGACCTGGCAGCACGAGGTCGGGCGTCGCGGCGGAGATGAGCCAGCGGTCGACCACCCCGGGCGGGAGATAGTCGAGCAGCCCCTCCCGCAGATTGTGCGGGGTGGCATACAGGCCCGATGCGATTGGTGCCGCACCCAACGCGGTCAGCCCGGCCCTGAGCGCGTCGCGTTCGGGCCTCGCGGACTCCGGAACCGAGAAGGCGTAGAGTCGCCAGTTGCCGTCCCAGGGGTGCGCGCCCGCGTCTTGCGCGAACGCGAAGTCGATGAGGCGCGACTCGGAGCGGCTGCGGCGCAGCGCATCGCTGCTGCGAATGATCCGCCCGGCGCGCCCGCGCCCCTCCTGAACGAGCTCGCCAGCGGCAGCCATGCGGCGGATCGCGAGCCGCACTGTTTGCTCGGGGACCCCGAGTGCGAGACCAACGTCGTAGACGGCTGCGAGGTCGGCGACACCGGTTTCATCGAAGCTGCCCTCGATGATGGTGCGCGCCGAGACGGTGATGGGCAACGCGCTCATGCTGTGCCCTCCCAGGGGTAGCCGTGCTTGGTGAAGGCGCGCTCGATCGCGACGCCGCCGCCCTCGACGTCGTCGTTGAAAAGGATGCGGCCCTCGACCGACTCGATACGCAGTTTTCCGCCCTTGCGATACACGCCGCCGACCTGCGCGCGCGTGACAATGCGGGCGTCATCGCCCTCGCGGATGCGGATCTGGGTGTCGCTGATCGTGAGTTCGGCTGCCTCGTAGGTGATGAAGAATGCGATGACGAGCCCAATGAGGGCAAGTACAGCCGGTCTGCCGATGACCATGAGTGGCGCATCGAATGAGCCGAGAAACTTCAGCGCGTCGATGTAGGGGATCGGCCAGGTCGCGATGCGCTGCAGTAGCCACGGGAGTGCGAACCCAAGACCTGCGCCTGCGGCGCCAAGGGTGAGCCAGACGAGTGCCTTGGTGCCGCCGGTCATGCGCAGCACCGTTTCGCTGGTGGGCTGCTGGGGTGTATCCACATCGCTCCTTCGGGGTAACTATCGAACTTGACACGATCGTATCATGGGCAATAGGTTTGCTTCCCCCGGCGCGAATCGGCGGGAGAAGGAGTAGCTCATGAGTGACGGCCCCGCCCTGTCGGATCGGATCATCCCGCCCGCGGCGCTCCCGCCGCTGCCAGAACTCGCCGGCGACGTCCCGCTGCGCTGGCGTCCACTGCGCCGCAGTGACGCGCGCCGACTGCACGGCCTGCAGGCGGCGGCCGGCGAACTGGACCACCCCGCTGATGCTGGAAGCGTTGCCGCGGTGCGCCACGAGTTGCGCGCGCCACGCTTCGACCCCCAACGTGACGGGGTGATTGGGCTCGGGCCAAGCGGCAAGGCGCTTGCCGCGGGCTACGCGAGCCTCGGGGAGGAGCCGGAGTCGGCAACGCCTGGCGGCGTGCCGCAGCACCTCGAAGTGGCGTTGTCCGGGGTTGTGCACCCCGACCTACGGGGGCGAGGCGTCGGTCGCCAGCTGCTCGCCTGGCAGGAGGCCCGCGGGCTTCAGCTCCTCGCGACCTCGCGGAGCATGTTGCCTGGGCTGCTCGCGGTGCACAGCCGTACCGCCTGTGTGGCAGCCACCGCGCTCTACGTGAGCGCCGGGTTTGGGCTGGAGCGCTCATGGGCGTCGCTTGCGCGGCAGGTCGAACCGGACCTCCCCGAGCGCGAGTTGCCGGCGGGGATACGCCTTGTGTCGTTTCGCCTCGGGCATAGCGAGGCGGTGCGGATCGCATTGAACGAAGCCTTTCGGGACCACTGGGGCTTTGCCCCGATTGGTCGTACGGAGTGGCGCAGGCAGAGCGCGGTCGGCGGGTTCGCTCCGCGCCTCTCGGTTCTCGCCGTCGAGGGCGGTGGCGCCACGCACGAGCCGCTTCGCGTCGCTGCGTTCGCGCTCACGGAGCTGCACCAGAGCGAGTGGAAATTGCGTGGCGAGCGCTTTGGGTACCTGGCGACGATCGGCGTGGTCAGCCGGTGGCGTGGCACGGGGCTGTCGACCGCCGTGATTGCTCGGGCACTGCGCGCGTATCGGCGCAGGGGGTTGGCGAGCGCAGTGCTCGACGTTGATGCCGCGAACCCGAGCGGTGCCCTTGCGATGTACGAGCGGCTGGGCTTCCGTGAGCGTGACCGGACGGCGACGTACGCGAAACGCCACTGAGTGATCGCTCAGCGAGCGGGCGGCGTGAGGTCAGTGAAGTCGTCGTCCAGACGTACCGCGCCGACTCCCTGGCTCGCGAGCACGTCTCCGGGGTTCAGGGCATTGCAGTTATTGAGGGACAGGCAGCCGCAGCCGATGCAGGCCGAAAGCTCTGCCTGCAGTGCGTCGAGCCGCCGTCGCCGTTCGTCGAGGAGGTCAGCCCAGCGCTGGGATATCCGAGTCCAGTCTCGCTTCGAGGGCATCCGGTCGGGAGGGAGCTTGGCGAAGACATCCGCCACCTCGGTGAGGGGGATCCCGAGCCGCTTGGCGTAGCTGATGATTGACAGCCGCCTGAGCACGTGGCGCGGATAGCGTCGCTGGTTACCCGCAGTGCGGGTCGAGGTGATGAGGCCCTCTTGCTCATAGAAGCGGACCGCCGACGTTGCGATGCCGACGCGCTCGGCGACCTCGCCAATGGTGAGCAGGTCAGTTGGGGTCTTGCGTTCCATGGTTCACACCTCGCTTGACTTCAAGTGCACTTGAAGTTTTAGTCTAGCCGAGTGACTTCTTCTAGCCCAGACACCAATTCGATCCCGATCTCTGTCCCCGCCGCGATCCCGTCGCCCGACCGGCTCATGTCGCGTGAGCATCTTGCTACCGTCGCGGTGCTGGCGGGCGGCACCGTGCTCTACGCGATGAATCTCTATTTCACCGCAGCGCTGCTGCCGTCGATTGTCGCGGACATCGGTGGCGCGCACCTCTTCGCCTGGGTGGCTACGGGGTTCCTCGTCGCGGCGGTGGTCTCCTCCATGCTCGTCGCCCGAGTAATTGCGGGCTTGGGTGCCCGAGGAGCGTACCTCCTGGGGTTTGGAACGTTTGCCGTCGGGCCGTTCGCCGCTGCGTTGAGCAGTGGCATGGAACTCTTTGTTGCGAGCCGCGTGCTGCAGGGCTTGGGCGGCGGATTGCTCGCGGGCCTCGGTTTCGCTGTCATACGCTCCGCGCTGCCCCGGAGTCTGTGGCTCAAAGCCTCGGCACTGGTTTCGGCGATGTGGGGGATCGGCGCGCTGGTCGGACCGAGCCTGGGTGGGATCTTCGCGGAGCTGCAGGCCTGGCGCTGGGCGTACGGCGCGCTTGCGGCAATCGCACTACTCCTCGGTGCGGCGACGCTCTCTGCGCTGCCACGCAGGGCTGCGCACCGGACCGCAGTCGAGCCGCTCCCGTATGTGTCGCTTCTTGCCCTCGTGCTCGCAGCTGCGAGCTTCAGCCTGGCACCGGTTCTCGCCCCAGCGGGCCACGATGCCACTGCAATCATTGTGGGGATCCTGCTCGTGATGCTGTTCCTGCTCGCGGAAGCGAAGGGGCGCAACACCGTGTTGCCGCGGATGACATTTGAGCGGGGCAACCCGCTCAAGTGGGTGTACCTTCTCCTCGCTGGGCTGTGCGCGGGCGTGATGGTCGAGACCTATGTTCCGCTCTTTGGTCAGGAGCTTGGAGGGCTCTCCCCGGTCTGGGCTGGATTCTTGGGCGCCGCTCTGTCGCTCGGCTGGACGGGCTCGCAGTTGGTGAGTGTGAAGTTTGGCCCGCGGATGTCGAAGGCGGTCATGGTGATCTCGCCGCTCGTCCTTGCAGCGGGACTCTTGAGCTATGGGCTGCTCCAGCAGCCGGGAGCAAGTCTAGAAAGGGTGGCCCTCTGGGCTGTTGCGCTCATTCTTGCCGGGACGGCGATCGGCGCAGCGTTCCCGCACCTGAGTGTGCGCGCGATGGGCGCGACCGATGACCAGGCCGAGGGGGAGAAGGCTGCTGCGGCCCTCAGTACCACGCAGCTGATCGCCTATGCCCTCGTCTCAGCGCTACTGGGGGTGTTCGCCTCGGGCGCTGGCGGAGAGCCACTGATGATGGCTGAGCGGATCTCGACTGGCCTCGCCGTCATCACGGGCGCAGCGGTGGTGCCTGGGGTGATGCTGCTTCTCTCCGCTCGGCGGAAGCGACGCGCCAGGGCTTGACGAAATGCCGTGCGCCGTGGATCATGCAGGCTGTAAGGTAGACAATGCGGGCTTTCCGGGATAGGATTGCTCGTTGGTGCTTTGTGCCTGTTTTTGCGTTCGCGAAACCAGGGGGAAAGCATTCGCAAGACCGGTGAATCAACACGAGCGACAGTGAGGCTATGGCGAAGAAAGACGGCGTCATCGAGATCGAGGGCCAGGTGGCTGAAGCGCTCCCGAACGCACAGTTCCGGGTAGAGCTTACAAACGGCCATAAGGTGCTCGCACATATCTCGGGCAAAATGCGTCAGCATTACATCCGCATCCTTCCAGGGGACCGCGTGATCGTGGAACTGACCCCGTACGATCTGACCCGCGGTCGCATCGTCTACCGCTACAAGTAGACCTGCGCTCACGTCCACCGGAAAGTAACGGCTCACGGCATCCCGTGGGTACGAGGACAGCGAACCCGCTAAAGGAATAACAATGAAGGTCAACCCCAGCGTCAAGCCCATCTGCGATCACTGCAAGGTGATCCGCCGCCACGGCCGCGTCATGGTGATCTGCAAGAGCAACCCGCGTCACAAGCAGCGCCAGGGCTAATACCCTGACCTGCGGCTCGCAGATCAACGTTTTACAACTGAAATCGCGCATCGAAGAACCTTCCGCATCACGCCGGAGGGGGACACCTTGGGTCGGAGGCCTGATCCCACGATGCGCACCACACCTCCACTAATCCGCAAGGAGAGCCAGACATGGCACGTATTGCAGGCGTAGACATCCCGCGCGAAAAGCGCGTAGAGATCGCGCTCACCTACATCTATGGCGTTGGACGCACGAGCGCGCTGAAGACGCTCGAGGCGACCGGCATCGACGGGAACACCCGTGTTCGCGAACTGACCGACGAGCAGCTCGTTCAGCTCCGCGACCACGTTGAGGGCAACTTCAAGGTAGAGGGTGACCTCCGCCGCGAGGTCCAGGCTGACATCCGCCGCAAGGTTGAGATCGGCAGCTACCAGGGAATTCGCCACCGCCGGGGCATGCCTGTGCATGGTCAGCGCACCAAGACGAACGCTCGTACCCGCAAGGGCCCGAAGCGCACCGTCGCCGGTAAGAAGAAGTAACACCGGTTCACACCGACCATTCACACATAGCTTTCAGGAGAACACTCAATGGCTGCACCCAAGTCGGCAGCGCGCAAGCCGCGTCGCAAAGACAAGAAGAACATCGCAGTGGGCCACGCCCACATCAAGTCGACCTTCAATAACACGATCATCTCTATCACCGACACCACCGGTGCTGTGCTCACCTGGGCATCGTCGGGTGGCGTTGGCTTCAAGGGCTCGCGTAAGTCGACCCCGTTCGCCGCGCAGCTCGCTGCCGAGTCTGTTGCCCGCAAGGCGCAGGAGCACGGCATGAAGAAGGTTGACGTCTTCGTGAAGGGCCCCGGCTCGGGCCGCGAGACCGCGATCCGCTCGCTTCAGGCCGCTGGCCTCGAGGTTGGCTCGATCAACGACGTCACCCCGCAGACCCACAACGGCTGCCGCCCGCCCAAGCGCCGCCGCGTCTAAGCGCCTCTGTCGCGCCGGCTTCGGCCGGCGCGACACCGGCTCGTCCGCTAGACGAGCTGGGTACGTTCCCATCACCCTCTTTACCGCAGAGTCATATAGCGGACTCCAGCGAAAGGAACTCATACAGTGCTCATTGCACAGCGCCCCACTCTGACCGAAGATTCAATCTCCGAGTACCGCTCACGTTTCACGATCGAGCCCCTCGAGCCTGGCTTTGGTTACACGCTTGGTAACTCACTTCGTCGTACGCTGCTCTCCTCGATTCCCGGAGCCGCTGTCACCAGCGTCCGCTTCGAGGGCGTGGCTCACGAGTTCACGACGATCCCCGGTGTCACAGAAGACGTCACCGAGATCATCCTGAACATCAAGGGCCTCGTTGTATCGAGCGAGCACGACGAGCCGATCACCGCGTACCTTCGTAAGACCGGGGCAGGCGAAGTCACCGCTGCCGACATCTCAGCGCCTGCTGGCGTCGAGGTGCACAACCCCGAGCTGGTCATCGCGACCCTTGGCGACGACGCACAGTTCGAGCTTGAGCTCACCATTGAGCGCGGCCGTGGCTACGTTTCTGCAGCGCAGAACCGTAACGACGACGCAGAGGTTGGCCGTATCCCGGTCGACTCGATCTACTCGCCCGTGCTCAAGGTGACCTACCGTGTCGAGGCAACTCGTGCCGGTGAGCGCACTGACTTCGACCGCCTTGTGGTCGACGTCGAGTCGAAGCCCGCAATCAGCCCCCGCGACGCAATCGCGTCGGCTGGCTCGACCCTGGTCGAGCTGTTCGGGCTGGCACGCGAGCTGAACACTGCCGCTGAGGGCGTCGAGATCGGCCCCGCGCCGGTTGAGGTTGTTGCCGAGGGCGAGCTTTCGATCCCGATCGAAGACCTCGACCTTTCGGTGCGCAGCTACAACTGCCTCAAGCGTGAGGGCATCAACTCCGTGAGCGAGCTTGTTGCGCTCTCGGAGGCACAGCTCATGAACATTCGTAACTTCGGTCAGAAGTCCGTCTTCGAGGTGCGCGACAAGCTTGCCGAGATGGGCCTCTCGCTCAAGGACGCGGTTCCCGGTTTCGACGGGGCCAACTTCTACAGCTACGAAGACGACGTTAACTAACGATCCGGCTCTTTAGCTGATCGAACACACACAGGAGTACACACATGCCTAAGCCCACCAAGGGCGCCCGCCTCGGAGGCGGTCCCGCTCACGAGCGCCTGATGCTCAACCAGCTGGCTTCGCAGCTCTTCGAGCACAAGCGCATCCAGACCACCGAGACGAAGGCGAAGCGCCTGCAGCCCCTCGCAGAGCGTCTCGTGACGTTCGCGAAGCGCGGCGACCTGCACTCGCGTCGTCGCGTGATGCGTCGCGTTCTCGACAAGTCGGTTGTCCACGAGCTCTTCACCGAGATCGCGCCGCTTGTCGAGGATCGCGAGGGTGGTTACACCCGTATCGTGAAGACCGGCTACCGTAAGGGCGACCGCGCCCCCATGGCAGTGATCGAGCTCGTTCTCGAGCCCGTTCAGCCGAAGGTCAAGGCTCAGAAGGCCGCTCCGGCTGAGCCCAAGGCTGAGGTCGTCGAGGAGACCGAAGTTGTCGAGGAGACCGTAGAGGTCGCCGAGACCGAGGCTCCCGCCGAGGAAGCAGCTGCCGAGGAGAAGGCCGAATAGGTCTCGCTCTCACGCGTTAACGAAAGCGCCCCGTGGTTTCTACCACGGGGCGCTTTCGTGTGTGCGGGACCGGGCGGTGTGCACCTGTGCGTCGGGTGGAGTAGCTGTGCCGGGGGTGTAGCTGTGCCTGGGCGTAGCTGCCCCCGGGGTGTAGCTGTGCCCGGTGTGCGCCGCGTCCGCTGCTAGCGGCGCGGCGTCGCCCAACCGGCGGACTCCCCGGGAGCCAGTAGCTCGTCGAGCGCGGTGCGGATCGATGCCGCATAGATCTCGCCGCCCTCCGGGCCGGGGTGAATGCCGTCCTCCGCGAGGAACTCCGGGGTGCCAGCGACAGCAGCGTCCCACCGTGCCAGGGTCACCCCGCGGTGCTCCGCTGCGAACGAGGTGAGTACGGTGTTCACCTCAGCGATCCAGTCGCGTTCTGCGTGCGCGTCGACGAGGACGAGCTGGCGAGCCCCGACAGCCTCCTTGAGGGCAGCGAGGGCCTCGACCTCGACTGGGCCGTTGGTGCCGAGCCCTACGACCACGACTTCGCGAAGCGTGCCCTGTGCGGCCATCCCGGCGACAATGTCGACACCGGCCCACACGCCACGTGACACGGCCGCATCCACCTCGATACCAGGGAAGGCCTCGGTGAGCTCTGGGTAGCTTGCGAGCATGACTGAGTCGCCGACCGCGGTGACGTCTCTGCCCTCGATGGTGATGAGCGGCGGGGCTTCCTCGGGGGAGGTCGGCTCTTCGTCCGAAGTGGTGCCTGCAGCTTCGTCGCCCGATACCGATCCGGCGCTTCGATCAGCCTCGAGCATCTCCTGGCCGCGCCGTATCGAGTCTTCAGACGAGGTTTGCGCGGGCGCGATGGCGACGGCGATCCCGGTGAGCGGGAAGGTGATGGCGAGGACCCCCGCGAGGGTGATCGAGATCTTCTTGCGCCGCGGCGTGTAGCTGCGCGGGCTAAACCAGCGAACGAGCGCGCCGCGCAGTCCCACCCGCCTAACCGGCTGCTCGACGAAGCGGTACGAGAGCGCCGCGAACGTGACGGTGAGCAGGAGCGTGACGACCGGGACGATCCAGCTCTTCCCGAGGCCGGCCCCTGTCGCGATGCTCGTCACGATGACGAGTAGCGGCCAGTGCCAGAGGTAGATGCCGTAGGAGCGCTCGCCGATCCACCGAAGGGGCGTGACATCCAGCCAGCGGCCGATGACGGCGCCCTCGCGCGTAATGGCCCAGACGATCGCCAGCGCAGCCAGCGTGGCGAGCTGGAAACCGCCGAGGAAGCTCTCGGGGGTTGCCTCACGGAGCGCGAATGCCAAAAAGCCGAGCACCGTGAACCCCGCGACTGCTACCGCGAGCGATGCCGCCTGCCCTGCACGCCCAAGGGCACGGTTGCCGCCCCGCGACAGCAGGACTGCCATTGCGGCGCCGAGGAAGAGACCGAAGCTGTGTGAGTCGGAGCCGAAGTAGATCCGCGTGGGATCGGCCTCGCCGTTGGCGAGCGCCGCCATGAGGAACGCGGACCCGAGACCGAGCGCTGCGAGAGGGATCGCCCAGGTGATGCGTGAACGCAGTTTGAATACGACCACCGCGATCAGCGGAAGGACGATGTAGAACTGCTCCTCAAGGGCGAGTGACCAGAAGTTGCGGAATAACTCAGGTGCATCGCGTGCAAAGTAGTCTGAACCGTTTGCGATGAACACCCAGTTGCTGACGAAGAGGAGCGCTCCGGCGATCTGTTGCGCAACCCCGACCAACAGATCGCGGCTCGCGGCGAGGGCGAGCGAAGTGCTCACGAGAACGACGAGAGCGACCGCCGGCAGCAACCTGCGAGCACGACGTTGCCAGAAGGCCAGCAGGTCGATGCGTCCGGTCTTTTCAAGCTCGCGCAGCAACAGCGAGGTGATGAGGAAACCGCTCATCACGAAGAAGACGTCGACGCCGAGGAACCCGCCGGGCAGTGCGCTCGGGAAGAGGTGGTAGACCAAGACCATTCCGACCGCGATCGCGCGAAGGCCGTCGAGACCACCAAAGCGAGCGCCGCGAGCCGTCACCGGTGCCCCTGTGGGGAGCAGCGGGCGAACAGACACCCAAAGATGCTACCCCGGAACCTTGAGTGCTGCCCTGCATTGGGGTGGTGATCGGGACGACCGGTACCCCGTCGAAAATATCTGGCAGACTTTACAGCGTGGAAACCACCCGGCTGCGCCTCGACCTCGCCTACGACGGTACCGACTTTTCAGGCTGGGCGACACAACCAGGCTTGCGCACCGTGCAGGGAGAGATCGAACAGGCCATCGCCACGCTCCTCCGGATCGACGCCACCGAGACACGGCTCACGGTTGGAGGCCGGACCGACGCGGGCGTGCACGCGCGCGGCCAGGTCGCCCACGTCGACGTCACCGCCGAGCAGCTCGCGAAGTGGGGCGCCTCGCAGCGTCAGTCGAAGGACATTGCGGATCGCGGAGACGCACCGCACCACGATGCGGCTCGCATCATGACCCGGCGCCTGAACGGCGTGCTGCAGCGCAGTGCGTCAGACATCGCGATCCACCGGGTCGCACCCGCACCCGCCGGCGTCGACGCGAGGTTCTCCGCGCTTCGGCGGCGCTACGAGTACCGGCTCCGCCCGGAAAACGCACGGAGAGATCCGCTGACTGCGCGCTTCACGGCAGACGTGCCCCGCGTACTCAACCTCGCCACTATGCAGCGAGTTTCTGCCGATCTGCTCGGGCTGCAGGACTTCACGACATTCTGCAAGGCGCGCGAGGGGGCGACCGCGGTTCGCGAGTTGCTTGCCTTTGAGTGGCGCGAGACCGAAGACGGTGCATACGCTGCGCGGATCGAAGCCGACGCGTTCTGCCATTCGATGGTGCGGGCGCTCGTCGGCTCCGTTGTTGCGGTCGGCCACGGGCGAATTGGGGAAGATGAGCTGCTCGAACTTCGCGACGCGCGGCAGCGGACGAGCCGGTTCACGGTGATGCCCGCTCACGGTCTGTCACTGGAGGAAATCGGCTACCCGAGCGGCGACGGGCTCGCGGCGCGCGCGGAACAGACGCGCGCACGGCGCGATCCGCTCGATGACTGAGTATTCTGTGCTAAAGTTGACCCTTGGTGTGCAAGCACCCGAATTGTTGAGCCCTCCACCGCACAGGAACTCAGGCAGTGTCACTGCATGAGACCTCGCACGGAGTGGGATTCAAGAACTCCTCCATTTCGACAGAAAGCAGCACGACAGTGACTCGCACTTATTCGCCGAAGGCAGCTGACCAGAAGCACGACTGGATCGTCATCGACGCAGCAGACGTGGTTCTCGGCCGCCTCGCATCGCACGCAGCAGCCCTGCTCCGTGGCAAGCACA
The DNA here is from genome assembly GCF_001482305.1 of Leucobacter sp. G161. Classification (GTDB taxonomy): domain Bacteria; phylum Actinomycetota; class Actinomycetes; order Actinomycetales; family Microbacteriaceae; genus Leucobacter. The sequence continues at coordinate 141,606 of NZ_LOHP01000084.1, forward strand.
AGACCACCTTCGCACCGCACATGGACATGGGCGACTACGTCGTCATCGTCAACGCGGACAAGGTTGTGCTGACCGCCAACAAGGCAGCTCAGAAGAAGGCTTACCGCCACTCGGGTTACCCGGGCGGCCTCCGTTCGGTGACCTACACCGAGCTCCTCTCGAAGAACCCGGAGCGCGCCGTTGAGAAGGCTGTCCGCGGCATGCTTCCGAAGAACTCGCTTGGCGCTGACCTGTTCCGCAAGCTGAAGGTTTACGCGGGTCCGGAGCACCCCCACGCTGCGCAGCAGCCGACCCCTTACACCTTTGGCCAGGTTGCGCAGTAGCGCGCTAGAGACGCAAGAAGAGAGACTTTAACGTGACTGAAGAGCAGACTGTGGACACCGAGAGCTACACCACCGAGACCCCCGCATCGCAGGCGACCGCCGCGGCCCCGCGCCCCGCGCTCACCGTTCCCGGTGCAGCAGTGGGCCGTCGCAAGCAGGCAGTAGCCCGCGTGCGCCTCATCCCCGGCGAAGGCAAGATGACCGTGAACGGTCGCGAGTTCGCCGAGTACTTCCCCAACAAGCTGCACCAGCAGCTCATCACCGATCCGTTCACCGTGCTTGAGCTCGGCGGCGCATACGACCTCATCGCGACCATCGACGGTGGCGGCCCCTCGGGCCAGGCCGGCGCACTTCGCCTCGCTGTCGCACGCGCACTCAACGAGATCGACGCAGAGCACAACCGTGCAACGCTGAAGAAGGCTGGCTTCCTGAGCCGCGACGCTCGCATCAAGGAGCGCAAGAAGGCCGGACTCAAGAAGGCCCGTAAGGCGCCTCAGTACTCGAAGCGCTAAACAGGAACGTATTCCCTATGGGACGCCTGTTTGGCACCGATGGGGTGCGAGGCTTGGCCGGCGTGGATATCACTGCCGACCTCGCCCTCGCCCTCGCGCACGCAGCGGCTCTCGTACTCGGGCGTAATGCCCGAGGCGAGAGCCGTCGCGCTCCCGCGATCGTTGCGCGCGATCCGCGAGTTTCCGGCGAGTTCATCTCGGCTGCTGTGTCAGCCGGGCTCGCCGCTGCCGGCGTCGATGTGCTCGACGCTGGCGTCATCCCCACCCCGGCCGCCGCATACCTGGTCGCCGACACCGGAGCCGATTTCGGTGTCATGGTGTCTGCCTCACACAACCCGGCCGCCGACAACGGGATCAAATTCTTTGCAGAGGGCGGGCGCAAGCTCCCTGATGACGTAGAAGATGCGATCGAGGCCGCCATGAGCGTCCCGCCCATCGCCGTCACCGGGAAAGAGGTCGGACGGATCCGGCGCTTCGCCGATGCGGAAGACCGCTACCTCGTGCACCTGCTTGGCACGCTCGAAGGCACGAGCCTCGCGGGCCTCACCGTCGTGCTCGACTGCGCACACGGCGCAGCCTCGGGTATTTCCCCGGATGCGTTCACTGCCGCCGGCGCGAAGATCATCGTCATTGGCAATGATCCAGACGGCATGAACATCAACGATGGTGTCGGATCGACCTACCTCGGGCCGCTGAAGGCAGCGGTGCTTGAGCACGGCGCTGACCTTGGTATCGCGCACGATGGAGACGCCGACCGCTGCCTGGCCGTTGACAACAACGGCGCTGAGATCGACGGTGACCAGATCATGGCGATCCTCGCGCTCTCAATGGAGAGCCGAGGCAAGCTTGAGAAGAACACGCTCGTCGCGACCGTAATGTCAAACCTCGGCCTCAAGCTCGCGATGTCAGACAACGGCATTGACGTCATCGAGACCGGTGTCGGCGACCGCTACGTCCTCGAAGCGATCAACGAGCACGGTTACTCCCTGGGCGGCGAGCAATCAGGTCACGTCATCATGAGCGAGTTCGCGACGACCGGCGACGGGATCCTCACGGGGCTCCACATCGCCGCCGAGGTCGTGCGCACGGGCAAGCCGTTGTCCGAGCTCACGCAGTGCATGAAGGTGTACCCGCAGGTCCTCGTGAATGTTCGCGGAGTCGATCGTACCCGTGCGAACAGCGACGAGGTCTTGCAGCAGGCTGTTCGCCAGGTCGAGGAGCTGCTCGCTGGCGAAGGCCGCGTGTTGCTTCGGCCCTCCGGCACCGAACCAGTCGTGCGCGTCATGGTTGAGGCCGCTCACGTCGATCAGGCGCAGCAGCTTGCCGATGATCTCGCATCAATTGTGAAGGAACGGCTCGCGGTGTAATCCGCTTCCGCGAAAAGCCCGGCCCCCTAGGGGCCGGGCTTTTGCGTTGCTTCGCGCCTCCACTTCGCGCCAGAAGATCTGCAGAATGCCGAAGATATGTCATTCTTTGGCGCTTCTGGCATATGAATCGCTGATCGCATACGGTGTGGCAGAGTTCAACGGTGCTGCACCGCGAGGCTGTGCACCACTGCTGGCACCGCAAGCGGGTGCAGCACTCCAGGCGCGTGCAGCACCTCCAACCCGCACACCACCAAGCAGCCCTGAGCGCCCCACCGAGCGACTAGCGGAGCGTAGCCCGTTGGTGCAGGCCGAGCGCTATGGCGTGCATGATGGTTGCCTGAGCCTCTGGCCACGAGTCCATCACCTGGGCATAGCTCAGACGGATAACCGTGTACCCGCGCAGCTGGAGCTGGGCGTCGTGGGCAATGTCTTGCGTGCGTTGCCGTCCGGTGTGGTGCCCGCCATCGATCTGCAGCACCAGCCGCTCACCGAAAAGGAAGTCCACGCGGTGCCCGACGATCCAGCTTTGCGCGCTGATAGGGACGCCTAACCACCGCAGCCGCAAACGAACGTATGTTTCTAGTCCGGAGTCGGCGAAAGGATCGGTTGCAGCAAGCACTCGGCGAGCAGTCCCACGGAGCGGCAACTGGGCCAGGGCGGGGCGGTCAATGAGCCCCTTGTTCAGTGCCGAGTCCCATGTGGCGACTGCGTCTTCGAACGGCTCACACTGCGCGACGAGAACGAGGGCATTTTCGAGAGTGTCGGCTAACGCAAACCGCGGACGCGGCAGGACGGGTGCGTGGTAGTGGAGTATAGCTCCCAGTGGACGCAGCTCTGCTCCGGGCCGGGGCACCGCAAAGTGCAGCCGGCTGCTGTCTCGCACCCACAGGCCCAGCCTGGCCGCTTGGGTAATGCATGAGACGGTGAGGCCCTGACGGGCAGCGGTGACGAGCAGCGGGTCGGCATTGGACAACGCCAGCCATCCTTTGCGGACCCGGACGACCCTGCCAGCCTCGATCGCCTTGCGCACCGCCGTTTTGCTGTAGCCATGGTCTAGCAGGACACTGCTTCGGACGACCCCGCTGTGATCGGCCAGTAAACGCTCTAACATGCCTCGAGCTTGCAGGTTAGCGGGCGATAGCGGAGCAGGAACGCGGAATCTGTGGACAGGTCGAATGACGCTGCAGATTGTTCTACGCTGTGGGGTTCGCTGCGCGAAGGGAAAATGGCGCTGGCGCTGGCGCTGGCGCTGGCGCTGGCTCTGCCGATGCCGATGGCGCTGGCGCTGGCGCAGGCGATGGCGATGGCGCTGGCACAGGCAGGGTACTGCTGCAGGCGTGGGCCGGCACAGCTACATACACGCAGGGGGATAGGAACCGGACTGCTGACCGACCGCTGTCACCGAGCGGGTGGCGACTGCGTTGCCGATCGCATGTAATCTCCTCAACGTATGCAGAACTCAGCGGCTTTCTACATACATTGAGAAGATTTGAGATCTTGGGGCGCGCGGGGCGCGCGGGGCGCGCGGGGCGCGCGGGGCACGCGGGGCGCCCGGGGGCAGCGGTAGTGGAGAGCGCAGCGAAGGAAGCGGAGGCGCATTGAGTCCTGGGCCCCATCTAGGCCCTAGGGCGCACCGAGTAGGCTCGGCACGCCCCCACAGAGGAAGCCGGTCCTCTTACAGCTTGCGCAGCAGCACCTTCTCGACGCGGTGGTCGGCGCCCTTCCGCAGCACGAGCGTCGCTCGAGCGCGCGTTGGCCGAATGTTCTCAATGAGGTTCGGTTCGTTGATCGACTTCCAGATGCCGTGAGCGTAGCTGCGGGTCTCAGCGTCGCTGAGCTGCGAGAACTTCCGGAAGAACGAGCTCGGATCCGAGAACGCGCCGTCGCGAAGCCGGAAGAAGCGCTGGGTGAACCACTCTTCGATGTGATCGGTTCGTGCGTCAACGTAGACGGAGAAGTCGAACAGGTCGGACACCGCGAGCGGGTGATCTGCGGTCGGGGGCTGGAGCACGTTCAGGCCCTCGAGGATGAGGATGTCTGGTTGCCGCACCGTGGTGTACTCACCGGGAACGATGTCGTAGATGAGGTGGCTGTAGTGCGGGGCGCGCACCTCGGGCATGCCGGACTTCACCTGTGACACGAACCGCAGGAGCGCGCGCCGGTCGTATGACTCTGGGAAGCCCTTCCGGTGGGCGATGCCGCGGCGTTCGAGCTCGGCGTTCGGGTAGAGGAAGCCGTCTGTGGTGACAAGTGTGACGTTCGGGGTCTCCGGCCAGCGGGCGAGCAGGTCACGGAGAATACGAGCGACGGTGGACTTGCCGACTGCGACAGAACCGGCGACCCCAATGACGAAGGTGCTCTGCTTTTCACCCTCGCGCTTGAGGAAGCTACGCGTCCGCTGGTGCATCTCGCGTGCGGCGATCGCGTACTGATTGATGAGGCGGCTCAGCGGCCGATACACCTCGGAGACCTCTTCGACATCGAGCGAGACCCCCAGTCCGCGGAAGGATTCGACCTCTGGTTCAGTGAGCGGCATCGGAGTCTCCCCGGCAAGGCGGGCCCACTCAGCTCGACCGATCTCCGTGAACGGCGAGGTGAATTCGGGTCGCACGAGCGCTTGCGTCTCAGGCCCGAGGACCGGATTCGGCTGGGTCTCCTCGGCTGCATCATTGCTGGGAGCAAGCTCGGTGACTGCGGCTTCGCTGTATTTATTGCTCATCGCACTCCATCGTGCCACTAAAATCGGGTGTATGTGTGGAATCGTTGGATACGCAGGCCCAAATGACACTGTTGAGGCGCTGCTGAATGGACTTCGTCGACTCGAGTACCGCGGCTATGACTCCGCGGGCGTAGCAGTCATCGACGATACCGGCGGTGTCTCCGTACGGAAAAAATCAGGCAAGCTCGTCAACCTTGAAGATCTTCTCAAGGCGAGCCCGCTCGAGGCTGCGGGAACCGGAATCGGCCACACCCGCTGGGCAACCCACGGTGGGCCGACCGACGTCAACGCGCACCCGCACCTTGGCGACGATGGACGACTGGCGGTCATCCATAACGGGATCGTCGAGAACTTCGCAGAACTCCGCGACGAGGTCACCTCGCGCGGCGCCGAGCTGCTCAGTGAGACCGATACCGAGGTCGTTGCCGTGCTGCTCGGGCTGGAGACCGCATCGGGGAAGGACCTCGAGACTGCGTTCCGCGAGGTCGTGCAGCGGCTGCACGGCACCTTCACGCTGCTTGCGATGCACCAGAGCGAGCCGGGCAAGATTGTGGCCGCTCGCCATCACTCCCCGCTCGTGGTTGGGCTCGGTGAGGGCGAGAACTTCCTCGGCTTTGACGTCGCGGCGTTCGTGTCGTCCACGCGTCGGGCGGTCGTCGTAAACGAGGACAATATCGCGATCATCACGCCTGACAGCGTGCGGATCACGGACTTCACCGGAGCCGAGGTCGACTTCGAGGAGTACGAGGTCGAGTGGGATGCGGGCGCCGCGGACAAGGGCGGCTGGTCGTCGTTCATGGCGAAGGAAATCAACGAGCAGCCGGAGGCTATCGCGAACACGATTCGCGGCCGCATCGTCGACGGCCACGTCGAGATCCCGGAGCTCACCGCGCTCGGCGAGGATCGGCTGAAGGAGATCGACCGGATCATCATCGTTGCCTGCGGCACGGCGTCATACGCGGGCATGGTCGGGTCGTACGCGATCGAGCAGTGGGCGCGCATCCCGGTCGAGGTGCAGCTCAGCCACGAGTTCCGGTACCGCGACCCGGTGCTCACTGACCGCACGATGGTGATCTCGGTCAGCCAGTCGGGCGAGACGATGGATACGCTCATGGCCGTGAAGTACGCGATCGAGCGTGGCGTGACGACCGTGTCGGTCTGCAACACGCAGAGCGCGACGATCCCGCGCGAGTCAGATGCCGCTGTCTACACGCACGCAGGGCCTGAGGTCGCTGTCGCGTCGACGAAGGCGTTTGTCGCGCAGATCACGGCGCTCTACCTGCTCGGCCTGCATCTGGGGCGCGTGCGCGGCACGCTCTCAGCCGAAGACGAGGCAGCCGCGGTCGAACAGTTCGAGACGCTCCCGGAGAAGATGGCTGAGGCCGTCGCGACGCACGAACAGATCGCCCAGCTCGCGCACTGGATGGCGGACACCCGCTCGGTGCTGTTCCTTGGGCGCCACGTCGGGTACCCGGCAGCGCTCGAGGGGGCGCTCAAACTCAAGGAGATCGCGTACATTCACGCGGAGGGCTTTGCCGCTGGCGAGCTGAAGCACGGTCCCATCGCGCTCATCGATCACGGTCAGCCCGTGTTCGTGCTGGTGCCGAGTCCGCGCACCTCACCGCTCATGCATTCGAAGGTTGTGTCGAACATTCAGGAGATCCGCGCGCGCGGCGCACGCGTCATCGCGATCGTGGAGAAGGGCGACACCGCGGTGCTGCCGTTCGCTGACGATGTCGTGCGGATCCCGCTCACGGACGCGCTGTTCGATCCGATCCTGCAGGTCGTTCCGCTGCAGTGGTTCGCGCTCGAGCTGTCGACCGCGAAGGGCCTCGACGTGGATCAGCCGCGCAACCTGGCGAAATCGGTGACGGTCGAGTGATCATCGGCATCGGCGTCGACACTGTCGACATCGTGCGCTTCGAGCGGCAGCTCGAGCGCACGCCAAAGCTTCGCGGACGTCTGTTCAGCGAGGCCGAGGGACAGCTGTCGACGCCGTCGCTCGCGGCCCGGTTTGCCGCGAAGGAGGCGCTCATCAAGGCGCTTGGCGACTCGGGCGATCTCACGTGGTCAGACATGGAGGTGCGACGCAACGCGTTGCGTGCTCCCGAGTTCGTGCCGACGGCCGGTCTGCTCGCGGCGCTTGAGGCGCGCGGTGCGGATCGGATCGACCTGTCGATGACCCACGACATCGGTATTGCGACGGCGTTCGTTATTGTTGAGCGCGGAGGTGCGGCGGCATGAGAACTGGTTCAATGCGGGTGGCAGACATCTCGGTTCGGGCGATTCGGAAGAACGTTGGTCGGATCCGGGAACTCACGGGTGATGCGAAGGTCATCGTCGTGGTGAAAGCCGGTGGCTATGGCCACGGCGCTGAGATCGCTGCGCGAGCGGCTGTCGAGGGTGGCGCATCAATGATCGCGACCGCGGACCTCGAGGAGGCGCTGCAGCTGCGCGAGTGCGGTATCGACGCACCGCTGCTCTGCTGGCTCCATGGGCCGCGCGTCGACTTCGCGCCGGCAATCGAACAGTCGATCGATGTTGGGATCGCGCACCTCAGACAGCTGGAAGCGCTCGCCGAGGCCGCGCGTGTGACCGGTCAGCAGGCCACCCTGCAGTTCAAGATTGATACCGGCCTGAGTCGTAACGGGGCTGCTCGCGACGAGTGGGAGGCCCTCTTCGCGCGCGGTGCAGCACTCGAACGCGAGGGGCTCGTGCGGGTGCGTGGCATCTTCAGTCATCTCGCGAATGCGGGTGAGGAGGCCGACCTCGCGCAGGGCGCCTGCTTCGACGAGGCCCTCGCGCTGCTACGGGCTGCTGGCTCTGACCCAGAGATGATTCACCTCGCCGCGAGCGCCGCGACGTTCTCGCGCCCCGAGCTGTACTACAACACGGTGCGTGTCGGGGTGGCCGCGTTCGGCCTGAGCCCGATCCCCGGCAAGAACTCGGCGCAGCTCGGGCTCATCCCCGCGATGACGCTTCGCTCGGAGGTTGTCGCCCTGCGCGGTGTCCCGGCGGGCACGGGCGTCTCGTACGGGTTCAACCACATCTGCGAGGTCGCAACGACGCTCGCCCTCGTGCCGGTCGGGTATGCCGACGGCATGCCGCGCGCGCTCAACGGTGCTGGCGCATGGGTGACGATCGCGGGGGAGCCATGCCCCATCGTCGGCCGGATCGGCATGGACCAGTTCATCGTCGACGTTGGGCCGGTGGGCGGGCGTATCGACCTGGGCGCGCCGGTCGTGCTGTTCGGCGACCCGGAGCGCGGATATCCGTCGATCGATATCTGGGCGGGGCTCATGCGCACGATCCACTATGAGATCCTTGTCGGCATCGGTCCACGTGTGCTTCGGCGCGCGGTTGATGAGGAGGACGCATGAGTGTCGTGGAACAGTTCACGGCAGGAGACCCCGACGCGATGCACGATTTGGGCATTCGTCTCGGTGCGGTGCTCGCCGCCGGCGATCTCGTGATTCTCACTGGCCCACTTGGCGCGGGCAAGACAACCTTGACGCGCGGGATCGGTGAGGGGCTCGGCGTTCGCGGCCCCGTGCAGAGCCCGACCGTCGTCATCGCGCGCACCCATCCCTCCCTGGTGGGGGCAGCTCCGCTCGTGCACGTCGACGCATACCGGCTTGCCGACGCGAGCGAGGTCGAAGACCTCGACCTTGATTTCGATGGCTCGGTTGTCGTTGCCGAGTGGGGAGCTGGCCTTGTCGATGCCCGCGACTCGTGGCTGGACGTCGTCATCGACCGCCCGCTTGGCGGCGACGACGCTTCCGATGCCGACGATCTCGAAGACTACGCGGAGGCCCCCGTCGAGCCCCGCACACTCACCGTCACCGGGCACGGCCCGCGCTGGCAGAACGGGGTACTCGCGTGACCGCGATGAACGTCCGCACGATTGCGGCGCCGGAGCTCGGGGACCGAGTGATCCTGGCGATCGATACCTCGCTCGGAACGAGCGTCGCTGTCGGCGCTGCCGAGAGCGTGACGGAGGTGTCGAGTGACGACCCGCGCGGTCACGCTGAGGCGATCGGCACCCTCATTGCGCGCGTGTTTGCAGAGCGAGGGATCGATCCCGCGAGCGTCACCCACGTGACCGCCGGGATGGGGCCGGGCCCGTTCACCGGGTTGCGCGTCGGGATTGCGGCAGCGAACGCGTTCGCGCTGGGCCGTGGACTGACCACGCTGCCGCTCGTGAGCCACGACGCTGCGGCGCTCGAACAGCTCGAAGCGGGGGCAACCTCCGGGGTACGAATTGTGCAGGACGCGAAGCGCAGAGAGCTGTTCGTGACCGACTACACGTCACTCGACTGGGCAGGGATTCCGGAGCGCGCTGGCGATCCGCATCTCGCGCCCCGCGACGGCTACGAGAGCGTCACCAACGAGCTCTGGCCTGAGCGTCTGCCTGCGGCGGCGCTCGTGCGGCTCGCCGCACGGCACCTCGCAGCAGGCCGCGACTTCGCTTCCGAGCAGGCACTCTACCTCAGGCTCCCCGACGTGATGCAGCCGCGCGCCCCGAAGCCGGTCACGCCGTGAACATTCGTGACGCGGCACTCGCCGACATTGCGGCCGTCGCAGCTCTCGAAGCCGAGTTGTTTGGCAGCGACGCGTGGAGCGCCGACATCGTGCGGGAGGAGCTCACCGGTGAGCGTCGACGCTACATTGTGCTCGTCGACGAGTCGGACGCGATCCGCGGCTACGCGGGCGTACTCGTCGTCGCCCCGGACGGCGACATTCAGACCATCGCCGTCGATCCCGCGTTGCGAGGCGCCGGCCACGGCCGCGCGCTCATGAATGAGCTTCTCGACGAGGCGGACCGCCGCGGCGCCTCGCAGGTGTTCCTCGAGGTGCGTGCGGACAATCCACCCGCGCGCGGCCTGTACCTCTCGCTCGGCTTTGTCGAGATCGGGGTGCGGCCCGGGTATTACCAGCCGGAGGGCGTCGACGCGATCGTCATGCAGTTGCAGCTAAAGGACCGACAGTGAGTGAAACAGTGAACGCAGCAGAACGCCAGCCGCTTGTGCTCGGCATCGAGACGAGCTGCGATGAGACAGGCATTGGCATCGTCCGTGGCCGGACGCTGCTCGCGAACGCGATCGCGTCGTCGATGGACGAGCATTCCCGCTTCGGCGGCGTGATTCCGGAAATCGCAGCACGCGCCCACCTTGAAGCAATGAACCCGACGATCGAACGAGCGCTCACCGACGCGGGGGTGACGCTCGACGACGTCGACGCGATCGCCGTGACCGGTGGGCCGGGGCTAGCCGGGGCACTCATGGTCGGGGTGTCCGCTGCGAAAGCGCTCGCGGTCTCGCTCGACAAGCCACTGTACGCGGTGAACCATCTGGTGGGACATGTCGGCGCCGATTTGTTACACGGCGACGGCCTACGACCAGCTGTGGGGACGGTCGGCGAGCTCGAGCTGCCGACGGTCGCACTGCTCGTGTCGGGCGGGCACACCTCGCTGCTGCTCGTGCGCGACCTCGTGAGCGATGTGGAGCTGCTCGGCGAAACCATTGACGATGCGGCGGGGGAGGCCTTTGACAAGGTCGCTCGCCTGCTCGGCCTCCCGTACCCGGGTGGGCCGCACATTGACCGGGTCGCGGCTGCGGGTGACCCGCAGGCGATCAGGTTCCCGCGCGGCCTGACGCTGCCGAAAGACATGGCGAAGCACCGGTATGACTTCTCGTTCTCGGGGCTGAAGACCTCGGTGGCGCGCTGGGTGGAGAAACGTGTCGCAGCCGGTGAAGAGGTTCCCGTCGCCGATGTTGCCGCGAGCTTCCGGGAGGCAGTGGTTGACGTGCTGCTCACGAAGGCGCTCGCCGCGTGCGCGGATCTCGGCGTTCCGCGGCTGTTGCTCGGCGGAGGTGTTGTCGCAAACGCCCGGTTGCGTGAGGTTGCTACGGAGCGCGCTGCGGCCGCAGGTGTTGAACTCAGGGTGCCTCCGCTATCCCTGTGCACCGACAACGGTGCGATGATCGCATCGCTCGGTGCACAGCTGCTTGCCGCGGGTCACG
>NZ_LOHP01000085.1 GCF_001482305.1 Leucobacter sp. G161
GTACCCGTCGGTCGTGCTCGGCGACGGCGCGGCTCGGCGGCTCGGCATTGAGCAGGCCGGCTCACTGATCTGGCTCGGCAACCAGCAGTTTACGGTCATCGGGATCCTCGATCCAATCGCGCTCGCCCCCGAACTCGACCAGTCGGCCCTCGTCGGCGAGACCGTTGCGAAGGATCGCCTCGGCTACGACGACGCACCCACCCGGTTGTATCTTCGGGCCGCCGAGGAGGCACTGCCCGAGGTACGGGAGCTGCTGCCGCAGACCCTCGCGCCCGACCAACCGGAGACTGTGAAGGTGTCGCGGCCGTCAGACGCGCTCGCGGCGAAGGGGGCCGCTGACGAAACGTTCACTGGCATGCTGCTCGGCCTCGGCTCGCTCGGGCTACTCGTTGGCGGCATCGGCGTAGCCAACACCATGATCATCTCGGTCATGGAGCGCCGCCGCGAGATCGGGCTGCGGCGGGCCATTGGTGCGCGTCGCGCACACATCAGGCGGCAGTTCCTCGGCGAGGCGCTCGTGCTCTCGGCGCTCGGCGGCATCGCCGGCGCGGCAATCGGTGCCGCGGCGACCGCGGCATTCGCCTCGGCCGGCGACCTGCCGTTCGCACTGCCGGTGTACGTGCCCGCGGCGGCAGTCGGCTCAACCCTGATCGTCGGGGCACTCGCCGGCATCGTCCCGGCCTGGCGCGCAGCCCGCGTCTCCCCGACGGCGGCGCTCAGCGGTTAGACCGGCGGGAAGTTGGGGCGGGAAGGGCGTCGCGGCGCGGGGTGCGCTGGGCCGCCCCGCCCTTCGGCCCGACCGCAACGTTGTCTTCCCGCGTCAGCCGTCGAGGCGAAACGACAGCAGTACGCGCTTCAACGTGGCGTATTGCTCGGTGTCCATATAGGCGCGCGCCTCAGCGATAGTAGCGAAGTGGCGCGGCGCGTCATAGGCGGTTACCTTGAGCGTGTCTGCGAAGCTCACCAGAGCAGTCTCCGTGCGCACCAGGTTGTAATAAAAACAGTCCGTGACCGGTTCGCTGTCCCGAATTCCCAGCGTGCCGTGAAGGCCTGGATCGTCCGCGTCCTGCAGCACAGTGAACGTGAAACTTGGTGCGATGCTGGGCGCGTAGTCGCCTGTGGCAGCGACGTACCCAGGAACCTCAATTGGCAACACCTCCAGCTCAGTGAATTGCTGCGCAAGGTCAGCGCACCCGCCGCCCAGCCCCATCACCTTGCGGGCGAATCTGAGCTGCGTGGTGCCGCTCTCGTCAAGCAGATCGAACCTGAAGATCTCGTGTTCGGGCTCTGACTCGTCGCTCTCAACAACGCTCCACCCGCTCGGCACTTCGAAGGAGCCGGGGGTTCGGGGGTCGCCGAAGCGCGCCCAGGCTTCCGCCGTCGGCTCCGGGGCTGGGGTGCTCGTAACTGGCGGCTTCGGCGGCGCGGACTCAGCGGCACACGCGGTCAGCAGCGCGCCTGCTACAAGCGCGGTGAGCGCCACACGTGCGCCTCGGCGAACACGCAAAACGACCCCGGTTGCACTCATAGCCTCAGCATAGAACGCAACCGGGGTCGTTGCATGGTCGGGGAGAAGTCCGGCCTAGCGGTAGTTCACAAACTGCAGGGCGGTCTCAATATCGGCGCCCTTGAGCAGCGCCATCGTGGCCTGCAAGTCGTCGCGGCTCTTCGAGGAGACACGGAGCTCGTCACCCTGGATCTGCGACTTCACGCCCTTCGGGCCTTCGTCACGGATGAGCTTATTGAGCTTCTTCGCGGTCGCCTGATCGATGCCCTCCTTGAGCTTCGACTCGATGCGGTATTCCTTACCACTCGCGTAGGGCTCGCCGGTGTCGAGCACCTTGAGCGACATGCCACGCTTGATGATCTTGGACTGGAGCACATCGAGCACCGCGAGAGCGCGCTCCTCGGTGTTTGCCTTGATGAGGATCGTCTCACCCGAGTGCGACACGTCGGCACCGACGCCCTTAAAGTCGTAGCGCTGCTCGACCTCCTTGCGGGCCTGGTTCACGGCGTTCTCGACCTCCATCGGGTCGATCTTGCTCACAACGTCAAATGAAGAATCAGCCATGCCCCCAGCGTAGACGAAAGGGCTGGCATTGCGTAGCAGACACCACCACGCTAGAAGTCACAAAAGGTAATGCGTGGCATAACAAAAGCGAAAGTGTTGCTAGGCTTGCTCTTTGTGCTCAGCCACTCCGGACTGAGCCTCGCCCGCTGAAAGGATCCACATGTCGTCACCGGCAGCACCACCCGCAGCTCCCGCCGCTCCGCCCGCGGACCGCGGCAAACGCCGCCTGCCAAAGTGGATGACATCGTTCGGCTGGCAGATCCTCGCGGCTCTGGTCCTAGGCCTTGTCCTCGGCGCGGTCGCCCTCAACCTCGGTAACGACGCCGCCGACAACCCGAACGGGCTACACGCAACCCTCAAGGTCATCGGCTCAAGCTACGTCACGCTGCTTCGCGCGGCGGTCGTTCCGCTCATCTTCACCGCCATCGTCTCGAGCATCGTCGGCCTGCGTAAGGTCACGAACGCCGCACGCCTCGCCGGGCAGACCCTGCTGTGGTTCGCGATCACCGCACTCATTGCGGTGGCGATCGGCATCGCCCTGGGCGTCACGCTGAAGCCCGGTGAGACCGCCGCAGGCTCGAACCTCGAGACCGCCGACCCCTACACGGTGGGCACCTGGTGGAACTTCCTGACCGGGCTCGTCCCGCAGAACTTCCTCGGGCTCGGTGTCTCGGGCGGCGTTGACCTCGAGACCGGCGCGCTCTCGGCGAACGCGAGCTTCAACGTACTGCAGGTCATCGTTGTGTCGGCAGCCGTCGGCATCGCTGCCCTGAAGATCGGCAAGAAGGCCGAGCCCTTCATTCAGCTCACCGAATCCGCGCTCACAATTATCCAGAAGGTGCTGTGGTGGATCATTCGGATCGCCCCGATCGGCACCCTCGGCCTCATCGGGAACGCGATTGTCGAATACGGCTGGGACAAGATGGGCACACTCACGCTGTTCGTGGCCGTGCTCTACCTTGGCCTCGCGATCGTGCTGTTCGTTGTGTACCCGGTGCTCGTCAAGGCACACGGCCTGTCGATCCGGCAGTACTTCTCCGGTGTCTGGCCTGCGGTGCAGCTCGGGTTCGTGAGCCGCTCCTCGATCGGCACGCTCCCCCTCACCCAGCGCGTGACCGAGCGCAACCTCGGCGTGCCCCGCGGCTACGCATCATTCGCTGTGCCGCTCGGCGCGACCACGAAGATGGACGGCTGCGCCGCGATCTACCCGGCAGTATCCGCGATCTTCATCGCCCAGTTCTTCGGCATCGAGCTGTCGCTCGTGCAGTACCTCCTCATCGCGCTGGTCTCTGTACTCGGCTCCGCCGCGACCGCGGGGACCACCGGCGCGACGGTCATGCTCACCCTGACACTCTCGACGCTCGGCCTGCCCCTCGAGGGCGTGGGCCTGCTGCTCGCAGTTGACCCGATTGTCGACATGGGCCGCACCGCAGTAAACGTTGCCGGGCAGGCCCTCGTCCCGACAATCGTCGCCAAGCGCGAAGGCATCCTCGACGAGGGGCTCTACAACGCGCCCCGCCAGGGCCTCGCGTTCGACAACACCGACACCGATGAGGATGACGCAGCAGTTACTGCAGAGGAGACCACCGCCGCAAGGTAGTCGCTCACTAGCCGATCCCGGAGTGCTGCCCTTCCCTGCCATCGATACAGCTCGTGTCACCAGCAGAGAGGGGCAGCACTCTTCTGCGTGCCGGTAGAATTATTCGCGCAATAGACGATTGCCCGCGCGCGTGCGAGGGCACGAAGGGACCGAACGATGTTCGCGAAGCACCCACGTACCCGCGTCGCAATTGGCGCGGCATGCACCACGCTCCTGCTGCCAGCGCTCGCCGGGTGCAGCATCTTCCCGGTCACCGCCGTGTACCCCGACGAGACGCCGACTGCCCCCGAGGAAACCCAGGCAGACATCGCCGACATCACCGTGGGCGACTGCCTGAACGAAACAAGCGACTCTGTCGTTTTCGACGTCCCCGTTGTTCCATGCTCCGAGGTGCACGATGAGGAGGTCTTCGGCGAATTCGAACTCGCGGGCACTGGGTTCCCCGAAGCCGAGGTGATTGAGCAGGAAAGCGATGAACGGTGCACCGCGCTGTTCGCCGATTTCGTTGGCATCGATTATTACGACTCTGAGCTCGATTTCTACACGCTCACCCCAACGGAAACCGGCTGGAACGACTTCGGTGACCACACGGTGAACTGCGTGCTCATCGATCCGGCCGGCCCCGTCACAGGCAGCCTGCGCGGGGCGGCCCGCTAGCCATCCCACGCTGTGTTCATCAGCCAGCGATCTCCGTGTTCCAACGTTCGATCCGTTCGGAGAGCTGGCTGGAAATCGCTCCGTTGTCGAACGTTTGCAGCGCAGCCGTCTGCACGCAGATGCGTCAGCCCAGGTAACCCGGCTGGCCAACCCCCCAACCGCAGGATCGCCCGCTGACCTACACGTTGGCTGCGAGAACCAACGGGGTGAGTTTCACGGCCTTGCGCTCCTGCCAGATCACTGCGGGCGGGCGCGAACATACGCCTCGAGCTGCACAGTGAGGACGGGCCTGCCGTGCTGCTCCACGAGTGTGCTCTGGGTCGTCACGAGCGCTCGCTCGCGATCGTCAAACGCGATATCACTCAGCACCACCTCGCCCGTCAGCACGTCGCCCGGTCGCACCGGCCGGGGAAACCTCAGCTCTTTGAAGCCCCTGCCCGCAATCATGGCCCACCGGTACCCGACGGCCTCAAACGTCAGCCGGGTGAGAATGGCGAGTGTGTGGATCCCGCTGGCGATGAGTCCGCCAAACTGACCCTGTTCGGCTGCCTCGCTGTCTACGTGGAACCACTGCGGGTCCCACGCCGAGGCGAACTCCACGAGATCGGCGTCAGTCACCTCATAGCTGCCCAACTCGACTTGCTGCCCGACGTGCATGTCCTCCGCATAGACGAGTTCCGCTGCTGCGGGGCGGGCGTGAGTCACGCCCTCCTCGCCCTTCATCGCCGCGCCTGCTGCCCGAGAGAGGCTCGAGCCGCCTCGGGCGAACCGCTCAGCATCGGTTGTGCCTGCACCATCAACACTCCCCTTTTTTCGATACGAATGTATAGCCATTAACCCGCACGCGCTGCCCGCTGTCAAGGGACACCGATCGCGTCCGGCCCCGGAACATCCGCATGGGTCGCCGCAGCCCAGCCACAGTCACCCGCTATGCTCCAGGTATGGAGTCGCCGGTACTGAGTTACCTGCGCGAGGTGCATGCCGAGCTCGCGCAGCTTCGCGATGGCACGCCCTACAGCGTCGGCCCGTCGAGCGCGGAGGCCGATCCCGATGACTTCGGCATTGCCCTGGCCACCGTCGATGGCCACATCTACGAGGTGGGCACTACGCGCACCGATTTCTCACTGCAGTCCATCTCGAAACCGCTGAGTTACGGCCTCGCGATCGCAGACCTCGGTATGGAAGCTGTTGATGCGCACGTCGATGTCGAACCTTCAGGTGATCCATTCAACGAGCTCTCCTCGAACCCGGAGACTGGCCGCCCTGCGAACGCAATGATCAATGCAGGGGCGATCGCCGTTGCCTCGCTCATCAAGGGCTCCGGCGGGCGATCCCCGATCCAACGCATCGAACACACATACTCAGAGTTCGCGGCACGCAAGCTCCGCAGCAATGGGCACGAATACCGTGCCGAGCGGGCCAGGAGCGACCGCAATCACGGCCTCGCGTACCTGCTGAGCTCTGCTGGAGTCATCGAGGGCGACCCAACGAAGGCCCTCGAAACGTACCTGCGGCAGTGCGCGGTTCGTGTCGACACACGCGATCTTGCGATGATTGCTGCGACGCTCGCTGCTGGCGGGACAAACCCAGTGACAGGCGCAGAGGTGCTTCCGTACGAGGCCGTCGAGCGCATGCTCTCAGTCATGATGACCTCAGGCATGTACGACGATGCTGGTGACTGGGCGACGAGCGTCGGCATGCCTGCGAAGTCTGGCGTTGGTGGCGGGATCATCGCGGTGCTGCCCGGGCAGGTGGGTCTGGCTGTTTACTCGCCGCTGCTCGACAAGCATGGCAACAGCGTGCGCGGAGCGGCAGCGTGCCGGAGAATCTCCTCAGACCTGCAGATGCATTTTGTGCGATCTGCACGTGTTGGCCGGTCCGCAATCAAGTCGAGCCACACCATTGATCAGGAGCCATCGAACATTCGGCGCACTGAGGAGGCTGCGAAAGTACTCGAGGAGCATGGCAGCCGCGCACTCGTGCTGGAGCTCACAGGCGATCTCTTTTTCGCGGGGACAGAGACCGTAGTCCGCGAGCTCAGCGACCTCGATCCCGGCGCCGACGTGCTTGTCGTCGATGTCCGCGACGTGGACGAGGTCGGTGATGCTGGCGTGCGCATGATCGACGCGAGCTTCGCGCAGCTCGTGCACTCGAACCGCCGGATCCTCCTCGTCGATCCTGAGGGTGTGCTGGCCGGGGTCGACCCGACGAGCTACACGGTTTTTGACTCCCACGACCGCGCGATTGCGCACTGTGAGCAGCTGCTGCTCGAACGTTACGGAGCGTCAAGTTCTCTCCCCCGTTCAGTTCCAGTCGCTGACTCGCCCGTGCTCGCGCCCCTCTCAACCGACGACGCCGCACGGCTCGCGGCCCGCATGGTCCCACGCCACTGCGCCGACGGCGAGGTCATTCGCCGGGTGGGCCAGCGCTTTGGCGGCGTGTTTTTCATAGTCTCGGGCGCGATCAGCATCATCGCGTCGCACACTGACGGCACCCGCTTCCGGCTGCGCACCCTCGGTGCGGGGATGAGCTTCGGTGAGTTGACGCTCGGCGCTGACGAACGACAGGAGACCACCGCGAAGGCGGAGGGGCCTGTCGAACTCATGGTTCTTGACGCTGAAGGCATAGAAGAGCTTGAGCGCGAGGATCCGGCGCTGGCGGTGCAGCTGTGGCGAGCGCTCTCACGCGACGCATACCTCCGTGTGGATCGGCTCACACGAGCCAAGGCAGCGCGTATCCGCGACTAGTCCGACCTCCCTACACTTGCTCGGCCTCGGCTGTGACTAAACGTCCAGGAAACGTGCCTGAAACTGGGCGCCGGCAGTGAGAACGCCAATGGGCTGGGTCGGAGCACGATGACGATGGGCGCACCAGCACGCGGATCCGCAGTGCGCGCGTCGTTTCTATGAGATTCCGGGCTGCTTGACATGCGCATCCCCGCTGTTAGCGTCGAAAGACCACGACGGAGGGAGTGCATGATGCTCGCAGACAGGCAACACACGCCGAACACCGAAGACGACCCCGACGAGGGGCGAGATTCCGCCGCCCACCCTGAGCTCGACGACAATGAGGGCGCCGATGCCTTCGAGACGGAGGAGTCCGCGCCAGGAGCACGTCGCCCAGGCGCCCCTGAACGACAAGACGAGGAGCTCATCTCGCTCGATCCGCCAGATTGAGCGACTTCGCGATTGCATCAGCATCACCGCGCATCCACGACAGGCGAAGGGAGCATGAGATGAATGAGTCGGGACACCCGAACGAAGAACGGTCCGCAGAGGAGGAGCTCTCCGAAACGGGCCTCACAGACCCCCGCACTGAGCAGGAACTCCAAGATTCCGCCGAGCGCGCGAGCGTCGAGACCACCGTCACCGACGGCGCCCACGTCCTCGATGAGCTCGGCGAAGACGTTGCGAGCTCTCCTGCGCAGCGCGCCAAGCCGAAACCTGGGCCGCCGGTGAAGTCTCGGTAACTCGCCACAGCTCGAGCCACTATCCCTGCTGAAAGGAATGAACGTATGCCGACGCGCATGACCCCACAGCTCAAAGACCCCGAACTCTACGATCGTCTCCGAGAGGACGGCGCCTCCGAGGAGAAGGCAGCACGGATCTCGAACGCCGCCGCGCGGGACGGGCGGAGCGTGATCGGCAGGCGCGGAGCCACTGCCACAGACTACGAAGATCGCACGGTCCCACAGCTCAAACAGCGCGCTAAGGAGCTGGGCCTCAGTGGGTACTCGAACAAACGCAAACACGAACTCATCCGGCTGCTTCGAGAGCACGCCTAACCAGGTAGAGGAGCTCACATGAAAGAACACACCGAACCGAACCGCGGCTTGGACGACTCCCAAGCCGCGCAACTCCCGGCTCTCGCCGACCGTCCCCTCGAAGAAATCGAGGCAGTCGCCGAGGTACTCGTCGAGGTACGCAGTATCTCCTCGCAGCTCACCCCAAACGAGGTACGAGCCGAACTCAGCGCCCGCCTCGATCGAATGGGCCTGCGTCTCCCAGATGCTGATCTTGAGGAGCTCGTCGAGCAGCTCGCTCCAGCGCCACAGTAGCGCAACCTATGCGAGAACAGCCCGCCACTTCTCGGCAAGCGTCTCCACTGTCTCGTGCGCGTTGAGCCCGCTGGGCTGCGGAACGACAAACAACCGCACCCCGGCGGGCCAACCAGGGATGTAGCCAAGCTGCTGTTCTCCGAGCTGCGACTTCGGCAGCCCGAACGCCTGACGGAAGGCCGTGATGCCCGCGATTGCCACTCGCTCGGGGGCGATCCTGCGGACCCGTTCAACGAGCTTGGCTGCCGCTTCGGTAAGTTCCTGCCGACTGAGTTCATCCGCGCGGGCGGTGGCGCGCCCCACTAGGTTCGTGATCCCGATGCCACGACCGAGCAGATGCGCCTCATCCGCTGCGCTCAACCCGCGCGAAGCGTCGACAAGGTAGTCCGTGAGACCCGCCCTGTGCAGCGCCGGCCAGAACCGATTCCCCGGTCGCGCGAAGGGCGCGTTCACCGCGGCCGTCCATAGCCCCGGGTTTACCCCGACGATCAACAGCCGCAGCGGATCCGAGCCCGGCGGGGGCAGAACGTCATCGAGCGCGTGCGGATTGGGCGTCGCGAACTGGGCGAGGTCTGCAGTCTTGGGCTTACTCCCCCCGAGCGGTGGAGGTCGACGGTCGCTCATTGAGACAGTCTACGTCGACAGGGCTTCCCCTCGCGCTATGCCTCGCTGCGGTTCTCTGCTGTGCGACGGACCGGCTTCACAGTCCAATACACGTACCCTCCGGCAACTATCAGAGCGCCGCCAAACGCTAGCGCCCAGAACGGAAAGCCTGGAACTCCAGACGACGATCCCGCAGCGTGAAGATCGCGAGGTGGCGTCGGCGTGATCCGTTCGCCCGTGACGAGGATTCGATGACTGTTTACTCCAAGCGGCGTGCAGGTGATTAATGTCACGAGATCCTTGCCGGCCTCTTGGTGCAGGGTCTCCGTTTGGTCTGGCTCGACAACAACAACGTCCGTCACCTGATACGAGAGCACCTCGCCAAAGGTCTCCAGAGTAAACGTGTCGCCGACAACAATCTTGTCGAGGTCCGTGAACATCCGTGAGCTCGCAAGGCCCCGATGGCCTGTAATGACTGACCGGGTGCTTTCTCCGCCGACGGGAAGCGACGTCCCTTCGAGGTGGCCAAGCCCGCGAAGCAGGGTGTCCTCCGCAGTCCCGTGGTAGATCGGGAGATCGACGCCGATCTTCTCGATCCGCAGTCGAGACATCACGCCACTCGGCGTGGAAAGTTGGTCTGTGTAGCTGGCTCCTTCGCCGCTCACATGGCCTGACCCGACGGCGACATTCGCTCCGGCGGCCAAGAGCGCGCCCGAGGAAAGCGCTTCGTTATAGCTGTAGGCCTCGCTGAGTTGCGTCGCAACGTCTGGCGCGGTCTCCGCGAGTTGATCGCCGTACATCCCAACGAGCGAGGCCTGGTTGTACTGCGAGAACCATGCAGCCGTCGTCGGATACAGCATGATCGTCACCCCGAGCATCCAGCACGCGACTGTAATCCATGTGGCGAGGGACGGGGAACGGCGACTCACTGCGCCGGCCCCCGGCCCTGGCTTGGCCCCGTAGGGAGCTCGCTCCGCCCGTGTGTTCGCAGTGGGGAACTGCGGCGACTGCGCTGCGTGGCGATTCATGATACTCCTCGGTTACGGGCCAGAACCGGCTCGGCATCAACTGTCCCGGGGTGGGGGTGGGGGTGCCTCTTGCCGAGCCGGCAGTCTGAGAGCGGGGGCGCAGTGCGCGCCCCCGCTGCGGGTGTTACGCGCCGGCGTTCTGCTTCCGGCGAGCAACCATGACAGAGCCGGCTGCGATCGCTACGAGAGCAAAGCCGCCAACGACCATGAGTACCTGGCCGGCAGCACCGGTCAGTGGCAGCTCGGGCACGCCCTGCTGCTTGTTCGGGATCTCGTAGGCCGCGGGAACCTCGGTCACGTCGCCGGCGGTCACGATGACCTCCTTCTTCGCGTCGTCGCCCGTGGGAAGCACGAAGCCGTTTGGCGCTTTGACCTCTTCAAGCACGTAGCAGCGTTCGGTCAGACCGTTGGTCTTGGTGCCACCTGCGAGCTCGTCGTCACCGATCCAGAGACCGGGGATCGTGATGATGCCGTCAGCTCCCGAGGACGCGATGAGATCGCTGCCGTCTGCGTTGGTGACAGGGGTGAGGCCAGTATCGAGGCGGCAGTCAGCTGCCTTCTCGCTCATGTAGACTTTGAACTCTGCGCCCTGGAGGCCCTTGCCGGTCGCGTCCGCGTCAACCTTCTTCATCATGACCTTGCCCCAGCGGGTCCACACCTCGTCGGTGGGTGTACCGGGTTCGCCATCGCCATCCAGATCGAGATCATTCACGTTCACGATTGCCTGGTTGGCGATTTCGCCGTTTCCCAGTGACGTCACCTTCGCGTTGAAATCGACCTTGACGACGTCGCCGGCCTTCAGGTCGGCAAGCGCACCGGTGAGGGTGACGGTGAGGGTCGACTGCTCGGGCGTGCCGGCCTTCGTCCACTCGGCCGTGTAGTCAGCGCCCGCGGCGAGCGGCGTGCCGTTCACGGATACCACTGGCGCAGCTTCACCCGCGAGGCGCGGGTCGAGCGTATCCGTGACAATGAACTTCGAGTAGACGTCACCGGTGACCGCGGGGGTCTTCTGCGAAATCGAGTAGCTCACGTCGGAGCCCAGCACGAAGCCGTTGCCCGGCTGGTTCTGAATCGTCTTCGATGGCTTGTCGCCGATGTCATTCTTCGGGTAGAGGTTCACGTCGTACACCCACGTGCCGTCGCCCTCACCCTTGTTGATGCCGGGGGTCGGGATCGTGACGATGAAGGGCTCGGCCTTCTTCGTCACGTTTGCGGGTGCCGACTTCTCGCGAACGAGGTAGGCGCCGAGCGGCATCCGCTCGCTCTTCGCCACGCCTGCGACGGTTGCGGGGAGCTCGGTGCAGTTCGAGAGCGTGTGCGCGCCGAGCGCGACGCCGGAGCGCGCACCGATGAGCTGCGCCTCAGTGACCGCGCGGACGGTGTTCCACCCGGTGTTGGTGCCGTCGAGGATGTCGATGCCGTCGATCGTGCAGTACTCGAAGACCACGCCGTCGATCGGCGCGGAGGTCGGCGCGTTTCCTGAACCGTCAGGGTTCATGACGCCGCCGCCCGGGGTCTCAAACTTGTGGATCGTGAGCGAGCCATCAGCTGCAGTGTCGATGTTCTCCGCGTATGCGGCCGAACCACCAGCAAACAACCCGAGCGCGCCAACGGCCAAGACCGCCGAGGCTGCGAGTCCGCGACGCATAGCGCGCGATGCAGTGTTCTGTGACATGGATATTTCCTTTCTGAGCTACCGATGAACGGCAGTTGGGTTCTCCGCGGCAGCGGTACTGCGACCGCGGAGAGGTTGTGAGAAGTTAGCTAAGGCGGCGGGCTCGTGCCGAGCGCGTCACTAGGAGGGCGGTCAGGGCGATGAAGAGGCCCCCACCGATGAAGAAGAGATACGAACCGATGCCACCGGTGAGCGGGAGCGCTGGCACCTCGAGTTGCCGGTTCTCGATCTCGCCGACTGCGACAGCTGAGTCGCCCCCGACGGTCACTGAGATTGGCGTGTCAAGTTTCACGAACCCGGCCGGTGCCTTCGTCTCGACGAGCTGATACGTGCCAGCCGGCACGTTGCGCAGCTTGAACTTGCCCGCGACCGGATCGATGTCGTGTCCAGTGCACTCCTCAGCGGAATCCGCAACGCAGTCGGTGATCGACATTGTCGTCGCACCCGTGATGGGTGCGCCGCTGCCATCGACTGGGACCAGATCCCACTGAGATCCTGCGAGACGCTTCGACTGCGGATCGACCTTTTCCCAGGTCAACTCAACGCCTGGCTTGAAGTTCTCGACGGTGCCGAGTTCGTAGGTCCAGCTTGCGCGATTCAGCTTTCCACGCCCGATAACGATGCGGACCGGTTCCGACGCGATGACATACCCTGATGGGGCCTTCGTCTCGGTGAGATCGTAGGTTCCCCACGGCACCCCCTTCAGCGTGAACCTGCCAATTCCGGGATCCCGATCCTCACCACAGGTGTCGGCGAGAGCGCAATCAGTGATCGTGCGCGGCCAATCACCGACCGGCGCGACGCCATCTGCGGGAACAACCGGGGTGAGGGTCCACTCGGAACCACCGAGGAGCGTTGCAGTGTCAGCGCCGTCGACCTTGCGCCACGAGAGGTCTGGGAGGAGCTGGAGCCCCACCTTCGATGCCTCGCTCGGGAGCAGCGGGCTGCCATCAGACTGCCGGTTCGCAGCGATCGCGACGTTGTTCCACGCGATACCTGTGAGGTCGCCGCCCTCCCCGACCTCGGCGGGGAAGGTTCCGGTGAACGAGTCAGCCGGCTTCCATACCCGTGTGCCAAAGTCGAGGCGGATCCCCGTGACTGTTGACCAGTCGCTTGGCTGAGCGGTGCTCCAGTCGTCGGTGCACCCAGCAGGCGCACTTGTCTTCGTCCCGCCGCCGTTGCCCGCGAGCTCGCCGCGGCACGGCTGGGCAGCCTGTGAGTACTGCACTGACGTGCCAGTGGGCAGGCCTGTCACTGGGCCGGTCATGAAGACGTTGAACTCTGAACCGCGCGCATCTGCGCCGGGCCGTACACCGCGGTCTCCGACACGCGGCAGGAGGTCGTAGACAACCACGTTACGCATGTCGACATTGCCCGTGTTCGTCACCGGGATGCGGTAGCTTGCCTTGCCCTCACCGTCGGTCGACCCAACGCCGGGCGACGGCACGTACTCTGCGTCATATGCACCCTTCACCTGCTTCTGCGACCCCATGCCGGGGCCTTCGACAACGGTGTAGGGCTTCTCAGCACGACACCCGGTGTCGGCGTCGGGACCCTGTACGGAGTTGTTGAAGCTCAGGTCGGCCCAGGTGGTAGTCGCGCTCGGCACCTTCGGGTCAGCGTAGCGGCTTGGCGATTCGCAGCTGAGGTAGCCAGTGGCAGCCTCTGCAGCCTGCACGAGTGAGTAGTTCTTCGACGTCCCCGCTGGAGTGCTGTCCTTCACTCTCACGTCGAAGCCGACCGTGAGAACGTCGGGAATGCGAAGTGTCGCGTCATAGATGCCGAGCCCGCCACCTGCAGCAACGTTCGGGAAGTCCACAACGATCTGAGTACGCGTCTTTCCGTCAATCTGCACATCGCTGACAGTCACACGCGGTTCGCCAAGCTTCGCGATGACCGCCGACGCCGGGCGGTTCGGCGTTCCCTCAAGGCCCAGGTAGACAGGGTTCTCGGGGTCTGCCGGATCCAAGACAAGGTTTTCAGGAAGCACCTCAGTGGCTGTCGGCGTGAACCTACGGGTTAGATCCTCGTCAAAGTTTGAGTAATAGCTTGAGCGCTTTGTCACGATCTCGACGCGGAGCGCATCCCCCGGCTGCACCATCGCTTGCGCCTGCTTCTGCGGGATCGTGGTCGCGGTCTTGGGGTTGTACATCCGCTTCTCGGTGAAGATCTCGACGGGGTCTCGGACGATGCGGTTGTACCCGCACCTACCCTCGCGGTTCGGATCAACGAGCGTGCCGTTCGTCGTCATGCTGCCGCCGTTCCACTTCACTGTGTTGTCGGCGAGGCAGTTCTCAACGGTCGCCCACAGCGGGTGCGCCGAGGCGGGAGTGACTCCCTGCAGCGGGGTCGGCTGCGCCGTTCCCGTGGTGAGGAAGTGCGGCTGGTAGTCGCCGTCAGCGACGGCCTGCGAGTTGTCGAGCGGGAGGTCCTTGCTTACCGTACCGAAGAGCAACAGCTTCCCGTCGGTTCCACCCTTGACGGGGTTGTCGTCGAGCCAGAACTTCGTGATCCATTCGCCGCTCTGCATCGGAATGGACTTGTAGCTGGAGAGCCCATCGCAGTAGCGGATCGTGCTGTCGCCGGCAGCGACGCCCTCGGGAATGGTGCAGACACCTGAGCGGCCCTGGTTCGTTGTCCAGTGCACGTCGAGCTTCGACATGCTGCCGTTTGCACCGAACGCGAGGTCCTTGTAGGCGGGAGTCGCACAGTCAGTCGAGCTAGCGTCCGTTGGGGAGGTCCAGCCGCACGGGAGAACATCAACGAGCGACCAGGTGCCGCTCGCATTCCCCGTGCCCTTGATGCTGTACGAGTGGAGGTAGCCGCGCACCCAGTCACCCCAGCCGCCAGTCGCTCCGCGCCAGAACTGACGCGAGATCGTGTTCGACTGCGCGTAGGAGATGCCCTTTTGCACGACGAATTTGCCGTCATAACCAATGCGCACATAGTGCGACGCGGCAGCATCGGCTTCGAGGGTTGTCTGCGGGCGGAGCCACGGCTTCGACGTCGCCGTTGCGGTGTTCGTCTGCAGCACGTGGTTGTTCGCGGCGTCGGTGAAGGCTGCCTCCGGGTAGTTCACCGTGACGAGCATCTCCTGCCCAAACCCGCTCGCGTCGCACTTTGCGATTCCGGCGGCGTCAACCTGGGCCGAGTCACCAAGGTTCCACGTCACGGTGTGGTTCTGCGCGTCGTAAACACCGCCAAGGTTTGCAGACTTGAACACCGTTCCTGCCGGCAGCTTGTCGACGACGACAAGGTCTTTCATCGCCCAGAGGCCTGGCTCCTTACACATGTTGCCGTATGGCGTGTATGAGCCGTTCGCGCTCCACTGGCGCGGGTAGCCTGCCCGGATGCTGTAGGTCGTGTCGCTGCCAACGTAGGGATCCTCTGCCGGAGCGTACTTCGTCTTCTGAAGCTTGAGATCGAGATCTGCGGTGACGACGGCCGGTGCCGAGGTTGCCTGGGCCTGACCGAGGCTCGAGGTAACGGTTGCTGTAGGAGTCACCGTCGTGCCGTCGGGCGTGACCCAGTTCTGGGTCTTCAGCATGAACGTCACCGTTCCAGCATTCGAGCCTGACATGCTCGGCGGGAGGTTCCAGACGATCTTGCGAGTCGCGCCGGTGCCTTCGACCTGCACGGGGTATGACACCCCGCCGATCGTCACGGCAGTGTAGCTCTCAACGTCGAACTCGAGGTTGTCGGGCTGACCGAGCGGCACGGGTACCTCGATCTTGCCGCCGTTGCACTGCGGCGAGTTCGTGCTACCGCACTGCCACAACACCTCAAACGAGATGTTCTCGCCCGACCGAACCTCAGTGTCGAGTGGGCGAATGGCGACCGAAACGTCCTCTGCCGCCGCAAAAGCCGGAGCACCGATGCCGGTGAGGAGCACGAGTGCGCTCATCATCGCGGCGACGGTGCCGACAAGTGTTTTCTTGCGCTTTACAGCGCGCCGCATTGCGGCCATGCTTCCCCCCAAGTTTTACAGAATAACCCGAGCAATCATCTCGGAAAACGTCGCTCACAGGAATAGAGCGCGCAAGGAACGAAATGTGACGCGGTTCCTGAAAAACTTTTTTGCGGGTGATTTTCTAGGCACCACAGGGATCCCCTGGCAGTCGACGGCGGCATGCGCCAGAAAAATTAGGCCTTCGGCCGCTTGCTCCCGCGAGCAAGAAGCACGATTCCCACTGCGGATACGACGAGGGCGCCGCCCCCAACCATCAGCAGCTGCGAGCCGGCGCCGGTGTTCGAAAGCGCGTACCAGGCTGATTTGCGGTTGGGGATCAGCACTGTTGACCGCTCGGCAGGTTCAGGTGCGACCTTCGCAATAATCTCAGTGCGGCGCTCGCCTTCCTCGGGAAGCACGTAGCCCTTTGGGGCAGCTATCTCCTTGAGCACGTAGCAGCGCTGCGAGAGTCCGCTCTGATATGCACCACCGCTGGCCTCATCATCGCCAACCCAGAGTGGTGGCAGCTCAATTACGCCGCCAGGACCGGATTCGGCGACGAACTCAGCCCCGTCAGGGGCGGAAACGAGTGTGAGGTCTGCATTGTCGAGACACCCGTCCGACAGGTCGCTCGCCCATAGCCGAAACTTCGCTCCGGCTATCCCCTGGTCCGGCTCAACCACGTCGACTTTCTGCGCGAACGCGACGCCCCACCGCGACCATACTTCGTTCGTCGGAGCCCCAGGCGTTCCGTCACCGTCAAGATCCAAGTCGTTGACGTTCACGTGAGCGCTGTTTGGGATCTCAAACCCCTGTGCTGACCCCGCAGCGCCTTCGCCGTCCGGCGGCTGAGTCGACTCGTTTCCTGCTTCACCGAGAAACATCCCGTTATTCGGGGCGGGCCGATCGCCGCTGGCAGCGGAGCCGCCCTGGCTCTGTGAGTTGCTGCCCCTGGAGCTCGCACCGCCGGCACCAGAGCCGCCCTTCGGCAGCACCTCCTTTTCCCCTCCCGAGATTCCCTCCGACGCTCCTGGCGTCGGCCCTGGAAGCGTTTCCGGCAAGCGAGTCAGCGTAGGCAAGGCGACGCCGACTGCGACCGCGACGAGTCCGACCGTTGCCACACCGGCGACGGCTGCCACGGCCGCTTTACGTTTCCAGTTGCGGTTCATAGCGATGACGCTGGTACTCACCATCCCCCCGCCCGTCGCTTGCTCCGCAAAGCGACTCCAGCGGGACCGGCACCCAGGGCACCCTTCGAGATGCTCCTTGGCTTTCCCGCGGCCACTGCCGTTGCGCTTTCCCCAACGAAGCTCCGAGAACTGCGCCACGCAGGCCGCACAGTCACCCGAAAGTCCTCCATTCGGGTGCATACGTTTGAGCCACGACTTCTTGAGCCCCTCGCGGGCACGCTTGAGAAGGACCGTTGTGGAGTTTGGGGAGAGTTCGAGTTCCTCGGCGACCTCTTGGACGGGCCTACCCCCGACGTCGACTTCGAGAATCACCCGTTTCCAACGAAGGGGCAGGTCTTCGAGGGCGGCGGCAGCGGCGGCCTGCTCCTCGGTTTCGCTGAACAGTGTTTCAGCCGATGCAATACGTTCGTCAGGCGCGTCGAAGTCGTCGATGCCGACTGATCGCTGCGCTTCGGTCCAGACTCGCGAGAAGCCACTGTTGATCGTCCGGAACAGGTAGCTGCGGAACGCGTCTGTTGGGCCGCCTCCCCGAAGAAGCGCACGGTAGACGGCGTCAAATGCGTCAGAGACGACGTCCTCCGCATTGGCGGCGTCTTTGGTGCGGGCCCAGTTCAACGCGGGACGATAATGCCGCTCCCACAGCACGGCGAACGGCCAGGCTTCGCCGTTTCGAACAGCATCGCAAAGCTCGGCATCGGTGATCTCTCCGTCGCCGTTGTCCTTCGGATGCTCCAGCACAGCTGCTAATGCTAGCAACCAGCAATGCAATTTCACTCATTTAAGTGGCTTCGCGCACGGAACTGCATACTGCGATTGGTGGTGGATCACGGGCCACAGACCCGCAAGCGCTGTGCGTCACTAGTCGACCGACCGAAGCTCACCACTGGCAGCCAACCGCGTTTCCGCCAGGGCGTGCGGGTCTGAAAGCACCCGAAAGTGTCCGGCAGTGTGCACTCTGACGTTGCGGGCTCCTACAAGTTCGCTCCCCTCTGGGATGTGGGGATCGAACAAAGGAAACACCGATACGATCCGGCCATTTGCCTCGATGGACCGTCCCAGCGCAGCGAGCGTCGCGTTGCCTGGAGCGAACGCCCGCAAGGTCGGATTCAGCATGAATCTCGCGTACCGGGATCCGACAAACGGCGTTGCGATCGCCACCATGGATCGCACCCGCGGCGCAGAGGCACCAAACGACATGAGCTGTTTCCCGACAAGGCCGCCCTTGCTATGGGCGACGAGCACAACGTCGGTGAGTTCGGTCTTGGCGAGGTAGGCATCCACCAGCCGGGCCCCGTCGAGCACTGGCGCCCGGTTGCGGCCCAGCTCCTTAACGATGTGCACGGGATGCCCCCGGGAGTGCAGGTCGCGCACGAGCGGAAGCATGAACCGCCATCCTTCGTAGACCCCCGGCAGGATGAGCACCGGCCGCTCTGTGCCGTTCGCGAACTCCCGCGGATCCGCACGCGACAGGAATGAACGCACCTGCCACAGCCCCGCGTAGACGTAGTCAGCGGCCCACCACCCGAGCCGCCTTGCTCGGCTCACCCGGCGCGGCTTCGCACTCTGCACACCGACTCCGTTCGTTGGGCTGTCCGCAACACGTTCCCTCAGCACAGGCTAACCAGGTACTGCAGTGATGCGCCAGGAATATTGAGGATTCTCTCACCACGATCCACAGGGCAATGAACCCCCGGCCGCCTCGCGCAGACCCGCTCATAGGCTTCTCTGCCCCCGGAGGGCGGGTGTTACCCTGTGATGGTCGCCCGACGCATCGGGTCCTTTCGATGACAGTGGATCATGCAACACACCCCGCACCGCCCCTCACCCACTTTCGTTCTTGCTCTGGCCAGCGTGGTCGCACTCGGGCCGTTCGCGATCGACACGTATCTCGCGTCGCTCCCGAGCATCGGGGCCGAGTTTGACGCACCTGACTGGGCGACGCAGCTCACGCTGACGGGCTATCTCGTCGTGTTGGGGTTGGGGCAGATCGTCGCTGGTCCGCTGACAGACGCGGTGGGCCGCCGCCGTCCCATCTTGCTGGGGATCGCAGTCTTCGTGCTTGCATCGATACTCGCGACTCTCGCCCCGACGATGACTGTGCTCGTCGCCGCTCGGTTATTGCAGGGCGCTGGCGCCGCGGTCGCCTTCGTTGCCGCCAACAGCGCGGTCCGGGACAGCGCGACCGGCGACGCGGCAACCCGGCTCTTCTCGGTGCTGATGAGCGTCGGCATGATCGCTCCGATCATCGCCCCGGTCCTCGGAGGTTTTATCGATGAGGCCGCTGGCTGGCGCGCGGTGTTCGGCACCCTCGCCGGCATCGGCGTGCTTGCCTTACTTGTCGTGTGGAGGTTCCTCCCGGAGCCGCTGCAACCCGAGCTGCGCAGCAAGGTGTCGCTCGGACCGATTCTCCGCGGATACGGCGCGATCCTGCGCAATCGGGCGTTCCTGCTGCCACTCTCCGCGCTCATTGCCGCCTTCGTTATGCTGTTCGCCTACCTCGGCGGAGCATCGTACGTCTATCAGAGCTTCTTCGGGCTCACACCCGGCAGCTTTGGCACTGTCTTTGCGATCAGCGCACTCATCGGGCTTGCGGGCCCGATCCTTGCGCACCGCCTCGTTGATGCGCTCGGAAGCGTCCGGCTTATGCTCACAGGCGCCACTGTCATGTTCGGCGGAACCCTCATCGCGCTTAGTGGCACCTGGACGGGTGCGCCGCTCTGGTTCGCAGTCTTCGGGTTCGGGATCGCGTTGCTCGGCCTGGGATTGCTCGAGCCGCCGCTCATGGCACTCTGCATGTCGGCGATCACCGAGGGCGTTGGATCTGCGTCCGCGCTCATTGGCGCCGCCCAGTACATGCTGGGCGCAGTTGCCACGTCGGCGATCGTAGTGGCGGCGACCGCCGGCCCGCTGGTCTGGATCACCACGTTGCTCGTCATCGCGGTTGCCGCGCTGCTGCTCAGCGTGCTCGTCGCGCGCGGGGCGGCGAAGCGTTCGCTATAATCCGCGCTGCAGGGCGGGGCTGAGTGCTTCGGTTTTTTCGATGCATTCGTAACGCATTCTCAGCGGGAACAATCGGCCCAATCCCACGGATACTGTTAGCGGAGCGCGTCACCGTCGACCGCCCGTGCACGGCCCAGCGTCTGCACCCACGAACCCGCAAACGAGGATCGCATGTCGAATACCCTTGAGGTTGATCCCCCAGCTCACGCACGTCCGCCCGTTCCGGCGGGAGGCGCGTCCCCGACGCCCGACAGGCAGATGAAGCGGCGCGTGCTGCTTGGCGGCGCGGTCGGCCAGTTCATCGAGTTCTACGACTTCGGGCTGTACTCCATCTCCGCGGTCACGCTGTCCCGGGTCTTTTTCCCGGAGACGGATTCCTGGGTTGCACTGCTCGCGACCTTTGCCACGTTTGGGGTTGCGTTCCTTGTACGCCCGCTGGGCGGGCTGTTCTTTGGCCGCATGGGCGACCGCCACGGCCGTCGGGTGGTGCTGTTTGTCACGATCCTGCTCATCGGCATCGCAACCGCGGGCATTGGCTTGCTTCCCGGGTACGCCACAATCGGCATAGCCGCGCCGTTCGCGCTGCTCTTCTTCAGGCTTGTGCAGGGGTTCTCGGCAGGTGGGGAGTCCGTTGGGGCACCGACCTTCGCGCTCGAACACGCGCCGCTGAACCGCCGCGGCCTGTGGCTCGGAGTGGTGCTCGCCGCGTCGTCGATCCCGGTCGTGGTGTCTTCCGTATTCCTCCTTCTCCTGGAGACGAACATGGGCGCCGAGGCATTCGCGGCGTGGGGCTGGCGCATTCCCTTCGTCGTCGCTCTGCCGCTCTCGTTGGTTGGGCTCTGGATCCGCAGTCGCACCGAAGAGTCGGAGGAGTTTCTCCGCGCGAGCCGCGCTGAGGCCGCCGCTGCCGCTGCCGCCACGGTCAAGCCCGCCCGCCCGCGCATGCAGGTGCGAACGATGGTGCAGGTCATCCTACTCACCGGGCTCATTGCGCTCGGCTTCTACTACACGAGCGGCTACCTCGTCGCATTCCTGCAGACCACCGCGGGCCTCACGCACGTCCAGACGTTGACGGTGACCTCCATTACGGTACTCATCATCGCTGCCTCCACCCCGGTACTTGGCCTCCTGGGCGACCGCGTGGGCCGCCGACCCATGATGCTATTCGGAGCAACGGCAACGGTACTGCTCGCGCTTCCCGCCTTCTTGATCCTGTCACGCGGCACCATGGTGTCCGGGATCATCGGGCAGCTCCTGTTCGGCCTCGCCGTTCTCGTGTTCTCTGCCGGCGCCTACCCGTTCGCTGTCGAGGTGTTCAGCACGAAGGTCCGCTTCACCTCCGCAGCGCTGAGTTACAACCTGGGTTACGGCATCTTTGGCGGCACCGCGCCGCTGCTCGCGACCTGGCTCGTAGGCGTCACCGGGCACGCGATCGCACCGGGCATCTACGCCGCGGCCTTCGCCGCCGTGATCCTCCTCTTGCTCATCTTCGGCGACGTTCCAGAAACACACCCGTTGAAGGCCCCGAAGGGATCGCCGCACCGCCGCGAGATGACCGGCGAGGGGGCGTAACCCATGACTACACCGACACGCGACCTCGCGTTCGCTTCAGCTGCCGCGCTGCGGCCGGGTCTCGTCTCCGGGGAGATCTCCCCGGTGGACGTGATGGAGAGCGTGCTCTCACAGATTGAGCAGTACAACGGGGATCACGAGGGCGGCGTCAACGCGCTGACCGAGGTCTTCCCAGAAGCGGCAATGGCAAGTGCGCTCGAGGCACAGGAGATCTTCGCTGGGCTCCGCCGCAGCGGCGATACGCCGCCGCCGCTCCTCGGGATCCCGATCGCGGCGAAGGAGAAGCACTTCCTTGCCGGCGAACGTCACAGCGAGGGCTACACGCCGTGGGCTGAGCGGCGGGCAGCCGCGGATCATCCGCTCATCACTCGGCTCCGGAACGCAGGCGCGATTGTCCACGCCCGCACCACGACCCCCGAGTTCTCGGCGAGCACCTTCACGCATTCGACGCTCTGGGGGGTCACGCGAAATCCGTGGAACCCTTCGGCAACACCCGGCGGGTCCTCGGGTGGCAGCGCCGCCGCACTTGCCGCGGGCATGACCATCCTCGCAACCGCATCGGACATCGGGGGATCGACGCGTGTTCCCGCAGGATTCTGTGGTGTCGTCGGCTACAAGGCCCCATACGGCCGCGTGCCCGGCGTCGGAGCGCTCAGTGCGGACACTTACCGGGGTGACGGCGGTCTGGCCAGGACCGTCGATGACATGGCGCTGTTGCACGGCCTCATCGCGGGCAGGCATCCCGCAGACCATCGGTCCTGGGGGCCAACCGGCGCACCGGACTTCCTCGGGCACAGTGCCGACCTGTCGCAGCTGCGGATCGCGATGGACCTGCGCGCCGGCGACTTCCCCGTGAGTGCCGCGGTCGCAAGCGACTTCGCGGCACTCGCGGAGACGCTTCGCGCCGCTGGCGCTGAGGTGGTGGACGTCTCGCTTCCGGTGTCGAGTGACACCATCGTCGAAACCGCGCAGATGCACTTTGGGCAGATCATCTCCCAGGTCATCGCCGAAAGCATCGGAGACGACCCTCAGGCCGCCACGCAGTACGTCCGTGAAGTGCTCATCGATTCCGCCGCAGCAGCGAGCCGTTCCACCCTCATCGACTCGCTGCGCGCCGACGCTGCGGTGCAGCAGGCGATCGCGGCCACGATGCAGGGCTTCGATGTCCTCATTACGCCGACACAGGGTGCCGAACTGCTCGCCGCCGACCAGGACATTCGGGCGGGCTTTGACGTCGACGGCGTCCACGAGGCAGTGCTGATGAAAGCGCACATGACGCTCCCGTTTAACATTGCCAACGGCTGCCCAGTCATGGCACTCCCCATGGGGATCTCACCTTCGGGGATCCCCACGTCTGCACAGATCATCGGGCACCCGTATGATGAGCGCATGGTCTTCACAGTGTCGCGGGCGATCCAACGGCTCCTCCCCGCAGTCGGATCCCCCGACCTGACGTCGTTTGCACCGCTTCCGGCATAGCTGGTCAGATCGAACGCATGCTTCCCACGACGGCGCAGCTCCAGCACTTCCTCGAGGTCTCGAAATTTCTCAGCATCTCGAGGGCGGCTGAAGCGCTGCACCTGTCGCAGTCCGCCCTCTCGAGCTCGATCCGAAACCTCGAGAAGACAGTCGGCGCTCCCTTGCTCGTACGTCATACGGGCAAGGGAGTACGGCTGACCGAACGCGGTGTTGCGCTCGCCGGACATGCCCGGCAGGTCGTTGAGGAACTCGGGCGAATGACCCTCGCTACGGCCACCGACGCGTTCATTGGTGAACTTCGCATCGGAATCTACACGCCCCTCGCGCCTCGCTTCGCGCTGCAAGTACTGTCGATCCTCGAACCCCTCTGCGACCTGAAACGGGTAGAGCTCGTCGAGGGCGACCTGCAGGAGCTCGCGACGGCGCTCACCGCGGGCAGGATCGACTGGGCGCTCATGTACGACGCGAGCCTCGACTCACGATTCCATTTCGATGAGCTGGACCGGTTCTCGCCACACGTCATCGCGGCCAAAGGATTCTTTGGTGACCGCGACCCCGCTGACGGGATCTCCCTGCGCGAGGTAAGCGCATACCCGTTCATCCTCATGGACACATCGCACAGCGCCGAGCGTTACTCGGCCTACTTCGGTTCGATCGGGCAGCAGCCTGAGGTGGTGCGATCTGCAGTGTCCTACGAACTGGTGCGTGCGTACGTTGCCGGCGGACACGGGTTTTCGATCATGCACCATCGTCTGTCAACGAGTCAGCAGCGGCGCGATGATGGCGTCGCGGAGTTCGCCCTCACAGACGACATCAAGCAGTCGCCACTCGGACTCGTCCGCTACAGCGCGGCCGCCCACACGACGCTTGCGCAGTACCTCGTCGATGGGCTCCGTCAGGCCGAGGGCCTGACCTCTGAGCCCGGCTTCTAGCTGCGAGAAACAACAAAACCCCCTCCGCGAGGAGGAGGTGTAGTGCTGTATCCCTCATCTCAGTCACTCGCGAGGAGTCCTGAAATGACGAAAGGCCCGGAGCGCAATTGCTCCGGGCCTTCCCCAATAAATGTTCGGCGGTGTCCTACTCTCCCA
>NZ_LOHP01000086.1 GCF_001482305.1 Leucobacter sp. G161
AACACGCATCGCAGCGATCGTACGCGAGGGCCACGCCAACACCGACCTCGTCCCCGACTCCCTCCTCGCCACCCTCGCGAGCCTCCCCACGAGTCGATGATCCAAGCGATCACTAGATCTCTTGGCAGTCAGCCTGGAACATTGTGCTGTCCAGTAGACGCCGCCCGACGGTCGCGGTCTCTTGTGTAGGTGAGACAACGACCGCCATGCGACTGCTCAGCGCGTCTACCCAGCGATCTCAGTATTCCATCGGTCAATCCAAGCGCTCAGATTCTTTGAAATCGCAGCGCTGTCGAAGGATTGAAGCTTGGCGATCTGGTCCTCACCGTAGGGCACGTAGTTCTCGTCGAGATACGACTTCGGCAGCTCGGACTGAGAATTCACTGGTCCGAGCCCAGTCGCCTGCACAAACTCCGCGTTCACATCGGCTGCCAGCTGGAAGTTGATATATTCGTGCGCGCCCTGAACATTGAGGGCATCCTTCGGAATCACCATCGTACTAATCACGGCTATCGCGCCTTCCTCGGGCTCCACGAATGCAACCGGAGCCCCACTTGCTTTTAGCGCCCCGGTTCGATCCGCGTACCACGGTCCGATCCAGGCCTCGCCACTGGTGAGCAGACGACTCATTTCGTCGGGAGTGTTGTAAATAGAGACCACGTTCGGCATAAGCCGCTCAATAGCTTCGAACCCGGGATCGATGTCGTTTTCGTCTCCGCCGTTCATCTTCGCTGCTTGCACCAGGAACTGGTACCCGACGGTCCCAGCGACATTACTGATCGCAACATGACCGGCGTATTTGTCGTCCCACAGGTCATTCCATGATGTGGGCGCTTCAGTCACTTCATCAGTGTTGTAGGCAATGCCACTCATGGAGGTGATGTAGGCGAGCCAATAGTTGTCCTGATCAACGGCGAGCGGGTAAAGCTCTTCCGCGTTTGGCACCTGTTCGAGGTTAATTGTTTGGAGAAGACCTGCTTCTTTCGCTTGCTCCACAATTGCAAGATCCATGTATGCGACATCAAAGATTGAGCTGTCACCGCGGAGGAGAGTGAGCGCCTCGGAGCCGAGAGCGGTGGTGAGTCCGACCTTCGTCCCGGTCTCGGTTTCAAAGGGCGTCACAACGGTTTTCTCCAGGCCCTCCTGCCAGACCCCACCGAATGAGTTGACACTCAGTGAACCGGAATTGCCACCTGGCGCTTCTTCGCCGCCTCCAGCACGACATCCGGTAAGTACAAGAGCCGATAGCGCGATGACGCCCGCGAGCTTCGCAACGTTGCGAATACGTGAACTAGACATGATTGGATTTCCTCTTTCCTCGTGAGATGAATTTCTTCGGATGAGTTCTTGAATTAGTGCAGCGTCCGACCGCCATCGACGGCAAGCGTCACGCCAGTGATGTACTCGTTCGTCGAGAGCATCATGATCGCGGCCGCGAGCTCCTCTGGCTTCCCGTCACGCTTGACGAGGTATTGGGCATGCCCAGTGGCGGCAGCCGCGACCTCGCCGCTTCGCAACTGTTGCGCATCGCGATGCATCGGCGTATCTACGATTCCGGGAGCAACGCAGTTCGCACGGATCTCACGCGCAGCGAGATCTACTGCGAGGGCGCGGGTATACGCGATGACGGCACCCTTCGTTGCTGCGTAGGCCGAGAGTTCAGGGCCCGGGCGGAGTCCTGCACCAGATGAGACCGTCACAATTGACGCGCCCCTCGGCATGAGTGGGAGCAGCGCGTCGACCACACGCCACACTCCCTTCACGTTCACTGCGAAGAGCCGATCCCATGCTGCGTCATCAAGCGCGTCCGGCGCGCCGGCAAGCACAGTCCCGGCGGCGGCAATGAGGATGTCGCACCGGCCGTGAGCAGTACGGAGACGATCCGCAAGCCCGCGCACTGATGCGGCACTGGTAACGTCAACGGGCTGATCACCTGCGACATCGGCGATGACGACCGTTGCCCCGAGGTCCGTACACGCGGAAGCCACCGCGAGGCCAATCCCGCTCGCTCCGCCTGTGACAACAACGACTTTGTCAGCAAGAGCAGGGGGCACACCACTCATGAAGCGTTGTTCCGTTCTTCGAGAAGCCCGGGGCGCACCCTGTCTGCATACGCCGAGCACCGCAGAAACTCGGCATTTCCTGATTCCACGATGTGATTGATCGTCTGTTCAAGCGCCCAAAGGCGCGAGTGCCTCCCGATCACTTGTGGGTGCATGGCAAGCATGTAGTGAGTGCCAGCTTCAGTACTGATTCCGTCCCACTCCCTCATCCAGGATTCAGCGACGGCCGAAGGTGCTGACATTGTCCTGCCCGGCAGACGATTGCTATAGAGGAAGAACGGGGCATCGTCGAGCACCCACGCGAACGGAAGCTCGACAATGTCTGTTATTCGGCCACGGTCGGCCAACAAATGCGCAGAATCTGAGTCAAAGAGGTTCGAGGAAAAGTCGAGCCCGAAGCGCTCCATGTACCCAATTGAATGAGCGGTGAGCTCGCCGGCTGGCGACCGCCAACCACGGGGCTTTCGCCCCGTCGCTCGAACAATGGCGTCATAACCACGTTCGAACTCCTCAAGTTCGCCTGCGGCCCCCAGCTCATCTGACCACTTGTGTGTATGGCTATGGTGCTCGATCTCATGACCTGCTTCAAGAATCGATTCGATCGCTCGCGGATGATTCTCGATGACCTTGCCTGGGATGAAGAATGTCACCGGGATGTCATACCGGCTGAGCAACCCGAGTACCCGCGGAAGCCCAACGTTTGGCCCGTAGGTACCCTGCGACAACCAGACGGGCTTATTTTCGCTGTCTGGGTCGCGGGCGCTCCAGAGTTGCTCAGCGTCGAGATCAAACGTAAGCAATACAGGGGTCGTCATGGGCGAGTCCTTTCAGTTGCAGAGACCGTCTCGTGTTTCGCCGTCGGTGACGACGGCAACCGAAAGACGCGGTCTTGGAAACGGGCGGCGAGGTCGAGCAGCATGCCTTCGGTGCCTTGTCGCCCAATGAGTTGCAGTCCGACCGGCATACCGCGAACGAGACCGCACGGCACCGTGATGGCCGGAAGGCCAGTGAAATTCATGAGGAAGGTAAACGAGACGAAGCCACGCCGCGCATCCTCAGGCAGAGCGATTTCCCCCTCACGGATACTCGGCGCAATGAACCCAAGAGTCGGGGTCGCTACGACGTCGACTCCGTCCAACACCATCGCAAGGTGTTCCATGGCTGCAAGTTGTACGTCGATGGCTGCGGAGTAGAGGTCCGGCGTGAGTTTTGCTGCGCCCTGGAACTGGTGTCGCGCGTAATCTGTCAGCAGTGCTGCAGTCCGCGAGTCTTCGAGCAGCTCACGTCCACCGGTTGAGTAGCGATCAGACTGCATCATCCGGTAGAACGCGGGGTTAAATTCATCTGCACGCATTCCGGCTGCTGACTCGGTCACACGTCCACCGGTCTCGGCGGCGAAGGTACGAACCGCGGCGGCGGCCGCTGCGACAACGTCCGGTTCGACTCCGGGCACTCCGCTCTCGCCAACCCACCGGATGCGCGGGGCTTTAACCGCTTCCGAAGAACCGGACACTCCCGTCGGGAATAGACCTCGCGTGAGGCCATCGTGCTGTGAAGGGCCCGCCATCGCGAAGTAGAGCGCAGCCGCATCAAGCGCATCAAGCGCGATCGGGCCAGCCGAGGAAAACCGACGAGTACCAATCCGTCCCCCTCCCCGCGGTATGGCGCCACGCGAAGGCATAAGCCCCACCGCACCGCACAGAGCCGCAGGGATCCGCACGGAGCCACCGCCGTCACTACCAATCGCGATTGCGGTGACACCAGCTCCGATACTTGCCGCAGCCCCGCCGCTCGAACCACCGCTGGTGCGTGTCACATCCCAGGGGTTGCGGGTCTCGGGCGCAAGATCGTTGACGGTCCGTACATGGATCGCGAATTCTGGGGTGTTCGTCTTCCCGATGAGGATCCCTCCAGCCGCGCGAACACGAGCGACGAGCTCTGCATCAGCCGACGGCAAATGGTCCTCAAAAACTCGCGATCCGTAAGTCGTCCGAACCCCTGCGGTGTTGTAGGTGTCTTTCACAGAGAACGGGACTCCCCAGAGGAGACCTGGCGTCTCACCGTTTGCGAGACGGGCAGCGAGTGCGTCGATTTGGCTACGGGCATGCGCCTCATCCACCGTGAGAAAAGCGTTTATCGACGGTTCGGCCCCAGCGAGTCGAGCGAGCGTTTCGTCAAGTATTTCGTGCGCCGAGATTTCACCCTGGACGATGCGGGCCCGTATTGCTCGGGCGCTGTGGGCGTTCACTTCCACCCTCCCCAAATGCTCCATCCGCCATCGACGTTGATCGTCTGACCGGTGATGTAAGAAGCGTCCTCGCCAAGCAAGAATCGTGTAACGCGCGCAACCTCCGCCGGGTCGCCGAGCCGGCCA
The DNA here is from genome assembly GCF_001482305.1 of Leucobacter sp. G161. Classification (GTDB taxonomy): domain Bacteria; phylum Actinomycetota; class Actinomycetes; order Actinomycetales; family Microbacteriaceae; genus Leucobacter. The sequence continues at coordinate 4,438 of NZ_LOHP01000086.1, forward strand.
AGCGGAGTACGCTCAAGCACGCGCTCGCGGTTGAGTAGCCCGAGGTCGAAGTTTCGTTCAACGAGCGGGGTGAGAATCGTGCCCGGAGCCACCCCATTGACGCGAACTCCGTGCGCAGCCCACTCAGCTGCGAGCTGTCGGGTGAGCCCGTCCATCGCTGCCTTTGCCGCCCCATACCCCGTACGGCCTCCGAGCGCGCGCAGGCTTGCAAGGCTCGAAATGTTCACCACGCTGCCCCGCCTCCGTCTCAGCTCGGCCTCGGCACGGCGAAGCACCCTCGTTGGCCCGACAAGATGCATCTGAAGAATTGATGCCCAGTCCGCATCTCCGATCTCACCGAATGGCTTCGTCATCCCGGCGCCAGCATTGTTCACGATGCCGTCAATACGGCCAAAGCCTTGCAGCGTCGTGTCGACAAGTGCTGCCGCAGTAGCTTCCTCCCGGATGTCTCCCGCGACGATGAGCGCACGGCCTCCGGCGGCAGCAGCCTCAGCTGCCACCATCTCACAATCATTGTGATCTAGGCCATGCACTGTCACGTCCCAACCGCTCTGTGCAAGCTCGACGGCGGTCGCGCGCCCGATGCCCGATGACGAGCCGGTCACAATCGCTGCTTTCCGCTCAACCATCATCTCTACCTCCAGTGAACTTGGTCATGACGCCTACGAGCAAAGCGCAGAAGAGGACGATCACCGTCGAGATCGCCGCCACGCTCGGGTCGTTCGAATACTGCACATGAGTGAAGATCGCGACGGGTAGCGTTTCAAAATGCGGGCCAACGAGGAGGAGTGGGACGACTGCTTCATCGAACGAGATCACGAATGCAAAGATCGCTCCGCTCACCACGCTTGGCGTAATACTCGGCAAGACCACGCGAACAAAAGTGCGCACGGGCCCGGCACCGAGGGATTGCGCTGCTTCAATCATGCGGTCGTCAAGCTGCCTCAACCCTGCGAGAACTGACCGGATGACGAACGGCGAAGCGACGATGACATGAGCTAGGAGGCCTCCTTCGAAGTATCCCCGCCAACCGGACAGCGAGAGTACGATCATCAACCCGAGTCCCAGGACAATCGCTGGAAGCATAAGAGGCGACAGGAACACCTGCTCGAGAGCCGCAGTAAACCGATTCGGCATGCGCACGATCGCGTACGCGGCGAGAGTCCCGGTCACGACACAGATGATTGTCGCGGCGATGCCGAGTATCCGGCTCGTAACAAGCCCCCCAACAAATGAGGCGTTGTCAAACGCTTTCGCAAACCATTCAAGGCTGAAGCCCTGCGGGGGAAAGACGAGGTATCCGGTCGACGTGACCGCGCTAGCGGCAACCACCACGAGTGGGGCAACTGCAAAAAGACCAATCAGTGTGACGGCTCCCCAAAAGAACAGTCCGGAGAGTGGCCTACGTCGGCTGATTTTAGCGTTGGAGAACACGTCGCACCGCCATTGTCTGTAGAAGGAGGATCATGAGTGTAATGACAAGGAGCACGATGCCGAGCGCTGCTGCCAACGACCAGTTCTGAGCAACCGTCGCCTGCTGGAAAATAACCGTCACGATGGTGGTGACTTTGCCGCCGCCGAGGAGCTGCGGCGTCACGAGCGCGCTCATACTCGTAACAAACGTGAGCGCTGCACCGGCAAGCAGACCTTCGAGGCTCTGCGGAAGCGTAATCAGCCAGAACACGCGAAGCGGGCCAGACCCGAGGGACTGAGCCGCTTCCTCAGTGCGACGATCGATCGCGGCGATCGACGTGATGAGGCTCAAGACCATGAACGGGAAGTAGGTGTGGACAAGGCCAATAGTGACCCCGACGGGGGTGAACAGGAGCCGGACGCCGTCAAGGCCGATCGCGTTTAGTGCCTGCTGCACTGGCCCGGTACTGGAGAGCATCACCGACCACCCAAAGGTTTTCACGACCACGCTCGTGAGCATCGGCATTGTCACAACAGCGAGAAGCAGACCGCGGATCGAGCGGGGTCCCCGCACGATCGCGAGCGCCATCGGGTATCCGATAAGCGCAGAGCACACCACTGTGATGAGCGACAGCAGCAGTGTGCGCCCAATGAGCGCCGCGTACTGCGGCGTTTGCAGGATTGTCGCGAAGGCATCGACCGAGAAAGCACCGTCGGGTGCTTGGAAGGCGTAGCGCAGCAGCAGCACGAGTGGCAGCACAAACCCGATGACGAAAATCACACCGAGTGGTGCGAGCATGAGCAGAGTCAGTCTGGAGGCTCCGGTACGCCTGACGGCATTATTGGCAGCCCGTCCGGTCTGGGCAGCAATCATCGCGGTCGTCATGAGCCCTCGCCAGAAAGCAATATGACGTTGTCAGGCGCGACCCGAATTCCAACGAGGTCGCCCGCCGCAATTTGCTCGGCGCGAGTCCCGGCGGTTGTCGCGTGTACTACGACCTCGCCGAGCTCGAGCTCCACTTCTAACGTCGCGCCGTAATAGAACGTCGAGCGAACGCGACTCTCAATTCCTGCGTGACGTTCAACGATCTGGACGTCTTCAGGGCGTACGAGGACGGTGCTCGGGCTGTCGACCTGCATGGTCGATTCGAAGTTGCCAATTGGGGTCGCCACGACGGTGCCGCCCGATCCTGGCCTCGCGTGAGTCACTGGGAAAAGGTTGCCGTCCCCCGCAAATGTGGCCATAAATACGCTTGATGGGCGCCGGCAAATTCAGTTCGGATTATCAAGCTGTTGGATCCTGCCGCCCTGGAGCACAGCGATCCGATCGGCCATTCCGAATGCTTCTTGCCGGTCATGCGTCACCATGATCGTGGTCGTCCCGGTCTGGAGTTGTAGTCGACGTATCTCCTCGCCCACCTGTTTGCGGAGATTGGCATCCAAGTTCGAGAGGGGCTCGTCAAGGAGGAGCAGTGCGGGATTCATCGCCAGTGCTCGCGCAAGCGCCACACGCTGCTGCTGTCCGCCTGACAAGCTTCCTGGGCGCTTATCTGCGTGACCGTTGAGCTGTACAAGATCGATGAGTTCATCGACTCGAGCTCGGATTTGACTAGCGGATTTGCGTTGGACTCTGAGGGAAAACGCGACATTCTCCCGAACAGACATGTGGGGGAACAGGGCGTACGACTGGAACACCATTCCGATTTGGCGCTTGTGAACTGACTGATTCACTAGGTCGGAACCGTGCAACCGGATCTCGCCCTCTGCAGGAGAAATGAAGCCGGCAACGGTACGGATGACCGTCGTTTTGCCGGATCCACTCGGGCCAAGCAAGGCGATGAGCTCGCCCTGGGCCACCGCGAGGTCTACTCCGTGGAGGACTCGCGTCCTACCGTAATCAACGCTCACTTGGTGAAGTGTGAGTGCCGAATCACTCAACCGCCCAACGGCAGCGTCATTGCTTCGGGTTGCGGGGGCAACATCCATGTTTTTCCTCCGAGTTCGGCAATCTAAACCTAACTACTGGTCAGACCAGATGCTAGGTTGATTGAATAGATCTTGACGTATGACCCCGGGCAAGGTCAAGATGAGCTGCCAAATCAAAGAATTCTCGATGAGGTTTAGATGCCCGGAAGAAATGTGGAGCACCCCATGCCCGAAGCTGCGTTCAATCCGATCAAACGCGACAGAGCTTTCGAGGCAATCGTGCGCCAAATCGAGACTGCGATTCTTGATGGAACGTACAAAGTCGGAGACTATCTTCCATCCGAGCGGGCCCTCGTTGAGCAATTTCAGGTGGGCAGGTCAAGCGTCCGCGAAGCCCTTCGCATTCTGGAAAGCCTCGGCATGGTTCGGACCAGTCCTGGTAACCGGAAGGGCGTCGAGGTCACTGATTCAATGGCGAGCAGCATGTCACGCCTCCTCAACGGCGCACTCCGCCTCCACAGCGTGCCGCTCGTAGACCTCGTTGAGTACCGAATGATGATCGGTTCAACCGGGAACTTCCTCGCAGCGAATTTTCGCGAAGAGACACACCTTGACGCGATGCGCGCTGCAATCCGAGATATGGAGAAGTTTCGCGATACGCCGGCGCAATTTGCTCTCGCTGATGTTGCATTCCACAGCGCAATTCAGGAGGCTTCAGGGAACTCGCTTATGAGAATGATCAACAATGTCATTGAGACAGCGGTGATTGACCTGTTGCACGAAACTGTCTCCGATAGTGAGGCTGATGGCCCCGCGATGCGAGACCTGTTTATCGAAAAGCACCTTGCCCTCTTCGAAGCGATTGCAGGGGGCAAGGGACACGATGCCGCCGCCATTGCTCGCGAGTCACTGGTCGATGCATATGGCCCGCGGCTGACGTCAGATGAGCTTGGGCGCCTTGAGCTGCTTGCAGCTACCCGTCTCGAGGGTTCCGGCGACGCTCGTCACAACTGAGCGATACCCCTGAGTCTCTACACCCCGGCTTCTACAGATTGGATCCCAATGACGCGCTCCCACTCCATCGCGGTACTCCCCGGCGACGGCATCGGCCCAGAGGTTATCGCATGCGCCCTC
>NZ_LOHP01000087.1 GCF_001482305.1 Leucobacter sp. G161
GAATCCCATTTTCCCTACCCGCTTTACGAACCATAACCCGGTTCAAGCTGGGGGCGTTGTGTGAGAGATTCTCGCGGCCTGTCCGTTTCCGTCCGGGCCAACGAGTGATAACACTACGCGGATCCCTCGGGGAGCACAAATCCACCCGGCTCGGGATCCGCGGATCCCTGTCGTGGCATGGATGTTGCTCCTTTGCCGGGCGTGTCTCAGCCCCGTTCCGTGACGGCGAGCTTGTCCCCCTCGCCGTACTGCTCCTTGAGTACACGCAGGTTTGCCCAAGCCTCGACCGCGGTGATGCTCGGGTCTGCCCGGAGGCGGTCGGTGACCGCGATGAGTTCCTGAGCCGACTCCCGCGAGAAGGTAGCGACGAAGTTGTAGCTTCCGATCGTTGCCGCAAGGAACTCGGGTTCGAGAGCATGTAGGAGCTCGAGCGCTTCCTTCGTCGACGCCTTCGTGCGGATGCCCATTCCGATAGAGGGCGTTTCTCGCTGATGGTCACGAACCGGCATCGCGACGACCTTGACGGCCCCGGCACTATTGAGCCGCTCGAAGCGCAGTCGCGCGCCGCCTGCCGAGAGTCCGGCTGTTTCGCCGAGTTCACGGAAGCTCGCCCGCCCATCACGCTGCAGATGCGCGATGATCGCCCGGTCGGCTGCGTCGACCTTGAAGTCGGTGTGCCCCATTTGCAGTGGGGAGTAGCGGTTCACCTCGATGCTCTCGTACAGGTGTGTCCGGAGACTGCGCACTCCCGGGATCTCTGTGATTGCGGCGAGCACTTCACTGAGGTGTGGATCGGCGCCCACCCGCACTTCCACGTCAATGGGGAATGTCCCGGCGACATCAGCGACGAACGTTGTCTCAGGCAGCTCGACGAGCGCTCTACGCACCGGCTCGACGGCTCCCTCCACTGCGACCTGCAGGTAAGCGAAGCGCTTCAGCGCAAGGAGGTCTGGGCTGATCGAAACCGTGAGGCGAAGTTCGTTGGTGTCGATCGCGTGTTGCACGATCTGCGTGACATGTCGACGGGATAGGCCGAGGTGGGTAGCGAGATGCGAGTAGCTCGCACGTCCGTCTTCTTGCAGGGCGTTGAGTACCGCGCGTCGCGCGCCCTGTGACACCTCCGCAGCCATGACACCCCCAAACCGATCTCGACGTTATGCACAATTTCTTATTCTTATGCACCGATTATCCCCTAATTTATCCACATGTTGACAAGCCTGTGCACAACTTCTTATTCATGGGTTAATTTGCGTGCTTTTTCGTTCGCGAGATCTTGTCGGGCAACGTAGGCTTCGGAATCATCCGCACACGCGGTAATCCACGGAAGGATCTCGTCATGGCACTGGTGGCATGCGCCCAGTTCAGTCCAATCGTCGGCGCGGTGCGCGCGAACGTGCAGCGCTCGCTCGAACTCATTGCGGATGCTGCCGCGCAGGGAGCAACCGTGATCGTGCTTCCGGAGCTCGCGAGCTCCGGCTACGTGTTCAACGACACGGCAGAGGCGGCGGCGGCGAGCGAACCAGCCGATGGATTCGCGGTCAGCTCGTGGCAGGCCGCCGCAACCGAACTCGGCGTCGTCATTGTCGCCGGGTTTGCAGAGACCAATCCCGGCGGGGCTCCCTTCAACAGTGCTGCCCTCCTCATGCCTGACGGGGACCCCGTGGTGTACCGAAAGGTGCACCTGTGGGATCGCGAGCGACTCATCTTCACCCCCGGAGACGATCTCCCACCCGTCGTCGATACTCCGGTCGGCCGGGTAGGCGTCATGATCTGCTACGACCTCGAGTTCCCAGAGTGGGTGAGGATCGCTGCGCTCCAGGGCGCCGAACTCATCTGTGCTCCGGTGAACTGGCCGAGTGTTGACCGGCCAATCGGCGAACGACCGGGCGAGGTCGTGCGCGTCCAGGCGGGGGCCTCGGTGAATCGCGTCGCGATCGCTGCGTGCGATCGCTCCGGCCGGGAACGCGGGGTCGAGTGGTCGTCAGCCTCGGTCATTGTCGATGCCGACGGCTGGCCGCTCGCGCTCACCGACCACGCAGCGGACGCTCGACGGGTTCACGGGCCTGACGAGACCGCGGCGGATCGGGACGACGCCCCCGTCACGATCCTCGCGGAGATTGACCTTGCGGCCAGCCAAACGAAACTCATCGCGGAGTACAGCGACGTGTTCGCTGACCGCCGCGAAGACCTCTACGGGCGCTTCGCACGCTAACCATGCCCGCGGCACACCGCCGCGCATACACGATGTCCCGCAACGGTAGCGGGTCAACTGAAGTAAGGATAATGATGTCTGCAGACACTTCGACGCCACGCACCGGCGTGATCGAGACCCGCTCGATCGACGTCGTGCCGCTCGCCGAGCGACACGGGAAGGTGTGGCATCAGGGCCCCTTCTGGTTTACCGGCAACTTCGTGCTCACCACGATGGTGATTGGGTTCACCGGCCCGAGTCTCGGGCTGAGTATCTGGTGGACGGTGCTGGCGGTCGCGCTCGGCGCGGGCTTCGGCACGTTCTTCATGGCGTTCCATGCGAACCAGGGGCCGACGATGGGCCTCGCGCAGATGATCCAGTCCCGCGCACAGTTCGGCAGCCGTGGCGCGGTCGTTCCCTTCATCGCCACGGTCTTCGTCTACATCGGGTTCCTCGTGTTCGACACGATTCTCGTCACGCAGGGCATCGGCGTGTACTCCGAAGCAACGTGGTTCTGGTACCCGGTCATCATCGCGCTCTCGATTGTTATTGCCGTCGTTGGCCACGACCTGCTGCACTTCATTCAGCGGTGGCTCACCTACGCGCTCGTCGCAGTCTTCCTCGTCATCACCGTGTTCGCGGTCATCCACTTCTCGGCGGCGCCCATCGATCCGGCAGCAGCCGCGGCCACCGCGGGCTGGAGCACCTCCGCATTCCTCATCCAGTTCTCCCTCTCCGCTGGCTACAACATCAGCTACTCCGTCTATGTCTCGGACTACACCCGCTACCTGCCGGTAAACGCTTCTGCGCCGAAGCTCATCTCATCGGTCTACGCCGGGGCCGGACTCTCAGCGATCTGGCTGATGTCGCTCGGCGCGATCCTCGCAAGCTACATCCCCGGTGCCGACCCGATCGGCACGCTGCGCGAGGTCGGCGACATGATCCTTCCCGGCTTTGGCACGGTTGCGGTGCTCGTTTCGGTGCTCGCGCTCGTCTCGATCATGGGAGTGAACGCCTACGGCGCGATGCTCACGGGGGCAAGTGCGATCGACGGCTTCACGCCGGTGAAACCGACCGTGCGCATGCGCGTCATCGCGCTCACCATCGTCGGCATCATTACCCTCGTCATCGCGCTCGCCATTCCAGAGAACTACGTCGACAGCTTCAACAGCTTCGTCGGGCTCATGCTCTACTTCCTCGTGCCCTGGTCGGCTGTGAACCTCGTCGACTTCTACCTCGTGCGCCGCGGCAGGTACGCGCTCACCGACATCGTCAACCCGCAGCACGGCGTCTACGGCAAGTGGGCGTGGCGGGGACTCGCTTCATACGCACTCGGGTTCGTCGCAATGATCCCGTTCTTCTCGCTGTCGTTCTACACCGGGCCGATCGCCAAGGCGCTCGACGGGGCGGACTTCGCATTCGCGGTCGGGCTGCTCGTCTCGGGTGTCTCGTATTACCTGTTCAACCGGGGCCGCGACACGGCAGCCGAGGAAGCTGCGATCGCGCGCAGTGAACAGGTCTTCGGCGTCTGGCGCCGCTAACTCGCACCGAAGGAGACGGGGTTCCGCGCTGCTCATGCAGCGCGGAACCCCGTTCGTCTTTCACGCAACGGCCTATGCGGCGAGGCCGATACTGCGGAAGGGCGATGGGTATATTGATCCAATGGTCACCCCCAATGCCGCAGGCGCGAGCGTGCGGATCGCCTCAGGCACGCTGCTCTCACGCATGCTGGGGCTCGGGCGCAGCATGCTGCTCGTTGCCGCCATCGGCTCGACCGGGATCGCCGCCGACGCGTTTGGCACCGCAAGTCAGGTCACGAACGTCATTTACACGCTCGTCGCCACCGGCGTGCTGTCATCCGTGCTGGTGCCGCAGCTCACGCGCGCAAGCTTGCGCGCTGACGGCGGTGCCGAATACGTCAACAAGCTCATCACCCTCACGCTGACGGGCTCGGTCGCTCTCTGCGCGCTCATTGCTGGGCTGCTCCCAACGCTCATGAGATGGTTGGGCTCGCAGTGGTCTGCGCCGGGCCAACTCGGCCTGGCGACGGGGTTCGCGTTCTGGCTACTCCCCCAGATCATCTTCTTTGCGCTCTACACCGTGCTCGGCGAGGTGCTCAACTCCCGGAGCCGCTTCGGCCCGTACGCGTGGACACCCGTACTGAACAACGTGGTCTCGATCGGCGGGCTCGTCGTGTTTCTCTGGCTCATGGGTGTCGACCCCAACGGCCAACGCACCGTCGCGAACTGGCCAGCGGGCGGCACCGCCCTACTCGCTGGCGCAGCAACCCTCGGTGTCGCGCTGCAGGCAATCACCCTGTTCGCGTTTCTTCGCGGCGCGGGGGTCACGTTCAGACCCGACTTCAACTTCCGCGGCACCGGGCTCGGCGTGACCGCAAGACTCGGCGGCTGGACGTTTCTCGGAGTACTCGTGTCGCAGATTGTCGCGCTGCTGCTCAACCAGGCGATGAACCGGGCCGCGGGGAACGAGGCCGGCATCGCTGCCTGGCAGCTCGCCTCGCTCGTCACCGTGCTCCCCCACTCGATCATCGTAATTTCGCTCGTGACCTCGCGGTTTACGCGCATGAGCGTGGCCGCTGAGCGGGGTGACACTCGCCCCTTCAAGCGTGACTTTGTCACACTGTCACGGTTGACCGTCGTAGCAATCACGTTCTGCGCGGTCGTCATCGCCGTGTTGGCCGGCCCCATCACTCGCGTGCTCATGTCGGGGGCACGGGTTGAGTCGCTGTACCCGGTCATGATTGTGGTGGCCTGCCACGCCACTGGGGCCGTAGCCTTCAGCCTGCTGTTCGTGTTCAACCGCGCGTTTTTTGCCTACAGCAACACCAAATCACCATTCCTCATCCAGCTGGTGATCGCCATCGGCTCCCTCGCGACAATTGCGACGAGCTTCATGCTCCCCTCCGGCACCGCCACGGCATTCATCACACTCGGCACCAACCTATTGTTCTGGATTCAGCTGGTCATCACCTTCCTGGTACTCCGGCGACGCCTCGGCGAGATCGGGGGCCGTTCAATCGCACGCGCTCTCGTACAGTGCATGGCCGGCGGACTGCTTGCGCTGGGCGCTGGCATCGCCCTGCTGCAGGCGTTCGGCGGGATTACCTTCGGAAGCTTCGCGCTCAGCGGTGTACTTCCCGCCCTGGTGAGCGCAATCGCGATCGTCTCGCTCATGGGCATCGTGTACGCGGGGGCGCTGTTCGCGCTGAAAAACCAAGAGATGCGCGGCGCCTGGGCGTGTATGCGCCGCAGGCTTGGGAGATAGCCCGCGCCAGGCGGGAACCCCCGAGCTGGTCGCAGCGCCGACGGGCGGCTGCGACCAGCTCGGGGCGGCCACTAGTGTGCTGCTGGCAGCAGCGGGGTCGTCTCCCTACCCGTGACCGCGGCGCGCGCGGCCGCACCGGTACGAAGCCACGAGAGCACATTGCGCGCCGGATCGAGTGTGTAGTGCTCGAGCGATCCGTCAGAGAGAAACGCGACGTGCGGCGTGACCAGCACGCGCGGGTCGCGCCGCAGCGGGTGGTCGGCGGCCGGCGGTTCACCGTGCAGCACGTCAACGGCTGCCCCGCGAATCGCCCCTGAGTCGAGGGCGGCCGCAAGCGCGGCAGGGTCGACGAGCTCACCACGTGAAACATTCACGAGGCTCGACCCCGGTCGCATCGCGGCGAAGGTCTGTGCGCCTATCGCGCCGTGAGTGTCTGCCGTCAGCGGAAGATGCAAGGAGAGCACGTCAGCTGCCCCAATCAGGGTGTCGCGGTCGACCAGTTCAACCCCGTGCACCGGCGCGGTGACGAAGGGGTCGTGAGCAATCACGCGCGCGAAGCTCGGCGCCGCGACCTGGGCGAGGCGCTGCGCGATGCGGCCGAACCCGAACAGTCCGAGCGTGAGACCGCTCAGCCTGCGCGGGACGGCGGTGACGTCGTCGGTCCACCCGCCAGCAGCGGTCACCGCGAGGCTCCCGCGCAGGTCCCGTTCGAGCGCGAGCATGAGGGTCAGCGCGTGTGCAGCGACCTCCTCGGTTGCAGCATCCGTGAGGTTCACGATCCAGATGCCGCGTGCTTCCGCGGCGGTGCGGTCGATCATGTCGAAGCCGGCGCTCATCGTCGCGATGAAGCCGACGTTCGGAAGCCGGTCGAGGAGTTCAGCATCGATGCGTGCATAGCCGACGACCAGGGCGACGGCACGCTCTGCACCGGCGGGCAGCGCCCGCTCAGCCGCGGCTGTCGACGGCAGATCGGCGAGCATCGTGTCGCAGCCGGCGCGCTCCAGGAGTGCCCGGCCGGGCGCCGGATCGAGATCGGTTTCGTCGGTGAAGAGGACGAGCGGGCGGGTCATGCTGCGGCTCCGTTCTCGTCGCCGCTGCCCAGGCGATCGAGATGGGTGGGCGCAAACAGCTCGAGCACCGCCGGCAAGACGACGACCCGAGGCCCGCCTGCCGCGAGGGCGCGGGCGACCGCCGCAGGCGCTTCGTCGAGCGTCGTGTGTTCGGCAGGGATGCCGAAGGCCTCCGCGAGCTGGACATAGTTCGGTCGGGTGAGTTCGGTCGCTGTTGCTGCGCCGAATGCACCCTCCATGTATTCACGAAGCACGCCGTAGCCGCCGTCGTCAACGATGAGCCACACGACGGGAAGCTCATGCTGAGCGGCGACCGCGAGCTCGGCGATGCCGTAGAGCGCGCCGCCGTCGCCGGACACCGCGAGCACGGATCCGCTCTCGCCCGCAATGCGGCGCCCGAACGCGGCGCCGAGTGCCGCCGGGTAGCCATAGCCAAGCCCGCCAGCACCCTGCGCCGACGCGAACTCAGAGCCGCGACCGTCCCATGCCGACCATGCCCAGTAGGCGAGGATCGTCATGTCCCAGTAGACCTGGGTGTCGTCGGGGAGTGCATCGCGCAGTCCGCGCACCAGCGCAAGTTCGGCGTCGCGCCCTTGGCCTTCGACGCGCGCGAGCACGGTTTCGAGGAGACTTGCGATGCGTGCCGTTGCGCTGGCGCGCCGCTCTGGGGAGCTCGCGCGACCGGCGCCCGCCACTGCACGATCGAGGTCGCCGAGGGCGAGCTTCGCGTCGGCGTGGATCCCGATTCCCGGATGGTTGGATCCGAGCTTGCCCAGATCCGCCTCGATCTGGATGACCCGGCCCCGAGGCCGGAAGGTGTGGTAGTTGCTCGAGAGCTCGCCGACACCGCTCCCAACGATGACGAGCACATCGGCGCTCTCCAGGAACTCGGTCGTCGCGATGTCTTCGATCCAGCCCTGGCCTGAGAGCTCATGCCCCCACGGCATCGCCGTCTTTCCGCTAAAGGTCGTGATGACGGGCGCATCGAGTCGTTCTGCGAGCGCGGCCAGCTCGGCCTGCGCACCGGCACGAACCACACCACCGCCAGCAAAGATCACCGGGCGCTCTGCGCGGGCAAGCACCTCGGCCGCGTGACCGACTGTCTCGGCGATGGGCGCGAGCGGGGCCGGGGTCTGCGGGAGTGCCGCGCCCGACAGGTCAGGCACATCGTGTGCCGAAGCGAGCAGGATGTCCTGGGGAACCTCGACGAGCACGGGGCCCTGCGGTGCTGCCGCGGCGATCCGCCAGGCCTCGGTGAGCGCGGTTGGGATCTGCGACATCGTGCGAACCGTCACGACGTGCTTCACGACGCCGCGGAACGAATCCGACTGCTGCGGCAGTTCGTGCAGGTAGCCGTGGCGACCACCCCCGAGGTCGGCGACGGGGATCTGCGCGCTGATCGCGAGCACGGGGATCGACGATGCGGCCGCTTCCTGCAGCGCCGCGAGCGAGGTGAGCGCACCGGGCCCGGTCGACAACAGCAGCGGGGCGACCGCGCCGGTGACTCGGGCAAGGCCGTCTGCCATAAAGCCGGCGTTGTTCTCAACGCGAGCGCTGAGGTAGGCGAGGTCGGAGCGGCGGAGCGCGTCAAACAGTCCGAGCGCGTGTTGGCCGGGCAGGCCGACGACGCCGCGTGCTCCAAGCGCGATGAGCGTTTCGAGCACGACGTCACCGCCGATGCGCTGGCCGGTGTCTGGGGTCTGCGTGGTCATGAGTTCCTCCTCAAGAACTGTGTGTGCAGGCACTCAGAGAGACGGTAGCCGGTCTCGCGGGCGTGCCCTCCGCGAGACCGGGAATGCGGGGCGTCCCGCGGAGCATTAGCGCTGTTCGTCGGAGTAGACGACATCGTTGACCGCGGTACGGTCGTCGAGGCTGAGCCGGTGCGTCCACTCGTCGACGACCTGGGTCGCGACGGGCTTCGTGCAGAGACTCACGACGATGTAGGTGACGAGGCTCGCAAGCAGGCTGAAGTAGATCGGCTCGTTTGCGAGGATGCCCCACACGAACATCGAGATGATGACGGTGATCGTGCCGACGAGCATGCTCGCGAGCGCTCCGGCCCGTGTCCCGCGGCGCCAGAAGAGGCCGCCAACAATTGCGACGAGCAGGCCGCCGACAAGGATGTCGTAGGCAATGGTGAGCGCCGCGACGACGTCGGTGACGAGCGTCGAGATGAACATCGTCACGCCGGCGAGCACAAAAATTGTCACACGGTAGGCAACGAGACTGTCGCTGCCAACGTGGCCGTCCTCAAGCTGCGTCTGCTTGGGTCGGAGCCCGAAGAGCCGGCGCGCGGCAGGCATGAGATCGGTGGTGAAGACGGTCGCCGAGGCGATGAGCGCCCCGCTGGCGGTCGACATCATTGCGGAGAGCGCGGCGGCAAGCACGATGCCGCGAACGCCGGGCGGCAGCATCTCCTGCGCCATGAGTCCGAAGGCGTCGTCTCGGTTATCGAGCTCCGGGAACAACACGCGTGCCGCCATGCCGATGAGCGCGCCGGCGAGTGCGTACAGCAGGCAGTAGACGCCAGAGGCGATGCCGCCCCACTTCGCAACTCGCGGGGTGCGCGCGGTGACGACGCGCTGCCAGATATCCTGCCCGATGAGCAGTCCGAGCGTGTAGACGATGACGTAGGTGACGATAGTCATGCCGCCGATCGACCACGGCGAGAAGAACGAGTCGCCGAGACGCTCGCGGATACCGGACCAGCCGCCGGCCTCGTCGGACGCCGTCATGAGCGCGATCGGGAGCAGCATAAAGAACATGCCAACGGTCTTAATGACGAACTGCACGACGTCGGTCATCGTGATCGACCACATGCCGCCCATGATCGAGTAGACAGCGACAATCGAGCCGCCGATGACGACGCCCCAGACGTTCGAGATCCCGAACAGCACATGGAAAATCGTCGCGTAGGCGAGGGTCGACGTCACCGTGAGCATGAGCGTGTAGAGGAACATCACGATGCCCGAGATCAGGCCGTTCGATCCGCCGTAGCGCAGGTCAAGCATCTCAGTGACGGTCGTCACCTTGAGCTTCACGATCCGCTTCGCGAGGAACGCACTGAGCACGAGAATGCCAAGACCGATGCAGGTGACGAGCCAGGCACCCGAAAGGCCGTACTGCCAGCCGAGGCCGATCCCACCGACGGTCGATGCACCGCCAAGGACGATTGCGCTCATTGCGCCGGAGTACATGAACCCGCCGAGCCGGCGGCCCGCGACGAGATAGTCGCTCTTCGATTTGGAGCGCTTCATGCCCCAATAGCCGACGCCCAGAATGCCAGCGAGATACGCGGCGATGATGATGTAGTCCAGGACCACAGTGTCCTCCTCGATCGGTGGTGTGGATCGACACCGATCCGTGGTGTCGACGCCGACTGCGTGTTTCTTCTACGGACGGTACTCAGGTTTCACGTCGAACACGACGGCAATTCATCCTGAATACAAGCTCAGGTAGGATGAAATATCTTACGTCGAGGAGAAACCGTGCATCCCACCCCCACACTGCTTGACCGCGCCACGGTCCCCCTCGCAACGCTCCTTGACGAGCCGTCACTCGAAGCAAAGCTCGTGTCCCCCTCCCCCGACGCGCTCAACGCAGACCCGCGACTCGCGGCACGCATCAGGAGCACGCCGGTCGCCTCGTCGATCGTCATTGAGCTCGAGGACCCGGGGCTCTACATGCTGCCCGGCGATCTACTCCTGGTCACCGGGCTCGCCTTCTCAGGCAATGCTGAGCACGACCAGGCATACGTTGACCGACTGCTCGCTGCAGGAGTGCCCGCGCTCGTATTTGGTCTTGAACCGGTCCACGCCGAGATTCCGCCAACACTCCTTGCCGCTTGCCAGGCCGCCGACTTCCCACTCATCGTGCTGCCACCGCCAATCTATTTCGCCGCCGTCACGAGCACCCTCAACCGGGCACTGGAAACCGAGCGCACGCGCGCACTCGAACACATGAACACGCTCGCGCGGCACCTCACAGAAGCCGTGCTGCAGCATCGCCCTGCGCAACGGCTCGTGGAGCGACTCGCGACCGACCGCGGCAGCTGGGCGGCACTGCGCATCGGTGACGAGCTGTATCTCGGCGGCCAAACCCCGGCTGGTGCCAACTTCGTGGATCTGTTTGCAGACTTCGATGAGCGGCTCCGCCGACCCCGGGGATCTCGCAGTGGCGCGTCTGCGGTGTTCACCGCGATCACCGTGGCCGGCGTTGACTACGAAGTCGCCGCGCATGAGGCTGCTCCGCGCAGCTCGCGGGGACGGAACGCCGACGGCACCGCAATTCTCGCGGTCGGCCGGTCGCCCCGCCTCACCAGGATTGATCTCACCGCGCTCCAGCTCGCCGCGAACCTCGTCGGTCTTCTCCTCCAGCTTCCGGCCGCACAGTCGATGGCGGTAGATCAGCTCATCATGCAGCTACTCATGGAGCGGCACGGTTCGCAGATTATCGGCGCCGAGCGTGAACGGTTTGCGCGGCTCGTCGGCAACTCCCTCGGGGGAGGAGCGAAAACCGCGCACGCGGTCATCGCGATCCGCAACCCTCGCCTCCCGGCTGGCCAGGATCCGGTGCCGGCGGGTGAGACCGTCGCCTCTGACACGAACTGGTTGCGAAACCTCCTCCACACTCCGTTTGTCGAGCACCGGTCAAAGCAGTTGCGCGCGTTTGTCGGGAGCCCGCCGACTCCCGGGGAGTTCCAGCACGCTGAACAGCTGGGGTGGCTGCTCGCAGTGAGCAAACCGCGGGCGTTTTTGGAGCTGCCGACCGCAATGCAGGAGGCCGAGGAGTTTGCGCGCGCAGCACTCCACATCGGCGGGCACGTCGACGGCAACGCGGAGCCGAACTCGACGAGTTGGCCGCTGGCAGCCGCAGCAGACCCCGCGGTCGCTCGCGTCGCCGCAGCGCAGTGGCTTGCGCCGCTTCTCGCAGCGAATAAGGCCGAGCAGCGCACAGCACTCACGAGTTGGCTGCGGCAACACGGCTCATGGGATCGCAGCGCCCGCGATCTCGGCCTGCATCGGAATACCGTCAGGCGACTGGTCGCCGAGTCTCAACAGCTCCTTGGCCGCGACCTCGACGACCCGCTTGAACGCGCCAAGATCCTGCTTGCGCTCACCGCCCTCGACACGGAGCTGGCCCCGGGCGCAACACCCGGGGCCAGCTCCGATCGGTAACGCGTTGCGTTAGTCGCGTGCAGCCATCGCGCTGACGAGCTCGTACACCACGTGGCTTGCTGCCACCGCGGTGATCTGCGCGTGATCGTAGGCCGGGGCGACCTCGACGACGTCAGCCCCTACGATGTGCAGGTCGGCAAGACCACGGATGAGGCGGAGCATCTCGCGGCTCGTCAATCCGCCCGCCTCGGGCGTGCCGGTGCCTGGTGCGTGCGAGGGGTCGAGCACATCGATGTCAATCGAGATGTAGAGCGGCTTGTCACCGACGCGAGTGCGGATCTTCTCGAGGGCCGCCGGGATCCCGTGCTCCTCGATGAACTCGCTCGTGACAATCTGGAAGCCGAGCATCGCGTCGTCCTCGAGATCCTGCTTGCCGTAGAGCGGGCCGCGGGTGCCGCCGTGCATCGACGCGGTCATGTCGATGAGGCCCTCTTCCGAGGCGCGGCGGAACGGGGTGCCGTGCGTCGTCGGTGCACCGAAGTAGGTGTCCCAGGTATCAAGGTGCGCGTCGAAGTGGAGGACGGCGACGGGGCCGTGCTTCTTGTTGATGGCGCGCAGCAGCGGCAGCGCGATCGTGTGGTCGCCACCGATGGTGACGATCTTGTCGACCTTTTCGCCGAGCTCTGTTGCTGCTGCCTCCACCTGATCGACTGCCTCGTCGAGGTTAAAGGGGTTCGCGACGATGTCGCCTGCGTCGACAACCTGCTTCACGTAGAACGGCGATACGTCTTGCGCCGGGTTGTAGGGGCGGAGCAGGCGCGATGCCTCGCGCACGTGTGCGGGGCCGAAGCGTGCGCCGGGCCGGAAGCTCACGCCGCTGTCGAAGGGGACACCGACGACGGCGATGTCCGCCGCGGGAACGTCTTCGATGCGCGGCAGCTTCGCGAAGGTCGCGATGCCGGCGTAACGGGGAGTGAGGCTCGCGTCGACGGGGCCCTGTGGTGTGTGTGCGGTCACGGGTAACTGCTCCTAACTTGTTGTCTAATAGTAAACTCTTGAGCACTATTAGTGAACTTCGTTCCAGCATAGACTGAGAGTCCAGCAGCGTCAACGCGTGGAACACCCAGCCCCGAGCCCGCCACGAAAGAGGAGCCACCGTGCGACCGATCCACCCCACTGCGGCCGAGACCCAGGTGCAGATCGGCGCGAAACTCCGCAGCTCGCGGCAGGCGCAGGGCCTCACGCTCGAACAACTCGCAGCCGCATCCGACCTCACCAAGGGCTTCATCAGCCGCATCGAACGCGACGAGACCATGCCGAGCGTGCCAACACTCGTGCAACTCTGCCAGGCACTCTCGCTCCCCATCGGGTCGCTGTTTGAGGAACCCGACGTCCAGCTTGTCACCCTCGCCGACGCTCCCCGCATCAACATGGGTGGCATCGGCGCTGATGAGCGGCTCGTCACTCCGAGATCAGAAGAGCGCGTGCAGGTGCTTCGGTCGAGCGTCGAACCCAACGGCTCGGGCGGCGACGAGCTCTACACCGTCAGCTGCGACGTCGAGTCGCTCCACGTGGTGTCGGGAACGGTCGATGTGCAGTTCTCCGATCGCACAGTCGCGCTCGCCCCGGGCGACACCCTCACCTTCCCAGGCCGCACCCCGCACACATGGCGGGCCGGCGCGACCGGTGCCGAAATCGCGTGGATCCTCGTGCCGGCCGCCTGGAGCGGCTCGCGCTAACTCGCTCGCCCGCTACTCGCCGAGGCTCTCCCAGTTGCGGCGAGCGAGATCCGCGGCCATTTCCGCGTCTCCGGCGCGCATCGCGGCAACGATCCGCTCGTGGCGATCGGGCGAGAGCCGCCCCGGCGTCGCCCCGAAGTGCAGGTACTCGGCGCGGTGCAGCATCGGCGCAACCCCCTCGAGCTGTTCGGCGATGAGTGGGTTTCCCGCCACACGTACCGGCACCGCGTGGAATGCATCGTCGGCGCGGATCGCCTCCCCCGCGTCGCTGTTCGCGATCGCCAACCCCAGCCGCGCATTCGCCGAGAGCATCTCGGCATAGTCGGCTTCCTGCATGCTACCCACCGCGATCCGCGTCGCGAGCGCATGGAGCTCGCTCACGATCTGCTGCGCCCAGAACACGCGCTGGGGGTCTTCCGGCGCGACCGCGGTCAGCCGGCCGGGGGTCGAAACCACGAGGCCCGCACGTGCCAGCCTAAGAATCGCTTCGCGAATGGGGGTGCGCGAGACGCCAAGCCACGCACTGAGCTCAGCATCACGCAATTGCTCACCGGGTAGCAGCTCGCCACGCACAATCGCGTCGCGGAGACTCAGGTACACGTCATCGCGCAGGAGCGTTCTCGCATGCAGCTCGCGCTGTAAAGGAACCGGCATCAGCCTCAACTCTCGTCGTCGTGATTCGAGGATATGCGCTTGACGCATGCTGTATCACGCAATATATTGCATACTACATCGGATGGGTCCGCATCCAGGCCTCACCCGCCGCTTCGCAGTCAAAGGAGACATCGTGAACGCATCGCACGCACTCGTACCCGGGATTGCTGGCCACCAGCGCTACCCGCTCACCTTCGGCCCGAGCCCCATCCACAAGCTGCAGCGCCTCACCGAGAATCTCGGCGGCGCGCAGATCTGGGCGAAACGCGACGACTGCATCTCGGGGCTCGCCTTCGGCGGGAACAAGACGCGCAAGCTCGAGTACATCGTTCCCGACATCCTCGCCTCCGGCGCCGACACCATTGTGTCGATCGGCGGCGTCCAGTCGAACCACACCCGCCAGGTCGCCGCAACTGCCGCCCACCTCGGGCTGAAAGCCCGTCTGGTGCAGGAACGCTGGGTCGATTGGGACGACCCTGTCAACGACAAGGTCGGCAATATCGAGCTCTCGCGGATCATGGGCGCCGACGTCAGGCTCGATCCGCGCGGCTTTGACATCGGCATCCGCGACAGCTGGGAAGAAGCCATCGCCGATGTGAAGGCCAACGGTGGGACGCCATACGCGATCCCCGCCGGCGGCTCTGTACACCCGCTCGGCGGCCTCGGATACGCACACTGGGCGCAGGAGGTCGCCGAGCAGGAGCAGCTGCTTGGTATCTTCTTCGACACGATCATCGTCTGTGCCGTCACCGGGTCGACCCAGGCCGGCATGATCGCCGGCTTTGCGGCACTCGAAGACGCGGGCGGGAGGCCGCGCAAGGTCATCGGCATCGACGCTTCAGCGACCCTCGACAAGACCATCGAACAGGTCACTCGCATCGCCAACAACACCGCAGACCTCATCGGCCTCGGGCGCGCGCTCCGCGATGACGAGATCACGATCCTCCCCGGGTGGGAGGGACCGGCCTACGGCATCCCCGATACTTCGACGATCAACGCAATCACCTCGCTGGGATCCCTCGAGGGAGTGATCGTCGACCCGGTCTACGAAGGGAAATCGATGGCCGGCCTCATGGATCTCGTGCGCGACGGTCGCATCTCGGCCGATTCGAACGTGCTCTACGCCCACCTCGGCGGGCAGCTCGCTCTCAATGCCTACTCGTCGGAGTTCAACAGCTAGCTCGCTGGCAGCGCCTCGGCGAGCACACGCAGGGTGTTACCGCCCATGATCGCCCGAATGTCGTCGTCGCTGTGCCCGCGGTTCATCAGCTCCTGCGTGATGATCGCGAGCTCGCTCGTGTCCCACGCCACTTCCGTCGACCCGTCGTAATCGCTGCCGAGTGCCGCAGTTTCGATACCGCCGACCTTCACGACGTGGTCGATCGCGTCGACCACCGCCTCCGGGGTGAGCTCGCAGACCGCCGCGTCCCAGTAGCCGACACCAACAACACCACCGGTCTTCGCGATGCCCACGATTTCTTCGTCCGTCAGGTTTCGGTTCACGTCACACGTTGCCTGCACGCCGCCGTGGCTCGCCACGACGGGCTTCGTCGAGAGCTCGAGCACCTCGGCAATCGCGGGGTGGCTCGCGTGCGCGACATCGACGACGATCCCCATCTCCTGCATCCTCGCAACCGCCGCGCGGCCCATGTCGGTGAGCCCGCCCTTACCGACGCCGTGCATCGAGTCCGCGAGCTCGTTATCGAAGAAGTGTGTGAGCCCGGCCATGCGCATGCCCTTGTCGAAGAGCACATCGAGGTTCTTCGGGTCACCCTCGAGATTCTGCAGCCCTTCCACCGAGAAGAGCGCTCCGATGACCGGGTCTCCCCCCGCACGATCCGTGAGGAGCTGTTGCAGCTCCTGCTGGTTTGTGATGACGCGCAGCGCGCCGTCCGAGGCTGCCGCGTCACGCTGCAACTTGTCTGCGTGATACTTCGATCGCTCGAGCAGCGAGAACCAGGTCTTCGGCGGCTGCAGCTGCGCGACCGACAGCAGCGTGATGTTGTCGGTGTCGCCCGTGTTCGAGTCGTAGTTCTGCCCCTTCGGCGACTTGGACACAGATGAGAAGACCTGCAGCGCGACGTTCCCGTCCTGCAATCTGGGCACGTCCACGTGCCCACGATCCGCCCGGGTGTTCAGCGAGCGATCCCACATGAGCGTGTCCGAGTGCAGATCCGCCACCGCGAGCTCTGCGTGCAGCGTGCGCGCAGCGGCGGTCACCTCGGGAATGGGATCCCCGGTCACTTCGTTCATGCTCTTCTCGGCGATGCCTGGCGCGAGCGCGAAAAACGCGGTCCCTGCGAGGGCGAGCACGAGTACTCCGCCAATGATCGTTCGCTTCACCCAACGGCGCTGTGTAGGGGTTTCCATAGCGAGAGACGTTAGCAGCGCGAGGGCTCACCCCAGTTGGCGCATAGAGGAATCATCTAACGCGCAGGGCGCGCCTCGGGTTGAGCTGTATGCATCTTCCCTGGCATGAGAAAAACCACCCCACAACACCAAACCGGGGGCGGGCCGCCGCTACGGCGCCCCACCCCCGGTCTTCGCGAACGCGACTACGCGCGCACGGCCGCCAGCGTCTTCTTGCCGCGGCGCAGCACAGCGAACTTGCCGTGCAGCAGATCCACCGCAGCGAGCTCGGCGTCCTCCGCCTCGACCTTGACGTTGTTCACGTAGACGCCGCCCTGTGCAATCGCGCGGCGGCCCTCGCCGAGCCCCTTCACGAGGCCGGCATCGGTGAGCAACTGAGCGATGCTCATGCCAGCTGCACCGTCAGCATGCGGCAGCTCGGAGACCGCACCAGCAAGCGACAGCTCGTCGAGCGCGGTGAGCTCGCCCTGGCCGAACAGCGCAGCAGATGCATCAATTGCTCCCTGTGTCGCCTGCGTGCCGTGCACGAGCGAGGTGACCTCGAGCGCGAGCCGCTTCTGCGCTGCACGCTTGAACGGCTCCTCCGCGACCTGGGTCTCGTACTCCGCAATCTCAGCACGCGTCAGGAACGTGAACACCTTCAGGCGGTCGATCACGTCGGCATCGGCCTGGTTCAGCCAGAACTGGTAGAACGCGTATGGCGAGCACATCTCCGGGTTCAGCCAGATCGCGTTGCCCTCGCTCTTACCGAACTTGGTGCCGTCGGCGTTGGTGATGAGCGGGGTGCCGATCGCGTGCACGCTCGCGCCCTCCGCCTTACGGATAAGGTCCGTGCCGCTCGTGAGGTTGCCCCACTGGTCCGACCCACCCGACTGCAGCTTGCAGTCGTACTGGCGGTAGAGCTCGAGGTAGTCAAGGCTCTGCAGGATCTGGTAGCTGAACTCCGTGTAGCTAATGCCCTCGTCGGAGTCGAGGCGCTTGGCAACAATGTCTTTCTTGATCATCGTGCCGACGCGGAAGTACTTGCCGATGTCGCGGAGGAAGTCGATCGCGCTCAGCGGCGCTGTCCAGTCAAGGTTATTCACGAGGCGCGCAGCGTTATCGCCCTCGAAGCTGAGGTAGCGCGACACCTGCTCGCCCAGCGAGTCGACCCACTGCGAGACCGTCTCGCGTGAATTCAGCGTGCGCTCCGAAGTCGGGCGCGGATCGCCGATGAGGCCGGTTGACCCGCCGACGAGCCCGAGGGGCATGTGTCCCTTGAGCTGCAGCCGACGCATGAGCAGCAGCTGCACGAGGTGGCCCAGGTGCAGGCTCGCCGCGGTCGGGTCGAAGCCGCAATAGTAGGTGAACGGTTCGCCCTCAAGCAGTTCAGACAGCGCCGTAGCGTCCGTCGATACGTGGATCAGCCCGCGCCACTCCAGCTCGTCCCACAGGGTGGGGAAGCTGTCGTCGATGCGCTGGTTGGCCATGAGCTCGGTACGTTCGTTCAGTTCAGACACGCCTCGCAGTTTACCGTCTTCTGAAATCTCCCGGGTACCGGGGTACTACAGCCTCGGCACCGCGGGCCGACGCGCCTCCGTCGCTTCACGACGAAAGTGGGTGATATGACGAATCTCATCCTCCACGCAGACAGGCTCACCAAGCAATACGGCGCCACCCGGGCGCTCGACGGCGTCTCGCTCACACTCGCCGAAGGAACCGCCACGGCCATCATGGGGGCATCGGGATCGGGCAAGACGACGCTGCTCCACATGCTCGCAGGCATCCTCACACCCGATGCCGGGTCCGTGGGCTTCGCCGGGCACCCCATCAGCGCGCTCTCCGACGGCGAGCGCAGCAAGCTGCGACGCGAGCAGTTCGGATTCGTGTTCCAGCAGGGCCTCCTCATTCCCGAACTCACCGCAGGCGAGAACGTCGCGCTCGCGCTCATGCTCAATGGCATGTCCAAGCGTGATGCCCTCGTCCCGGCCGGCCAGTGGCTCGCAGCTCTCGGGCTCGCGGGACTCGAAGAGCGGCGCATCGGGCAGTTGTCGGGCGGTCAGGCGCAACGCGTCGCGATCGCACGCGCGCAGGTCACCGGCGCCCGCGTCATCTTTGCCGACGAGCCAACGGGAGCGCTCGACTCGACAACCTCGCAAGATGTCATGAACGCGCTGCTGCACACCACTTCGGGCAGCGGTCGCACCCTCGTTGTCGTGACGCACGATCCGCAGGTTGCGGCGCGCTGCCAGCGAATCGTTACGCTTGCCGATGGGCGAATCGTCGCCGACACGGCGACCGGTTTCCCGGCGTCAGGCGCAGCCGGGACGGGGGCACAATCATGATTCTGCACGTACTTCCCTTGCTCTCCCGGCCGAGCCGTCAGGGCGCCGCAGGGATTCTGTTGCCGTTCGTCGCGTTCGCCAGCGTCTCCGCGTTGCTCGCGATCGTCCTCGGCGGAGCTCAGACATTCTGGGGCTACGATGACGAGCTCGCCCCGCTGTACTGGTTCTGCACGGCACTCGCGCTCGTACTCCTCGTGGTTCCACTCGTGTCGCTCGGAAACGCCGCAGCCAGGCTGTCGGCGCGGCGCCGAGACGACCGCCTCGCTGTGCTCAGACTGCTTGGCATGACAGCCCGCTCCACCGCTTTCCTCGCGATCATCGAGGCCGCGGGTGTCGCGCTACTCGGCGCACTCTTCGGGGTCGCGCTCTCGTACGCTGCAACACCTCTCGTGGGTCTCATCCACTTCCGCGGCGAAGCGCTGGGCGCGGTAGGCGTCGCACTCCCGCCGCTGCATGCGCTTCTCGTGGTGCTCGGGGTGACCGCTATCGCCGCGCTGAGCGCGGTGTTCGGGCTGCGTCGCGTCGTCATCTCCCCCCTCGGCGTCGCCCTCAAACAGCAAGCTCCGAAGCTGGCCTGGCTGCAGGCCCTGCTGGCTGTAGTTGGCATCCTGGTCGCCATCGTCGTCGTCAATATGATCAACGGTGTTGGCTCACTCGGAGGCATCATCGCCATGATCGGAGCGCTCGGTTTCGCGTTCGCCATTGCGCTGCTAGCCCTCGACCTTATCGGGGCATGGGTGCTCGGCATGTTCGGGAGGTCACGAGCGAAGCGCGCGCAGCGCCCTGCCGATCTCCTCGCCGCACGACAGGTCTTGGAGTCGCCCCGGACTGCGTGGCGCCAGGTGTCGGGCGTCGCGATGGCAAGCTTCATGGCGGTCTTTGCGGGCTCCGGAGTCGCACTACTCGACACCGTCGGGAGTTCGGGGAACGAGGCCGACGCGTTTCTGGTCGCGGACATTCGCACGGGCATCATCATTACGGTGATCGCGTCGTTCGTGATGGTCGCGTGTTCGGTCGGTGTCGGTCAGGCCGCGCAGATCCTCGACCGCCGGGATATCTCACAGTCGCTCGCTGTGATGGGTACCCCGTTCGGGGTGCAAGACGCAGCCAGGCGGAAGGCCACGATGCTGCCGCTGCTGCTTGCTTCCCTCGGCTCAGCAGTCCTCGCGGGGGTCCTCGCACTGCCGCTGATCGGGCTTGCGATTGTCGTTGCGCCGCTGTCACTTGCCGTCGTGTTCGGTTCGGTTGCCGCCGGAATTATGCTCGTCGTGCTTGCCCTCTTTGCCACCAAGCCTCTGCTTCGGGCAGCATCGCAGACGGTTCCGCGGGCTGCCGAGTGAGCATACGGCGTAGGTGAGGGTGGCCGCGCGGGAGTGGTGCCTCGCGCGGCCAGCGCCGTCATACCTCCTGCGTGGTTGGCTCAGGCCCGGTCAGCTCTGGTTGGCGCTGATCAGGTCGCAGCCGCTCGAAGCCGGGCAGGTTCTGCGTGATCTGCGAAGACACCACATCCAGGCGGCCGTCGAAGCGATCGAACCGATCTCCGAGTTCTATGCGGACCCCATCGATGCGTCCGAGAAGCTCAATATGCACGGTATCGATTCTGGCCGCGAGCGTGGTTTGTACCTGGTCGATCCGTTCACTCACACCGTCGCGAACGCCATCCATGCGGCTACCCAGCACGGTCTGCACCAGATCGATCCGATCTAGGACCCGGTCGGTTCGTCCGTTCGCAGCATCGAACCGGCCCGCGACCGCATCAAAGCTGCGGTCGATGCCATCGAACCGCCCATCAATGGCTTCCAGACGACGATCCACCCCGTCAAACCGCACATCAATCGCGCCCAGACGACGATCCACCCCATCAAACCGCACATCAATCGCATCCAGACGACGATCCACCCCATCAAACCGCACATCAAT
>NZ_LOHP01000088.1 GCF_001482305.1 Leucobacter sp. G161
ACGAGGAGGCATAGGTTCATCCTTCCAGGCCAGCAGAAACTAGCCATGTTGAATGTCACCTAAACGTGCATCAGACCCTAGGTCACTGCGCGCATCTGGTCGTTCCCCTTCGTATCGGCACAGGGCCCCATGGGTTGGCGCCGACTGTGCGTCCCCCTAGCGTACGACCGGAAGGAAAAAACGGCACCCACTAGCATCATTGCCTCTTGCGCCGCCCGGTTTTCGCGTGCCTCCCGCGTGGTAATCTGGCCCTCCTGTCAGGGCCACAAACGAGAGTAGGGTCATCGGTGAAACTCGCAGAAGCGCTCGCGCTCCGCGGCGATACGCAGAAGCGCATCGCCCAGTTACGGGCGCGCATTGTCGCGAACGCTCGCTATCAGGAGGGCGATACCCCGGCTGAGGACGCGGAGACGCTGCTCGCCGAGGCGGCTCTCGCTGTCACCGAACTCGAGGCACTCGTGCGGAGCATCAACGCAACGAATTCGAGCATCGAACTCGACATCGCACCCGCGAAGCCAGCCAGCGCGGGTCGTCGCCGTCAAGCGAGCGGTTCCGTCTCAGCTGGCACGGCCACGATGACCGACGCTCTCGCGCGGCGCGACAGCCTTCGCATGCGGCACGGGATCCTGGTTGAAGCTGCCGATGCGGCGCAGGACCAGGGTATGCTCCGTCAGCTCCGCTCCGAGTTGCGACAGGTCTCGGCACTGCCCGTGTCTGATCTTCGAAGCCAGGCAGACGTGCTCGCTCGTGAGCTGCGCGAACTCGACGCCATCATTCAACAGGCAAACTGGTCGCACGACCTCATCGGCGAGTAGCCGAGCTGCGGCACGCGTAGTGCCGCACAACTTCACACAGGCGAGTCGGTACCGATTCAATCAGCGGGCACACCCCGTGCCAGACGGGCAAATCTGGCTCTTGCAGGGTGGCGGGCAGCCCACACACGTACAGTGCAGCCCAGCACTTCGTACATGTGACTGCTCACCGCGCACAGCGCACTACCGCGTGCCGGGATTGAATCGGGAGGGTGGGTTCGGGGACATTTCGCCAGTGAGAGCAACGCCGCGCGCAGCGTCGGCGTCTTAAGCGGTCAGTGCGCGTGGCAGCTCGAGGTTTCCTGCGCCACTGACTCGGATTTCGCTGAGGCCCTGCCAGTCAGCCGCCTGCCTGAGCAGATCCGCCGCGACGTCGCCCGTGTGCCTCGGCGCATCCGGCTCGTGCCACGCGGCCTGAACGAGCAGTGCGCGCTGCGCTCGATCAGCTTTGAGGTCAATTCGGCCGGCAAGCTTGCCGCCGACCATGAGCGGGAGGCAGTAGTAGCCGAACTGGCGCTTCTCTTTCGGCGTGTAGATTTCGATCCGGTAATGGAAGTCAAACATCCGCTCGGCTCGCGGGCGGTACCAGACCACGGGGTCGAACGGTGTCAACAGCGCATTCGGTGCGAGCCTGCCCGGCACGCGGGCGTCACGATGTAACCAGGCAGGTTCGGGGGCGCCGGTGCGTGTCTTCCAGCCCTGCACCGAGACCGGCACGAGTTCACCGGACGCTTCGAGCGAGCGCACTGCGATCCGTGCTTCTGCGGTCTTCAGCCGGTGGTAATCCGCAAGGTCCGGCAGCGTTGCGACCCCGAGCGACCGCGCGGCGCGCGCAACGAGCAGGCGCTGCGCTGTCTCGCGATCCACATCCACGAGATGCTCGTCGGCGATCGCCTGTTCGGCGAGCGCGTAGCGGCGCTGAAAGCCCTCTCGGCCAGCTGAAACGACCTCGCCCCAGGCGAACAGCAGTTCAACAGCGTGCTTGGTGTCGCTCCAGTCCCACCAGGGGCCACGCTTCTCCCGCGGGCCCTCCTCGAGTTCACGAACGAGCTGCGGGCCGTTCGCCGCGAGTTTTGCGCGAACGTCGGCGATGGCCTGCTCGAGACTCGGGGAGGAACCTCGGGCAGT
This sequence comes from Leucobacter sp. G161, assembly GCF_001482305.1. Classification (GTDB taxonomy): domain Bacteria; phylum Actinomycetota; class Actinomycetes; order Actinomycetales; family Microbacteriaceae; genus Leucobacter. The sequence goes on from NZ_LOHP01000088.1 coordinate 1,941, forward strand.
ATGTCTATCGCGCCGATCCGCCATGCGCCAGCCAAACAGTTTGCGGTCGGCTACGGGGATGAACGCGGCCTCGTGCGCCCAGTACTCGGTGAACTCGCCGCTCCCCCACAGATGGTCGTCGAGACGCTGCTGCTCGTAGCCACCGTGCCTGGAGAAGACCGGCATGTAGTGGCTGCGGGAAAACACGTTCACCGAGTCGATCTGCAGCACGTGGAGTCGTTCGAGCGCGTTGTCGAAGGGCCGCCTGCTGCGCAGCCTGGGCGAATTGGTGAAGCCCTGGGCTGCGAGAGCCACACGACGTGCCTCTGCGGCGCTGAGGTCAGTGACGGGACGTGCAATCATGGGTCAACGCTACCGCCAGCCGGTGACACCGAAGGCCACGCAGGTCCGACACCTGCAACCTCCGTGAAACAGCATGTTCCCCGCCAGATCAAGCCCCTTCCGAAGTGGAAGGAGGAAGATCTGACGGGGAACATGTCCTGTGGGGTGCTACCGCTCAGTGTCGAGACACGAACTCAGCGTCGAAACGCGTGATCAGCGGAGCCCAACGGCGAAACCCCTAGGCGAACCAGAGACCGAGCTCACGGTCGGCGGAGAGCGTCGAGTCAGAACCGTGCACGAGGTTCTGCTGCACGGCAACGCCCCAGTCGCGGCCCAGGTCGCCCCGGATCGTGCCGGGAGCGGCAACAGTCGGGTCGGTGGCGCCAGCGATCGAGCGGAACCCCTCGATGACGCGCTCGCCCTCCGCGCGCACGGCCACAACCGGGCCGGAGCTCATGAACTCGATGAGCGGCTCGTAGAAGGGCTTACCCTCGTGCTCTTCGTAGTGCGCGGCCAGCAGCTCGCGCGTCGGCGTCATCATCTGCAAGCCGGTGATGCGGTAGCCCTTCGCCTCGATGCGGCGGAGAATCTCGCCGGTCAGTCCGCGGGCGACGCCATCAGGCTTGACAAGGATGAGAGTTTGCTCGGTAGACATGAACGCTCCTGTGTGAGGGGTGAAGTACTGCGGTATTCAGTGTAGTGAAGTTGGGTGATGCGCTTGCGCGGATTAGGCGCTCTGAGCGGCGAGGATCGCGTTATCTCGATCAATCTTGCCGCCCCGCACGATGCAATACACCCACAGGGCGGTGAAGATCGCCCCAACGAACAGCGCTGCGGGAAGGATGAACGCTGTCGCGAGCATAAGCACATGCGTCGCCCAGCCGATCCAGATGCCCACCTCGCCGAAGCGGATCGTTCCTAGCGCGACGATGCACATCAACGCGAGAACGCCGCCGATGACGAGGCCGAGCCAGCGCGGATCAGTGATGCCGAGGCCGAAAATGGTGAGCCCGATGAGCACGACGATGATGAGCTCGAAACCGAGGACGATCGAGGCGAGCGCCTTCCGCGTCGAGCGCTCACCGTTGCGGGCACCCGAGATACGCATTGCCGAATTATGGGCGGCTGCCTCGGACGGCGAGAGGACGAGTTCCTCCTCGTTCGCGTCGCGTGAGTTCCGCGACGCATTCGACGGCTGCTGAGTCATTCAGTTTCTCCCTTGTGCGAACCGGGCGCTGCCGCGGCTGCTGCCCATCCTTCCGTCCTCGACTGAGAAATAGCTTCGCCGGCGAGCAAGACCGAGCCGACAACGAGCACTGCGCGCCCGTTCGCCTCCTCGGCCCAGCTGCGTGCGCGTTCAAGTGCGAGTGCGAGCGTGGGGAGTGCCTCAATGGCAGTATCGGGGATTGCCGACTCCGCGATCGACGCGAGTTCCTCCGCTGGCAACGACCGGGGCGAGTCGACTGCGGTCGCGAACACCTGGTGGGCGATGGGCGCGAGCGTCTGCAACAGGCCGTGCGCGTCCTTCTCCTCAAGCACCCCGACAACAAGCGCGAGCTCCTCAAAAGCAAAGGACTCGGTGACCGCGCGAACGAGCGCCTCGGCCCCGTGCGGGTTGTGTGCCGCGTCGACATAGACGATCGGATCCGCCCCAATGAGCTGGAGGCGACCAGGTGAGGTGAGCTGGCCGAGTCCCTCGTCGAGGACTTCCCCGGGGATCGGGCGCTCCCCGCCGAAGAACGCCTCGACCGCGGCAATGGCGAGCGTCACGTTTTCGGCTTGGTGCTGGCCGTAGAGCGGAACAAAAGCGGGGTCGTAGGCTGCGCCGGTGATTCCGGAGACGTCGATCTGGCGGCCGCCAACGGCCAAACGGTCGTCGGCAAGCCGGAAGTCGCGACCCTGAACGAACAGCGTGACGCCCAGCCGGGCAGCCGTGTCCTCGAGCTCGCCCAGCGCATCAATGTCCTGATCGGCGGAGACAGCGGTCGAGCCCTCGTTCATGATGAGCGACTTCGTGCGCGCGATTGTTTGGGTGTCGGGCCCGAGATGCTCGACGTGGTCGAGCCCGATCGGCGTGAACACGGCCACCTGAGCATCGACGATGTTCGTCGCATCCCATTCGCCGCCCATCCCGACCTCGATCACCGCGACCTCGACTGGGGCGTCGGCGAATGCCGCGAAGGCGAGCACTGCGAGCGCCTCGAAGAAGGTGATCCTCCCCTGGCCGGCCGCCTCGAGTTCCGCATCGACGATCGCGAGCGGATGCTCGAGCTCAGCCCAGGCATCTGCGAGCGCAGCAGGGTCGATCGGTGCACCGTCGAGCTGAAAGCGCTCAGTGAAATCGAGCAGGTGCGGGCTGGTAAAGAGGCCAGTGCGCAGCCCGTGGGCGCGCAGCAGCGACTCAATCGCGCGGCTCGTTGAGGTCTTCCCGTTGGTGCCGGCAACCTGGATCACCGGGTAGGAAAGCTGTGGCGAGCCCGCGAGTTCGGCGAGGCGGCGCACCGGCTCGATCCGGGGGCGGGGGTGCGCCTCGCCCACGCGGGTGAGGAGCGCCTCGTAGACGCCCTGAGCTGCACTCATAGGAGCTGAATTCACGCCGAGGCTCCGTTCGGATCGGTGTTCGCTGTGGTATTCGGGTGCACGACGGTGATGGCAAGCGACGCCTTCGAGCTGCCGAGTGCTGCGCTCACGGTCGAGAAGGTACCCTCCGCGGACGCTGCGGGCTGCGGATCGGCCTCACCGGTGACGGCCAGCTCAGTCGCGAGCGTCTCGCCCTTGATGAGTTCGGCATGAGTCTCCAACGCTGACGCATACTCCGGAGCTGCGGAGAGACGTAACTCAATGCGGTCGCTCACCTCGAGGCCCGCATTCTTGCGCGCCTCCTGGATGCCGCGGATCGCGTCTCGCGCGACGCCCTCTGCTTCAAGCTCCGGGGTGGTCACGGTATCGAGCAGGACGAAGCCCCCACCCTGGATCAGGGTGATAGCTGGGCCACCGTCGTCAGCGCCAGTGCCTGCCTGCAGCGTGAGCTCGTACTCGTGAGGCTCGAGGGCGATGTCGCCCGCGACCACGACGCCGTCTTGCTCGCGCCAGTCGCCGGCCTTTGCGGCCTTGATCGCGAACTGCACCTGCTTGCCGAGGCGGGGGCCCGCGGCGCGCGCGTTCACGGCGAGGGTCTGCACGATGCCGTTCTCGGCGGCGCTCGACTCGGTCTCCTGGACGAGGCGCACGTGCTTCACGTTGAGCTCGTCGCGCAGAATGTCTGCGAAGGGCTCAAGCGATGCCGGGCGCGAGGTGACGACGGTGAGCTCCGCGAGCGGCAGGCGGACGCGCAACTTGTTCGCCTTGCGCAGCGCGAGCACCTGCGAGGTGATCTGCCGAACCTCGTCCATCGCGGCGACGAGCTCGTCGTCGACAGGGAACTCGGCTGCGTCGGGCCAATCCTCGAGGTGCACGGAGCGGCCACCGGTGAGCCCGCGCCAGACCTCTTCGGTCACGAGCGGGGCCATCGGGGCAGCGACGCGCGCGAGCGTCTCGAGCACGGTGAAGAGCGTGTCGAAGGCCTGCTTGTTCGCGGCCTTGCCGTTTGCGCCTGCGACGCCCCCCCAGAAGCGGTCGCGCGAGCGACGCACGAACCAGTTCGTGAGCACCTCGGCGAAGTCGCGAAGCGCCGCTGCGGCGCTCGTCGTGTCAAGCCCTTCCAGGTGGTCGCCGACCTCCCGAACGAGCGTGCCCGTCTTCGCGAGAATGTAGCGATCGAGCGGGTCGCTCGAATCCACGCGGCGCTCGGCCTCAAACCCGTCGGCGTTCGCGTAGAGGCTGAAGAAGTACCAGCTGTTCCAGAGCGGCAGGAGGAACTGCCTGACGCCCTCACGGATGCCCTCCTCGGTGACGATGAGGTTGCCGCCGCGCACGACGGGCGACGCCATGAGGAACCAGCGCATCGCGTCGGAGCCGTCGCGGTCGAAGACCTCGTTGACGTCGGGGTAGTTCTGCAGGCTCTTCGACATCTTGTTGCCGTCGGAGCCGAGCACGATGCCGTGGCTGATGACGTTCTTGAACGCGGGGCGGTCGAACAGCGCGGTCGCAAGAATGTGCTGTACGTAGAACCACCCGCGGGTCTGCCCGATGTACTCGACGATGAAGTCGGCGGGCTGGACGTTCTCGAACCACTCGACGTTCTCGAACGGGTAGTGGGCCTGCGCGAACGGCATCGAACCCGAGTCGAACCAGACATCGAGCACGTCTTCGATGCGGCGCATCGTCGACTGGCCGCTCGGGTCGTCGGGGTTCGGCCGGGTGAGCGAGTCGATGTACGGGCGGTGCAGGTCGATCTCGCCTGCCTCGTTGCGGGGCAGCTCGCCGAAGTCGGCCTCGAGCTCGGCGACGGAGCCGTAGACGTCCTCGCGCGGGAACTCGGGGTTGTCGCTCTGCCACACCGGGATCGGGCTGCCCCAGTAGCGGTTGCGGCTGATCGACCAGTCGCGTGCGCCCTCGAGCCACTTACCGAACTGGCCGTGCTTGACGTTGGCCGGCACCCACTCGATTTCCTCGTTGATCTCGAGCATGCGGCTCTTGATCTCCGTGACGCGCACGAACCAGCTCGAGACAGCGCGGTAGATGAGCGGGTTTCGGCAGCGCCAGCAGTGCGGGTACGAGTGCAGGTAGCTCTGCTCGCGCAGCAGCCGCTCAGAGGCCTTGATCATGCGGATGAGTGGGCGGTTCGCGTCCATCCAGAGCTCGCCCGCGACGTCGGTGACGGACGCCACGAACTTGCCGCCCTCGTCGAGGCTGAGGATCGTGGGCATGCCGGCCTCGGTGGCGAGGCGATGATCGTCCTCACCGTAGGCGGGCGCCTGGTGCACGATGCCGGTGCCGTCGGTCGTCGTGACGTAGCCGTCGACGAGCACCTGCCAGTAGTTCTCGGTGCCCCACACCTCGGTGTCGGCGAAGTAGTCGAAGAGCGGCGCGTAGCGCGCGCCCGCGAGCTCAGCGCCTGGGATCGTGGCGGTGATGGCTGCGCGCAGATCGTCTGCCGACTCGTAGCCGAGGTCGGAGGCGTAGTTGCCCGCGAGGTCGGCGGCTGCGAGGTAGCTCGCCTCGCCAGCGGCGCCGCCGTCGGAGGCGCCCGCAGGGCCCGCGGGAACGACGACGTAGGAGATCTCGGGGCCGACCGCGAGCGCGGCGTTCGTCGGCAGGGTCCACGGCGTGGTGGTCCACGCGAGCGCGCGAACTCCCGTCAGTCCGAGCGCTTCCGCGCGCTCGCCACGGAACGGGAAGGTGACCGTGACCGAGGGATCCTGCCGCTCCTGGTATACGTCGTCGTCCATGCGCAGTTCGTGGTTCGACAGCGGCGTCTCGTCACGCCAGCAGTATGGGAGGATCCGCTGGCCCTCGTAGGCGAGGCCCTTGTCATAGAGCTGCTTGAACGCCCAGATGACGCTCTCCATGTACGGCAGGTTGAAGGTCTTGTAATCGTTCTCGAAGTCGACCCAGCGCGCCTGGCGAGTGACATAGTCTTCCCACTCCCCTGCGTACTCGAGCACGGACTCGCGAGCCTTCGCGTTGAAGACGTCGATGCCCATTGCCTCGATCTGGCTCTTCTCGGTGATGCCGAGCTGCTTCATCGCTTCGAGCTCGGCTGGTAGTCCGTGGGTGTCCCAGCCGAAGCGCCGCTCGACCTTCTTGCCGCGCATCGTCTGGAAGCGCGGGAAGACGTCTTTGGCATAGCCGGTGAGGAGGTGGCCGTAGTGTGGCAGGCCGTTGGCGAAGGGAGGGCCGTCGTTGAATACCCACTCCTCGCAGCCCTCGCGCTGCGCAATCGAGGTGCGGAAGGTGTTGTCCGCGTCCCAGAACGACAGCACGCGCTGTTCGACCTCGGGGAGTCGCGGAGATGGGTTCACGCCGAACGCTGCGCCGGGGGCTGTCGCCTCGCCGGTCGACTGCGGCGTCCCTGTTGACTGCTTGGGATAGCTCATGGGTGTCGGTACCTTCTCATCACGCGAATCTCACGCTGGGGCGAGTGTGTGAATCGATTCACATCCCGCGGTACCACCCGGCTTGCGCTCCCCGTGCTGTGCGCGGGGAGCGCCACTTCATTGGGCTGTGACGGGCCTGCCCGTTCGGTTCTAGTGGGTGCCCCTTGCCGGGGCACTGTTCTTCCGAAGACTCCCCGGTGATGGCCGGATCGATGTCGCTACTCGCCATTCTACCCGAGACTGCTGCGCGGCCGGGTGAACGCGCGCACAGAAAGGTGAAGAAAACATTATCGACGTGATTCACCCTCGCTTGGGTAACGAATGGGTAACAACTGACATTTGGCCTAATCCCTGATGGTGGCAGCATTTGAGCACTTTCCTGTGAAATTCATGTGTACACACCGTGACGGATCGCGTATACCGTCGAATGAGGGGTTCTCGGGACAACGATGCCTTTACCGAGGCTGAACTTAAGAACGCCTAAAACCAGCGGAAACACCGCACAGGAGGAACATGCTTGACCAAACCGTCGATCCACGGACCGACTCGGAGGCCGACGAAATAGCGATTTCGGTCGACCACGCCTACAAAGTTTTCGGCCGCCGCCCGAAGGAAGCCGCAAAGCGGCTCCGTGCCGGCGCTACACGCGATGACGTGAAAGCCTTCGGCACCGCGGCAGTCATCGACGCGAGCTTTGACGTACGCGTCGGCGAGATCTTCGTCGTCATGGGGCTCTCGGGCTCCGGCAAGTCGACCCTCATCCGGTTGCTGAACGGACTCGGCGACACAACCGAGGGCTCCATCAGGGTGTTCGGCGACGAGATCGTTGGCATGTCGCCGAACGATCTCCGCGACGTCCGCCGCGAGCGGATGGCCATGGTGTTCCAGCACTTCGCGCTCTTCCCGCACCGGACCGTCCTCGACAACGCCGCATACGGCCTGGAGATCAAGGGCGTTCCGCTCGAGGAGCGCCGCGAGCGGGCGCAGTCCTGGCTGAATCGTGTGGGGCTCGAAGGCTGGGGCGACTCGCTCCCCTCCGAGCTCTCCGGTGGCATGCAGCAGCGTGTCGGGCTCGCCCGCGCATTCGCGGCTGACACACAGATATTGCTCATGGACGAAGCCTTTTCGGCGCTCGACCCGCTGATCCGCCGCGAGATGCAGGAACTCCTCGTCGAACTCCAGCAGGAGCTCGGCAAGACGATCGTCTTTATTACCCACGATCTCAACGAGGCGATGTTCCTCGGCGACCGCATCGCGGTCATGCGCGACGGGCGCATCATGCAGCTCGGCACCCCGAACGACATCCTCACCGACCCCGCGAACGACTACGTCGCCCAGTTCGTGCAGGACGTGGATCGCGCCCGCGTGCTCACCGCCGGCGACGTCATGGAGCCGCCACGTGCGGTCGTCCCTGCGTCTGCCGGGCCACGAGCCGCACTCCGCACGATGCGCGATCTGCAGACCTCGGCGTGCTTCGTCGTCTCAAGCGGACGCAAGCTCGTTGGCGTTGTGCGCGACAAGGACATGCTCCGACTCGTCCGCGAGGGTAGTGCGAACATCAATGATGCCCTCAAGCCGACACCCTCTATCGTGTCGCCTGACCAGTACATCGCAGAGCTCTTCGAACTCTCAGTCGAGAGCCCGCTGCCTGTGGCTGTTGTGGACGAGCAGGACCGGCTCATCGGGGTCGTGCCCCGAGTGACACTGCTCGCGTCGCTCGCGAACCTTCCCACTATGACCACGGAGATCCCCATCATCGAGCCCACGCCCGACGTGTCCTCAGCGCTCATCACCGCGACGCTGGACGCCACCACCGACGGGAACGCCGCGCCGAGCGAAGGCCTGGCCGCGAGCGAAGGGAGCCAGGCATGAACTTCCGCATTCCCCTCGGTAAGTGGGTCTCCGACGGCCTCGATTGGTTCAACGACACCTTCGACTGGCTGCTGCAGATCGTCACGACCGTCATTAAGTTCCTCGTAGAGGGACTCTCGGACGTGTTAATTGCAACGCCGTACCCGGTGTTGATCCTCATTCTCGCGCTCGTCGGCTGGCTGCTGCGCTCGTGGCAGCTCGCCATCGGCACCGTCGTCACCCTGCTGCTGATCGTCGCCATGAACCAGTGGGAAGACGCGATGCTCACGCTGTCGCTGACGCTTATTGCCGCACTCGTGGCGGTGGTCATCGCGGTACCAGTCGGCATTCTGGCCGCACGCAACGACACGTTCAGTTCTGCGATCCGGCCCGTGCTCGACTTCATGCAGACCATGCCTGCCATGGTCTACCTCATTCCCGCCGTCGTGTTCTTCGGCATCGGCTTCGTTCCCGGCGTGTTCGCCACGGTGCTCTTCGCGTTGCCCCCGGGCGTGCGCTTCACCGAGCTCGGGATCCGCGGCGTCGACTCCGAGGTCGTCGAAGCCGGGCACGCCTTTGGCTCGACACCCGGCAAGATTCTCCGCGGCATTCAGCTCCCGCTCGCAATGCCGACGATTCTTGCGGGCATCAACCAGGTCATCATGCTTGCGCTCTCGATGGCCGTCGTCGCAGGTATGGCCGGTGCTGACGGGCTCGGCAAGCAGGTTGTCTCGGCAATCTCGACAATGAACATCGGGCAGGGCGTCGAAGCGGGCCTCTCGGTCGTGTTCCTCGCCGTCTTCCTCGACCGCGTCACGGCTGCACTCGGCGAGCCGAAGGCGTTCAAGCACTCGGCCCTCAGCGCGCTACGCAAGCGACGCACACGCAGGCAGCACGCCGCTGCAGCGACCGCGTCAGCGTAGCCCGCTCCACAGACTCATTCGGCCAACCCCAACCCGCGCCCCAGGCGCGGACGAAAGGAACACATGAACAAGCGACACCTCACAGGAGTCATCGGCCTTGCGGCCGCAGCCAGCCTCGTACTCGCGGGCTGCTCCACCGGCGGCGGAGACGCCGACGCCGGAAACTCGGACACGGGTGATGCCAGCGGCACCATCACGCTCGGTTTCCTTCCCGCTTGGACTGACGGCCTGAGCACTGCCTACCTGCTCGAAGACCAGCTCGGCAAGCTCGGCTACGACGTCAAGATGACTGAACTTACCGAGGCCGGCGTGCTGTACGCGGGCCTCGCCGGCGGCGACTTCGACATGTACCCGTCAGCGTGGCCCGAGGTCACGCACGCCGACTACATGGATAAGTACGAAGACAAGATCGAGGATCTCGGCGGCTACTACGACGGTGCAGTGCTCACCATTGCCGTGCCCGACTACATGACCGACGTGAACTCGATTGAGGATCTCAAGGGCCAGGCAGATCGCTTTGGCGGCGAGATCATCGGCATCGAACCCGGGGCTGGTCTCACGGCACAGACCCAGGACACGATGATGCCAGAGTACGGTCTCGACAGCGAGTACAAGCTGGTGACCTCCTCAACTGCCGCGATGCTCGCCACGTTGCAGGAGAAGATCGACAAGGAAGAGGACGTCGTCGTCACGCTGTGGCGTCCGTTCTGGGCAAACGACGCGTACCCGATCAAGGATCTTGAGGATCCGAAGGGTGCGATGGGCACGCCTGAGACACTCCACTTCCTCGGCACCGACGGCTTCTCGGACGAGTTCCCCGAGGCCGCCGAGTACATCTCGAAGATCAAGCTCGACGACGCGGCGTACGCTGCGCTTGAGGGCCTGATCACCGGCGATGAATTCGATGGTGACCCCGAGGGCGCCGTGCAGGCGTGGCTCAAGGATAACGCTGACGCGTACCCGGGCCTCATCGCCTAACTGGCGCTCGGCAGCTTCCGCTGCCCGTGCACAACAGAGCGGCCCCTCCGGATTACCCGGAGGGGCCGCTCTGTTGTGCTGGGCTTGTGCGTTACAGCAGTTCCTTGCGGAGCTGCTCTGGTGTCTTCGGAGACAGCAGCCCCGGCGCGATGTCGAACGGCGTGAATGCGCCGGTGCTCCCACCGCGCGACAGCTTTCCTGCTGCGCGGGCGTACGCCACGAGCACGCTCGAGGTGAACTCAGGATTCGAGTCGAGGGCGAGACGGTACTCGATGGTCTGCGTCGTTCCCGGCGACGACTCCCCCGAACGAATCACGAACCCGCCGTGGGGCATGCCGGCGTGGTCGCGCGCCAGCTCTTCCGCGGTGATGAACTCCACGGTCGTGTCGTACGGCTCAAAGTAGTCAGGCATCGTCACGATGGTCTCACGGACTGCGTCCGCATCCGCCCCAGGCTCGAGCACGACGAAGCACTGGCGGTCGTGCTTCTCGCGAGTGGAAAGCTCCGGATTCTCGCCCGCCCGCACCCGCTCGATCGCATCCTCGCTCGGCAGCGTGTACTGCACGGCGCCCGCAACACCCGGGATGCGGCGCAGGGCGTCTGAGTGGCCCTGGCTGAGCCCGCGCCCCCAGAAGGTGTATGTCTCACCCTGCGGCAGGATGGCCTCGCCGAACAAGCGATTCAGCGAGAACAGGCCCGGATCCCACCCCGTTGAGATGATGGCGACATTGCCGCCCGCCGCTGCTGCTTCGTTGACCGCAGCGAAGTGCTCGGGCACCTTGGCGTGTGTGTCAAAGCTGTCAACAACCGAGAACCTCGCGGCTAGCGCCGGGGTCTGTTCGGGTAGGTCTGACTTCGATCCGCCGCAGAGGATGAGCACGTCGACGCGCTCGGCGAACTCGTCGAGCTGCGACATTGCGTACACCGGGGTGTCTGCACGCGCGGTCGTCACCGATAACGGATCGCGCCGGCTGAACACGCCGATGAGGTCGAGGTCGGGGCTGAGCGCGAGGGCGGTCTCCACGCCGCGCCCGAGGTTTCCGTAGCCGACGATGCCGATGCGAATGCGTTCTGTCATTGTCTGTTCCTCCCGTCGCGGAAGCTGGGGCCCGCAACACTTCAATGTTAGGGGGCCGCTGGCTGGGGATGTCGACGAGCTACCTGGGGACCTCAGGAAGCACGACCGGGCCCGGGCCGCCAAGCCGCTCAGCAAATCGCTCGAGGAACTCGCAAATGAGGGCGAGATCATCTGAGGACAGGTCGCCATTTGCTGAATCGATGACGTTGATGCCGAACTCGATGAGGGCGCGGTACGCCGCTCTACCGTGGTCGGTGAGCGTCACAAACACCGAACGCTTATCGTCATCGGCGGGCGCGCTCTCCACCAGCCGTGCCGTTCGCAGTCGGGTGAGCGACTTCGAGAGTGTCGGCCGGCTCACCCCGAGCTGCGTGGCGAGATCGCCCGGCCGCATCTCGACCGTACGTGCCCCCAGCACGTAGATCACGCGAATCTCGCTGTCCTCGATCTCAAGGCCCAGTGTCTCCGCAATGTTTCCTTCTAGTGGGGTGGCACCCCACTGTCGCGCAACGGTCGCAAACGCCCCCAGCATCTGCCTCTCTATGTCTCGAGTTTGGCTGGTCATACCGGCAGTCTATATATAGATTGCGCACAACACATCTACTAATCTTCACGCGGAGCGCGATAGACTTCCGAGAAACCCCTTCAGGCACCAGAGTCGACTCAGCTGTGACTCGCTTACGCGGTGCCGTCCACATCGAACACGACAGAGTGCCAACTGTGTTGCACTCAGTCGAGAAAACGGAGCCCCCGTCATGAACGCGATCCCCGACAAGCCGGCACTTGAGGGACTCGAATCCAAGTGGGGGGCGGTCTGGGAAGAGACGGGCACCTACGCGTTCGATCGTGACGGGGTGACCCGCGACGACGTCTACAGCATCGACACTCCCCCGCCGACAGCATCAGGCTCGCTCCACGTCGGCCACGTGTTCTCCTACACCCACACTGACACCGTCGCCCGCTACAAGCGCATGAACGGCAAGCGGGTGTTCTACCCGATGGGCTGGGACGACAACGGTCTGCCAACCGAGCGCCGCGTGCAGAACTACTACGGCGTGCGTTGCGACCCGACCCTTCCCTTTGACCCCGACTTCGTGCCCCCGCACGACGGCACGAGCGGCAAAAATATCAAGCCGGGCGACCAGGTCGCGGTCTCGCGTCGTAACTTCATCGACCTCTGCGAAGAGCTCACCGTCGAGGATGAGAAGCAGTTCGAGGCGCTCTGGCGCACGCTCGGACTCTCCGTCGATTGGAAGCAGAGCTACCGCACTATCGGCCAGGAGTCGCTCCGCGCTTCGCAGCTCGCCTTCGTGCGCAACATTGCCCGTGGCGAGGCGTACCAGGCGCAGGCCCCCACGCTCTGGGACGTGACCTTCCGCACCGCCGTCGCGCAGGCCGAGCTCGAGGACCGCGAGCAGCCGAGCGCTTACCACACGCTCTCGTTCCATCGCACTGACGGTGGCGACGACATCCTCATCGACACGACCAGGCCTGAGCTGCTCGCCGCCTGTGTCGCACTCGTTGCGCACCCTGACGATGAGCGCTACAAGCCACTCTTCGGCAAGACCGTCACGACTCCGATCTTCGGCGTCGAGGTTCCCGTGGTTGCACACCACCTTGCCCAGCAGGACAAGGGCACCGGCATCGCCATGGTCTGCACCTTCGGCGACGTCACCGACGTCATCTGGTGGCGCGAACTCGACCTGCCCAACCGCGCGATCCTCGGCTTCGACGGCCGCATCATCTCGGAAGCACCCGAGGCAATCACCTCTGATGCTGGCCGCGAGGCCTTCGCTCAGATCGCGGGCAAGACCGTCTTCAGCGCGAAGCAGACTATGGTCGAGCTGCTCCAGGCTTCGGGCGAGCTCACAGGTGAGATCCGCAAGATCAACCACCAGGTGAAGTTCTTCGAGAAGGGCGACAAGCCCCTCGAGATCGTCTCCACTCGCCAGTGGTACATCAAGAACGGTGCCCGTGACGAGGCCCTCCGCGAGCGCCTCCTCGCGCACGGCAAGGAACTAGAATGGCACCCCGACTTCATGCGGGTCCGGTACGAGAACTGGGTGGAGGGCCTCGCCGGTGACTGGCTCATCTCGCGCCAGCGCTTCTTCGGTGTGCCGATTCCCGTCTGGTACCCGCTCGATACAGACGGCAACCCGGTGTTCGACGAGCCGATCGTGCCGAGCGAGGACCAGCTGCCCGTCGACCCCTCGAGCGACACCCCCGCCGGATACTCCGCTGATCAGCGCGGTGTCGCCGGTGGTTTCCAGGGCGAGGTCGACGTCATGGACACGTGGGCCACGTCTTCCCTCACCCCGCAGCTGGCCGGCGGGTGGGAACGCGACGAAGAGCTTTACGACCTCGTGTACCCGTTCGACCTGCGCCCGCAGGGACAGGACATTATCCGCACCTGGCTGTTCACGACCGTGCTCCGTTCGGAGCTGGAGTCGGGGACGCTCCCCTGGAAGCACGCCGGCGTCTCAGGCTGGATCCTCGACCCCGAGCGCAAGAAGATGTCGAAGTCGAAGGGCAACGTTGTCACCCCGGCAGGAATGCTCGACCAGCACGGGTCTGACGCCGTGCGCTACTGGGCAGCCTCGGCAAAGCTCGGCACTGACGCGTCCTTCGATCCGCAGAACCCGACGCAGATCAAGATTGGCCGCAGGCTCGCGATCAAGCTGCTGAACGCAGCAAAGTTCACGCTGTCCTTTGACGCGAGTGGCGCGGGCACGGTGTCCGAGCCGATTGACCGGTCGATGCTCGCTGAGCTTGCTCGTGTCGTGGACGACGCAACGCGTGCCTTCGAAACCTATGATCACCAGCGCGCCCTCGAGCACACGGAATCGTTCTTCTGGACGTTCTGTGACGACTACCTTGAGCTCGTCAAGGAGCGCGCACACAACGGCACCGGACAGATTCAGGCGTCGGCAGTCACCGCCCTGCGCACCGCGCTGTCGACGTTCGTTCGGCTGTTTGCCCCGTTCCTCCCGTACGCAACCGAGGAGGTCTGGTCCTGGTTCCAGGAGGGCTCGGTGCACCGTGCAAGCTGGCCGGTCGCCAGTGAGCTCACCGACCTTGCCGGAGCGGACGCCGACGCCGGACTGCTCGACCTCGTCGGAGATGCGCTCATTGGCGTGCGCGGCGCGAAGACCGATGCCAAGGTGTCGATGCGCACGACCGTTACCCTGGCAGTGGTGCACGCACCCGCTGCGGACGTCGCGCGCCTCCAGCTCGCGGCGAGCGACCTGTCCGACGTGGGTCGGATCGAAGAACTCAGGATCGAGGCAGCCGACGTCACCGATGTCCAGGTCGCCGAGATTACGGTTGCGACGGTTGAGTAACAGCCTCACTCCGCGATACCAACGAACGAACGAATAGGACAGGTACATGCAGCTCGGGTCACGCTGGCAGGTGGGTGATGCGCCCCACCCCGGCGTGCCCGAGCTGCTGCACGAAACCATCGCACGGATCGAGGCGGAGCGCGAGGGCGCTGCCAGTGGGGCGTCGTGGACGCTGACCTGGCTCGAGGGCCGGGCGCGGGTCGAACTCATTGACAGTGCCGCCACGGTGCTTGCCGATGTGGGAGTGACTGCTGACGGTAGGGTGACAGAACGCGCCGTTGATGGCGCTCCATCGCCGTCGGACACCGCCGGCGATGACGACGACGAGGACGATGACGATTGGCTGCTGGGATGACACATAAGATGCGCGCCACTACCGGGGTGCTCGCCCTGGGGTTGCTCCTCGCTCCCCTCTCAGGCTGCGCCCCAGAACCAGGAACCGTCAACCCTGATGGTCGTGACCTGACCGAAAAGGTCGAGCCCGAGGGTGGAAGCTGGCAGGAGGAGAACCCCGACGAGGTCTTCGACAAGCAGGTGGAGCTCCCGGCAGACTTTCCCGCAGCCTTCGTGCTGCCAGAGGGCGCCGTCATCGACGACGCCGGTTCACGTGGCGTCGACAGTTGGTTTGTCGTGTTGCGGGCGGAGGATCAGCCTGCCGCAGAAGCACTCTGGGACGCCATTGTCTCGTCCGGTGGGTTTACCGTCTCCAATGAAACCGAAACCGGCGATGGGGGGCGCGCAGCAACGCTCACCGGCACAGGCCTCGAGGTGGCTGCGGTCACGCTGCCCACCGACTCAGCCGGTGTGCTCTTGAGCTATGACCTGACAGCGGTCCTCGGCTGAGGGGTGAGGCCGTGGGCCACGCGCCGGCACTGCCGGCAGTGGGCTAGGCGCTCTCGCGGCCGCTCTGAGCTGCGACCATCACGACGGGCTCCTCTTCGAGCACGGCTGCCCGGGTCACGATGACCTTTGACACGTCATCGTTTGAGGGTACGTCGAACATGGCCGGGCCCAGTACGGTCTCCAAAATGGATCGGAGGCCGCGAGCCCCGGTCTTCCGGGCCACTGCGAGGTTCGCGATTTCCGCGAGGGCGTCGTCCTCGAACTCCAGGTCAACGTCGTCGAGCTCGAACATGCGCTGGAACTGCTTCACCAGGGCGTTCTTCGGCTCCGTGAGGATGCGCTGCAGCGCATCGGTGTCGAGCGGATCGACCGTCGCGATGACGGGCAGTCGCCCAATGAACTCCGGGATGAGTCCGAAGCGGTGCAGGTCTTCCGGCTGGACCTCTGCGAACAACTCCGACTCTTCGCGCTTCGCGCCCATGGGGGTACCAAACCCGATGCCGCCTTTGCCGAGCCGCTGTGCAATGATCTCCTCAAGACCGGAGAAGGCACCGGCGACGATGAAGAGCACATTAGTCGTGTCGAGCTGGATGAACTCCTGGTTGGGATGCTTACGGCCGCCCTGCGGCGGGATGGAGGCGACGGTCCCCTCCAGGATCTTGAGCAGCGCCTGCTGCACGCCCTCCCCCGAGACATCGCGGGTGATCGACGGGTTCTCGGCCTTGCGAGTGATCTTATCGATCTCGTCGATGTAGATGATGCCGGTCTCAGCGCGCTGCACGTCGAAGTCTGCGGCCTGCAGGAGCTTGAGGAGGATGTTCTCGACGTCTTCGCCGACGTATCCGGCTTCAGTGAGCGCGGTCGCGTCGGCGACAGCGAACGGCACACCGAGCTGACGTGCCAGCGACTGGGCGAGGTAGGTCTTTCCGCACCCTGTCGGCCCGATCATCATGATGTTCGACTTGGCGATCTCGACCTGTTCGGTCGCGAACTCCGCGCTCGTGATCGCGCTCGCGGCGCGTACGCGCTTGTAATGGTTGTAGACGGCGACCGCGAGCGATTGCTTCGCGCGGTCCTGGCCGATGACGTACTGGTCCAGGAAGCCCGAGATTTCACGCGGCTTGTGGAGCGTAAAATCGCTTGGCTCGGCAGGCTGATGCTCCGACAGGCGCTCTTCGATGATCTCGTTGCAGAGCGCAACGCACTCATCACAAATGTAGATCTGCGGGCCGGCAATGAGCTGCGCGACCTGCTTCTGCGATTTCCCACAGAACGAGCACTTCAGCACCTCGCTGCTTTCGCCAATGCGTGCCATTCCGAAACCTCCTCGCGTCGCTAGTACGCTTTCGAGCCTAGTGGCGACCTCTGACAAAGACCGGCGGCGCGCCGCCTGTTCAGACCGCGCGCCGCCAGCTTGTAATCACACCGTTACCGAGTGAATCCCGTTACTGCCCGATTGCGGGCTGCGGGTTCTTTCGGCTCGTCAGCACCTGGTCAATGAGCCCGTACTGGAGGGCCTCCTGAGCGCTGAGGATCTTGTCCCGATCGATGTCGGTGTGTACCTCTTCAACCGAGCGCTTGGAGTGCTTTGACAGGGTCTCTTCAAGCCAGTCGCGCATCCGCTGGATCTCCGCGGCCTGGATCTCGATATCCGATGCCTGGCCGTGCCCGCCCTGGCCGCTTGACGGCTGGTGGATGAGTACGCGAGCGTTCGGAAGGGCGAGGCGCTTGCCTGGGGTGCCACCGGCGAGCAGCACAGCTGCAGCCGAGGCCGCCTGGCCAAGGCACACCGTCTGGACGTGCGGGCGGACATACTGCATGGTGTCGTAGATCGCAGTCATCGCGGTGAACGATCCACCGGGAGAATTGATGTACATCGTGATATCGCGCTCGGGATCCTGGCTCTCGAGCACGAGCAGCTGAGCCATAACATCGTCTGCCGAGGCGTCGTCTACCTGGACGCCGAGGAAGATGATGCGATCCTCGAAGAGCTTGGCGTACGGATCCTGGCGCTTGAAACCGTAGGCGGTGCGCTCCTCGAAGGTCGGAAGGACGTAGCGGGAGTCAGGCATCAGCCCGTTCGCCGAGCCGCTCTGTGGCATGTGAAGATTCGTCATGTGGTGTTTTCCTATCGACTACTTGCTCGTGCCGCCGCCACCGACGACGTCCGTAGCGGTGTCCCTGATGAAATCGACGAAGCCGTACTCGAGAGCTTCCTCAGCCGTGAACCAGCGATCGCGGTCGCCGTCCTCGTTGATCTGCGCGAGGGTCTTGCCGGTCTGCTTCGCGGTGATCTCAGCGAGGCGGTTCTTCATCGAGACGATGAGCTGGGCCTGCGTCTGAATGTCGCTCGCGGTGCCGCCGAAGCCACCGTGCGGCTGGTGCAGCAGTACGCGGGCGTTCGGCGTAATGTAGCGCTTGCCCTTGGTGCCTGCGGTGAGCAGGAACTGCCCCATCGAGGCAGCCATGCCGATTCCTACGGTCACGATGTCGTTCGGCACGAAGCTCATCGTGTCGTAGATGGCCATACCCGCCGTAATCGACCCACCGGGTGAGTTGATGTACAGGTAGATATCGGCTTCGGGATCCTCTGCCGCGAGGAGCAAGATCTTTGCGCAGATCTCGTTTGCGTTTTCGTCGCGCACTTCAGAACCGAGCCAGATGATTCGGTCTTTCAGCAGGCGGTCGAACACGCTGTTCACGGGCGACTGTTCAGCCATTCGGCGCTCCATTCGTAAGTTGCTTGATTCGAGCGTATCGACTGCGAAACGATGCCGCTGGCGTGTTCGCCGTGGGCGTTGTTCACAGGCGAGATGTTCGCTGGAAACGAAGAATCCCCGGCCGCATGGACCGGGGATTCTTCACTTGGTGCAGAAGGTTACTTCTCTTCTGCTGCTGCCTTCTTCGCGGCGCGAGTCGCTGCGGCCTTCTTGGCTGCTGCGGAGCGAGCGGCCTTCTTGGCCTCTTCGTCTGCGTCGCCTTCGGCTGCTGCGGTCTTCTTCGCCGGAGCCTTCTTGGCTGCGGGCTTCTCGGAATCCTCAGCCTGTGCTGCCGCCTTCTTCGCGGGGGCCTTCTTGGGCTTCTCTTCGACTGCCGATGCCTCAGCCTCAGGTGCCTCATCGCCCTCGTCGTCGGTGTCTACCGCGACGAATGCGCCGAGGTCGACAGCCTTGCCAGCCTTATCAACAACCTTGGTCTTGCCAAGCGCAACCGCGAGCGCCTTGTTGCGGGTGACCTCAGCAAGGATGACCTGGAGCTGGTTGCCCTGGCTGATCGCCTGGAGGAACTGCGTGGGCTCCATGCCGTACTGCTGAGCCGACTGGTAGATGTAGTCGGAAAGTTCGGCCTGCGTCGGGGTGACGTTCTCCTGCTCGGAGATCGCGTCGAGGAGGAGTTCCATCTGGATCTGCTTCTCGCTGGCGACGCGAACCTCTGCGCGGTGCTCGTCGTCCTCGAGACGACCCTCACCCTCGAGGTGACGGTGCACCTCTTCTTCAACGAGCTCTTCCGAGATGGGGATCTCGGCCTGCTCGATGAGCGTCTCGGTGAAGAGATCGCGTGCCTGACGGCCCTGTGCGAAGACCGAAGCCTGCGACACCTGCTCCTTGAGGCTCTCGCGAAGCTCAGCGATGGTGTCGAACTCGCTCGCGAGCTGCGCGAACTCGTCGTCTGCCTCGGGGAGCTCGCGCTCCTTGACAGCGGTGAGCGTGAGCTCTACCTCGGCGTCCTGGCCCTCGTACTCGCCGCCGAGCAGCTGCGAGGTGAAGTTCGTGGTCTCGCCAGCGGTGAGCGTCTCGACTGCCTCGTCGGTGCCCTGCAGCAGGTTGCCAGCGCCGACCTCGTAGGAGACACCGCTTGCCTGGTCGACCTCGACGCCGTCAACCTTTGCGGTGAGGTCGAGCTCGACGAAATCGCCGGTCTTCGCGGGGCGGTCGACGGTCACCAGGGTGCCGAACCGCTCGCGGAGGCTGGTGAGCTCAGCTTCAATCGCGCTCTCGTCGATCTCTGCCTCGTCAACGACGAGCTCCATGCCGTCGTAGTTGGGCAGGGTGAACTCGGGGCGCACCTCAACCTCGAAGAGGAGAACGAGTTCGCTCTTCTCGTCGGCGGCAACCGGCATCTTCCGATATCAGCCGAGGGGCGGCCCATCGGGCTGACGCCAGCCTCAGCAACCGCTGCCTGGTAGAAGTCATCGAGTGAGTGGTTGACTGCCTCAGAGATGACCGAATCGCGACCGAACCGCTGATCGATGATCTGTGCGGGGGCCTTGCCCTTGCGGAAGCCGGGAATCGAAACCTGCTCAGCGATCGACTTGTACGCGTTCTTCAGGTAGGGAGCAAGCTCGTCCTGCGTGACGGTAACGGTCAGCTTGGAGCGGGTCGGTGTGAGCTTCTCAGCTTTCGTCTTCGGCAATTTGGCCTCTCATCGTCGGATAAATGCTGCAATCAGCCTGTGTCGGGCCAAACGACCCTTGTCGGGGCGACAGGATTCGAACCTGCGACCTCCCGCTCCCAAAGCGGGCGCTCTAGCCAAGCTGAGCTACGCCCCGAGACTCTTCGTCTCGCATTGCGCCTCGAGTGCGCAACCTGACCAATCCTAGTCCAAACCGGAGGCATTCAGCACGCCGGGCAGAATCTCGGCCGTGTTTCCGTTGAAAAACCGCGGAAAATCGCCAAATTGGCTCGCCCGCGCGCCGGCCGAGGAAGTGTCTCGAAGTGACATGCCTGTGCGTTTCCTGGCTAGGGCCTGCTGGTGCGCGTTGCCAAACAAGGCGTTGGGCCAGGCTCGCTCCGTGGGCCTGTGGCGGTTCGGTGGGGTCTCGCGTAGGATCTTGACTATGCAGTCAAGTACAACCTCAACCACACCCGAGAGCCCATCCACAGCGGGCGCGCAGTCAGCGACGACGCCTTTTCCTCCCCTGCTGTTGCTCGGCGACGCCGACGCAGTCGGAACGTGTGATCTCGAAGGGAACTGCTCCTGATGGCCGGCGCAGCGTTTGGCCAGACGACGCAGCCCATGATCGTCGATATCTGGAGCGACATCGCGTGCCCGTTCTGCTACCTCGGAGACACGCATCTCGCACTGGCGCTCGAGCGTTTCCCGCATCGCGGGAGCGTTGAGGTGCGCTATCACAGCTACCTCCTCATGCCCGAGCTCGCGGCCGACACCAAGATTGGCATGAACGAGCTGCTGGCTTCGAAGCGCGGCATGCCGCCGGAGCAGGCCGCAGCGATGAGCACGCAGATCGCCGAGCGGGGCGCGGCCGTGGGCCTCGAGTACCGCATGCAAGACGCGATCGCGACGAACACCCGGGCGGCGCATCGGCTGTCACACTTCGCTGCCACTCGCGGAAAGCAGCACGAGATGATGATCCGACTGTTTGAGGCCTACTTCGCAGAGGGCCAGTTCGTCGGCGATTACGAAGTGCTCGCGAACCTCGCCGCGGAGGTCGGTCTCGACCGCGCAGAGGCGCTCGCCGCGCTTGAGTCTGGCGCTCACGAGACGGAAGTCGATGCGGACCTCGCGCAGGCCCAGCAGCTGCAGATCACCGGCGTGCCGTTCTTCGTGTTCGACGGAAAGTACGCCGTGTCCGGGGCCCAGCCGGTCGAGGGCTTCGTCCAGGCGCTCGAGACGGCGTGGAGCACGCGCTCGGACGGCGCGCACTCAGGGAGCGCGGCCGCCGCGCGATGAGCCAACGAACTGAGCCGGCGGCCCAGCCGCTGCGGGCGGACGCACAACGCAACATCGCAACCATTCGGCGCGCGGCACTCGACGTCTTCCGCGAGCGCGGCCTGGGTACCGCGCTCGACGAGGTAGCGCGCACCGCTGGCGTCAGCAAGGGCACGATCTACCACCGCTTCGGTGGCAGAGTCGGGCTCATCGACGCCGTCGTTGAAGAGCTCGTCGGTGAGCGGATCGAGGCGATCCTGGCGGAGGTCGAGGCGCTGTCGTCTCCGGGGGAACGGCTCGAGGGGTATCTCCGCCGGATGTGGCAGCTGCAGTTCGAGGAGCCGGCCGTCAACGACGTGCTGCTGCGCAGCCAGCCAGACTCCGCGGCGCTCGCCGCGCTCTGCGCGCGCGCGAGCGCCTTCGGGGCGGGCCTCCTGGCCGCTGCTCAGGCCGACGGCTACACGCGGCCCGACATCACCGCAGAGGATCTCTACTTGCTCATTTGGGAACGCGGCATCATCGCGAGGGCCTGCTCCGAGCAGGGCTACGAGGAGTTCGCTCGCCGCTACGGGTTCGTGCTCGCAGGCCTCCGAGGCTAGTCGCCGCCCCGGCGCACTGCAGTGCAGGCGGCGAGGCGCCGGGTTGCCGTGGGAAGACAACACCCCCTCACCGTGCGGTGAGAGGGTGTTGGGTTGGAGGGGACGGTGGGAATCGAACCGACATCATCAGCCTGGAAGGCCGACGCTCTACCATTGAGCTACATCCCCGAGGGGCTTACACGGAGGGGATGACGGGAATCGAACCCGCGTAATCAGTTTGGAAGACTGAGGCTCTACCATTGAGCTACATCCCCGGACCACCGAGGTGGTCTGGCGCTTTACGCGACTCATCGAGCATACTGCATTCGCCACCCTCGCGGCGAACGCGGCACGCCATCGGCGCGTCACGCCCGCTGGCTGTTCGGCCTAGGTCGCGGTCGCTGCCCGGTGGTTCTCCGTGTACTGGAGATAGACCTCGGAGTTGAGCCGCACGGCCTCCCGGTCAGAGTCCCGCAGTTCGCGCACAACCCTGGCAGGCACGCCCGCGACGAGCGAATGGGGTGGGATTACCATACCCTGCGGCACGAGAGCGCCCGCGGCAACGAGGGATCCCTCCCCCACGACAGCCTCGTTGAGTACCGTGGCGCTCATGCCGATCAGGCACCCGTTCTCGACGGTCGCGCCGTGCACGACGGCGTTGTGCCCCATGGAGACGTCGTCGCCGATGGTCGTTGCCTGGCCGACGAACGTGTGGATGACGACGCCGTCCTGCAGGTTTGTGCGTTCGCCGATGTGGATCGCGTCAGAGTCGCCGCGCACCACGGCGTTGTACCAGATGCTCGATCCGGCACCAATGGTGACTTTCCCGACGACGATGGAACCGGGCGCGAGCCACGCGCTCTCGTGCACCTCGGGCGCGCCGTACGGCTCGACACTAATGATTCGTCCATGGTGGTTTGTCATTACACCCTCCTTTGGGTAAACAAAAAGGCCCTTACTCAATAGTAAGGGCCTAGCTGCTCCCCCGGTTGGGCTCGAACCAACGACATCCTGATTAACAGTCAAGCGCTCTGCCAGCTGAGCTACAGGGGATCATTGCCGCAGCAACTCGACTAGCGTACCAAGCCTTTTGTGGCGGTTGCAAATCCAGTGCGCACGGCGAGTCTATTCTTCGGCGATTTCGTCGTATGCGGTCGATCGGAGGGCATCAGCGAGCTGCCGAACGTAGTCGTGCTCGGTGCGTCGGAAGATCGTGTTGATCTCTCCGCGGCCCACAATCTTGCCCTGCTGCAGGACGATGACTTCCTCCGCCAGCGCCTCGAGCATGCCGATGTCGTGGCTCACGAGCACCATCGATGCGCTGGTGCGCTGTCGGTACCACTTGAGCAATTCGACGATCTTCGGTCGGTTGTTCGCATCGACCCCGAGCGTCGGCTCGTCCACGATCAGTACCGCCGGGTCGAGCATGAGCGATCGCATCACTGCGACACGCTGCCGCTGGCCCTTCGAGAGTTCGTAGGGAAACTCCTGCAGCTTGGCAAGCGGCAGCCCGACGATGTCCATCATCTCGGCCACGAGCTCACCGAGCGGCTCGCGGTCGAAGTTTCGCACGCGTTCAACAATGGGCTCGAAGAGCACGTCGCCGACGTTGAGCTCTGGGGTCAGCGTCGCCCCCGCGTCCTGGGCCAGGTGGCCCAGGTATGCGGTGAGGCGTGACCGGCTGCGTCGCGAGAGGCGTTCGAGCGGCACATCGAGGGCGCGAGCGTCGCCGCCCGCCGCTTTGATCCGCGCGTTCTTGTCGCCGTCGGTGGCCCGTCCCGCGAGATATCTCGTGAGCGTGGACTTGCCCGATCCGCTCTCGCCGAGCACGGCAAGAACGCCGCCGCGTGGTAACTCGACGCTCACCCCCTCTACGGCCTGGAAGGCCCGCCCACCGGCGTGTGCCGGATAGCGCAGGGAAAGATCTGAGGTGTAGAGAACGGGATCTGCCTCGAGGTTTGGATGTGCCACAAACACACCTTACTAGTCGTTGCGGAGACCCCGCCTGGCATGTTCGAGCGCTGCGAGCTGCTCCTGCACGCGACGCGAAGCCTCACTCGTTGAGTCTCCGATGCGTTGCATTCGGGCGAGCAGCTCTTGCTTGAGGGAGACAAGATCCCGGTCAAGCAAAGAAATCACGACCTCACGAGCGTACTCAGGCAGCAGTGCTGGGTCGCGCTGCGGCATCGAAGCTATTGCGAGCTCGCGTACGAGTCCCTGGTGCGTCTGTGGGGTCGCTTCGAGGATCGATTCGATCCAGGAGTCGCCGAGGCTTGGCAGCGCCGTCTGGAGCGCGTCACGCACGACGCGGAGGTTCGGCTCGGTGACCTGGGCGGTCACGGCCTGGGACAACAATTCGGGACCCACTGCGGGGCCCTGCTGGATCATCGCCATGAGGGCGTCCCGCTCGAGCCACACTGCCGGGTCACGCCGGAGGGTCGCCAGCGAGGCCTTCGGGCGCTCGGGCTCGCGTTCCAGATCGGGGCCCGGCCCCGCGTAGTCAGGCTCAGGCGGCGCCTGGCGTGTGTTCCGCACGGCATGCTGCACTTCGCGGAGATCAAGCCCGAGCATCCGGGCAAGCTCGCGAGTGTAGCCCGGTCGCATTCCCGGGTCTTTGATGCCCGCAACGATTGGAGCAGCCTGCCGGAGCGCGGAGACGCGCCCCTCGACGGAATTCAGGTCGAAGCGGGCGATCGCCTGCTTCAGAGCGAACTCAAACAGCGGCACCTTCTTGTCGAAAAGCTCATGCACCGCTTCGTCGCCCTTGTGCAGGCGAAGGTCGGCTGGATCGTAGCCGTCGGGAGCCACCGCCGCGTAGGTTTGCGCGGTGAAGCGCTGCTCCTCGCCGAAGGCACGCAGCGCGGCCTTCTGGCCAGCCTCATCGGGGTCGAACGTGAAGATGACTTCCGCGGCAGCGTCGTCACCCATGACGCGTCGAAGCATCGAGATGTGGTCCTTGCCGAAAGCGGTGCCACAGGTGGCGATCGCATCCTCGACGCCGGCGAGGTGGCACGCCATGACGTCGGTGTACCCCTCGACGATGACCGCCCTGCGGCCGCGTGAGATCGCCTTCTTGGCGAGGTCGAGTCCGTAAAGCACCCGGGACTTGTGGTAGACCGGCGTCTCGGGCGTGTTCAGGTATTTGGGTCCGTTGTCGTCGTCGTAGAGCTTGCGCGCGCCGAAGCCGAGGGTCTGTCCACTGGTGTCGCGGATCGGCCACACCACTCGGCCCCTAAAGCGGTCGTAGATACCGCGCTGGCCCTCGGAGACCAGTCCAGCCTGCACCAGCTCCTGTGGCGTGTAGCCGAGCTTGCGCAGGTGCCCCGTGAGGCCGTCCCAGCCACGCGGCGCGTAGCCCACGCCAAACAGTTCCCACGATGCTTCGTCAAAGCCGCGCTGTGCAAGGAACGTCCGCGCCGTTGTCGCTTCTTCGCTCATGAGCTGGCCGCGGTAAAACTCACTTGCGGCCTGGTTCGCGGCGAGCAGCCGGGTGCGGTTGGGCCCTTCTTCGCGCCGTTCAAACCCCTCTTCGTAGGTAAGAACGTAGTTGATGCGCGCCGCGAGCCGCTCGACGGCCTCGGCGAACGACAGGTGATCCATCTTCTGCACGAAACTAATCGCGTCACCTGATTCGCTGCAGCCGAAGCAGTGGAAGTATCCGAGGGTCGGGCGTACGTGGAAGCTCGGGCTTCGCTCGTCGTGGAACGGGCACAGGCCCTTCATCGAATCGATGCCGGCACTCTTCAGCGCCACATAATCACCAACGAGGTCGCCGATGTTTGTACGCCGCTTCACTTCCTCGACGTCACTCGCCTTAATCCGCCCCGCCATAGCGCTCAGTCTACTCGGCGTCGGCAGGCACAGCCCGCCGCGTCACACGAACCGAAACAGCGGCGCGGGGAACGCGACTCGCACACGGGCCGGGTGCACCGCGTGCGGGCTACACAAGCGGCACCTCACAGAGTCGGCGGTGCCAGGAGATCGCAGATTGGTCGGTGAGCGAGGCGACTTGGTCCACGATGACGCGCTTCGCGGCGGCTTCGTCGCCCGCTGCCGCAAAGTCCGCCTGGAAGGCGGGTTCGAGGTCGGCATCCTGCGATGCCCAGAGCGTTTCGAGGAGCTCACTCAGCAACTCCCGCTGCCTGCGGTACGTGGGTTGCCTGCGGCCGCTCGCCATCACAAAGGCCGCGACGATGCCCTTGAGCACGGCGATCTCGGCGTGGATCTCCTGCGGCACCACGAGGCTCGCGCCGTACCGGGTGAGTTGAGCCTGGTCGGCCGACGCCATGGTGGCTGCGATGGCCGCCCGTGCGAAGTGTCCGATCATGTCGCTCGTGAAGTTCTTGAGCTGCGCCTGGTGCTGGCGCGAGCCATCCCACCTGGTCAACCAGTTCGGCGTCGCGGCAATACGGTCGTAGGCCTGCGAGAGCTCGTCGAGCGTGAAGTCACCGCCCGCCCATTCGGCGACATCCGCGATGAGCGAGTCGTGGCCGGAGCGACTCGTGAGGATCAGCGGGTCGATGTGATCGCTGACGATCGCATCCTCGAAATCGTGCACGGAATACGCGATGTCGTCGGAGAGATCCATCGTCTGCGCTTCGGCGCACTTCACGCGAGCGGGCGCACCCTGGCGCATCCAATGGAACACCTCTGCGTCATCGGCGTAGTAGCCGAACTTCGCGCTGCCCGCTGGCGCCTCATCCCGGCTCCACGGGTACTTGCAGCTCGCGTCGAGCGTCGCACGCGTGAGATTCAGCCCCGCACTCGCCCCGGTCTCGGTGAAGCGCTTCGCTTCGAGCCGGGTCAGGATCCTGAGCGTCTGCGCGTTCCCCTCAAACCCACCGGCGTCCTTCGCCCACTCGGCGAGCGCTCGCTCGCCGTTGTGCCCGAACGGCGGGTGGCCGAGGTCGTGGGTGAGGCAGGCCGCGTCGACGACGTCGCTGTCGAGACCGAGCGACGCGGCGAGCTCGCGGCCGATCTGCGCAACCTCGAGCGAGTGCGTCAGCCGGTTGCGGGCGAAGTCGATGCCCGCGGTCGGGCTGAGTACCTGCGTCTTCGCGGCGAGCTTGCGCAGCCCCGAGGAGTGGATCACGCGGGCGCGGTCGCGCTCGAAGTCGCTCCGCACGCCGCTGTGGATCTCTGGCACAAAACGCTCGACATCCGCGTCGCGGTACTCGCCGCGGGCGGGCTGGCTGCCGCCGAGTCCCGGGATCCGCACCGCGCTATCCACCGGAGTCGTCACGCTCAGCCTCGGCGAGCTCGGCGTAGTCGATGTGCGCGCTGTCGCGCGAGTTCAGCCAGCCATCGGGCAGCTTCGGCTGCTTCGGGCTGCCGGCGCGACCACGCTGGCCCTCGGCACCGATGCCCGGGTACGGCAGCGAGGCATCCATGGTCTCGTAGATCTCGTCGAGCTGCTCGAGTGACTCAACCGCTGCGAGGGCGCGACGAGTGTCGCCGCCGACCCCGTAGCCCTTGTAATACCAGGCGACGTGCTTGCGAATATCGCGGCAGGCGCGCGCCTCGTCGCCGTCGAAGAACTCGACGAGCAGTTCGGTGTGGCGGCGCATCGCCTCCATCACGAAGCCGAGACCTGGCTTTGCGATCGCTGCCGTCGCAGCTTCCTGAGTGATCTCACCCTGCTCGGCCTTGAACGCCGCCGCGAGATCGCCGAAGAGCCAGGGCCTGCCGAGGCAGCCGCGGCCGACGACAACGCCGTCGCAGCCGGTCTCGTGCACCATCCGGATCGCGTCCTCCGCCGCCCAGATGTCACCGTTGCCGAGGATCGGCACGCTCGTGATCGCCTGCTTGAGCTCAGCGATCGCGCCCCAGTCGGCGGTGCCCGAGTAGAACTCGTTCGCGGTGCGGCCGTGCAGCGCAATTGCTGCGACGCCCGCGCCCTCGGCTGCGCGTGCGGCATCGAGGAACGTGAGGTGATCCGCATCGATGCCCTTGCGCATCTTCACCGTGAGCGGGATATCACCCGCGGCCTGTACCGCGCCTTCGACGATCGCCTGGAACAGGTCACTCTTCCACGGCAGCGCGGCTCCCCCGCCCTTGCGGGTGACCTTGGGGACCGGGCAGCCGAAGTTCAGGTCGATGTGGTCGGCGAGATCCTGGTCGACGAGGAAGCGAACGGCCTCCGCGACGGTCTTCGGGTCGACACCGTACAGCTGGATCGAGCGCGGTGTTTCGCTCTCGTGATGCTTGATCAGGCGTAGCGAGGCTGGTGTGCGTTCAACGAGCGCACGGCTCGTAATCATCTCGCTGACGTACAGGCCAGCGCCGTACTCGCGGCAGAGCCTGCGGAAGGCGGTGTTCGTGATGCCGGCCATCGGGGCGAGAACGACGGGCACGTCGAGTTCGAGCGGGCCGATCTTCAAGCGAGATCCGGGAAGCGTGGAGGTAGTCATGACCCGTCTATTCTCGCAGATCAGCGGCCCCTCGGCTGCTCAGCGCTTCGAGGGGTTGTCGACCGCTCCGCCGAAGCGCCGATCGCGATCGTGATAGATCTGGATCGCCTCCCAGAGATCCCTCCTGGAGAAGTCTGGCCAGAGCTGATCAAGGAACACCATTTCGGCGTAGGCCGACTGCCAGAGCATGAAGTTACTCGTGCGCTGCTCGCCCGAACTGCGGATGAACAGATCCACGTTCGGGAGCTCCGGAACGTAGAGGTGTTTCTCGATGACACGCTCGGAAATGCCGTTCGGCGAGAGCCGACCGGCGGCAACCTCTGCCGCGATACGGCGCATGGCGTCTGTGATCTCGTTGCGCCCGCCGTAGTTTACGCACATCGTCAGGGTTAGACCCGTGTTGTTCGCGGTGTACGCCTCGGCGGTCTTCAGCTCCTTGATGACCGAGCCCCAGAGCCGCGGACGGCGGCCGGCCCATCGCATGCGCACGTTCCACGAGTTCAGTTGCTCGCGGCGCCGGCGCAGCACGTCACGGTTGAAGCCCATGAGGAACCGCACTTCGTCAGGCGAGCGCCGCCAGTTCTCAGTTGAGAACGCGTACACGCTGAGGTGGGTGACCCCGGCTTGGATCGCTCCAGCGACGACGTCGAGCAGCACCTGCTCCCCCATCCGGTGCCCCTCCACCCGGGGCAGGCCGCGCTGGTTCGCCCAACGCCCATTGCCGTCCATGACGATTGCGACGTGCTTGGGCGCGGCGCCAGTAAACGTGGGGGGCTGTTCCCCGGTCCAGTCGATGGGGACAAGCTTCTCTGGGGCGAGTGACATGTGATCGATTCTAGAGCTGCGGCATGGTGAAGGAGCGCAGGCCGCGCTCAAGGTGCCACTGTGTGTATGCCGCCGCAATGCCGGCGGCCTGTCCGCGTTCCCGCTCGCCGCTTGCGAGCGTCGCCTCCCAGTTTCCGGCGAGCAAGGCCCGCAGCAGGTCGATACTCGATGGGTCGAGCCGCGGCGAGCCGGCTGGGCGGCACACGTCGCAGACGACCCCGCCGAGTTGGACAGAGATTGCCGTGTGCGGGCCTCGTGCGCCACAGCGGACGCAATCGTCGAAGCCCGGCGTCCAGCCGGCGGCCGCCATCGCACGGAGCAGATAGCCGTCGCGGATGAGCTCCGGCGGGATGTTCCCGGCAGCGAGGGTGCGTAGCGCGCCGACGAGCAGGGCGTAGAGCTCACGTGACGGCCCGCCTTCGGCAAGCCGATCGGCGGTTTCAACCATGACGCTTCCGGCGCGATAGCGATCGTAGTCGGAGGTAATCTGCGGCCCGTATGCACCCAGCGTGGACGCCTGCGTGATCGTGTCAAGGGTGCGTCCCTCGTAGCACTGGATGTCGGCGACCATGAATGGCTCGAGCCGTGCACCAAACTTCGAGGAGGTGCGTCTGACGCCCTTGGCAACTGCCCGCAGCACGCCGCGCCCGCCGGTGAGCAACGTCACGATACGGTCGGCCTCGCCCAGCTTCTGGGTGCGCAGCACGACACCTTGTTCACGGTAGAGAGGCACGCCCCTATTATCGCGCACGCCCCCGACATCCCGCTGTGGGGTGGTGGGGCGCGCGGGTGTTGCAGGGCTGCTCCTGGGGCGACTGGGGCGCATGACTCGCGCGGGCTCGGCCCACACCGTCTCTTCCGACCCGAGTATTCCTTTGCGATGGTTCTGGGGCCTGCAGAAGGCTCGGAGAGGAAAATTCGGGTCGGGCAGGACCCAGCGAGCGCGGCGCCGCCGGAACCACTGGCGCCGCCGGAATCACCGGAAGACACCAACAACGAGGTGCGCCGCCCACACCGTGGGAACTACGGAAGCCACCCGGCCGCACGAATCTGCCCGACAGGGCAAGGGTGGCGAA
>NZ_LOHP01000089.1 GCF_001482305.1 Leucobacter sp. G161
TTCCGGCTTCGGTGACCCAGTTGGTGAAGGTGTATCCGTCACGGGTGGGTGTGGTGTCGGGTTGTGTGGCGGTGTCGCCCCCGACGACGATCTGAGCAGGGAAGTCGCCGGTGCCGCCGGCGAGGTCAAAGTCCACGGAGTACTCGTGCTCTAGCGCAAGCGTCATAATGCCTTCGAGGTACTTCGTGCCAGTGCTGTTGAAGAGCGTGTGGGTATACACGAGCTCGTCCTTCTTGGCGAGCTCGGCTGCATCCCACGTGATCGTGAGTTCGAGTGACGCCGGGTTCCAACTCGTTACTCCGCCAAACGGCACAAAGGAGTCAACTACTGGTTGCCGTGAGGGAATCCCCGTGAGCTGCATGTCGCGGACCGGATGGGTGTACGTGACAGTGCCTTCACCCGCTTTGATCCGGAGGACGTCATGGTTCTCCATGTGCGCTAGCTGCACTGGGAAGGCTCCCTGGACCAGCTCGCTGAAGTCGTAGACCGCGGTGCTGCTGAGCCCGAGGTTTCGCAGGCTTGTGAGCTGACTGATGCCTTCGATACTTGTCAGACCGAGGTTTCCATTGAAGCTCATCGCCTCAAGGGTCAGCCGTTGAAGCACTGGTTCGATCGAGGTGATAGTGTTCCTGAACTCAGCGGAGCTTTCAGTGGTGTTAAAGTCGAGGTCGCTCAAGACGGGGGCCTGCACGATCTGTGCAAATTTTGCGTCGTCGATTCGTGCGGCTCGAGCCTCGACTAGTTTCAGGTTGGATAGACCAGCGAAAACCTCGAAGCCACTCTCGAATGGATTGAAACCTCCCCAGAACTCGGAGAGTCCACTGCCGGCAAGCCCGGAGACGTCGGTGATCCGATTCGACATCACAACGAGCTCGTCCAAAGCTGGGAACGCGGCAGCGCCTGCCAACGTTGTGAGCTTGTTGTCTCTGACATCGATCTTCGTCAGCCCAGTGAGCGGGGCGAGCTCTTCGAGGGACTCGAGTGTGCTTCCCCGGAGTGCGAATTGCGTAATGCTCTCAAGCTGTTCCGTTGTCGGTACGTCTGTGACGGCCAAATTGAGCTCAGACGCAACGTATGCCGCGACAGGCGTTCTTGGAAAGAGCTCTGTGATGGTTTCCCCATCTGCGTGTGCCGCTGCCGGAGCCAGGAGAGTACTGACAAGCGTTAGTACGCCAACGGTGGCTCCGAACCCGGCAAATCTGCGTTGCTTCATGTTCCTCCCTAGCTAGGCGCGGCATGCCGCGGAGGGCTCAAGCCCTGTTCCCAATGTAATTCGAATTCGTTTAATTGGAAATACCTATGTGGAAAAGGATGAAATATATGACGAAGACGAACTCTGGCGGCTTCCATCCATTCACTGGACCTGCCCGGGTAGTGCTGGCATCGTGGCTCGGGAAACTACCGCACGCTCAGTAAGTACACCGCCACCCGTGCGACAGCGGGATCCGCATCCTGCTTGAGCTCTGCAAGCAGCCCGAGCGGTGCCTCACCTGACAATTCACCCAGCGCCTGGGTGAGTCGCGAACGGGCTGCCGAGGTGGTGTCTGTCGAGGCAAGGGCTGCTGAGACCCCTGCGAGGATTTCGCCGGCGGCCCCAGAGTCCTCGGCAATACTGCCAAGCGCCTGGGCTGCCTCGACATCGCGTGCGCCACGCGCAACCAGTGCGATGAGTGCTCCGATCGCGACCGGCGCTCCACGGCGTCCAAGCTCGAGAGCAGCGGCCTCGCGAATTTCGAGGACCGGATCAGTGAGGAGAGGCGCGATGAGTTCCGTTGCATCCGGCCCGTCGAACTTCGCGACGACAGCGAGGGCGCGTGCGCGCCGCGCAGGGTTTGAGCCGGCGAGCTCAGGTACGAGGGCCTCGGGGCCATCTACGGTCCGGAGAAACGCCCAACGAAGCGCGCCAGTCGCGTTGACCTCTGGCTCGTCGAGCAGTGCCGCGAGAAGTGCGCTTGGCGGTGCGCTGGGGCCCGCTCCCAGCCCGAGCGCAGCCCGTTGACGTTCCCCTGCAACTGGTGAGCTCAGTCCACGCGCCAGCCGGACGGTCTCGAGCGCCTCGTCCCAGCTGGCGGGGTCGGCCGCGTCGAACCTCTCCAACCGAGCCAGGAGCCGGCGCTCCTGGTCGAGTCGTTGCGTGCTTGCGGTGATGAGATCGGCGATGAGGTCTTCGGGATCCGCGCCAGTCTCGGCGAGCGCATCTCCTGCCTGCCGAAGCGTGAGCCCCAACGCGCGGAGCGCCTCGACCTTGAGCAGCCGCCTGAGATCATCCTCTGCGTACTCTCGGTACCCGGCGCTGCTGCGCTGCGTGGGGCTGACGAGGCCGAGTTTGTCGTAGTGGCGCAGCATGCGCGCACTCACCCCCGAGCGGCGAGCTGCTTCACTGATGCGCACGTGAGGCTCCAGAGTACGCGGATGCCAGCTGCCGTGCCTCAACTGGGTCGAGCGCAAAAGCAGCGTCGGGATCGGCGAGGAGGCGCTCGGTGGCGCGGACGTGGGCAATCACGGGCGCATCGGCTGCGGCCAGCGCGTCTCGGAGTGCGGTGGCGAGTGGTGCGCGTGCGTCCTCGTCGAGGGCGACGAGCGCACGACTCAAACTGCGATGCATCTGCCGATCACCACGGCCCAGTTCACGTACCAATTCCACGGCCAGATCGGTGCGCTGCTCAGCCGGCACGACAGTCACACCAGCACGCCAGGCCGAGCGCGCGACCTCATCATGTTGCGCGTGGAGGAGTGCCGGCGTGATCTCGCTCCAGGCGCGTGAATCCCCAAGCTTCGAGATCGTATGCAGGGCCTGGCTCAGGGCGCCCGGCGAAGCAGAGCGAAGTTCTGCGATTATGAGCTCAAGGACAAGATCACGTGGATGGTGGATCAACGCCCATGTCAGCATTTCGCGAACCGCAAAGTCAGACTCGACTGCGCCGCGCGCGACCAACGGGGCGACGTAGCTTCGGGCTGGGGTCGACCCCGCCGTCATTGCGGCCTGCAATCGCACGGAGCTATCGGGCGAAGCCAGCGCTGCCGTGAGGCGCTGCGCTTGGCCGGGAATCTTAGGGTACATAGAGGTCTCCTTTCGGAATCACTCAACACCTTCGCACTGTGTCAAGGTCAAACGGAAGTATTCCGCCCCATTCGCCGAGGTCGTGCAAGGCGCTACGATTGCCCCATGGCCTTTGCGAAAGCGCTCCTCGTCGCGGCGATACTATTCGCAGTCGTGGCGGGGATCTACACCCGTGTCCGATTGTGGATCCGGCGACGAAACGAGGACGTGCGCTAAACCGCAACGCCCCGGTTAGACTGCCTGCATGACTTTCGATCTCGCAGCACCGCAGCTGCGCGCGGCAGCGGACGCGCAACCGTGGCTGGATCCAGCACGCTACTGGGACGCCCTTGACCAGGCGACACGGGGACACTCCGCCCCGGTCATTGCGCTCAGCGTAGAGGCACTGAGCTACAACGCACACGACCTGCTGCGGCGAGCGGGAGGGCTTTCCATCCGCGTCGCGTCAAAGTCGGTCAGGGTGCGCGAAGTGCTCGACGCGGTGCTCGCGCTGCCGGGGTACTCAGGAGTGCTCGGCTACTCGCTCGCCGAAGCGGTCTGGTTGAGTGAGACGATTGACGACATCGTGGTCGCCTACCCGACTGCGGATCGCGCTGCGATCGCAGCGCTCGCTGCTGACCCGCGTGCCGCCGAGCGCGTCACCCTCATGGTGGACAGTGCCGAGCAGCTCGATCTCATCGACTCCGTTGTTGCGCCGTCGAAGCGACCCAACATTCGGCTGTGTCTGGACTTTGATGCGTCCTGGCGCAGCAAGGCCCTCGGGCATATCGGGGTGTTCCGCAGCCCGATCCACACCGCCACGGGACTGCGGGACTTCGCGCAGCACATTCTTGGCCGCCAGGGCTTCACCATTGCAGGGGTGATGTCGTACGAAGCGCAAATCGCGGGGGTAGGCGACGACCCCGTCGGCAAGCCCGCTGCAGGCGTGGTGATGCGCGCGATGCAGCGGGCCAGCCACTCGGAACTCATCGAACGGCGCGCGGAGGCCCTGGCGGCAGTTCGCGAGATCGTCGACCTCGAGTTCGTGAACGGGGGAGGGACGGGATCGATCGAACGAACCGTCGCTGAGGGGAGCATGACCGAGGTCGCCGCGGGCAGTGGCCTCTTCGGACCCCACCTCTTCGATAACTACCGAGACTTTAGCCCGGCTCCGGCGGTCGCATTCGCGCTTGACGTCGTGCGGAGGCCGAACGCCGAGACAGCAACGCTGCTCGGCGGCGGGTGGATCGCATCGGGCCCAGCGGGCGCCGACCGACTGCCGCAGCTTGTCTGGCCCGAGGGGCTGCGCTACGCACCCCGTGAAGCCGCCGGCGAGGTGCAGAGTCCGGTGGTCGGGGCCGCGGCCTCGCGCATGCGACCGGGCGACCGGGTCTGGTTGCGGCACACGAAATCGGGCGAACCAATGGAGCACGGCAACGCAGTCGTGCCAGTCACCGGCGGTGTTGCCGGCGAACCACTGCTCACCTACCGCGGAGAAGGGAAGTGCTTCCTGTGAGCCGACGCTGGCATAACTGGGCTCGAACCGAGTCGTCGATGCCCGCGACGGAGGTGTTCCCGCGCACGGCACAACAGGTCGTCCAGGCGGTCGAGCGTGCACGCGACACCGGCCATACGGTCAAGCCGATTGGCGCCTCGCACAGCTTCACGGGGCTCGGCGCGACCGACGGCATTCGCCTCCAGCTGCACCGTATGCGGGGCCTCGTCTCCGCCGATGTTGCAGCTGGGCGCGTGACGCTCTGGGCAGGGACGCACCTCTGGGAACTCCCGCAGATCCTTGGACCACTCGGGCTCGCGCTGGCGAACATGGGCGACATCGATAAGCAGACCATCACGGGCGCGACGCAGACCGGTACCCATGGCACCGGCCTGGGCCTCGGCGGGCTCGCGACGACCGTGGTCGGCGCGACACTCGTCACCGGGACCGGAGAACTCCTCACGGTCTCGGAAACAGAGAATGCCGAGCTGCTCCCGGCGGTTGCGCTCGGGCTCGGCGCGCTCGGCGTGCTCGTGACCGTCACGATCCAGTGCGTACCGCGGTACCTGCTCCACGCCGTCGAGGCACCCGACTCGTTCGACGCGGTGCTCGATAGCCTGCTTGAACGTAACCGCGCGGCTGACCACTTTGAGTTCTACTGGTTCCCTCACACGACCGGTGCGCGCACGAAGACCAACACACGCCTGCCGATTGACCCGGATCTCGGCCCTGCCGGTAGCGGAGCACGCCCGCTCGGGGCGGTATCGCGCTACGTCGATGAAGAGTTCATGAACAACGCCATGCTGGGAGCCGTGGTCGGCTTCCAACGTTGGGTGCCTGCGGCTACACCGAAGATCAACCGCGCGGTGCAGACCGTATCGAGCGCCCGCGATTACATCGACGAGTCACACCGGGTGTATGTCACGAATCGGCGCGTGCACTTCCGTGAGATGGAATATGCACTGCCGATCGAAGCCGTGCCGACGGCGCTGCGGGAGCTCCGCGATCTCATCGAGCGACGCAAGTTTAAGGTGTCGTTCCCGATTGAGGTGCGCGCTGCGGCTGGCGACGACCTTATGCTCTCGACAGCACACGGTCGTGAGAGCGGGTACATTGCCGTGCACCGGTACTGGCGCGACCGCGACGACGCGTATTTCCGCGAAGCGGAGGCGGTGCTCGCCGCGCACGATGGGAGACCGCACTGGGGCAAGATGCACACGCTCTCCGCCAGCGACCTCGCCGCGCGCTACCCGCGGTTCGACGAGTTCCTTGCCGTGCGTGACCGGCTGGATCCGGACCGGGTCTTTGCCAACCCGCATCTTAACCGCGTCTTGGGGGAGTGACCGCCGCCGCCTGGCTCACAGCGATTTCATGACCTCCCACGCTAGTATTCAGCTATGTCAACCGGATTGGTCATCACGCTCATCGCCGTAGCTCTCGTCGTCGTTGTCGTGGGCTACCTGTGGATCACCTACAACTCCCTTGTGACCCTGCGAGTGCGGGTCGAGGAAGCGTGGAGTGATATCACGGTGCAGCTCAAGCGCCGCGCAGACCTCATTCCCTCCCTCGTGGAGACAGTGAAAGGGTACGCAGCGCACGAGCAGGGTGTGTTCGACTCCGTGACCAAGGCACGCGCTGAGACGATCTCGGCGCAGAGCCCGGCGGAGGCCTCGGTTGCAGAGAATCACATGCAGTCCGCGCTGAAGAGCATCTTCGCCGTCGCCGAGGCCTACCCGCAGCTGCAGGCCAGCCAGAACTTTCTGCAGTTGCAGTCGGAGCTTGTCGACACGGAGAACAAGGTGCAGGCGGCACGCCGTTTCTACAACGGGGGCGTTCGCGAGCTCAACACCAAGATCCAGGTCTTCCCAAACAACCTGCTCGCAGGTCCGTTCGGGTTCACCCAGCGTGACTTCTTTGAGGTCGATGACGCGGCGGCTATCGCTGAGCCCCCGCGCATCCAGTTTTAACGCCGTGAGGCGCGGAAGGAGCTCGCGTGTATAGCGCCGTTCGCCGCAACAAGATCAACAGCGCGCTCATCATCCTGCTGTTTCTCGGCATCGTGGGTGGGCTTGGCTGGCTCGCGTCCTCGATCTACCAGTCGCCAGGGATCGTCATAGCCGTTGTCGGCTTCGCCATCGTCTACGCGCTGATCCAGTACTTCATGGCGGGCAAGCAGGCCGTCTCGATGAGTGGCGCCGTGCAGATCGGGCCGAACGACAACCCTCGCCTGTATCGCGTGGTTGAGAACCTTGCGATCACCACCGGTATGCCTATGCCCGAGGTGTACATCGTGCAGGATCCGGCGCCGAACGCGTTCGCTACCGGGCGTGATCCTGAGCACGCGATCGTCGCCGCGACCACGGGGCTGCTCGACATCATGACCGACGCCGAGCTCGAGGGCGTTATGGCCCACGAACTCGGTCACGTTCGAAACTACGACATCCGCGTCTCGATGATCGTCTATGGGCTGACCGTTGCAGTCGGGATGATCGCTGACATGCTCATGCGCATGGCGTTCTTTGGGCGCAATAACAGCAACAACAACCCCGCCGTCATGATCTTTGGCCTCGTCGCGATGCTCGTTGCCCCGCTCGTTGCGAGCATGGTGCAGCTCGCGGTGTCCCGTCAGCGCGAGTACCTCGCCGACGCGACCGGTGCACTCACCACCCGGCACCCGGAGGCGCTCGCGAGCGCGCTCCACAAGCTCTCTGAGTACGGTCGACCGCTGCAGAAGCAGCAGTCGAGCATGGCACACCTCTGGATCGCGGATCCACTCAAGCCGGGCATGATGCAGCGGCTCTTCGCGACGCACCCCCCGATCCCCGATCGCATCCGACGACTGCTCGACATGGGCGGCAAGATGTGACCTCGCCGTAATAGGCGTAGGGTAGGGGATAGTCAAAGGGGGTCATCAGCTTAGTGTCAAGCACGTTCCGCTCCCTCTCCATCCGCAATTACCGGATTTGGTTCTTTGGGGCGTTCATCTCGAACGTGGGGGCATGGATGCAGGCCACCACCCAGAACTGGGTGGTGCTGACTGAGCTCACCGACAACAACGCGTCTGCGGTCGGCATCACCATGGCCTTACAATTCGGCCCGCAGCTGCTGCTCGTGCCGTTCAGTGGTGCGGTGGCAGATCGCTTTGACCGGCGCAAGGTGTTGCTCATCACGCAGACCCTGCTGATGTTGCTTGCCGCGGGGCTCGGGACCCTACTCGTCTCAGGGCAGGCCGAACTCTGGCACCTGTTCTCGTTTGCGCTGGGGCTCGGCATCGTGAACGCGTTCGACTCGACGTCGCGACAGGCATTCGTCTCCGACCTCGTGAGCAACAACCAGCTCTCGAACGCCGTCGCGTTGAACTCTGCGTCCTTCAACTCGGCCCGTCTCGTGGGCCCGGCAGTTGCGGGTGTGCTCATCGCAGCCATCGGCTCCGGGTGGGTCTTCATCATCAACGCGGCGTCATTCCTTGCGATGCTCGGCGCGCTCTCGATGATCACGACGACGCATGTTCCCGCCCCGAAGGGGGACAAGCGCGAGTCGCAGCTCAGACAGCTCTCCGCCGGCTTCCGCTACGTGATGCAGCGCAGGGACATCCTCGTGATCTTCATCATGGTGTTCCTTGTCGGTGCCTTCAGCATGAACTTCCCGGTGATGTCGTCGACGATGGCCGTCGAGTTCGGGAGGGGAGCTGCGGACTATGGGCTGCTGTCATCCATCCTCGCGATTGGGTCGCTCACGGGCGCCCTCCTCGCTGCGCGTCGGCCAGCCGCGCGGATGCGCGTCGTCAGTATTTCGGTTGGCGGCCTCGGTATCGTCAGTCTGCTCGGAGCCGTCATGCCGACGTACTGGCTGTTCGCCGCTACCCTCGTGTTCTTTGGCTTAGCGACCTCGACCATGCTGACGACGGCGAATGGCTTCGTGCAAACGACATCCGACCCGGCAGTGCGGGGGCGTGTGCTGGCGCTGTACATGGCGATCCTGATGGGCGGTACCCCGATTGGTGCGCCGCTCGTGGGCGCTGCCGCGGACGCGCTCGGCGCGCGCGCAACGTTCGTGATCTCGGGAGTCGCTGCACTCATCGCCTTTGCGATCGGAATGACCTGGCTGATGTCAGACCGCAAGCTGCGTGTCACGTGGGACCGCGGCTTCCACGTCACGCATGCTGGCCGCCCGAATCTCACAGATAGCCGGACACAGCAGGTGGAAACGCTCACTGCACCCCTTGACGTGTTGCGCCGCGAACCCGAGGTCCCCGACGCGCTTGAAGCGAACTGGGATTCGGCACCCCAGGAGGCGCCGGCGACGACTGGGATTATTCCACTGCCAAAGCCGAGTATTCCACCGGAAGACGAGGATCCGCGGCTCCACGGAGGGTAGGCTAGGAGGCGATGTGCGGGCTTACCCGCGGAACCCCTCAACCACTGGAGCGAGATACTCGTGAGTGACTTCATGTCTGCCCAAACCCGTACCGAAACGGATTCGCTTGGCAGCGTCGAAATACCCGCATCGGCTTACTGGGGCGTGCACACCGCGCGTGCCCATGAGAACTTTCCGATCGCCCGTCGGCCGATCTCCGTCTACCCGGATTTCATCCGCGCATTCGCGTGCGTGAAGCAGGCTGCGGCACGCGCAAACCTCGAGATTGGTGCGCTCGATGAGCAGCGCGCAACGCTCATCGACCGTGCGTGTGAAGAGATCAAGACTGGCATGCTGCACGACCAGTTCGTCGTCGGCGTTGTCCAGGGCGGTGCCGGGACCTCGAGCAACATGAACGCGAACGAGGTCATCACGAACCGCGCGCTCGAGCTCGCCGGCCACGAGAAGGGCGACTACGCCTTTATCAACCCGAACGATCACACGAACCACAGCCAGTCGACGAACGACACCTACCCGACCGCGATCAAGGTCGCGCTCGCGTTCTCGCTCACCTCGCTGCTTGAGGAGATCGCGCTGCTGTCGGACTCCTTCGCCGCGAAGGGCCGTGAGTTCTCGCACATTATTAAGGTGGGGCGCACCCAGCTGCAGGACGCCGTACCGATGACGCTCGGCCAGGAGTTCAACGCCTTCGCCGTGACGCTCCGCGAGGACATTGAGCGACTGCAGGACGCCGTGAAGCTCCTCGGCGAGGTGAACATGGGTGCGACCGCCATCGGCACCGGCATCAACGCACCGAACGGTTACAAGGAGTCCGTGATCCGCCACCTGCGCGAGATCACCGACCTCAACCTCGTCACCGCTGGAGACCTCGTCGAGTCGACGAGCGACACCGGCGTGTTCATCACCTTCTCAGGCGCGCTCAAGCGTTCCGCGATGAAGCTCTCGAAGATCTCGAACGACCTTCGCCTGCTCTCCTCTGGCCCGCAGGCTGGCTTCGGCGAAATCAACCTCCCGGCCCGCCAGGCTGGCTCGTCGGTCATGCCGGGCAAGGGGAACCCGGTGATCCCCGAGGCTGTCTCGCAGGTCGCATACGCGGTGGCCGGCTCTGACGTCACCGTGTCGATGGCGGTCGAGGCCGGCCAGCTGCAGCTCAACGCCTTCGAGCCGATCATCGCGCACTCGCTGTTCCAGTCGATCCTGTGGCTCGAGCGCGCGTGCCAGACGCTGCGCGTGAACTGTGTCGACGGCATCACCGCGAACGAGGATCGCCTCGAAGACATGGTGGCCCGCTCGGTGACCGTGATCACCGCGCTCGCTCCGGTCATCGGCTACGCCGAGGCTTCGAAGCTCGCGAAGGAGGCCCTCGCCACCAACGCGAAGGTCTCCGAGCTCGTGATCTCACGCGGTCTCCTCGACCAGGCACAGCTGGATGATATTCTGCAGCCGTCGAAGCTCGCTGGCCTGGCTCCGGTGACCGACGTGATTCCGGTCGTCAAGATCGAGAAGCCCGGCGCGATCGCTGAGGACGACACCACCGACGCGTAACCTCTCAACGACAAAGGAGCCCGGCACCTCGGTGCCGGGCTCCTTTGTCGTACGGGCCTGCGAGGCGGAAAGCGCCGCGCAGCCGACCCGTGCCTAAATCTGAACGCAGTGCGTTGTTACCGCACCGATCTTCTCGATCGTTACGGTTACCTCGGTGCCCTCAACGAGGTACAGCGGGGGCTTGCGCGAGCGGCCCGCTCCGCCGGGGGAGCCGGTCGAGATCACAGTTCCTGGGAGGATCGTGAGCGACTGCGAGATCGAGGAGATGAGCTCGGCGACCGATCGAATCATGAACTCGGTGGTCGAATCCTGCACGCGCAGCCCGTCCACGTCGGTCGCGATATGCAGCACCTGCGGGTCAGGGATCTCGTCGGCGGTTACGACGACCGGGCCGATGGGGGTGAACCCGTCGAACGACTTGCAGCGTGACCACTGCGGCTCCGAGAACTGGATGTTGCGCGCAGTGATGTCGTTGATCGCCGTGTAGCCGAAGACGTAGTCGAGGGCTTCCTCAGGCGTGACATTCTTTGCTGCGCGACCAATGACCACGCCGAGCTCGCCCTCGTAGTCGACCTCTTCGCTCAGGCGCGTTGGCAGTTCGACCGTCGCGTTGTGTGCGTTGAGCGAGTTCGGGAAGAGCGTGAAGAGTACCGGGCCCGAATCGTTATCGCGCGCGAGCTCGCTCGCGTGCTCGTCGTAGTTGAGCCCGACCGCGAGGACTACCGGTGGGTTGATCACTGCCGGCGCATACGTCGCGTCGGCGGGGGAGAGCCCTGCCGACGCGGGAAGAGTCTCGAGAGCTGCGCGGATGCGCTTGAGCGCGTCTGGGCCAGCTTCAACGAGCTCCTGCAGGGTGTCAAAGGCTTCACCGAGCTCGCGTACGGCGACGAACCGTTCACCCCGCTCAACATAAAGTTCTGGGGCTGAAGCTGATCCGGGGGTCAAGTGCGCAAATCTCACATCCCTAGGCTACCGGGCTTTGGGTCCGGAACGGTTATCGCGCCTCGCCTAAGATGTGCTTCCGCAGCTGTGTGTAACCCCGGAGAATCGCCAGCGGGGTTCCCCTCTCAGCGAACCTCATGGTGAGCGCCCCGCCGATCAGTCAGAATGGCCCCATGACAGATGCACCGCTCACCAAACCAGAAATCGATGCACCCGAGGGGCCAGCACCCTCCGAAATCGAAATCGTCGATATCGTTGTCGGCGACGGCGCCGAGGCTGCCGCAAGCTCGACCGTCGACGTCCATTACCTGGGCGTCGAGTATGACTCCGGCGAAGAGTTCGACTCCTCATGGAGCCGCGGCGAGTCCGTGAACTTCCCGCTCAAGGCCCTTATCCCGGGCTGGCAGCTTGGCATCCCCGGCATGAAGGTCGGTGGACGCCGCAAGCTCACTGTGCCGCCCGCACAGGCCTACGGCGAGACCGGCGGCCACCCGCTGTCGGGCAAGACGCTCATCTTTATGATCGATCTCAAGGGTGTCAGCTAAGCCCTGAAAACCGCGATAACGGTATCGCTTTGCGCTCGGGGCACACACGCCCCGGCGCAAGGTGGTACCGTTTTCCTGTTCAGTAAACACTCAGGAACAGGAGCGGTTCGTGTCAGAGGCCTCACAACAGAAGGTGAAGGAGCGGGGCTTTCTTGACCGCTATTTCGAGATCACCAAGCGCGGTTCGACGATCGGAACCGAGGTGCGCGGTGGTCTCGTCACCTTCGTGACGATGGCCTACATCGTCATCCTCAACCCGATCATCCTGTCGGGTAAGGAAGACATCGCGGGCAACATGCTCGACTTTGGCCAGGTGAGCGCGGTCACCGCCCTCGCCGCCGGTGTCATGACGATCCTCTTCGGTATCGTCTCGCGGCTGCCGTTCGCATTCGCTGCGGGACTCGGCATCAACGCCTTCCTCGCATTCTCGGTTGTCCAGGAAGTCACCTGGCCCGAGGCAATGGCAATCGTCATCATCAACGGTCTGCTCATCGTGCTGCTCGCCGCCACCGGCCTGCGCCGTATGATCTTCGACGCCGTTCCCGTGCAGCTCAAGCTCGCGATCACCGTGGGCATCGGCTTCTTCATCGCCTTCATCGGCTTCGTGAACTCGGGCTTCGTTGACGCGACCGGCCAGTCATCGCCGCCCGTGGGCCTCGGCCCGGCGGGTGTCGGCTTCATCACCACCGTCCCCACCCTCATCTTCGTTGTGACCCTCGCCCTCACCGGCATCCTCGTCGCGAAGAAGGTCAAGGGCGGCATCCTCATCGGCCTCATCAGCGGCACGATCATTGCGGTCATCGTCGAGGCGATCTGGAAGATCGGCCCGAAGTTCGGTGCCGACGGATCACTCAACCCCGGCGGTTGGAGCCTCACCGAGCCCGTGCCCAGCGGCAACCCGTTCGCGGTGCCCGACCTCGCGCTTGTTGGCGCTGTGAGCTTCGACTTCGGCAAGGTCGGCCTGGTCACCGTGATCATGCTCGTCTTCACGCTCCTGTTCACGAACTTCTTCGACGCGATGGGCACGATGACCGGCCTGTCCCGTGAGGCCGGCCTGGCAGACGACAAGGGCAACTTCCCCCGCATTAAGTCGGCGCTCGTCGTCGAGGGCATCGGCGCGGTTGTCGGCGGCGGCACCTCGTCTTCGTCGACCACGGTGTTCGTCGAGTCGGGTGCTGGTATCGGCGAGGGCGCGCGCACCGGTCTCGCGAACGTCGTCACGGGTCTCGTGTTCCTGCTCGCGATGTTCTTCACCCCGCTCACCGAGATCGTTCCGACCGAGGTCGCTGCTGCGGCGCTCGTCATTGTCGGCGCGATGATGATGTCCCAGATCTCGCACATCGATCTCACCGACTTCCGTGTGCTGCTGCCCGTGTTCCTCACGGCAGCGGTGATGCCGCTCAGCTACTCGATCGCCAACGGCATCGGTGCGGGCTTCGTCTCGTGGGTCCTCGTGCACGCGTTTACCGGCAAGGCGAAGCAGGTGCACTGGCTGCTGTGGATCGTTTCGGCAGGCTTCGTGAT
>NZ_LOHP01000090.1 GCF_001482305.1 Leucobacter sp. G161
GCGATGATCGGCGGCGAGGTAGGTGACGCCGGGCAGGCTGACGCCGGGGACACTGGCGCCGGGCGCGCTGGCGCCGGGGCGCCGGGCACGGGCCCCGGCATTCGGGTGCTCATCGCCGACGATCAGGCGCTGCTCCGGCATAGCCTCGCCCTCATCCTTGATGCCGCCCCCGACCTCACAATCGTCGGATCCGCCGCCACCGGCAGCGAGGCCACCCGGCTTGCGTGCGAGCTCCGCCCCGACGTCGTCGTGATGGACATTCGCATGCCTGACGGCGACGGCATCCAGGCGACAGCCGAGATTACCGCCGATCCGCAGCTCCCCGGCTGCCGGGTGCTCGTGCTGTCGATGTTCGAGCTCGACGAGTACGTGTACGGCGCGCTGCGTGCCGGCGCGAGCGGGTTCCTCCTCAAAGACGCGCACCCCGACGAACTGCGCGATGCGATCCGCCGCACGCACGCGGGGGAGTCGCTGTTCGCGCCGAGCATCCTCACCGGCCTCGTCGAACACTATCTGCGTCGCCCCGGTGTCGGCCGTGCCCGCTCGCTCGACGTGCTCACGGCGCGCGAGACCGAGGTGCTCGGGCTCGTCGCGCGAGGGCTGTCGAACGACGAGATCGCCGCCGAATTCACGATCTCGGTGAAGACCGTGACGACACACATCGGCAGCCTCCTCGCGAAGCTCCACGCCCGCGACCGGGCGCAGCTCGTCAGCGCAGCGTACGAAGGGGGCGTCGCCGGTGGGGCCGGCACCCGCGCGAGTCAGTTCTGACTACTGTGCATCGTCTGTCGCTAAACTGTTGACGTGTTGCGCAGTCACGCATAGCCTGAAGTGACGAGCGAGCACGTGCGGAGAGGCACCAGATCATGACTGAACTCCCAGTATTTGAGACCATCAAGCTGACCTTCGACGGTGATCTGCTCACCGCGACGCTGTCCCGGCCGGCCCGGGCGAACGCGGTGAGCAACCAGATGCTCCGCGAGCTCATCGCCCTCGCAGACTGGCTGAACGGCAACGACGCCGTGCGGTTTCTGATCCTCGCGGGCGAGGGTCCCATCTTCGCCTCGGGGCAAGATCTGCGTGAGCTCC
Source organism: Leucobacter sp. G161 (assembly GCF_001482305.1). Lineage (GTDB taxonomy): Bacteria > Actinomycetota > Actinomycetes > Actinomycetales > Microbacteriaceae > Leucobacter. The sequence goes on from NZ_LOHP01000090.1 coordinate 1,090, forward strand.
GCGACGAGCTGCGTGACAGCGCCGGCGCTGGCGCCGCCGTGCGCGCGCTGCAGCGTTCGGCGCAGGAGGTGATGCAGAAGCTCGAGGGGCTCGAGCAGATCTCGTTCGCCGTGCTTGAAGGCTCGGCCTACGGCGCTGGCTTCGCGATCGCGATGACCGCTGACTTCCGGCTCATGTCCGACGACGCAGTGCTCAACCTCCCAGAGACCAAGCTCGGCATCTTCCTCACCTACGGCGCAACGCCCCGGCTCGTCGCAGCGATGGGAGCGAGCCGCGCGAAAGAGTTCATCATGTTCGCCAGGGACATGAGCGCCACCGACGCCGAACGATTCGGGCTCGTCAACATCGTCGCGCCGCGGGCGGAGCTCATGGCGGCCGCGCTCGCGCAGGTCGAGGAGCTCCGGCAGAAGGATTTCAGGTCGCTGCGCATCACGAAACGGATCGCGCAGGCGGCTGCGGCCGTGACCGCCGGGGACATCCTCATGAGTGAGCCGGAGCTCTCCGAGGGAGCACTCGCCGACGGTACGACGCTGCAGCTCGTCGAATCCTTCTTCGCCGGTCGGCGCTAACCCTCGGCCCGGCCGATGCGCCAGTAGCCCATGAACGCGACCGCGCGACGGTCGATGCCGAGATCGCGTACGAGGTGCCGCCGAATCCGCGTCACCACGCCCGCCTCGCCCGCGAGCCAGGCGTACTCTTCGCCAGCGACCTCCTCGGGCACCTCCCAGAGCACCTCGTCGGGGTCGACGGCCTCGGGCTCCGCGCCCGGGGCCGCGCCTGCATGCGCGTCCACAGCCGTCTGCGTCGCGGCGGCGCTGCGGAGCGCGCCCCACTCCTGCACCGCGGGTTCTAGCAGCGTGCCGTGCGGGGTGTCGCCGCGGCCGAGCCAGCGCACCCGCACGCCCGCCGGGTGGGTCACCGCAAGCGCGTCCTCGGCGACCGGCACCTCGATGATTGCGTCGCCAGTGAAGTCTGCGGGGAGCGACTCGAGGATCGCGCAGATCGCGGGGGCCGCGGTCTCATCGCCGGCGAGCAACACCCGGCGGGCCGCGCCGGGGTTCCACTCGATGCCCCCTGCGGGTTCGGTGGCCCGAGCGTCGGGTCCGATGACGATGAGTTCGTCGCCAATGCGTGCGTGCTGCGCCCACGCGGACGCCGGCCCCTCGGTGCCGTGCAGCACGAAATCGATATCGATCTCGGCGACCTCGGGGCGCACGGCGCGGATCGTGTAGGTGCGGATCGCGTTGCGTTCGGGGTCGGGGAGCTCACGCCAGCGGCGATACCAATCCTGCATCGCCGGGCGCTCGGCGTCGAAGAGGCCGAGCTCGGGGAAGCTGCCGTCTGCTCGGGGGAGCAGTAGCTTGATGCGCTGGTCGAGGCCGTCCGTGCCGAAGTGGGCGAGTTCGGTGCCGCCGAACGTGATGCGAGTGAAGTGCGGGCTGAGCGGGGTGACACGGATCACCGTGGAAAGGAACGCGTCGTAGGGCTGGCGTGCGGGCATGCGGAGTGCTCCTTGAGGGGCTGTGAGGGGCATGGGAATTACACACCACTCTATTCATCAGATCAAGGTTAGGCTACGCTTACTTAACTGTGAAAGCATCGACACTTCGCGGGGCGGATCTGCGCCTCGGCTACCGCGGCACCTCCGTCGTGCACGGCGCATCCCTGACGCTTCGGCCGGGCCGCGTGACCGCGCTCGTGGGGCCCAACGGGAGCGGCAAGTCGACGCTGCTGCGCGCCATCGCCCGCCTGCACCGCACCGAATCCGGCAGCGTCACGATCGACGCGCCAGACGGGGCAGCGAGACCCGCAGACGCGCTGAGCGCGAAGGAATTCGCGCGCGAGGTCGCCATGCTCTCGCAGTCACGCCCACACCCCTCCGGTCTCTCGGTGCGCGACATCGTCACCTACGGCAGGCATCCGTACCGCGGCCGCTTCACCGGGCTCAGCGACCGCGACCGCGAGGCCGTCGACACCGCGCTCGAACTCACCGGGCTCACGCTGATGTCCGAGCGCTCAGCCGACCAGCTCTCGGGCGGCGAGCTACAGCGCGTCTGGCTCGGCACCGCACTCGCCCAAGACACCGGGGTGCTGCTGCTTGACGAACCAACGAACCACCTCGATCTCAAGCACCAGATCGACACGCTCGACCTCATCTGCGACCTCGCCGCTCGCGGCACCGCCGTCGGGGTCGTGCTGCACGACCTCGACCAGGCCGCGGGCGTCGCAGACGACGTCGTGCTGCTCGCCGCGGGCCGCGTACGCGCCGCAGGCATTCCCGAAGACGTGCTCACCGGCGAGCACCTGTCCGAGGTGTACGGACTCCAGATCGACACCCTCGTCGACGAGGACACCAGGCGCGTACGGGTTCTTCCGCGCGCTCGACACCGGCAGCGACCACGCCGCCCCGAACCAGAATTCAGCACCCTATGAGCACTTCCACTTCGCCCATTCGCCGCCGCACCGCTCGTCTGGCGGCAGTTGCCGCTCCCGCAGCCGCGCTCGCGCTGCTGCTCTCAGGCTGCGGCACTACGACGGTACCCAGCGCCGACGCCGACGCCCCGGCGGCAGCGATCGCCGGCTGTGAATCTGACACGACCGTAACGAGCACCGGTGCCGTCGACCTCACCGACTCCTTCGGCCGCAGCGTCTCCCTCGACGCTCCCGCGAAACGGGTCGCCGTGCTCGAATGGCAGCAGATCGAAGACGTCGTGGCGCTGTGCGTCGCGCCCGTCGCGGTTGCCGACGCCGAGGGCTTCACCACCTGGGATACGGCAGTCGAGTTGCCTGACGGCGCGGTTGACGTCGGCTCCCGCCAGGAGCCGAACCTCGACGCACTGTTCGGCACCGATCCCGACCTTGTCATCGTCGAGGCATACACCGCCGACGACGAGATCATCGGGAAACTCGAATCGTACGGGGTGCCCGTGCTCGCGACGAAGGGTGCCGACGCCGCAGACCCGATCGCGAACATGGAAGCGACCTTCTCGCTCATCGCCGAGGCGACGGGACGTGAGGCTCGCGCCACCGAGGTGCTCGAGGAGTTCGACGCGCACCTCGCAGAAGCGAAGGGCACGCTCGCCGACGCGGGCCTCGCCACTACCGATTTCGTCTACTTCGACGGCTGGGTCGACGGCGGGAACGTCGCGCTGCGCCCCTTCGGGCAGGGCTCGCTCATCGGCGAGATCGGCGAAGAACTCGGCCTCACGAACGCGTGGACCGGCGACGTCGACGCAGCGTACGGCCTCGGGCAGACCGACATCGAAGGAATGAAGGCCATCGGTGACGCAATGCTGATCCACACCTCCACCGAAGAAGCGTCAGAAGACGAGTTCGCCTCAGCCCTCGAAACGAACCCGGTGTGGGCGGCGCTCCCCGCCGTCGCCGAGGACCGGGTCTACTCGTTCCCGACCGGCATTTGGACGTTCGGCGGCCCGCGCTCCGCGCAGCAAATCATCGACGCATACGTCTCCGTGCTCGCTGATCCGACCGCCGGCGAGTGACACACACCGCCCAGGCGGTGCAGGTCGCGAGCCGCCGCTCCCTCGTATTCGGAGGGGGCGGCGCGCTCGCGCTCCTCATCGCCGTGCTCGCGTGCATCGGCGCGTGGCACCTCTCGCAGGGCACCTCGGGCACCGGCGGCGGTGACCTGCTCGCAGTGCTCACCGGCGGTGGCACCGAGGACGCACGCAACGTGCTGCTCGGCTCCCGCCTCCCGCGCCTCGCGGCGGGCGTCGCCGTCGGCGTCGCGCTCGGCGTCGCCGGTGTGCTCATGCAAACCCTTGCACGGAATCCGCTCGCCTCACCGGACACCCTCGGTGTCACCGCAGGCTCCTACCTCGCGGTGACCGCGGTCGCCGCGTTCGGTATCGCTGTGCCCCTGTGGGCGTCTGGCCTCCTCGCATTTGGTGGCGGGCTCGCCGCGGCCGGCATCGTGCTCGGCCTCGCTGGTGGCGCTGGCACGTCGAGTACCAGGCTCGTACTCGCGGGCTCCGCCCTCGCCCTTGCCTTCCAAGCGCTCACGTCAACGCTCCTCATCCTCTTCCAGGAGGAGACCAAGGGGCTCCTCGCCTGGGGCAGCGGCAGCCTGTCGCAGCTCAACCTCGACGCCGCGCTTCGTGCGCTGCCAGCGATCGTGGTCGCGCTGCTCCTAGCGATGCTGCTCGCCCAGCGGCTCGACGTCTTTCGCCTTGGCGATGACCTCGCCCGCAGCCTCGGGGTGCCGCCCGGATCGACCAGGCCCTTCGGGATCCTGCTCGCGGTTGCGCTGTCGGCGGTGGCAGTGACGCTCGCCGGGCCCATCGGCTTCGTCGGGCTGTGCGCGCCCGTGCTCGCCAGGCTGCTCGCCCGCTGGGTCCCAGCGTTCGAGAAGCACGCGCTCCGGCTGCCAGCCGCGGGTGTCATCGGCGCGATCCTCGTGCTCGGGGCAGACGCGGTATTGCGGGCGATCCTCGGCGCGGCCGGCGCGGTGTCCGTGCCGACAGGTGTCGCCACAACCCTGCTCGGCGCCATCGTGCTCGTCACCCTTGCGCGCGGACTCCGCGGCGGCGCAACGCTTCCGCCGCGGGTGCGCGCCGCGGCACGCTCCTCCCGCAGATTCTGGGTCACGCTCGCCGTGCTCGGCGCCGCACTCGTCGGGGTCCTGCTGCTCGGCGCCCTCGCCGGAAACACGTGGCTCCGCACCGGGGACCTCGCCCTCTGGGTCCAGGGATCCGCACCGCCACCCATCGCGCTCGCCCTCGACGAACGACTCCCGCGCGCCATCGCAGCCGTGCTCGCGGGCGCGGCGCTCGCGCTCGCTGGCGGGATCACCCAGTCCGTGAGCCGCAACCCACTCGCCGACCCGGGGTTGCTTGGCATCACCGGCGGAGCGGGGCTCGGCGCCGTGCTCGCCGTCACCACGGGCCTGACGGGAACCGTCGGCATCACCGCGGCCGCAACCGTCGGATCGCTGCTCGCATTTGCGCTCGTCTACGGGCTGAGCTGGCGTGGCGGGCTCAGTGCCGACAGGCTCGTGCTCATCGGCATCGGCGTCTCGGCTGGGGCAACCGCGCTCACGACGTTCTTCCTGCTGCGCTCAGACCCGTGGAACACGCCCGCAATCTACACCTGGCTGTCGGGAACCACCTACGGCCGCTCGTTCGGACAGGTGCTGCCGGTACTTATCGTGCTGCTCATCGCGCTGCCGCTCGTGCTCGGCGCGCGCAGAGAGGTCGACCTCATCGCACTCGACGAGGACACCCCGCGCGCCCTCGGCGTGCACCTCGAACGCACGAGGCTCGGCCTGCTCGCGCTCGCCGCAGTGCTCGCGGCCGCGAGCGTGACAGCGGTCGGCGTGGTCGGTTTCGTCGGGCTGTTGGCCCCGCACGCGGCCCGCGCACTCGTCGGCGCGCGGACTGCCCGATTCCTCCCGACCGCTGCCGTGCTTGGCGCCGTGCTCGTCGGCGTCGCCGACGCCATCGGCCGCACGGTGATCGCCCCGGCCCAGCTCCCGGCAGGACTCATGGTCGCACTCATCGGCGCGCCGTACTTCGTGTGGCTGCTCTGGCGTACGCGCGACGCGTAGGCCGCGACGCTAGCGCACCGCCTCCGACGCGCTGAGCAGCTCCCGCACCCGCGGGATGACGTCGCGGCCGTAGAGCTCGATACTCGTCATGAGCTGCGCGTGCGGCATGGTGCCGTTCGCGTACTTCAGGTCGAAGCGGTCGGCGCCGAGCGTGCTCACGGTCTTCGCGATCTTCTTCGCAACGGTCTCGGGTGAGCCGACGTAGAGTGACCCCGAGTCAACCTCGCTGTCGAACTCCGCGCGCGACGCCTCGGGCCAGCCGCGCTCGCGGCCGATGCGGTTGCGGTTCGCGGCGAAGTGTTCCCAGAGTTCCTCGCGTGCCTGCTCGTCGGTGGCTGCGACGTGGCCGGGGGAGTGCACGCCGAGTGGCATCGGGTCGCGCCCGAGCTCCTGCTGCGCGCTGCGGTAAAGGTCGGCGAACGGGAGGAACCTGGCAGGGTCGCCGCCGATGATCGCGAGCATCATCGGGATCCCGATCTGCACGGACCGCACGACCGACTGTGGGCTGCCGCCCACGCCGATCCACGCGGGGACGCCGCCCGGGTGTTCGGTCTTCGGGTGCACCCCCTGGTTCACGAGCGCGCTGCGGTGGCGGCCGGCCCACGTGACGGGGCCTTCCTCGCGGAGCTTCGAGAACAGGTCGAGCTTCTCGGCGAAGAGCGTGTCGTAGTCGGCGAGGTCGTAGCCGAAGAGCGGGAACGACTCGGTGAACGAACCGCGCCCGAGGATGACCTCTGCTCGGCCGCCGCTCACACCGTCGAGCGTCGCGAAGCGCTCATAGACGCGCACGGGGTCGTCGCTCGACAGCACGGTGACGCCGGTGCCGAGGAGGATCCGCTTCGTCGACCCTGCGATCGCGCCGAGCACGATCTCGGGCGAGGAGATCGCGAAGTCATCTCGGTGATGCTCGCCGAGCGTGATTGCGTCGACGCCGAGGGCATCAGCGAGCTGCGCCTGCTCGACGACGTCGCGAAGCACCTGGGCGGGGTGCGTGTGCGAACCGTCGGGCTGCAGCGTGATGTCGCCGAAGGTGTCGAGTCCGAGGATGAGCTGTTCGGCGGTGGCACCTGCGACGGTGCGTGCGTGCGGTGAGGTTTCCATGGATGGTACAACCACGCACCCGTCACGGAAATTCCATGCGCGCGAATGCAGTTTGCGGGCTCTTCGCGCAATGAGAGTTTCCCCTCATAGAAGAGCGCTGAGAAGCCATGACCTCAGCGAAGTCAGGAGCAATTTGCGGTACAACGTTCATGACCTCGCTGAGGTCATGGCAGTTGAGCGCTGCTGGCCGCTGAGCGCTGCTGGCCGCTGAGCGCTGCTGGCCGCTCAGCGCTTCTGGCCGCGGCGCGACCACGCCTGCAGCGGCGAAGCGCCAGTGTGCGCGCTCGCCCGTTACTTGCTGCGGATCGAGGCGATGAAGCCGAGCGTTGCGCCGACAACACCAAAGGCAACGGCGATGATCCAGTGCACGCCGAGACCGAGCATCGAGGCGACGCCGGCGGCGAGCAGCAGGAGCTCAATGAGTGCGCGCCCGTAACGGTCCGTCGCCAGCACGGGGCGCGGCGAAAGGAAGAGCGCCCAGAGCAGCACGCTCAGTGCGAGCAGGCCGAGGCCGACGAGGATGCCGGGGAACGGCATCTCCCAGCCGACGAAGCCCCACGCGGTGATCACGGCGATCGCGGTGAGGTGGAAGAGCCCACGCACCGCCTGCTGCATCATCTGGGTGCGGGCCTGCTTAGCGGATCGAGTTACACTGCTCACTCGATCCAGTCTACCCGGCGTAACTGGGCGGATCGGCCCGCCGGTGGTTCACCGACCCCGCGCACGTGTGGTCCAGCATGAGTAGGGATCATAGCCTGGTCGTATAGACCAGCCAGCGGTATGGCGCGAGCGAGTATTCGCGACCCGGCGGCTGCCGAAAGGAATCCAATGAGCATGTCATTCACGCGCCGCGCCCCACAGCGCGCCGCCCTTGCCCTCGGCATCGTCGCCGCCCTTGCCCTCGCAGGCTGCGCCCCCGCCGCGCAGGGAGAGGCCGGCGGCGACACCCCCACCGCCGGCGGCACGCTCACCTACGGCAGGCTCGCGAGCGCGAACGACCTTGACCTGCACACGCAGATCACCGCGAACAACGCGTTCGCGATCGACAAGGTCTTCGAAACCCTCGTGTCGTTCGACGAACAGGGCAAGATCATCGACTGGCTCGCGGAGAGCCACGAGATCTCCGAAGACGGGAAGACGTACACGTTCACCCTGCGCGAGGGGCTGCAGTACTCCGACGGCACCGACGTGACCGCGGGCGACGTCAAGTTCTCGCTCGACCGCAACCGCGCGAAGGAGGGCCCGCTCATGCTCACGGCCCCCATCGACACCATCGAGACTGACGATGCCGCGCGCACCGTGACGATCACCCTCACCGAGCCGTACACGCCGTTCCTCTCGGAGCTCACGAGCTTCGCCTCGGGCGTCATGCCGACCGATTTCGGCGGGAAGACCGAGGAGGAGTTCCTCGCGGCCCCCATCGGCACCGGACCCTTCGCGGTGAGCGAGTGGGATCCGTCTGGCGACCTGAGCTATGTGAAGAACGAGCACTACTGGCAGGAGGGCAAGCCGCTCCTCGACGAGCTCGTCTACGCCTTCGTCGCCGACGATAATCAGCTGCTGCAGCGCCTGAACGCCGGGCAGATCGACGCCATCGAACAGGTGCCGGCCGCAAACGCCGCGGATGTCGACAGTGGATCGGGCACCGCGCTGCTCAAGAGCGACTCGTGGGCGATGGAGCAGATCTTCTTCAACACGCAGAAGCCTGAGTTCGCTGACCGCAACGTGCGCCGGGCGATCGCACACGCGCTCGACCTCGAGGGCATCGCGCAGGCGACGACCTTTGGCACCGCACGCGCGGCCTCCTCGCTCATTCCGCCGGCGATCGAGTACTCGGCAGCCGACGTGAACGACGGCGCCCCGGAGCTCGCGCACGACATCGACGCCGCGAAGGCGGAGCTCGCGAAGTCGGGCTACGCAGACGGGTTCACCGCGACGATGCTGATCCCGAGCGGCAACTCGGCGCGTGCGCAGATCGCGCAGATCGTGCAGGAGTCACTCGCGGGCATCGGCATCACCGTCGAGATCGAGTCGATCGACCTCGCCGCGTTCCGCGAACGCTTCCAGGCCTTCGCCTACGACTTCATGATCAACTCGGGCCAGTCCGACGCCCCCGACCCGAACGGCCTCATCACCTTCCAGGCCGACCCCGAGGGCTTCAGCAACTCGTACTGGACGCACTACACCAACCCCGAAGTGACGAAGCTCATGCACGAGGGCCGCACGACGCCCGACGGCCCCGAGCGTGAGCAGATCTACCTCGATATCCAGGAGATCCTCGGAAACGACGTGCCCTACATCCCGGTGTACTACTCGCCGAACCTGCACGGCACGACGGCCAAGGTGCACGGACTCGAGTCGCTGCCGAACGGCACGGTCCGATTCCAGGACGCCTGGGTGGAGGCGAAGTAGCCCGCGCACGCGGCCGCCGGGCTCCGCTGCCGGTAACATGAGCGGCGTGCCGGCGGCCCCCAAATCTCGAGCGACAGCGATGCTCAGCGTGCTCGGCCGTGTCCTGGGGCGCACCCTGGGAACGGTGCTGCCGGTCATGCTCGGCGTCGTCACCGCCGTGTTCTTCCTGCTGCGGCTCGTGCCGGGTGACCCGGCCGTGATGATCCTCGGCGACCGGGCGACCCCGGCGGCGATCGCCGAGCTGCGCGCCACCCTCGGCCTCGACGCGTCGCTGTGGCGGCAGTACCTCGACTTCCTCGGCGGCGTGCTCACCCGGGGCGACACCGGCGACTCGCTGCTCACGGGCGTGTCGACCGCGGAGCTCGTGCTCTCCCGCGCACCCGTGAGCCTCGGCATTGTCGCGCTCGCGCTCCTGCTCGTGATCCTCATCGCCGTGCCGCTCGCGCTCGCCGCCGCGCACCGGCCGGGCGGCTGGATCGATCAGCTCGTGCGCATCATCCCGACCGTCGCGCTCGGCATGCCGCTGTTCTGGATCGGCCTGCTCCTCATCATCGTGTTCGCCGTGAACCTCGGCTGGTTCCCGGTCGGGGGAGTCGGCAGCCCCGGAGACGCACCGCTCGAACCGCTCCGCAGCCTGTTCCTCCCGGCGCTCGCCGTCGCGCTCGGCATGGCGCCCCCGCTCATCCGCTCGCTCCGCGCGCAACTGCTCGAGGTCACCGAGGCGGAGTTCGTGACGACGCTGCGCGCCGCCCGCGTGCCCGAGCGCACGATCCGCTGGCGACACGTGCTGCGGGGCGCCGCCCTGCCCACCCTCAACCTGCTCAGCGTGAACCTCGCCTACCTCATCGGCGGCACCCTCGTCGTCGAGAAGGTGTTCGGTATCAACGGCATCGGCACGCTGCTGTTCCAGTCGATCTCGAGCCGCGACTTCCCCGTCGTGCAGGCCGTCGCGCTGTACTGCGCGGTGCTCGTCGTGATCGTCACGCTTGCCGCCCAGGTGCTGTCGGCGCTCATCGATCCGCGGTTGCGGAGGGCGCGATGAGCGGCTGGCGGCGCGCGCTCGGCTCGCGCACCTTCGTCGCGGGCGCGTTGCTCGTCACCCTCATTGCGCTGGTTGCCGCGTTCGCACCGTGGCTCGCGCCGCACTCGCCGACCGCGCAGGATCTCACCGCGGGCCTGCAACCACCCTCCGCCGAACACCTCTTCGGCACCGACCAGCTCGGCCGCGACGTGTTCTCACGGGTGCTCTTTGCCGCCCGCGTCGACCTCGGCATCGCGCTCGCCGCCGCGGTCACCCCGTTCATCGTCGGCGTTGCCGCGGGTCTCGTCTCGGGCTACTTCGGCCGCGGCACCGACTGGGTGATCTCCCGCGTCACCGACACTGTCATCGCGTTCCCGTTCTACGTGCTCGTCATCGCGATCGTGTTCGCCGTCGGGGCCGGGGCCACCGGCATCATCGCCGCCTTCGCCCTCGTCGGATGGGTCGGCTACGCCAGGGTAATTCGCGCGCT
>NZ_LOHP01000091.1 GCF_001482305.1 Leucobacter sp. G161
TGGGGATCCGTGAGTAGGCCGCCTGGTCAGAAGCTCCCGAAGCTCACCAACAAGCAGGAGCGTGAAGCGTACGCGGTGGCAACGGTGCGGGATAACGGCAATGAGTCCGGTCTTGGCATCTGCCAGAGGTGCAGCCGGTACGGGCCGTGTGACCGTGACCACAGGCAGAACCGCACCGCCTGGAATACCACGCCCGCGAACCTGCAGCTCCTCGGTGGCGCGTTCGGGTGCGGCTGCCACATCTGGAAGACAGAAAACCCCGCCGAAGCGATTCAGGCGGGGTTTTCTGTACCCAGCTGGGCTGACCCGCTCGAGTGGCCTGCATGGCGGCACGGGGCCGGCTGGGTGCTCTCCTACGACGCCCCCGTGGAAGGGCTGTGGTGGCGTCCGATCAGCGATCAGGAAGCACGCGCACTCATGGAAGGGAAGGAGGAACACCGTGACCCGTAACCACTTCACGCCCCGCAAGATCGTGCACGTCCTCTCCCACAGGTACACGCTCCCCGAGCTGTGCCTCATGTGGTCTGAGGCAGTAGCTGACGAACGCGCCACGCACGCGGACACGTATACGGACGCGATCGTGCTGCAACTCGAGCGGGCGGGACTGTTCGCCCCAATCGAAAGGAAGGATGGCACGCATGTTGATGCTGCGACGGACCCTGGCGGCTAACTGGCTTAGTTGGTCACCCAGTCCTTCACCCAATCGTCTTCAGCTCGGCGGCATGCATTATTCCGGTTCGCCTGTTGAGTCACCAATTCCGCCGGGAGTTCATCGCCACGGATATAGGTCGTTAGTGTTTCAACAGCATCCCGGAGGGCTGCCGTTTCTACGTCCCAGGGAGACGAGTACGCTTTGGGCAAGAACGGTATCAAGTTCGTTCCGATCGAGAGTGAGAATCGCAGTCCCCGCAGAGCATCTCTAGTGGTGGCATCGGGAATCAGTCGGATACTAGCTTCTAAATGTTCGGTATCGATTCTGTCTGATTCAGCCCACTTTTCGCCGTACAAGCTCCTCCTCGACCTCAAAAGCTGCGTCAGCTCTTCAAGAAGGGCTTTGGTCTGAACCATCGCCTCCGCACGGCGCGATTCTTGGGCGTTGAACTCGCGCTGTGCTGCGGCTTCCTTGCTCTGGTGCTTCCTTGCCGCACGTGAGGTCACCGCCGTCGCTATAAGCGTGAGCAACGAACCCAACACTAGAGGGAAAGAAAGTTCGAGCAACTTTGGCCACATGGAAACGATGCTACCTCTGAAGTCTTGCTACGGAGCTCCAACAACACGAAGGCAGGAACCCATGAAAACCACAGATAGGAGACAAGATAAAGCATGGCCGTAACGAAGCGGACGCGGTTTGAAGTACTGCGTCGAGATAACCACACCTGTCAGTACTGCGGCGCGAAAGCGCCAGACGTGACCTTGCACATCGATCACGTCATGCCCGTCTCTCTGGGCGGTGACGACAAGCCGGGCAACCTCGTGACTGCATGCAAGGACTGCAACTCAGGCAAGTCGTCAATCACGCCAGACTCACCGCTCGTAAAAGGCTTGAGCGAACGGGCGGCTGCCTACGCACTCGGCATGCAGAACAAGATGACACGGTTTCGTGCTGATCTTGAAGAACTCGCGGACTACGAAGACACCTTCCTTGAAATGTGGAACCGGTGGACCCTCAAGAGCACTGGCAAGCCGTTGCCCTTGGCGTTGGGGTACAAGATGTCGCTGTTCAAGTGGCGGCAGACTGGCGTGCCATTGAGCGTGTTCGAACTGATCATTCCGATGGCTCATGAGAAGTACAACAGGTTCGATGGCCTAAAAGAAGACTCGGTCTTCAAGTACATGGCCGGGATTCTGACCAACATGCTCGATCAGCGAGAGGTTGATCTCTCGCTGACAGAAGACACTGTGGCGGTCTATACCTCGGAAGAGGCAGAGGAATATGCTGCGCGCGAGTGGAGCTCAGGAGCCGCAGAAGGTGCCCGCAAAGCGAGGCGTTCGGCGACTGTGCACGATCCGCTGCGGAACCACGTCGATGGCACAGAGCCTGCGTTCTATGAGTGGCCTGACGGCCGGAAATACCCGACAGGGAAGGTGGTGAAAATTGGCGAGGGATAGAGCTTCTATCCGGGTAGACATGTGGGCCGACGGAGATTTCCGTCGGCTCTCTGGTTTTGGCGCAGTGGCTCTACATGGCGTTGCTGTCGCATCCGACGCTGAGCTATGCAGGGGTCGCAGATTGGCGTCCGGGCAGAATCGCGGCGTTTAGTCAGTTTGCCGACACAACCGACGTGATTGAGGCCTCGCACGAACTCGTGCGGGGCCGTTTCATTCTCACTGATGATGTCACCGAGGAAGTCTTGGTGCGCTCGTTTGTGAAGCATGACGGACTGCTGAAACAGCCAAAGCTCACTGTGTCGATGTGCAACGCCTACGCGGCCATAGCCTCGACTCAGCTAAGGGAAGTGTTGGCTTTTGAAATGCAGAAGCTTCATGCCCGGGAACCGGGGCTGAAGGCTTGGAGCGTAGCTCAGATGCAGACGATTCTCGGGGCAGACGCTGCACCTATTGAGCGCCATTTACCCGAGTGGTTAGGGGCGGAGTTACCCAAGGGTTTACCCCTCGACTTACCCAAAATTGATGGGTTGGGTTTAGGGCTGCCTACATCTACATCTACATCTACATCTACCCACCAATTAGAAATTGGTGGGTCCCCACCCGCCCCAACTTGCAAGAAACATCCCCACTGGGAGCACGGGGACAGTTGCGGCCCGTGCGGTCGCGACCGTAGAGCTTTCGAGGAATGGGAGGCAGCTGAGGCTGCACGCCCGCGACCTCCGAAGCCACACGAGCACCGGTGGCTGGATGACGGCACCTGCAACACCTGTGAAGCGCGGGAGGAAGACTGATGGACATCGAACACTTGGAAGACCTCGCGGAAGCGCACTCGACTGAGGCGCTCGACGGGATCCATTCCGGCGACGCTGAGGGGCTGCGCGAGTTCATCGACGGGCGCACCCGTCATGAGCTCGCTTGGATGGTGCTGTCGCTCGGCAACTGCTTAGTGATGGTCGAGCACGAGAACGTCGGCCTCGCCAGGAAGCTGCGCGTGCTGGGTGAGCAGAACGGCGTGCTCGACACTGCGAATGTTTCTCTGTTCGCGGAGAAGCGTGACCTGCTCGAACGGAATGAAGAATTGCGGGACATCCTGCACGGAAGAAAGAAGGCAGCATGACCAGGAACCGGGCCTCCGCGAAGAAGGCCGGCACCGCGCAGGAAACCCTCGCAGCGAACTACCTCGCCCGAGTGCTCAACGATGACCGTATCGAGCGGCGGCGTTTGGGCGGGTCGAAAGACCGCGGCGACATTGCCGGGCTACGCACGGTCGACCAGCTACGCATCGTTGCTGAAGTGAAGAACACCGCGAAGCTTGCTCTCGGGCCTTGGCTGAAAGAAGCCGAGATCGAGCGAGGCAACGACGACGCCGCTGTTGGTGTCGTCATCCATAAACGGCATGGCAGTGCCAATCCGGAAGACCAGATCGTCTCGATGACGCTCCGTGATTTCGCGGTGCTCCTCGGCGGAGACGTAAACCAGACAGGAGAAGGATCATGAGGGATCACACGACCCTGTCTGAGCCTAAGGCCACGAAAGCACCAGCGATCGTGGCCTTACTCGTTTCCGGGTTCGGGTTCGCTGCGGTGGTTGCGCTGGTCATCGCGCATTCCGCCGGCGCACCCATCCCACTCCCGCTACCCCTGATCATCGCGGTGGTAGCGCTCGTCAACCTTGTCGCCTGCTTTGGGTGGGCGCGACACACAACACGAAAGAAAGGCCGCAATTGAACCCCATCGAAGTAGTCATCCGAGAACCACGGCGAAAGCTCGTAGACCTGATCATCCCGTTCCTTGTCGCGGCGGTCGTGCTCCCACTCAAAGCCTGGGCGGTCATGGCAGCACTGCCGACTGTCGCAGCGATCTTCAGCATTGAAGCTCACCCCACGTTCGGCCAGTCACTCACCCTGGTCATCATCGTGGCGGTCGTATTGCCGATTCGCCGCATCGGCGCGCTAGGCCCAGAAGACACCAACCGCTTCAGGAAGGAAGCTAAGTGACAACCGTTCGCGTCTACTCGAAACCGAACTGTACGCAGTGCACCATGACGAAGAACCTGCTCGACGCGCTCGAAGTGCCATACGTGCTGGAAGACATTCTCGAACCGAGCAACCTCGCGGCGGTCAAGGAGCTCGGGTTCCTTGCCGCACCCGTCGTCGCGGTCGGGCTGTCTGCTGACGACATGTGGTCGGGGTTCCAGCCGGACCGCATCAAAGAAATCGCTAAACGAATCGAACAGGAGAACGCAGCATGAGCAAAGCAACACTGGTGATCGAGGGATTCGCCGCAGAACCAACCGCACGCACCACACAGACTGGGAAACGGATGCTCGACGTGTCAGTCGCGCACAGCCCCAGCAGGTTCAACAAGCAGACGAACCAGTGGGAAGACGTGCTCGACAAAGACGGGCAGAAGATCACGACGTGGGCGAGGGCGACGTTCTTTGACGAGAAAGCTGACGCGGTTCAGCAGCTCGTGTCGAAGGGGGCACTGGTCCGGTTGGAGGGCGAACCACGCCTGAACGTGTACATGAATAATCAGGGGCAGGCTGCGGCTTCGCTCGATATTCAGTTCGCGCACATCTCACTGGTGGTGCAGGCTGCACGCCAGGGGAGCGCACAGCAGGGCCAGGGCGGCGCAGGACAGTCGGGGTGGGCAACTGCACCGACCGAGCCCTTTGGGGGCGTTACAGGCGATCCTGGCGCGGGCGGCTTCGGCGGCGGCTTCCAAGACGAAAACCCATTCTGATGGACCCGCAAGTAGTAGCCGAATGGCTCTTTGTCGCGTTCCTCGGCGTACTGGTTCTTGGCCCAGCCATCGCCGCACTGATCTGGGGGATCGGAGCCTGTATCGACTGGCTGGACAAACGACGACGCCGCAATCGATAACCCACCCATATCTGAGGGGCTGACCGAGAGGTTGGCCCCTCACCCATTCCAAAGGAAGGACGCAGCAGATGCCGAGCCCTCTCAAGCTAAAGACGTGCGCCTGGTGCAAATTGCTGTGGGAGACCCGCAGCGTCAAGGCAAGGACATGCTCTCCGAAGTGTCGCGCCCAGCTACGAGAAAAGGAGCATGGCGCAACAAGGGGATCGGAGCCTCGAATCTACCCAGCCGACCTCGTACAGCGCGTGCGCGAGCTTTACGAATCTGGCATGACAATCCGCGAAGTGCAAAAGGAAATAGGGCATGGGGCGAAAGTCCAGAATGTCATGTTTCGCCACTCCATCCCCACTCGCGCCGCAGCAAAGCGAGACCAACGTGGAGAGAAGAACGCGAACTGGCTTGGCGATGATGCTGCGTACAGCGCGCTTCATCGCCGCGTTGAAAGCGAGCGTGGCAAACCACAGAAGTGCTCTGCATGCGACACGGAAGACCAGGCACTTCGCTACGACTGGGCAAATCTCACTGGCGAGTATCAAAACCTAAACGACTATGTGCGCCTATGCACAAGCTGCCATTCGGCAGTCGATAACAGAATGCGGAAACGCATCGGCGGGCAGCTTTCGGAGCATGTCCGCAAAGGAGGTGATGCAAATGTCCGCTAGTCATCTCTCCATCGGGAGCCTGTTCGCGGGCTATTAACGGCGGGCTCAGCCTTGCCGTAGAGCAGACGTTCCAGGCCCAGCTTGCCTGGTACTCCGAGTTTGATGAAGCGCCCAGCAAAGCCATGGAACACCACTGGCCCGGAGTCCCAAACCTGGGTGACATTACCAAAATCGACTGGTCGCAGGTTCCGCCTGTGGACATCATCGACGGCGGCTCACCCTGCCAAGACCTTTCCGCTGCCGGCCGGCGTGCAGGCATGACGGAGGGCACCCGCTCAAACCTGTGGGTCAACATGCGCGAAGCGATCGCGCAACTACAACCGAAATACGTGGTCTGGGAAAACGTGCGTGGCGCGTACTCAGCCACCGCAACAAGCGAGGAGGACAAGCATGCGGCGGATTGCTGGATGGAACAGTGTCAGGGATGTGTGGGAGACGGACCAAGTAGACGTAATCTCACAGCGCTCGGACGTGTACTCGGAGACCTTCACGATCTCGGGTATGACTGTCAATGGCGTGGCGTACGAGCTGCCGACATCGGCGCCCCACATGGCAGGTTCAGGGTCTTTGTTCTCGCAACTCGGCGGGAAACTGCCTGACGGGGCCCTTGTCTTCGATACGCCAGACACTATGCCTGACGCACCCAACAGCGGGTCGAACCGGCGCGCGCAGCCAGCGGGACTCGGCAACCAAGTAAAGCTCCTGCCGACCGCGACAGCCGCTGACTCGAACGCCTCGGGCGGCTCCAGTGAGTCAAACGTGACGCTTACCGATGCTGTCGTGAGGACGGAGCTCGGCACAGTTCCGAACTCGCGCCTGCTGCCAACGCCGGATGCGTACGCGGGATCGCGTGGGGGAGCGCAAGACCCGGGCAAGCGCCGAGCGGGCGGGCACTCGGTCGCACTGCACGACGGGATCGAAAAGGGCGGGCTGCTGCCGACCCCGAAGGCGGGCGATGCTGACTTCGGGATGCCACGCACGTCTGGGCGCCCACCGGAGAAGTCCACGCACCTGATGACACGGATGGAGTACACAAAGCCGGAATCGTCCTGGGGGCCTTACGCGACAGCTATCGAACGCTGGGAGACCGTGCTCGGTCGTCCTGCGCCTGAACCGACAGAGGTCGGGCCGAAAGGTGGCCGGCGGCTCTCAGCCGCGTTCGTGGAATGGATGATGGGCCTCCCCGAAAGCTGGGTGACAGATCCCACACTCGGGCTGTCACGTACCCAGCAGTTGAAGATGCTCGGCAATGGTGTCGTGACGCAGCAGGCGGTCACGGCGCTCAAATCTATGGGCGTTCACGCGTCTGGAAAGGATCTCTGATGGAGACCAACGAAGAACTCATCAAGGGGGCGCGCGCTGTCGGCACGAACGACGTTGTCGCGAATCCACGCCGTTACTGGGGCATGATCCGCGAACTCGCTGACGCGCTCGAAGCCGCCACCGCCGTTGAAACCGGATGGGAGTACGGAACCGCGCACCGAGAAGACCCGCAAGTTGGAGCCGTTGAGTGGTCGAGAGCGCGAGCGGAAGAACGCGTGCGCGAATGGAACGAAACGACTCAGTCAGTGACTGGCTTCGTCGTGCGCCGTCGTGCTGCTGGCCCGTGGCTCCCGGTAGAGGGAGAGTGCAGCGATGAAGCGTAGCTATACCTCGAAAGGGAAGTGCCGGCCGCACAGGTGGGCACCGTTCTTCACGCCCGCGGGCGCGCCGATGCGTAAATGCGTCGAGTGCCTGCGCATCGAGGCCGCACCGAGCGGCCCGAACATTAACAAAATCTTTAGAAAGGGGATCTGATGACTAACCCAACACCCGAACAGGTCGAAGCCGCAGCTCGGGCAATGCGAGAGCGGTCCACCTGGCCGTCGATGCACTGGCCTGATATTCACGGAGTAGACCACATCGACACATCAAAGGCGCTAGCGCTTGCTGCTCTCGTCGCTGCGGCTGGTGTCCCAGCGTCGGGCTCAACGAGCGACGGGCACCACACGTTCGATGAGCTTTACGACTACCGGATGCTCTACAACGTGCACGCCGCCCACGGGTGGCTCGCTGCCGGTATCCCCGTGGTGAAGTCTTGGAAGCATTCAGACGGCGAACTGTGCTTCGGCGGCGGATGGTTCATCGTGACCGCGACGCTCCCCACGGGGCAGGTGTCGAACCACTACAAGGCCGAGCATTGGGGCCTGTTTGCTGTGCCCGAGGTCGACCTGCCGCCAGAGTATGACGGGCACACGCCACAGGATGCTGCTGAGCGGCTGCGGGCTGCTGCTGGTGTCACCCCACAGGAGCCGGCAGCGTGGGAGCGCGGCGAGCTAATCAAAGCGCTTAGAGACAGGGCGCAGACGGACAGCACAGCACATTCCCTGATGCGAGAGGCCGCCGACGCCCTCGCCGCCTCGGTGCAGGTAGACGAAGCGAAGCTCGCATCAATGCTTCAGGAGCACCGGCCATCACAGTGGCGTTCGTTCGCGAGTGACACCATCGTCTATCGCTGCTGCGGGCAGGATTTCGGACGGCTCACCGGCAAGCCCCGGAAGGCTGACCGCGATCCGCGTGAACTGTGGGAAGAACACATGGCGTCGAAGCTCGCTGAGTGGTTGCGGGGTGGTGGGCAATGAGCGAGCAGCTTGAAGCGCGGGCCGCCGCGGCACGGGCGAAGCTCGAAGCGTGGGACGAACGCCACACGGTCAAGGGATTCGATCACGGCATGCTGAACCTCAGCCTGCGCGCCCGCAACGGCAAGACCGGTATCGACGGGCTCGCGCGGCAACGCGCCGAGCTACAGCGCGCCGTCGACACTGCCGAGGCGAAACTCCGCCGAGCAGAGGCCGCGCCGCGTCTCGCAGCCGAGAAGGCCGCACGCGAAACCGTGCACGCCACGATCGACCTCAAAGCGCTCCACGCGGGCAAGGCCGAGGTGCTGTGGACACTCAACGGCGGCTGGCTGAAAGTCATCCGCTGGAACAAGAAAAGCGTGACCGTGATGATGGCTGGCGAGCGTGACACGATCCCGCATACACAGATAGGAGGGGCACGATGACCTGTCCAACAACCACTGACGATGCCACCCAGGACTACACGCCGACGCGAGACGATTTCGAGCGGAAGCTGATACAGGGAATCCATGACGACGCTTGGGAAGCGAGGATCACCGCGTTTGGCATTCATGGCGGGGAGCGCGGCTACCGTCTCGTGCCGGTTGATCAGGCGGTGAATCCTGACCGGGGTGAACCGGTGACGGTGTTCACGGCTTCGGGGCTTGCTGAGGTGGAGCGTGCAGCCGCAGAGAAAGCGCTACTTGGGCTCGCCAGTCATATCGAAGAAACCGCTAAGCGAACCGACAACACGTTCACCGAACACGTCCTTGCACGCCACGGGGCCGTGGGGATGATCCACGAGTACACCGCACATCAGAAGACGAAGGGGGAACACGATGACTGATCTAGACAAGCTGACCCGCCCAGCACTGAATGTCCTAGTGCGGCAAGCCCTGGCTGACGCTCAACGGCAAAGCTCCCGCGCGGATGCCAACCTGCGAGACCTCAACAGCGCGTCAGAAGAACGCGACGCCGCCCTGGCCCGTATAGCCAAGGTAGAAGCAGTGCACCAGCGCGTCGGCGCTCCGTGGCCGCATATCGGCGGCGTGTACGTGTGCCGGGCGGATAACAGCGTGTGGCCGTGCCCGACCGTGCGCGCCCTGACAGAAGGAGAGAACGAATGAGCGAGATCGAGTACCGGATCGAATACCAGATACAGCGGTCAGTGGACGGGGAAGACTTCGAAGAGATCGGCTTCGGCTCTTCCAGCGCGTGGAGTGACGTTGACCAAGCCATGCACATGGCAGCCTCAGCGGTCCAGAACCGCGAGTGGGAGACTGAGCAAGGCCAGCCGGAACCCGAGGAAGTGGACCTGTGACCGCCCCTGATGTGCGTGCCGCCGCACATTGGAAAGCGATGACGTGCCACGAATGCGAGGTCGTGGCACGTCAAGGCTGGGTTACTTTGACAGTGGCTCTGGGACGGTTGGCCCCCATGGTTCAGTGACAGTAATTGTGGAGGTTTGTGACACAAATAGGAGCACAGCGTTCCCGTCGGCGTCGAACGCATCCAGCATGGTTCGAGCGAGTCTGTCTGCGTCGCCCTGGGGCCAGAAATGACTCATTAGGTCCATGCGAAGCTCGTCCAAGTCTTCGCCTTCAACGTAATAGTTGAGGTTGTCTGCCTTGGGGCCAATGAAAAACCATAGTTTCTTGCTCATGCCGCTCACCTTACCCAGGTGGGCGGCATGACGGGAAGAGGGGCATACACTGTTCGAACAAACATTCGAACGGGGGAATCGTGGGCCGCACAGAACGAGATAACGACATCGAGCGCGAACGCATGCCGTACGTGCAGATCGAAGCCAACCTGTGGGCCGTCATGCGCTACCCCAAAGACCATCCCGTCGCGATGATCGTCGGCCTCGCAAACCGCGACAACGTGCCCCTATTCTTCGTCCAGACCTGGCATCCCGAACCATCGCGCCGCCGCGTCATCAGCCAGCACGACACCTTGGAAGAAGCGAATGGCTCCGTGCTTTGGGATCGAGCAGTGATCGACGCCGCCGCCAAGACCCGCGTAGGCCCACCCAACGGCGTGCGTAACTAAACCAGTCGGCCCTGTCCCGGTGAGCTAGGCTCAAGCTATGAGTTCCCCAAGCCAAACACCGCCGGGATGGTACCCGAATGCCGACGGAATGCAGCAGTGGTGGGACGGCCAACATTGGGGGCCAATTGCTCCGCAGCCAGCAGTATCTGCGCAATTTGCTGTCTCTCCGCCTGTCTACCAGGCAGTCCTGCACCCAAAGTACAAGAGCATGGGAGCGGCGTACTGCCTGCTAATCTTCCTGGGCGGTATCGGCCTGCATAGATTCTACCTCGACAACGATGCCAGGGGCTTCGTGATGGTTGCGCTGTTCCTCCTCACAGTCGTCTTCGCTGTGGTGTTCCCACCGGTCAGCGTGCTCTGCCTGATAACACTTTGGATTATGCAGATCATTGACCTCTTCACCCTCGCTGCAGATGTCACGCGGTTTAACGCCCGACTGTACTCGGGGATGTAACGACGAATAGCCCCCGTGCTCGCTCCAAATGGAGTAAGCACGGGGGCTATTCGTGTTTCAAGACCTATTCAGCGTGCCGGCCAACCAGCGACGCCGTACCAGGATCACCAACACGATCCGACGCCAACGACGTCAACACCGACACAACCGCGGCCACGCCAGCAACCGACGCAACCTGCGCCCAGTCCACATCAATGAACCCGACCATGCCAGTACCGAGCAACGCGACCGCAGTCTGAGCGGCAGTCTTCACCGCACG
Organism: Leucobacter sp. G161; assembly: GCF_001482305.1. GTDB lineage: Bacteria > Actinomycetota > Actinomycetes > Actinomycetales > Microbacteriaceae > Leucobacter. Next base: position 11,015 of record NZ_LOHP01000091.1, read on the forward strand.
CTCACCAACATCCAACCAAAAACGTTTCGACAACATACCGTCTCCTTTAACTGAGTGCGGCCGCGATCTTCGACCCCATGACTAGGAGTGCGCCGATCGTGACCACGGAACTGAGAATCGCTGCGACCGCTGTCACGATCGATGGCCAGGGTGTGGATGGTTTCTGCTGCGCCTGCAGCACCGCCTGAACAATCTCGAGCTTGTCGATCCGCTGATCATGCTCAGCGATCGTTGCCGAGTGGGAATCGAGACGCCGGTTCACGGCGACGAGCTCGCCGATCTTGTTCGTCAACAGGTCGACCTTGTCGTCTGTTTCTTGAACTTGCGCATAGATCGCCGGCAATCCAATTACGACCCCCTGCGGGCCCGTCTTTGGGTCGCTCACGCGCTAGATCCCGAAGTGCTTCGTCTCAGCGGCGGTCGTGTTGATGATGGGGAGCTTCAGGCCCGCCGCGCCGTAGGCTCGCTTGATGGCGTTCCACTCGGTCGTGCCAATTGGGCGCTTCGAGCCCTTCGACGGCGACCACGCGTAGACCTTGTTCTGGTTGTCCTTGCGAATGAAGATCATGTCTTCGTCTTCTTCCTGCCCCGAGGGCTTCGATGGTTTCGCCGGCGCCTTGAGCTTCGCGTCGGCAGATGCTGCGATGCTCCCGAGCTTCGGGAACAGGTACGGGCCCGGGCAGGCCGTCGCCGCAAACTCGCGGTGGCCGCGCACCCGCCATGCAGGGACGCTGCCCCACTTGTAGCGGCGCGCAATGTCAGCGATGAGGTTCACGAGCGCTGCGATCGCCTTGTCAGAGACCTTCCATTCAGGCCCGTTGGTCGAGTTCTGAATCTCGACCGTGATCGAGGACGCGTCAACCTCCCAAGAGCCCGTCGTCCATGCCCGATACTCTTCTGGCACCTGAGACTTGATCGTGCCGTCCGTGAAGATGAGATAGTTCGCTGACGCTTCCCGGTTCGGGTCTGCGAGCGTCACGTCACCGCCCGATGTGCCAGCCCAATGGTGGGGGATAACCCGGGTGATTGTGGTGCCGTCACGCGAGTTGTATTTGTTGTGGTGCTTGATGCTGCCCGTGGCAAGCGCGGATACCGTCATGGGTGCTCCTTTCTGAAATGGGAAAGCCCCGTGGTTAGGCGGGGCTTTGTAGATGGTTACAACCGGGAGATTTTCAGCCAGTAGCCGTCTGGGCCATACACGTTTGCAGAGACGAACACGGCGAATCGGAGTTTGCCTGAAGTTCCGACCTGGACTCTGCCTGCACCGCCAGGAGTCGAGCTGACGGCGCCGCCTGATGGAAGTGGGGCGGATCTCACTATCACCAAGACGGGCGATGTATTTGACGGTGCTGAACCGTCCGTCGTATACCTGATGACCGCTGCTGCAATGGTGCCAGCGTTTGGCGACGAAACCCCAATGGGAGATAGTTCGACTTCGACTGCTGTCCCGGGAGTTTCGCCCTGCACGGTCACATCAAGGAATGGCAGATTGGCGGAGACGTTTGCAGTGCCCGACGCAAAGCCAATTTCTTGCCCTGGCTGTCCGGTCGCGCGCCCGAGAATGATGTCGCGTCGGTGGATGCGTTGGCACCAGACCCGATCCCCGACTGCGAGGCCTGACACGAGCCTGTCGGGTGTCCCCGCGATCGGTTCCGATTGGGCGTCGTACTGGATCATGAGCGGCGTGACTGAAGTGACGACGGCCCACCCGAAGGTGGGTTGCCGGTCGAGGCGCGCTTTCAGGTCGAGGATGATCTCGTTAAGCCGTTCAAGCATCAGTGCGCCTCCACTCCGCTTCTACCCATGAGTCGAGTGCGAACCCGACCGTCATGTTTTGAACCGTCAAGCGTCCGGCGTATCCGTCTGATTCGAACCAGATCGCATCATTCGGATTCAGTGGCACGAGTTCGTGTTTCGCTTTCACATGCTCCACTGGTGACATCGCGTCACGTAGGCGGCGCTGGGCAAGCTGATTAAACACTGCCTGGTCTGCACCTTCGACGCCCTCTTCCGTGCGGGTGATCCACCGTCCGCGCGCCTGGAACGAATACGACGATTCGGGGTCTTCGTTCTCAGCTACCCCTACGAGGGGCGGGGTTTCGTCGTCGCCCTGCCCGACCACGACATACCTGTTCGGGACGGACGACATGTCACGGTCGCGCTGCCATTCGGGGGAATGGATTGAAGCTTCACCCTCCACGAATTCGTATGCGACTGGGCGGTCGCCCGGTGCGGTGTACGGTTCGATACGGAATTGGCCGCTGCCATCGCACCAGAGCGTCCAATATCCTGCCGCTTCGAGGAGTTCGTTCACGATCGTCAGTTTCGAGATTCCCGCGTTCCACGATTGAGGGTTTGTGAGGGTCGCATCTGACGGCGTGACTGCGATGCGTGCCTCACCGGTAGAGCGAACTACTGACACGACCGTGTCAATAATGTTCGCGCCCTTCGCGAGGGAGAACGCGGCGGGGAATGCGTCCTCGTCAATGACTGCCGTTTTGGGTAGCAGCCCGACCGAGAAGCCCGTAACGAACTCGGTGTGCTGTTCCCCCGGTGAGGCGAGCAGCATTGTGGCGACGGGCCACGGATCCACACCTCGGACGCCCGGGTCGTAGACGGACTGGACTCGGTGTTTCATCCAGTCGATCGTCTGCCCGCGGTCGTCGATTTCGAGGGTGCCGTGCCCGCCGAGCCGTGTGAGGCCTTGGATGGTGATGTTCCCCCCGGTCACCCCGTCAAGGGTGCCGAGGGGCTCATCAGCCTCGTTGAGGAGGTAGTGCGCCCACCGTGGTTTTCGTGCCCGATGCAGCATGGCCACCTCCTATTTTTCGGTTTCGGTGAGTTGGAACCCGAACCCCCAATGGGCGTGCGACTCACGGGTGAGTTGCACGTCTCCGAGGGCGCCGTAAATGTGGCGTCCGTCAGGGTCGCGGTAGAGATGCACGGGGGCTTCGTCTGCCACGAGGTCTGCGAGCTCGTCAGGCGACTGCTCATCGAGGAGAAGCGTGCCGCTGTAGTCGACGGTTCGCGTGACAGCTTCGCCTGCGTGAACGACCGGTTTTGGTCGTCCTGCATACTTGCGCACGGCTCTCTCGCGGCACCTCGTGATGGACACTTCGGGGTCGTAGGGGAGTCGCGCGGTGTGGGTGTAGCCGTCGCCGCCTGAGAGCCAGACTGCGGGGGAGTCAGATTCGACTTCGTGGATCACCACTGACGTGGCGTCATCTGCCGAGTAGGTGGTGACCCGGTAGAGCGTGACTCCGTTGGAGAGCGCTTCGGTGTCGGTCTCGAGGACCGGCAGGTCTGCCCCCTCGATGAACGGCACCCACGTGATGCCACCATCCACAGACCGCTCCACGTTGGCACGTACCGCAGCCGGGGCCATGCGCAGCGTCGAGGTCGAATTGTCTGGCGCGCCGTCCCACGACGCACCCATCCACGATTCCCCGACCTGCACCAGCCCAGACGAACCATCAAACACCGGGCCCGAATAGCCGGGATCGAAAACTCCAACATGACTGTAATACACGTCAGGATCACCCGGATAACCGCCGTGATACATGTAGAACTGGAACACCCCTGTCAGCTCAGAGAACCGGTTGACCAGGGAGTACAACCCAGCAGCATTCTCGAACTCCACGTGCTGCTCAGGGCTGCTAACCATGAGTCCTCGCCGCTGCACCGTGGTCTGAGGGAACACCTCAAGTTGGTGCCTGCGCGCCATTCCCGTACCGCCACCCGCGAGCGCTGCCGGGACCGACGCCGACGCGAAACGGTAAGCATTGACGCCGTAATCTAGCGCAATGAGCCGAACCGCGTTTGCGCCGTCAATCTCGCCGAGAACAGCTGCAACGCGGGCTCCCGCGCCCACACCACCGACTCGCTGCCCCTCCAGGACAGCCTCACTATCATTTTCAGCACCTGTAAACCTGACACGGAAGTCCGTGTCAGCGGATCGCTTGTAGAACTCTTCGGCACGCCACCGAGCGTCGGCCTCGCTAGCCGCGACAGCAACCGATGGTGCGGCGACCTGAACCCACGAGCCCACTACTACATCTGCCTGCCCGGAACTATAGCCGAAGCTGACATTAACCCGGTCTGCACCTTCTGGCACTAGCGCCGCGAAAGTCACCAGAGTCCCGTCATGCCCCGAGCTAGTGACTGGTATGAGCGGAGTGGAGCTCTGAGACACGAAAACAGTCCCCGCCCTGAACTGCATATTTGCTACCACGTTCCTAGCGCTGGCAAAAACACGAGCGCGAACCGCTACCCACTGCCCCGGACTAACCGGAACCCGGTCAGTAGCGCCGTTGCCCGTGATCTGCACATATGACCAATTGCCCACCGTCGCGGTGACTGTCCCACGAACCATGCGCCCGGTACCGTCGGGGTTGTTTGATGCCCTCGAATCCAATGACATTGCCGACCCCGCACCGCCGTTGTGTGCGTAGTTGGCTGTACCGACGGCGTAAGGGTTGCGCTGCCAATTCTTGAACAACTCCACCCATGCGCCAGTGCCTACGAGTCGGCTGTTCGGGAAGTAGTTAGTGATCGGCTGGCGCAGTGCGCCGCGCCCGTCGTGTACGTCGACGGTGACCGCGCCAGACTCCTCCGACCACACCCCAGACATGTCGCCCGGAGCAGCAGGGGGAACCTGCACAAAGAATGACTGCGCGCCAGCTTCCGACCACACGTCACCCGCGGCGGCCTTAACGATCACCTCGTACTCTTGCGTATCAACCAGTGGCGTAGTGAACGCCACTGACCGGCCAGCACCACTCCCAGTGCGATGCTCAATAACCTCGCCGCCAAGAAGCAGGGAAGCTTCCCACGCCGACTGCGGGCGGCCCTGGCCCTGATCGAACGACCACTTCACAGTGACGGTACGCCGCGTCCACAGATCACCAGGATCAGTGATCGCGACACCCGGCTTATCGATCACCGTGAACACCGCAACCGCAGACCACGGCGACCAGTCCGGGTGCTGACCCTTCGTCCTGACCTGCCACTCGATCTCGCCAGCAGCGAGCGTCAGCGCGACATTCGAAGCCGTAGTGGACGTGCCGGTCGTCCACGAGCTCGTGCCCTTGACACGGCGGCGGTACTCTGCCGCGGTCTGCGGTGACGAATCAGTAGGGTTATGCCGCCACGAGAGGCGAGTCTGCCCCTCACTGCTCACCACAGCGCCATTCGGTGCAAGGTTCGTCGGTGCCTGCGGTGCGGCCAGTAGCTGCACCGTGTTCGACGCCGCCGACCACCCCGACGCGAGCGATCCACGCACAGCCTGCACCGTGTACGTGTGCGTGTTCGCCGGAGCAGGGTTAACATGCGTCCACGGCAACTGCACATTCGACGCAACCTGAGTCGCCCCATCACGCACGTTGTAGCCAGTCGCATACGCCGGTTTGCCCGACACATCGACAACAATATTGCTGCCCTCACGTGACGCAGACGGCCCCGTAGGCGTATTCGGAGACGTGTACACCGTCGCCGTATTCGACCAGCCAGACTGACCGCCCCCGCCGACACCAGCAACACGGTAGTCGTACTTATTGCCAGCCCTAGTCGTAGTGTCTGTCCAGTTCGCCGCATTGCCTGACGGGCGCGCAACCTGCGTCCACGCACCACCGTTCGTGCTTCGCTGAACCACAACCGACGAATAAGTGGACTGCCGAGACCACTGCAGTAGATGGGACACGTCAGAATTGCGTGTCACCTTCAAGTTCGTTGGCGTTGAAGCGTACCGAGCCGGGATGGGGACGTTAAGCGTATGGCTTGTAGCGCCGTAGAAATGTGAAGTCGAGACCGAGAACTGAATGGTTCGCGCAGAGCCGGTCAACGGAACCCGCACGCCACTAGTAGCGACAATTTTGACCTGCTGGCCAGCGGTCAAGAAATAGGCCTGTCCAGCCGACCCGCTACCCCAAGTACCAGACCATGACTTAGACCCGTTGTACTCCTGAGTCCACGAAGACTGGTAGAAGTATGCGTCTACCCTCACGGTAACGAAATCGGCAGACGCCGAATATCCGTCTACCGAATACCACCATCGAATCTGGCCCCGGTTCTGCACCGGCCCGTTGACTGTAGCCATGGAACCCCCTTTAGGGACGAGAAAAGGGGCACCCCGCAAACACGGAATGCCCCTTCAAACAGAGATTTAGTTACGAGCGCCGCCCATGAGACGACGCCAAAGCGCCAGCAGACACCGGCGCCAACTTTCGGTCGACCACATGACCGGCACGACGCTCGACATACCCGCCGAGCTCGGTGCCGTCATCTAGGACCAGCACGAGACGCGTACCGGACTCGATGCCGCCGTTCCCGGCAACCATCCGGTCGAACTCGTTGCCGGTGAAGATCGGCTCAGGCCGCCCGGTCTTGTTCTCCACAAGTGACAGGCCAGGCTGCAACCAGCCGCCGTTGTCATACAACGTCGGAACCAGACCACCACCGCCAACCGACAGCAAATCGGCAGCCCAATCGACCATGTTCTTCACGCCCTGCGACATGATCCCGCCAGCAGCATCAATCCACATACCGCCGCCAGGAAACGCCTTCTTGAACGTTCCCTTCGCAAGATCGAGCAGACCGTCGATGATGCCGTAGAGCGGCGTCACACCATTCGCGCCCGACAGATAACCTGTCGGATCGACTGGGCTGCCGTTCTTCAACACCTCCCAGTGAAGGTGCGGGCCCGTCGAATTACCGGTCGACCCCTCATAGCCGACGACTTGGCCGGCCTTCACGGACTGGCCAAGCTTCACTGCGACGTTCGCGAGCATGTGCGCGTATCGTGTGGACATGCCGCCGCCGTGCGCAATGTCGACCATGTTGCCGTAGTTCACGTGATAGAACTGCTTCGAAACGACACCCGCAGCGGCAGCCTGAATCGGCGTCCCCTGCGGTTTCGCGAGGTCGATACCCGTATGTCCCGGGTAGCCCATCCACGGCGTCGTGACGATCGCGCCAGGCAGCGGGTGAACCATGCCACCCTTAGCGAGGCCCTGCCCGATCGACCCGAACTTCGACCTGACAGCCGAAACGCCGCCAGAGTTACCGACGGCGTTCAACGCATGCACGAACCCAGGTCCGAGGCCCCGCACCACTTCCGGTACGAGGACACCCTCTCCCGAACGCATCGGCATCAAAACGTCATCACGCTTTGCAGCCATGTACCCCGGAAGGACCCCGCCACCAGCGAACCCCTTCGGCAGCGACACCTTTGACAGGTTCACTCCAGGGATCTTGTTCATCGTCCCGATGAGGCCGTTAATGACCGTCTCGACAACAAACTTGACCGGCTTTTTCGCGATCTCCTTGATCGCTTCCCACGCCGTTTTAATGCCGTCGCGGGCAGCCTCGAACGCCTTCTTCGGATCCGAGCTCACGATCTTCACCATCGTGTCGATGACCGGCTTAATGCCGTTCTTCCAGACGCCAGAAATGACGGCCTTGATCGTGTTCCACACCGGCGTAATCACAGTGTCACGCAGCCACGTAAACACGGGCCCGAGAGTGTTCCTGATGACCAACGACATCGTGTCGAACACGGGCTTGATGTAGCCCGTCCACACAGCCCGAATCAGTGCGCCGATGAAGTTGAACACCGGCTGCACATACTTCGCCCACAACGCGTGAACGACAAGCCCGAACAGGTTGAACGCGGCACCCATCTTCGCGAGGATCGGCTGCACGACAGCGACCCACAAAACCTTCACGCCAGCCGCGAAGAAATCCCAGACCGGCTTAATGAGCGCCTCATACGTGCCGACGATGATGCCGCCCAGGATCGCGAACGCGATACCGAACGCCTGAAAAATCGGTTTCAGGATCGTGTTCCACACCCACGAAACGACGGACGCGATGCCATCGAACACGGGCTTGATGACGTTCTCATACGCGGCGGTAAAGAAGCCGCTGATGTTCGCCCACGCCTCACCAAGGAAACGAGAGAACTCAGCCCAAACCTTTTTGCCTGTTTCGGTCTGCGTGAAGAAGAACACGAGCCCCGCGACGAGAGCGGCGATCGCGGTGAGCACGATCCCTATTGGCGTGGCTTTGAGGGCGAGCCAGAAGACCTTTGTCGCAGCTGCTCCTGCTTTGCTGGCCCCTGCATAGGTGTAAGTCGCGCCAGCCATACCGTACGTGTAAGCGGTATACGCAGTCTGGACTGCCGCGAACGCTGCAGTTGTTCCCTTCCACAGCCCAACCCCCACCGAAGCGACCTTCGCTGCGAGTGCGACCGACCCGACACCAACCACAATCGGAGAGATCCAGTCCTTGTTCGAACTAACCCACGAGAACAGCCCGGTAATGGCGTTCTTGCCGGAGTCGAGGGCGGCAGGGAGGCGCTCACCGATCCACTTCACGACCGGCTCCACCTTGGTCGCCGTCTCATCGATCTTCGCTGTGATCTCTTTGAATAGCGGGCCGATGAGCGGGAAGATATCCTCAAGGATCTTCGCGCCGAGCCTGCCGAGAGCGGCCATCATGTTGTCGAACGCGCCCGTCGTGGTGTTACCCATTTCAGCGGCGACAGTTCCAGCAGCAGCCTCGGCAGCCTTCGAGAACACCTCGAACGACACCTTGCCCTCGGACGCGAGCTTGAACACCTCGCCAGCGGTAACACCCATCTGTTTGCCGAGCTCGGCATAGATTGGGATGCCCTTATCGGCGAGCTGGCCGATGATGTCGTTCTGCACGCCATTTGCCTGCGTAGCAGCTTTGTTGAAGATGGCGCCCATCTCGTCAAAGCCGACTCCAGCTGCGGCAGCATTGTTTGCGATCCGCTTCAGGTGCTGCTCAAGCTCCTTGCCGGGCTTGATCTGCGCAGCCATAGCACCGCCGGCGACAGTAGCCGCGTCGCCAAGGCCAAACGCTGTACCCTGCACAGACTTGAGCGCATTGTCCATCGCCTTAGCGACTGTCTTCGAGTCATGCCCGAGACCACGCATTTTCGCCCGCGCCGTCTCGATCGCTTTGAGCCTCCCGAACCCCTTTACGAGGGCTGTCCCGAGCACAGCAGCGACCCCAACACCAGCGACCTTGAGTGTCTTCTTCATGCCGGAGGCGAGCTTCGCGCCCATTTGGGAGCCGTAGGCGCCGGTATCGACCGCGCCCAACTCCTTGCCAATATCTCGTTTGAGCCCAGGAGCCTTCACCGTCAGCGCAACATATGCGCTAGCAATCTCTGACCCAGTAACAGCCATACGGCCCCCCTAAACAAAAGAAGCCCCATTCGAGGGGCTGAAGATTTTCTGAGGACTGGCTATGCTGTGAATATGGAGCAGAACGCATCGCCCGTCGCGGCGGATGAGAAGAAGCCAAAGAAGCCTTGGTTCAAGAAGTGGTGGGTTTGGGTTATCGCCGGAGTCCTCGTTATAGGCGGCGTGAACGCTGCCACAGGCGGGTCCGATTCGCCGCCCGACAAGCCAGCAGCTGAAGAGGCCCCCGCGCCAGAGGCCGTCGAGACAGAGCCTGCTGAAGAACCTGCGCCCCCCGAGCCAGAGAAGCCAGCAGAGCCAGAGGTGTCCGCCGAATTCAAGTCCGCGCTGAAGAAGGCCCAGATGTACTCCGACACCATGCACATGAGCAAGGCGGGGCTCTTCGAGCAGCTAACTTCTGAATACGGCGAGAAGTTCTCTGCCGAAGCGGCTCAATACGGTGTGGACAACGTAGACGCAGACTGGAACGCGAACGCGCTTGAGAAAGCCCGCATGTACCAAGACACGATGGCAATGTCTCCCGAAGCGGTCAGAGAACAACTGACATCAGATTTCGGAGAGAAATTCACTCAAGAAGAAGCTGACTGGGCTATCGCGAACCTTTAGCCACTGCTCAAGGCGCGTAGGAGGGCGAGACGGTCAGCATCGCTGGTCGCCTCGCCCTCTGGCTTTTCAACGAACGCGCGCGCAGTCCACTTGTGCGGCGAGGGCGTGACACGGAACTTCCCGCCCGCCCTCGCCGCCATACGGCCAGCCTCCGCATTCAACTTCGCTTGTACCGCAGGGGAACGCATGAGCTTGTTCACGCCTGAAAGCTTCAGCTTGATCCGAACATCCTTAGCCATGCTGCCCCCTCCGCGCCCGATACCGTCGGGCTTTCGCTAGCGCGAGCTCGCGCGTGCGCTCGACCTCTCGAACACCGACTGGAAGTTCTCGAGGCTTGATCTTCTTCTCCGAATTCGCCTGAGCCAACACGTGCGTGTTCTCCCACACCGCCGCCACCTGGTCCGGGACAGCGAGCTCCCCGCCGTACCACTCGCCCACAGCGCCACCTCGGGGAAGGTGCGCAGCAGCGTTCGAGACAGCCCTGACCGACTTCCGGCCGCTGTACAGGTCGTCCAGGTCAAGCCCGTACTCACGCATCAGGTCGGCTTCGAGCCGGTCAGGACAGTCCCTCAACAGTCCGGCGAGGGTGATTAGTTTTTTACGCCAGCCGCCTCAGCGATCAGCTCAAGCAGCGACCCTGCATCCTCGGCACTCGCGCCCGGTACATTGTCGAGGAAATGCTCGAAGCTCTCATCACCCACGATGCGGCGCAGCGCAGTCGTGAACTGGTTCCGCTCGAGGAGATCGAGGACACGCAACGATGACAGCGCGCCAGCCTCAACATCGAACGTGATGCCCTTGAACTCAACCGCGATCGTAGCGGTCTTTGCGGGCTTGTGGTCTGCGGGCTTCTTTGCGCTCTTCGCGCGGGTGGTTTCAGTCATGGGGGACTCCATTTCTAAGGAAAGTGTTTGGTGGGATTCAGGGGAAGAAGGTGGGGCGCGGAATCCCGACGCGCCCCACCCGGCTTGTTACGCGGCCTCGGTGAACGCCGGGGCGTTCGTGAGGATGTACGCCTCACCGACGATTTCCGCAGTGAACTCGTACAGCGTCATGTCGTCGTTCTTGTGCGAGATCGTGCCGCGCTCGGTGATCTGGATCAGCTCGCAGCACAGGTACTTGACCACGTCGCCGTCAACGAACTTGAACACGGCAGCACGCTCCACGGTGCCGATGCCTTCAGGGAGGTCGACCTTTGCGACCGCCGTCGCACCGGTGCCAGTCACGACAGGCGCGCCGTGATCGAAGTAGAGTTCCGTCACGCCCGGAGTTTCCTCGAGGCACTGGAACTTGATCGTCTTCTCAGTCGAGGTGACCTTCACGCGGAGCGTCGCCCCACCCTGCCAGCCCTTGAACTTCGTGGAGTCCGTCGCGACCTCGAAATCGATGCCGTCCTCAGAAAGCCACCCGAGCGACGCGAAGGGATCGATCGGATCCGTCAGTGCTACAGGAAGAGTCGAACCCTTCGGCGCAAGAAACGCCTCAGAGTCGAGATCCCCATAGACGCGAACATTGTCACGATTCTTAGCCATTCTTGGCCTCCTTCACTGCCGGCGCTGCCGGCTTTGGCTCATCAACGTGAGCCCGCGCTTTGCCGTCAATGAACAGCACGCGAGCCTCACCAGGCGACACGTCGACAACGTCGCCGCCCTTGTACGTTTTGCCGTCTCTCACGAGACGATTTGCAACCACGACTTTCACCACGGCCACACCTCCTTGAAATAGGAAAGGCCCCACCAAAAGGCAGGGCCAGAAACAGAAAAAGCCACCGTGCTCAGGTGGCTTGCATGCCGCGCAATCGCAGCTCGACAGTGAATTGGTACCGCGGGGAACCGTCTACAGGGTCAGGCGCTCGGGCAAGCCCGCCAACCTCAATGACCCGGTAGACAGGAACCTCACCAAGGCGTGACAGCGAGTGGACGCGGCGACGCACAAGCGCAGCGAGATCGTGCGCTTTGCGATCAGTCGGGCCCCAGGCGTAGAAGGTCACCATGGGGCGGTCAGTGACCATCCCAGCAGTGCCGCCGACGCGCGTGACCTGCACAAACTCGGCATGGCGGTCACTGTCGACCTTCACCGACGCGGCGACGCGAGCCTGCGCCTTCACGACCGCGATCAGCTCATGCTCGACGTTGATGAACTCGTACGCTTCCATCAGCCCTCCGTCCGCATCAGTCGCACCCTGACGCCGGGCTTGAACCCGAACGGGCCGAAGTTAAAGTCGTCCGGCACGCCCTCCGCGAAATACTCGCCCCCATGCACCACGAACACGTCACGATGCCCAGACGGAGACGACGACATGTACAGGTCAAGCACATGCGTGAACCCCGTCCGTTCAGGACGCGTCACATCGTCCTGCACAGGTGGAGCGATGGCATACACGGGCAGCTCCACAGGATCCGCCCACGATTCAACGTCGGACATGCCGTCATGCTCCGCCGACCGCTTCCGAAACCCGACCGGGTGCAGCTCAGGGAACGGCGCACTCATGACGGCCACCCCGCAAACGGCGACCATGGTGGGATCATGCTCACCGTGAACGCGCCCCCGCGCTGGCCTTGCAGCTTCGCGAGCTCGTCGTCAGTCAACGAGAGCCCGCCCGGGAGATCCCCGCCATACGTCTTCGACGTCGTGAACGGACCTGACGTGAGGTTCGTCTGCCGGATCCCCTCAGGGTTACGGAACACACGAGTCACCATGGAAACAACAACGTCCTTAGCTGTCTCGAGAAGATCCGTGCCAGGCGCTTCCGCATCGATCCGCTCCTGAATGCCAGGCACTCGAAACTTGATCTCACGCTCAGCCTTATCGATCCAAGACTCAAGCTTGACCGTGTCAGCAGGTGCGCCATCGCCGATCCAAGAACCAACTACGTCACTAGATTCAGTCCAAGCCATGATGCCTCCCAACGAGAGTGTGGGGCCGAGCCGAAAACCGGCCCCACCTGCCTACTCAGACTTCTTCGGACGCCCAGGCTTCTTCTTAGGCTCCTCGGCCTCAGAAACCCAGCCATTAGCCTCAAGAACAGAAATGGTGGCCGGGTTAGAGGCCACCACTACTTTCTCGTTATCGGGATGCTGAAACCTCACGGGGTCACATCCGGGGTGAGAACAGCAGCAGGGTAACGAGTTGTGCCGCCAACGCGGGTGACCGGGTTCGCGACCTGGAAGCCGACACGGAACACGACGCGAAGAATCTTCGAGTCCTGCTGGTAGGCGTTCACGATCACTTTGCCGTCAGCATCCGAGATGATGCCGTCCTTCGAGATGTCGAACGTGATGTCCTGACGGACACCGACGATGAACTTCGACCAGTCAGCCGCGAGCAGCGAGGCAGTAGCAGAGTTCCACGAACCGTTGGTCACCTCGTTCAGCGGGTAGCCGTACAGGCCAGAAGGAGCACCGGCAGACAGCGACGGAGTGTAGATGGGAGTGCCGTTAGTGTCACGCAGACCAACAAGCTGCCAGTTCAGGCCAGGCTTCGCGGCGAAACCGTTGACGGCGAACCCATCAGCAGCGACCAGGCCACCCATCGCAGCAACGTCTGCCGCGATATCAGCGTTCGTGCCCTCTTCGACCGTGTTGCCTGCCGCGATAGCGGAAGGAACGATGGCGGTGGGCCAAGATGAAGGCTTGTCCGTACCGAACAGGCCAGCCTGATCAACCTTGCGGCCAATCGCCTCCACGAGCAGCGGTCGCACCTCGTCCCAGATCGGCACGTTCGAGTCATCAAACAGCGCGTCAGGGACAACAACGAGGGCGGCAAGCTCTTCGGCGGTGATGGTCTGCGAACCCCACTCAGCCTTGGTGGTCTGCTTGAGGCCAGTATCCCCATTCACCCAGTACGCGTCAGGCAGCGCCGACAGAATCGGCTGCTTCAGCGTCTTGGACGACATGCGGATCTGGCGCGCACGATTCAGAAGAACCGATGCGTGCGGCAGCTCCTTGATGATCTGATCCGATACCGGCTCAGGAACGGTGGGGCCAGTCGCCCCGCGAGAAATCATTTCAGTGTAGCCAGCCATTGCCAGCTCCTTTCAAGTTAGGGTCTGATGCACGTTTAGGTGACATTCAACATGGCTAGTTTCTGCTGGCCTGGAAGGATGAACCTATGCCTCCTCGT
>NZ_LOHP01000092.1 GCF_001482305.1 Leucobacter sp. G161
GGGGCTTATAGGACAAAACGTGTGGATGGTTCCGGGAGTGTCAGTCCCTCCCCACCCATCCAGCACGTAGCCAGAGCCCCTCACCAGCATCGAGGCCTGTGTCGTAGAGCGCTGGCCCGGTGGACTCTTCCGGTGACTCCCAGAGCGTTGGTTCCGGGGGCGACTGCAGGTCTTGGATGAGTTCGTGTGCGCGTTCGAGTGGGATCTCACGCAGGGTGAGGAACCATTCCGCTGCCCGCTTCATGTGTGCTTCGCTTATCCCGCGATGGTTCCGCAGGACGGTTCTGATGCCGTTGTTGATGCCGCCCTTCAGCGGTGACGTTGTGCGGGCGTTGTCGTGTTCGAGGTACGTGAACAGTGTGCCTTTCCGGTTGAGTGAGTGGAGCAGGTTCCATGCCTTCCTAACCCGGTCGTGGGTGTATCCCCAGGTGCCGTCTCGGTATCTGGTGCGTTCTGTGGTGAGGTGCCCGTAGGTCTGCCACCACACGTCAAGGAGCTTCTGCCACCCGATGGCGTCGTCAATGGTGGTGACTTCTGAGAGGGCTCTCCCGACTTGGGCGAGGTGCTGACCGGCAAGGGTTCTCGGGCGGAGGGTGAGGTGTCTGCGGAGGTTCATGCGGATATGGAAGATGCAGCGCTGGACTCGGGTGGTGGGTCATGCCTCTCGGAGTGCTGAGGCAATGCCTGGCCCGCCGTCACACACGACCACGGTCGGGGCAGGGATGCGTTCGAGGAGGGCCTGCCAGGCTGCCCGGGATTCGCTAGAGCACCACTGCTAGGCGAGGACCTGTAAGGAATCGGTCACGGCGATGAGGAGGCACCAAGACCCGATGTAGATGCCGTCAACGAGGATCGTGTGATGTGTCGTCGTCACGGGCCCCAGGCGGGGTTCGATGTCCCAGCACCAGGACGTGTCGCGCCGGAACTGGCGGGCGGCGGAAGGGCCTCCGAGATCGGTTTGTGCGTGTTTGCCCAGGAGCCAGGTGAGGAATAGTTGGAGTTGGTGTTTGGCGGTCACGTCGGGGCGTTGCCTGATGGATGATGCGCCGCAGTCTTGGCAACGCCAGCGTTGTGTTCCCGCCGCGGTTCTCCCGTTTTTCACGAGGGTGCTGTTGCATACCATGCAGCGGGTCGTGTGTGACGTTTTTGGCACAGTTAAGGGTGCCGGAGCATAGTGTGCCTTGGTTTACCGCATGGTGGTGCGGTTAGATCGGGATTCCATCCACACGTTTTGTCCTATAACCC
>NZ_LOHP01000093.1 GCF_001482305.1 Leucobacter sp. G161
TTTAAGTGCACACTATTGAGTTCTCAAGATCCAGACACCCACCGTACCGGCCCCAACCAAGGGACCCTCCGAAGAGCAACCTGTCTACCGTATCACATGAAGTGATCCGGTGCATTGCTAAGAACCGAACCGCTCTTGCGGCCCGGCTGCGTTGCGCTGACAAGGGAATACATTACGGGGATCGGGGGCCACCCGCAAGCTTTGTCCACTTCTCGGGCGTGTCTCCGCATGATTCCGCCATTCATGCTCTAGGCATCGTCTCGTCACCCCCGCTTCACCCGGCGTCCTTTCCCCAGATTTCCGACGCAAACCCACGTGTTTCCGGGCCTGACCCCCGGATCCCGCGCGTGTTGGCACCTTGCAGCCCGCGGCTTCTACACTTGGGGTGTGACTGAGACCCCAGCGAACCCAGGTTCCCCCTCCCCCGCAGACTTTAGTTTTGACGTCGAGCACCGCCTCGAGTCAGGAGGGTCGCGTGGCAGCGACGGTCGTCCGCTCGGCCGCGCCGGCACGATCCACACTCCACACGGAGACATTCAGACTCCCGCGTTCATTCCAGTGGGCACGAAGGCAACAGTGAAGTCGCTGCTTCCGGAGACGGTGGGCGAGCTCGGCGGCCAAGCCGTGCTCGCGAACGCGTACCATCTGTTCTTGCAGCCCGGCAGCGACATCGTTGACGAGGCTGGCGGGTTCGGAAAGTTCATGAACTGGCACGGTCCGACCTTCACCGATTCCGGCGGCTTCCAGGTGATGTCGCTCGGCGTTGGGTTTAAGAAGGTCATCTCTATGCGTGAGGGTGCGCACGAGCAAGCCGAGGTTATTGCGAAGAACAAGGAGCGTCTCGCCCACGTTGATGAGGACGGTGTCACCTTTAAGTCCTTCATCAACGGCGATAAGCATCGCTTCACCCCCGAGGTGTCGATGCAGATCCAGCACCAGCTGGGCGCCGACATCATCTTCGCCTTCGACGAGTGCACCACACTCCTGAACACTCGCGCGTACCAAGAGGATTCCGTCGCCCGCACCGAGCGTTGGGCCGTGCGCTGCCTCGATGAGCACGCGCGGCAGACGGCTGAGCGTCAGCATCGGCCGTACCAGGCACTCTTCGGCGTCGTGCAGGGCGCCCAGTATGAGGACCTTCGCCGCCAGGCCGCAGGTGGACTCGAACGTCGCCGCGGAGCAGAGGCTACGACACAAGAATTCGACGGATATGGAATTGGCGGCGCGCTCGAGAAGCGCGAGCTCGGCACGATTGTTGGTTGGGTGAGCGACGAGCTCCCCGAGCACAAGCCCCGACATCTCCTTGGGATCTCAGAGCCTGACGATCTCTTCGCTGCGATCGCGGCCGGCGCTGACACGTTTGACTGTGTGGCTCCATCCCGCCAGGCACGGGGAGGAACCATGTACTCCAGCTCGGGCCGCATCAACGCGAAGGCAGCAACTCAGCGTCGCCGGTTCGAAGCGCTTGATCCGGAGTGCGACTGCTACACCTGCGAGAACTACACGGCGGCCTACCTCCACCACCTGTTCAAGGCGAAGGAGATGCTCGGCTCGACCCTCGCGACGATCCATAACGAACGCTTCATTGTGCGGCTGGTCGATCAGATCCGCGCCTCCATCATTGATGGCACGTTCTCGGAGCTCCGCGAGGAGGTGCTCACACGCCAGTACGGCGCAGACTTCGCGCGCGAGGCAGCAGCACAGGCAACCGCTCAGGCGTCCGGGTAGCCTACGCGGCGCTCAATTCCGCGCGTCGCACCCACCCGATGACGCGGGTGGTCACCGGGAGCAGGACGATCTCGGCGACCACCTTCACCACGTAGCCAAGCACCACGTACATCACGAAGTCGACGCCCGTGATGATGCCGGCAAACGCGATCGTGCAGAACAGCAGCGTATCGATGAGCTGGCCGATAACCGTCGACCCGATGAGCCTGGCTTTCAGAAAGCGCCCCTCGGTCTTCCGCCGCAGCCGGTCGAGCACCCACGCGTTGACAAGCTGGCCGGCGAGGAACGCGACGAGGCTTGCGCCAACGATCCGCGGCACAAAGCCAAGCACGGCTGCGAACGCTTCCTGATTTTCCCACCCGTCAGCGGGGGGTGAGATCTGCACGAGCAGAATCGTCAGCGAGGCAATGAGCGCGAGCGCAAAGGCGGTGAGGATCGCCCGCCGCGACGCCTTCAGACCGTAGACCTCTGCCAGCAGGTCGCCGAGGATGTAGGCGAGCGGAAAGAGGAAGACTCCCCCGTCGAACACGAGCGGCAGCGATACGTCGCCGAACGGGATCGCTCCGAACGCGATCGGCTTCACGGCGACGACGTTCGAGATAAGCAGGATCCCCACGAACGCTGCCGAGATGAGGGCGTAGCGGGATCCCGCCATCGCCGCCCGCTCGCCGGGCACCGTCGGGGCGCGCTGATGCTCAGACACAACTGTCTCCTTGTGTATCGGCGACGCGCTGCCCCACGTCTGTGTTTTCTAAAGTTCTGTGTTTTCCACAGCTGAGTGTGGTTACTCGTCGATTTGGCCGACGCCGAGGGCGCCGCGAATCATGTCCATATTGAGCTTCGCCGCAACGCTTGCGCCGTTGCCTGCCGCGATGATGAGCTGCTGTGGGCCCGGGGGCACCGTGTCACCCGCGGCATAGACGCCGCGGATCGAGGTCTCGCCGCGGTCGTCAACGACGACCAGTCCCCAATCATCACGCTCGATCTCGAGCTCGCCAAAGTAGTCAACTGAGGCGTGCCAGCGCGGCCTAACGAAACCGCCAACGCGCGGGATCACTTCGCCGTCGGCGAGCCGCACCCCGGTCATGTCGGCTTTCTCGCCGACGATGTCGTCGATGGCACGGCGCTCCACGCTGATCCCGATGGAAGCGAGCTGTGCCTCCTGCTCGGGGCGGATCGTGTCGGCCCCGTTCGTGAACACGATGAGATCTGAGCTGAACCGCGAGATGAGGAGCGCGCGAGCGAAGAGGTCGCTCGTCTCACCGATCAGGGCGAGAGGCTTGTCGGTCTTTTCGAACCCATCGCACTCGACGCACGAGTGCAGCGCGGTGCCATAGTAGGCGCGGATCATCGGGAACGGCGGGAGATCCTCCGTGAGCCCGGCCGCGATGAGCACGCGGCGCGCAACGATCTCGACGTCGCCGCTCCCCCGCAGACCGGTTCCCTGGATTCGGAACCCGATGCCGTCAGGGAAGCCGATTTCGAGCGCTTCCTCGCGGCTGAGCGGGGTGATTTCACGGGTCATTGCCTGGGCGAACCGCGCCGTCGGGTAGGTCTCGAACTCCTCGCGGCCGAGCTTGCGCAGTTCGAGCGGAGGTGCGCCGTCGCGGGTGAGGAAGCCGTGCGAGCGCAGCGTCGCCGAGTGGCGGGGGCGGTTCGAGTCGAGGATCGCGATGCGCCGATTGGCGCGCACGAGCTGCAGACCGGCTGAGAGCCCAGCCGGGCCTCCCCCGATAATGGCTACGCCGTAGGGAGCCGCGGGATTATCCGCCACTGTCTCGATCACCATCTGCCCCTCGTTCCTCTCACTCAACCGTGTGTCTCAGGTTCGGCCGCGAATCGCAGCGGCGCGGGCGTTTCGGGCTGCCCGCGCTCGCTGCGATCCCGGGTTACTCGCCCGCGAGCTGTGCTTCGAGGCGGCGAAGCCGCGCGAGCGTCTCCTCACGCCCAAGCAGCTCGAACGATTCGAACAGCGGTGGCGAAACGCGGCGGCCAGAGGCGGCAACGCGGAGCGCACCAAACGCAACGCGTGGCTTGAGCCCGAGCCCCTCAATCAGGGCCGTCTGCAGCGCCTCCTGGATGGGCTCGGTCGCCCAGCTGTCTTCCCCGAGCGCCTCGAGCGCGGTGATGCTCGCGCTCAGCGTTGCCGGGGCATCATCCTTGAGCGACTTCAGCGCGTCGTCTTCGTAGACAAGCGAGGTCGAATTCGTGAAGAGGAATCCCATGAGCGGTACGACCTCAGAGAGCACGGTCACGCGGCTCTGCACGAGCGGCACCGCGGCACGCACGGTCGCCAGCTGCTGCTCGGTCGGCTCGACCGGCAGGGCACCCCCCGCGATGAGGTATGGCAGAATCCGCGAGTAGAAGTCGTCCTCGCTGAGCAGGCGAATGTGGTCGGCGTTGATCGCGTCGGCCTTCTTCTGGTCGAAGCGCGCCGGGTTCGGGTTCACATCGGTGACGTCGAACGCCGCGATCATTTCCTCGCTCGTGAAGACATCTCGGTCCGCCGAAATCGACCAGCCGAGCAGCGACAGGTAGTTCAGTAGGCCCTCGGGAATGAAGCCGCGCTCACGGTGGTGCAGCAGGTTCGACTCGGGGTCGCGCTTCGAGAGCTTCTTGTTGCCCTCGCCGAGCACGTACGGGAGGTGGCCGAAGACCGGGATCGCCGGCTCGATGCCGAGCTCGACGAGCGCGCGGTGCAGCGCAACCTGGCGCGGCGTCGACGACAGCAGGTCTTCGCCGCGGAGCACGTGAGTGATACCCATGAGGGCGTCATCGACCGGGTTGGTCAGTGTGTACAGCGGAGCGCCGTTGGGGCGGACCACGACGAAGTCGATCGTGGATCCCGCGGGGAAGCTGATCGGGCCGCGCACGAGGTCATCGAAGCTGAGGTCCATGTCGGGGATGCGGAAGCGCAGTGCGGGCTGGCGGCCCTCGGCGCGGAACGCCGCGCGCTGCTCGTCGGTGAGGTCGCGGTCGAAGTTGTCGTAGCCCAGCTGCTTCGCGCGGCCGTTCGCCTCGTTGCGGGCGTCGATCTCTTCCGCTGTGGAGAAGCTCTCGTACAGGTAGCCCGCCGCCTTGAGCTTGTCAGCGATCTCGCGGTAGATGTCGCCGCGCTCTGACTGCCGGTACGGGCCGTGCGGGCCTCCAACGTCGACACCCTCGTCCCAGGTGAGACCGAGCCAGCGGAGCGAGTCGAGGATCTGGCCGTAGCTCTCCTCGTTGTCGCGGGCAGCGTCGGTGTCCTCGATACGGAAGACGAAGGTGCCGCCCGTGTGCCGGGCGTACGCCCAGTTGAACAGGGCCGTGCGCACCATGCCGACGTGTGGCGTGCCCGTCGGTGAAGGGCAGAAGCGAACGCGAACGTCGCTGCCGGTGGCGGTTGAGAACTGGGGTTCGACGGTAGTAGACATCAGACCCAGTTTAGCCGTTTACGGCGGCGTCGGGCTCAGTGTTGCCGCGCGACCCGCAACTTGGGGTACATCGACGCGATCGCACCCAGCGCGAGGACGGCAAGCGCGACGAGCGCCAGGATGGAGAAATCACTCATCGCGAAGACAATTCCGGCGAGCACTCCGGCTGCAGCGCCAGATGCGCTCATGAACGTATCGGCGCGCCCCTGCCACTTGGGGCGCTCGGCTAGTGCGGTGAGTTCGGTCAGCAGCGCGGCACCCGCGACTGTGACAGCGCTCCACCCGATCCCGACCAGCGTCATCGCGATCTGCACATAGACGCTGTTCTCGCCGGACAAATAGGCGAAGTAGATCGCGACGAGCAGGATCACCCAGCCGCCGACGATGACCTGGATGCGACCGATCCTGCCCGCCAACAGCCCGAAGAGTGGTGACAGCGCGTACATGCCAGCGATGTGCATGCTCAGGGTAATACCAACGAGCGCGTCACTTCCTCCGTGATGCTTGAGGTGCAGCGGGGTCATTGCCATCAGCCCCACCATGATCGCCTGCGCCGTGCCGATGATCACGATGGTGAGCACCTTGGCCCGCCGCGACGCCGACACCTCGGCGGTCGTTTCGGGAGATCCAGCGGGCCGTGCAGCGTCAGCAGCTGCCTGCAGCTCGCGCGCGGTGAGCAGCGGATCCGGACGTAGCCCGAAGAAGTTGACAAGCACCGCGGTGAGTTGAGCGAGGAACGTGAAGACGAACACCCCGGCGAGCGGCGGCACACCGAGCCAGTCGCCGACAATCGCACCCGGCCCCATGAGGTTGGGGCCCACCACCGCGCCCACGGTGATCGACCACACGACGAGCGACAGATCTCTCGCCCGGTTCTGGGGCAGCGCCAGGTCGGTCGCGGCAAATCGGGATAGCAGTTGCACGGCCGAGGCGACGCCGAGCGTCCCGATGCCGAGCGCGAGCACCCACCACTGCCAAATCGACGCACCAAAGATCGCGATGAGGGCACCGAGCATGGCAATCGAGCTACCCAGCACGACGGCCGTGCGACGACCGCGGCGAGCTGCGATACGCGCGAGCGGGATCCCAGCCGCCGCGGCGCCGGCGTTCGACATCGCCGCAGCGAGGCCCGAGATCGCATCGTTCCCGCTCACCTCAGCCAGCAAGAGTGCCCCGACCGATGCCGAGGCGCCGAACCCGAGGCCGCCCAGAATCGTCGCTGTCGACAGCACCATCAGCGTGCGTCGCTGCAGCTTCCCGCCGAGTTCACGCGGGAGCTCACGCCGCCCCGCACCGCGCTGCGGCTCGGGCTTTGCGGCCGTCTGCATCGTCACTGGACGTCTCCTCTAGTTGTATGGTTGCGGCTCGGTGCTCAGGTCCCCGGGCTGCTCGGTGGCGGGCTATTCGTGGCTGGCTACTCGGTGGCCGGGGCAAGGCCCCACGTTGCGCCGTCGAGGCCGGCAAGCAGTCGCTTGGCGAGCCGGACCTGGGGGCTCTCGTTCGCGGTGGCCATCGAGATCAGGCCGATCGTTCGGTGACGCTGGGGGTCGAGCTGCACGACCGCCGCCCCGTCCGGGAGCGTGCGAGCTGCTGCGAGGCCGAGGCCGGGCACGAGTGCAACCGCCCCGCCCGCGGCTGCCATGGCGAGCATGGCAGGCACGTTGTCCGTCTCTTGGATAATCTCAGGTTCAAAGCCAGAATCGTGCGCGGCCGCGAGCAGGTGTCCGCGACACTTTTCGCAGCCGGCGATCCAGTGCTCGGCCGCGAAGTCGCCGAGCACCGCTGGCGCGCCTGCAACCCCCGGACCAGCGAGTCCTTCGGCGCGCGCCGCCGACACCACGAGGTGCACCTCTTCACGCCACAGTGGGAGAAAGGCGGAGCCAGCCGGCAGTTCGGCAGCCCCCTCGTAGTCGAAGATCAGGGCGCAGTCGACCTCGCCGTCGCGCAGCATCTCGGTCGCTTCAGGCGGCTCGGCTTCGCGGTACTGCAGCGCCACCTCAGGCGCCTCCTCAGCGAGGCGACGCATAATCGCTGGCACAATCGTGGCCGATGCCGAGGGGAAGCCGACGAGTCGCAGCGTCCCCGCACGCTCTCCGCGCAGGTCGTCGATCGCGGCGAGGGCAGCATCGATCTCGCTCACCACCGTGCGGCCGTGCTCGGCGAGGATGTTGCCCGCGGTCGTGAGCCGGATCCCCCGCCCCGAGCGCTCGATAAGTGGCACGGCGAGACGAGTCTCGACCCGCTTGATGCGTTGGCTGACTGCCGGCTGGCTGAGCCCGAGCGTCGCCGCGGTCGCGGTGAGCGAACCGGTCACCGAGAGCGTATGCAGAATACGGAGCTCGGTCGAGTCAATGGAGCCGAGCGGGTCGGCTGGTCGTGTTGCGTTCACGCGACCCACTATAACCTAAACGCAAGTCTTTCATAATAATCATTCTCTATTCTTATGTGTTTCGCGGGCATAGCCTGAGGGCATGAGCATTTCAACGCAGGGCTCGGGCAACGCTGCCGGAGCCACATCCGACTTCGCCGGCCATTTCCCTGACACCCGCGGATACCTCGCAGCCTGCACCGGGGGCCTTCCCTCACACACCACGCTTGCAGCGAGCCGGGACTTCTACGACCAATGGTCCGCGGGAAAGCTCGACGCGCACGCGATCGGGGATGCCGTCGAACGCACCCGTGGCCTCTACGCCCCACTCGTCGGGGTGCCTGCTGACAGGGTCGCGCTCGGCTCGCAGGTGTCGCAAATTGTCTCGATCATCGCGACCGCGGTGCCCGACGGCGGCGAGGTACTGTGCGCGGCTGGCGATTTTTCCTCACTCACGCACCCGTTTGAGCAGCTCGCGGCGCGGGGCGTCACCGTCCGGTACGCCCCGGTCACGGAGCTTGCCGAAGCCGTGACTCCCGGCACATCGCTTGTCGCGTTCTCGCTCGTACAGTCGGCCACCGGAGAAGTCGCGGATCACGCTGCCGTCGTCTCCGCGGCCGCTGCGGTGGGGGCACGCACCTGCGTCGACCTCACGCAGTCGCTGGGCTGGCTCCCCGTTGGGGCCGCGACCTTCGACTACACCGTGTGCCACGCATACAAGTGGTTGTGCGCGCCGCGCGGCACCGCGTTCCTCACTGTCCGGCCCGGTCTCGACGAGACGCTTACCCCGCTCGCTGCTGGATGGTGCTCCGCCGACGACGTGTGGAGCTCCTGCTACGCCGGGCACACGCCACTCGCCGAGGGCGCCGGCCGCTTCGACCTGTCACCACTGTGGCCGCTTGTGGCCGGCACTGAGGCCGCGCTGGCCCTGTTCGTTTCTCTCGACCCAGGCGCGGTGCACGATCACGCAGTGGGGCTCGCGAACTCCGCCCGCGCGGTCCTCGGGCTGCCCGCTGGCGACTCGGCGATCGTGACGTGGCCGGACGCCGACGGCTCTGCGTTGGCCGCCATGCAGGCGGCTGGCATCGTCGCATCGGGCCGCGCGGGGAATGCGCGAGTGGCGTTCCATTTGTGGAACACCCCCGACGATGTGGCGCTGCTAGCCAGCTCGCTCGGTCGCTAGCGGGGTAACGTCAGGCGCGCTGCACGCACGCGCCACGACGCAACGACTGCTCACTAAAACGGGTGCGCCTCTGCGCCATCGGTCACGGGTTCGAATCTGACGGAGCTTCGCCGCGCCTGGCTCGCTGCCCGGCGCTCCGGGAGCCGGTCAGGCGGCCGGTCAATGTGCACTCGACCTGTCGGCGACGCCCACTCCATGAGACCGCCTTCGAGCTGCCTCACGGTCCAGTCCGAGTTGCCTTTGAGTATGTGATGACTCAGGCAGAGATGCGCCAGATTGTCGGTGGCCGTGGGGCCTCCGAGTGCGGCGTCGATCGTGTGGTCAATCTCTGACCTGTAGACCGGAGCCACGCAGCATGGGAACCTGCAGTGCCCGTCCCGGGCAACGAGGAATCGTTCCTGTGGCTTGGTCGGGCGGTAGGTGTCTACTCGAATGACGTTGCCGGTGTGTGGACAGACCGTGATGAGGTCCCACTGCCTCAGAGACGCAATCATGGGTCGCACCGCGCCGATGTCAATCGGGCCGTAGCCTTGCAGTTCGCACTTCACTTCGTCCGTCGACAGTTCGGTGTCTCTCACGACTATCCCGCCGTGCCGCGCGAGCAACGCATCGAGGCCAGCTGCTGTCACGACAAGCTGCACCCGGCCCTGAAGCTCCGCGCCGGCCGCCTTCGCGGC
>NZ_LOHP01000094.1 GCF_001482305.1 Leucobacter sp. G161
CTGAGCCGTCACCCGCGCCCGCAACTGGAATCACTTCAGCGAGCACCTCGTTCGCGCCGACCTGCTGGCCGGGTGCGACCCGCAGCACTAGGCTGCCGTCGACCGGGGCGCGCAGCACATGCTCCATCTTCATCGCCTCGACGCTGAGCACGGGCTGGCCCGCTGTCACGCTCGCGCCGTCCTCCGCGTGAATCGCGACGACCGCGCCGGGCATGGGTGACAGCAGTTCGGGTGCGGCGGCGTCGCTGCGCGCGACCCGCTCAAGTACGACGTCCTCGAAGCGCCATGCGGCGCCGTCGCTTGCGAGGCGGATCGCCCCGTCGATGCTGCCATCACGTGCACTCGCGGCACGCGCATCGAATGCGAAGTGCACGCGTGCGCTCCGGCCGTCGAGGTGCACCTGAGCCGTCACCCGCGCCCGCAACTGGAATCACTTCAGCGAGCACCTCGTTCGCGCCGACCTGCTGGCCGGGTGCGACC
>NZ_LOHP01000095.1 GCF_001482305.1 Leucobacter sp. G161
CGGCCACCGCGGTCATCCCGGAACGGCTTGCGGTCGCGATCGTTGCGGTCGTAGCCGCCGGTGCGGGGCTTGTCGCCACCGCGGTAGGGAGCCCGGTCGTTGCCGGGACGATCGCTGCGGTCACCACGGTATGCGGGGCGATCTCCGCCACCCGAGCGATCGTTGCGATCGCCGCGGTAGGGGGCACGCTCGCCATTGGCGGGACGGTCTCCGCGATACGGAGCACGCTCGCCACCCGACGGGCGGTCACCGCGGTAGGGGCGCTGCTCGTCACGGCCACCGCGGTCATCGCGGAACGGCTTACGGTCGCCGCGGTCGTTGCGTGGGGCGCGGTCGCTACGGTCGTAACCGCCGCCGCGGGGCTTATCACCATCAGAACGACGGGGTCGCCCGGAATCCTCGGGTCGGTCCTTACGGTCGTTCATATGGTGCTCCCTATGTGATTGTTGTCTCTCAGAGACGGTACTGCTTAGTTTACAAAATGAAAAAGGGGCTGCTCAGACGAACTGACCAAACATGGTCGAATTCATCTGAACAACCCCTTCATAAAGATTGTTCGGCGGTGTCCTACTCTCCCACGAGGTCCCCCTCGCAGTACCATCGGCGCTGTCAGCCTTAGCTTCCGGGTTCGGA
>NZ_LOHP01000096.1 GCF_001482305.1 Leucobacter sp. G161
GCGCGCGAAGAGCTGCTTCGCTGCCTCGTCGTTCTCGGCTGCGATGACGTTCACGCCTGCGCTCACGTATGGCTCGGGGTGCGCCGCGCTCGGCTGGTAGTTCGTGCGGTAGTGCTGCACGGCAGCCTGCAGAGCCTGCGGTGCGAAGTGCGAGGCGAACGAGTACGGGAGGCCGAGCTGCGCGGCGAGGTTCGCGCCGAACAGGCTCGAACCGAGGATCGTGATGGGTACGTTGGTGCCGCGGCCCGGGTAGGCGTTCACTGCGGTGATCGGGAGATCGTCGCCGAGATAGCTCTGGAGTTCGAGGACGTCGTTCGGGAACGCGTCGGCTGCCTGCACCGTGCGGCGCAGCGCCCGGAAGGTGAGTCCGTCGGTGCCGGGCGCGCGGCCGAGTCCGAGGTGGATCCTCCCCGGATGGAGTTCGGCGAGCATGCCGAACTGCTCGGCTACGACGAGCGGGGAGTGGTTGGGCAGCATAATGCCGCCCGAGCCGAGCCCGATCCGTTCGGTTTGCGACGCGATGTGGGCGATGAGCACCGCGGGGGAACTCGACGCGATCGTCGCCATGTTGTGGTGCTCCGCGTACCAGATCCGGTCGTACCCGGCGGCCTCGGCGGCCTGGGCGAGTTTCACGGAGTGGTGGAGGGCTGAGGCGACGCTGCCGCCCTCTTCAATGGTCGCGAGATCAAGGAACGAGAGCTTGAGAGATGCCATGCGGAGTACAACCAGCAGAGGGCGCCAGCTATTCCACATCATCGCACGCGGCCAGCCGCGCAATTCATAGGCTCTAGACTGAATTCGTGTCTGATCCCACCCCCACCGAGCAGCCGGCCACGGCAGCGCCCGGCTGGTGGACGCGTCTCTCGGCCTGGGGGCAGCGGATCCCTACTGGCTGGTTTGCAAGCATCCTCACGGGCGTGTTCCTCGCCGTGACCGCGGCCTTTGGAGGCCTCGCCCCGGTGGCCGAAGCGGCCGTTGAATCCCTCGCCGCTGGAGAGCCGCGCGTTGGCGCGCAGCTCGGACTCTCCGTCGAGCGCGCGGTGCTCTTCGACAGCTTCCCGCAGTCCGGCGCCTACGCGGGTGAGGGCGAACGTGTGCTCGCCCTGCTCATCAACGCGGAGAACCGGTGGAGCGAGCCGCTGCTGAGTTCGAACGGGGCGATTGAGCAGGCGCTCCGCGTCGAGGGTCTCGGCGAGGCCCTCGACGACGCGGCACCCGCCGCCGTTGCTCGACTCGACGATGCGACCCTCGGGCCCTGGCTGCAGCCGGGCGTCCCGGCCGAGCTCGTCGTGACGTGGGTGGTGCCCGCAGCGAGTGTGGCCGAAGGCGATACGGTGAGCATCACGATCCGGGAAGCGAAGCTCGAGAAGGGCCAACGCCTCACGAGCGACGCGCGCTGGACGAGCCCGGCCGCGGTCGCCACCGTGGAGCTTGAGGTCATCGCAGGCGACGCCGATCCCGACGCTGCCGATCCCGACGCTGCCGATCCGGACGCTGCCGATCCGGGGGCGGCGGAGTGAGCCGCCTGAGGCCTCGCGGCCGCACGGTTGCCGCATGGGTCGTGGGTCTTGCGCTGCTCGCGCTCGCTTCGCTGCTCCTGCGCGTTGTGCCCTCGGCAGCGGATAGCGAGCAGCCGTTCGTGGTCAGCGCCGAGCCAGGCGAGACCGCGGTCGGCCGCACCATCGAGGTCACTGTCAGCGACGTGATGTTCGCCGACACGCTGCGTTCTGGCGGTTGGGAGCAGCAGGCGAACTGGCTCGTTGTTGACATTTCGGCTGAGGCAGCGGGCGCCGATGCATCGACGTACCTCGGCCGAGTCGCGCTTGTGCTGCACGGCGGCCCGGACGGCGATCGTGAGTATCGCGCGAGCGAGCGGTTCCCGTCGCTGACCACTGACCCGCTCATTGTCGGCGTGCCGCTCGCTGGGAGCCTTGCCTTCGAGCTGCCGGCAGGCGCCGCGGGACACGCGAGCCTGGAGCTCGCAGAGCACGCGGACACGCGACTCGATTCGCTGCTGCGCTTTGACGTCGACCTGGACGCGGTCGAGCGACTTCAGGAGTATGACATCGCCGATCGAGACTGGGGGCACCGATGACCTGGTGGCGCAAGAACCGACTGGCGCTGGGAGCGCTTGCTGTGCTCCTCCCCGTGACCGCCGGCGTGATGAGTTGGAGCGCGTGGAGTGGCTACCGCGAGAACCAGCCGTCAGTCCCCGTCCCCGTTGCTGGCGGTGCGGTGAACTACGCCGGCGCCATCATCGGCCCGGCGGAGACCACCGAGCTCGACGGCGCAGATGTTGGGTTGCCCGACAATACGAGGCTCCTCCGCGTCGTGCTACCGGTCGTGCCACACGATGCTGCCCCCGCCACCTGCCAGGCCCCCGAGCTCTGGGATCGCGGCGGCGAACGTCGCTGGTCGGAGCAGTCGAGCCTGGTCGGTGCGGAGCCCGTCACGCGCACCGTTGCGTGCACCGATGAGCTCGGCACTTACGAGCTCACGCTCGACTACGTCGTGCCGGCCGACGCGACGGAGCTCTCGCTCGCGGTGCTTTCCGCCTCGGAGCTACCGGTGTTCGCGGAGATTCCGATCATCTCGTCGTAGCTGCTCGCAACGAGCACCATGCGGATCGGCTCAATCACGAGCGGGATGATGAGCAGGATCAGGGAGTCGGCGAGCAGCCAGAAGCTGTTGATGTCGTGCGGCCCGAGCACGCGGAAGACGCCCACGCGCAGCGCGCCCTCGATGAACAGCACCGCGGTGAACGCGAGAATGTAGCCGCCGATGAACACGGGTCCGGCGGTGCGCATGTGCAGCACCGCCCGCCAGATCGGCGTGAACCGTGAGGCGAAGTCCCGCCACAAGTCGCCGAGGCGAGAGCGGACCTGCTCAGGGAGGTGCTGATAACGCTCATCGATTCGTGACGCTGCCTGGGGGACCGCGATGCGTGGCTCGGCGAGTTGCACTGATCGGCCGTAGATGACGCCGACGATCGCCAGCCATGCGAGTGGGGCGACCGTTACCTTCGCCGCCTCGCCGATCAGGAGCGCGAGCGTGTCCCACGTGGCGCCGACAGGGGCGAGCCAGCCGGTGAGGCTGGCACGAAGCTCGCCTAGCCAGGCCATGGCCTGTCGTGAATCGATCCACGCGCGGAACACCTCGAAACCCCGTGTGACGATTGTGACCGAGAGGTAGATCCAAAGCGTCTCAAGGTACACCGCCCCGAGCGCGAACCACGCTGGGAGCCGCTCGCGGTAGCGCCCCCACAGCCACCGCAGGCCGTAGGCGGCGACGATGATGGCGATCGCTGCCGCCGACACTCCGAGCACCTGTGGTGCAGCGCTGCCGCCGGCATCCTGGCCCTCGGCCGTCTGCGTGAACACTATGTCTGCGCGGACCTCGATGAGCCTGTGAAAGTAGCTCGTGACATCGTCGGCGAGGTAGCCGCGGGCCGCGTAGAACGCGACGAACGGCAGGATCCCGGCGAGCATGGCGTCGGTGAAGCGGCGAGCGGGACTCCGACCCGAATCGGGTAGCGCGCCCACGTGCGCGAGCCCGTCGCGAAGCACGACAAGCATCGCGACGAGCGCGAGGAGTCGCGCCAACACCGCGAGCGGCAGGAGGAGCGTGCCGAGTTCTTCGGCCCACGCGCCAACAAAGCCCGCGAGCTGTATGAAGAGGTGGTGCAGCAGCATGCCGGCGAGGTAGCACGCGACGAGGAGTGGACCGTACGTCGCGAGCAGCCGTACGGTGTTTCTCCCAGCAGCGAGCACGTGCGTCGCCGGTCCGCGGTTAGACGGCGTCGACGATCGAGAGCAGCGAGTGGCCGCTCGAAACCGTCTCGCCGAGCGGTGCGTCGATATTGCACACGATGCCGGAGCGGTGCGCGTAGATCGACTGCTCCATCTTCATCGCCTCGAGCACGACGACGAGTTCGCCCTCGGCAACCTCCTGGCCGTCTTCGACCGCGAGCTTCACGACGGTGGCCTGCATGGGTGCGGCAACGGTGTCGCCGGTTGCTGTCGAGACACCAGCGCCCTTGGCACGTTTTGGCGCGGGGCCGCGCGTGACGTCCTGGTCGGCGATCGGGAGCAGCGTGGTCGGCATGGTGACCTCAACGCGGCGCCCGGCGACTTCAACGACGACCGACTGGCGGCTGGTCGGGGCCACGGGGGAGGTCTTCTCGCCCTCCCACGGCTCGATGTCGTTGACGAACTCGGTCTCGATCCAGAGCGTGTACACGCCGAACGTGCCGTCGGGCGCGGTGAACGCCGGATCGCGCACGATCTTGCGGTGGAACGGGATCACGGTCGGGAGGCCGCGCACCTCGAGCTCGTCGAGCGCGCGGCGTGAGCGCTCGAGCGCCTCCTCGCGGGTCGCACCGGTGACGATGAGCTTGCCAAGCATCGAGTCGAATGCGCCGGAGATGACGTCGCCCGTCTGCACGCCGGTGTCGACGCGCACGCCGGGGCCGAGTGCCGGCTTGAAGAGCGCGACCGGGCCTGGTGCGGGCAGGAAGCCGTTGCCGGGATCCTCACCGTTGAGCCGGAACTCGAAGGAGTGACCGTGCGCGATGGGGTCCTCGTAGTCGAGCACGCCGCCCTCAGCGATGCGGAACTGCTCGCGGACGAGGTCGATGCCGGTGATTTCCTCGGAGACCGGGTGCTCGACCTGCAGTCGGGTGTTCACCTCGAGGAACGAGATCGTGCCGTCCTTCGCGACGAGGAACTCACAGGTGCCGGCACCCACGTAGCCGACCTCGCGGAGGATCGCCTTCGAGGCCGCGTACAGTTCGGCGTTCTGGGCGTCGCTGAGGAATGGAGCAGGGGCTTCCTCGACGAGCTTCTGGTGGCGGCGCTGCAGCGAGCAGTCACGCGTCGAGATGACGACGACGTTGCCGTGGCTGTCGGCGAGGCACTGGGTCTCGACGTGGCGGGGCTTTTCGAGAAACTTCTCGACGAAGCACTCACCGCGACCGAAGGCAGCAACGGCCTCGCGGGTGGCGGACTCGAAGAGGTCAGCGACCTCTTCACGCTTGTAGGCGACCTTCAGTCCGCGACCGCCGCCGCCGAAGGCAGCCTTGATCGCAACGGGGAGCCCGACCTCGTCGGCAAACGCGAGCACCTCTTCGGCGCCAGCGACAGGATCGCTGGTGCCGGGCGCGAGCGGGGCATTCACCTTTTCGGCGACGTGACGGGCGGAGACCTTGTCACCGAGACGCTCGATGGCCTCGGGGCCTGGCCCGATCCAGATGAGGCCAGCACCGATGACGGCGCGGGCGAAGTCGGCGTTCTCCGCGAGGAAGCCGTAACCGGGGTGCACGGCGTCGGCGCCCGAACGGCGTGCGACGCTGAGGATCTTGTCGATAGCGAGATAGCTGTCGGCGCTCGTCGAGCCGCCGAGGGCGTACGCCTCGTCGGCGAGTTGCGCGTGCATGGCATCGCGATCCTGGTCGGCGTAGACGGCGACGGAGGCGATGCCGCTGTCGCTAGCGGCGCGAATAATACGAACGGCGATCTCGCCCCGGTTGGCGATGAGCACTTTACGAATGCGAGACATAAATTACAGCCTATTCGACTAGCGGTGCCCCTCGTTGGATATTCGTCACAAACCTTTTGCTGGATCGTTGCCGATGGCTACATCTCAGCGAAAACGGGCGATGTAGTCTATGAAGCGTGTAAGTCGCACCCGGCGACACTCGATGGGGGATATCCAACATGGCAAACACCAATCCACTTGATGCCCTGCTCTCGCAGGTGCCGGTCGGCGAGCTCGCCGCAAAGCTTGGCGTCGACGAAGACACCGCGCTCGCCGCAGTCAAGCAGGCCCTTCCCGGCCTTCTCGGCGGACTCGCAGTGAACGCGTCCAGCGACGAGGGCAAGCAGCAGCTCGAGGGCGCGCTCGCCAAGCACACCCCCGCCGACGGCAAGATCTCGCTCGACGCAATCGACGAGCAGGACGGCGAGAAGATCGTCACGCACGTGCTCGGCGATAAGCAGGACGCGGTCGCGAACGCACTCGGCCAGCAGGCAGGCAACGCAGGTATCGCGAAGCTCATCCCGATGCTCCTGCCGCTGCTCGCCCCGATCGTCATGCAGTTCCTCGCGGGCAAGAAGCAGCAGGTTCCCGCGCAGGCTGAAGAAGCAGGCGGCGGCATTGGCGACGTGCTCGGCGGGCTGCTCGGCGGCCTCACCGGCGGCAACCAGGCGAAGAGCCAGGGCGGCATCGGCGACCTCCTCGGTGGCCTGCTCGGCGGCGGTGGCGGCAACGCGCAGGGCGGCGGCCTCGGCGGCCTGCTCGGTGGCCTCCTCGGCA
>NZ_LOHP01000097.1 GCF_001482305.1 Leucobacter sp. G161
TGGGAAGAAGAAAGCTCGCGGAAAAGGCAGAAAGCCTGGCCCGCCCGTGCATGATGACTTGGTGCAGCGGGAGTTCGTGGCGGCTGCGCCGAACGAGTTATGGCTTTCGGACATCACTGAGCATTGGACTGGTGAAGGCAAGCTCTACTTGTGTGCGGTGAAAGACGTGTGGTCGAACCGTATCGTGGGGTACTCCATCGACGCGCAGATGACGTCTGCACTTGCAGTGACCGCGTTGAATAGCGCTGTGCTGCGCCGTGGAGA
>NZ_LOHP01000098.1 GCF_001482305.1 Leucobacter sp. G161
GGGTCTGATGCACGTTTAGGTGACATTCAACATGGCTAGTTTCTGCTGGCCTGGAAGGATGAACCTATGCCTCCTCGTTACCCGAAAGAGTTCCGCGACGACGTCGTAAAGATCGCGTTGGATCAGGGCCCAGAAGCCACACTCGCGCAGATCGCGAAAGACTTCGGAATCCACGTCGGAACCCTCGGAAAATGGCTCCGAGAAGAACGCGTCGAACAGGGCCAGAAACCCGGCGTGACCCGGTCCGAGAACGC
>NZ_LOHP01000099.1 GCF_001482305.1 Leucobacter sp. G161
TCGAATACGAGACCATCATGAACGAACAGGTCGCACTCGCGGCCTGACCAAACTGTCACCTAAACGTGCATCAGACCCAGGTGATTGAGGAGCCTGGCGTCACGGAGCAGTTCCCCGGCGGCGAGGTCGCCCCGGACCCGGGAACAGGGATCGTTGCCCCGCCGCCAGCTCCCGGTGGAGGGGGTGGCGGAACGCCTCCGGTCATTGAGCAGCCACAACCGACGCCGACGCCGACGCCCGATCCAGAGCCCGATCCTGGAGCTACGGAACCGCCTCTCCCCGAGGGATAGGCCCCGCGCCCGGCGTCAGCCCTCACCACTGCACCCAGTATCTTGACGTCAAGATAAATTTCATGGTTATCGGGTAGACTGAGCCGCGGAAATCTGATCGTTGAAACAGGGAGTTACGTTGGCGAAGATCAAGGTTGAAGGCACCGTCGTTGAGCTCGACGGCGACGAGATGACGCGAATCATCTGGCAGTTCATTAAGGATCGTCTGATCCACCCATATCTCGACGTGACGCTCGAGTACTACGACCTCGGTATGGAGCACCGCGACGCCACCGACGATCAGGTCACGATCGACGCTGCGCACGCGATCCAGAAGCACGGTGTTGGCGTGAAGTGCGCGACCATCACCCCTGACGAGGCGCGCGTCGAAGAGTTCGGCCTGAAGAAGATGTGGAAGAGCCCGAACGGCACGATCCGCAACATCCTCGGCGGAGTCATCTTCCGCGAGCCGATCATCATCTCGAACATTCCCCGCCTCGTGCCGGGCTGGAACAAGCCGATCATCATTGGACGCCACGCATTCGGCGACCAGTACCGCGCAACCGACTTCCGCTTCGCCGGCGAGGGCACCCTCACCGTCGAGTTCGCGCCCAAGGACGGCGGCGAGCCCCAGAAGTTCGAGGTCTACCAGTCGCCCGGCGACGGCATCGCGCAGGTGCAGTACAACCTCGACGCATCGATCGTCGACTTTGCTCGCGCTTCGCTGAACTACGGCCTCTCGCGCAACTACCCCGTCTACCTCTCGACGAAGAACACGATCCTCAAGGCGTACGATGGCCGCTTCAAGGACATCTTCCAGGAGATCTTCGACACGGAGTTCAAGGAGCAGTTCGAAGCTGCAGGGCTCACCTACGAGCACCGCCTCATCGACGACATGGTCGCTTCGGCAATGAAGTGGGAGGGCGGCTACGTCTGGGCGTGCAAGAACTACGACGGCGACGTGCAGTCGGATACCGTTGCACAGGGCTTCGGCTCGCTCGGCCTCATGACCTCTGTGCTGGCAACGCCAGACGGAAAGGTTGTTGAGGCAGAGGCAGCTCACGGCACCGTGACCCGCCACTACCGCCAGCACCAGCAGGGCAAGCCGACCTCGACGAACCCGATCGCGTCGATCTTCGCCTGGACCCGCGGGCTCGCGCACCGCGGCAAGCTCGACAACAACGAGGCGCTCATCGAGTTCTCGCACACGCTTGAAGACGTCGTCATCAAGACCGTCGAGTCGGGCAAGATGACGAAGGATCTCGCGCTTCTCGTCGGCCCCGAGCAGAGCTACCAGACGACCGAGGAATTCCTCGCGTCGATCGACGAGAACCTGCAGGCTCGCCTCGCCTAAGGCGACAGCGCTCAACTACTGAGCGAGTGGCTGGGGCCGGTGCTTTCGAGCACCGGCCCCAGCTGTGTGTTCGGGCAGCGCTAGGTGCCCACGACGTAGTATCCGCCGGTGATCGCGTCGACGAGGATCTGCAGTCGGCGCCCCTGCAACCGGGCCTCAAGGAGCCAGTTCGGTTTCCAGAGCGACTCGACTGTGCGCATCTCGGTGATCGTCGAGGGCACCGCGAGGCGGTGCCGGCGCATGGCCGCGGTCGCGACGAGCCGGTGTGCGCGGCGGCCTGACTCGGCGAAACTCGTCGTGTTCCAGCCGGGGTCGGCGACGCAGTCGCGCTCCTGCTCGGGCGAGAGCTCGCCCAGTTCCGGCCAGGGATCCGTGAGCGTCGCCTGCCCGGTGAGCCTGTCGACGATCGCGAAGACCCGTTGCGGCGCGCCGCCCGGAGTGAGCGGGTGTGCGAGCCGAAACTCGAAGCCCGAGAACGGGTGCCAGCGCAGCCGCTCACTCACCGGCTTGAGCTCCGCGGCCCGCGAACGTACGACCTGCCACGCGTCGCTTGCTGTGTACTGCGGAGGCAGCGCGAGACGGGTCTGGACCGTGTCGCTCACGTCACTGCCCCGCGATCTCGGCCTGCGCCGAGAGCTTCGTGTCCTGGCCGAGCAGCAGCTTCGCGGGGATCGGGCCGACCTTCTTCGTCTCGTCGAGGGCGCGCCTGATGTGCTCGGGCACGGGGTGGCTGCCCTGCGTCGCGAGGCTGCCGATGATCATGGCGAGCGTCGAACCGACGATGCCGACCACCATCGGGTCGAGCCCCGTCGAACCGGCGAAGCCGGCGAGCTCCCACCCGACCGCGAGTACGGTGCCGGCGATCATCGAGCTGATCGCGCCGACAGTGTTCGCCTTCTTCCACCAGACGGCGCACACGTACGCTGGCACGAACGCACTGCCGAGGACCGTCGTCGAGAAGATCACGATCGCGGCGACCGCGGGTGGCTCGACGACCGCGATGACGTAGCCGATCACGGCGAGGGCGAGCACGATCGAACGGGAGACGAGCACACGCTGCTTGTCCGTCATGTCCCGGTTGAAGAAGCGGGCGTAGATGTCTTGGCTGGCGACGGTGCCCGACTGCAGCAGCAGTGCGTCGGCCGTCGACATGATGGCTGCCATGATCGCGGCCATCACGATGCCGACGGCGAAGGAGGGGAGCACCGCCGAGGCCATCTCGAAGATTGCCATCTCCGGGTTCACAAGGGTGGGGAGCAGCACGATCGCGAAGATGCCGACGATGTAGGGCGCCGGGATGAAGAGCAGGTTGAACAGCGTCGAGTACAGGCCAGCCCGCCGGGCGACGCTCGGGCGCTTCATCGCCATGTGGCTGACGACGACGTGTGGCCAGCCCATGTAGCCGATTGAGAAGATGAGGAGCGCGCCGAGGATGATGCCCCACTGGCCGTCGTAGATGCCGCCGCGGCCGAACATGCCGAGCAGGGTCTCGTCGACCGCGCCGACGCGGGCGTTGCCCTCGGAGAAGCCGCCGATGGCGATGAGCGTGCCGATGAGGATCCACAGCATCCCGATGAGCATGATGATTGCCTGCACGAAGTCGGTGTACGCGACCGCGAGGTAGCCGCCGAGGAACGTGTACAGCACGATGACGCCGATCGCGACCGCGAGCGCGATCGGGTAGCTGATGCCCGACACCATCTCGAGCCCGCGGCCGCCGGCGATGAACTGCGCCATGACGTAGAAGAACATGCAGAACAGTGCGACGGGGGCGGCGATCATGCGCACCCACTTCGATGGATACCGGTGCTCAAGGTATTCGATGGAGGTAATGGATCCGAGGATCTGCGAGAGCTTGCGCATCCGGCGGCCGAGGACCGACAGGTTCAGCACGCCACCGCCGATGTCGCCGAGCGCGTACCACATGCCGAAATAGCCCTGCGTGTAGCCGAGGGAGCCCGCGCCGAGGAACATGTAGCCCGACATCGACGAGCTCTGTAGGCGGAGCGCGGTCACGCCCGGGCCGAGGCTCCGGTTTGCGAGCAGGAAGCCCTCAGCGGAGTTGGAGCTGCGACGCATCGCCCACACCCCGATCCCGACCATCGCGGCGAAGTAGACAATGAGAAACCGGAGCTCAGTGCTCATCGGTCACCTCCGTGTCCTCGCGCGCCCACGATCTCGACACCCAGAGAAATACGAGCGTGTAGATCACCCAGAAACCGATCACGCTGGCGATCGATACCACGGTGAAGGTCGGTAAATTGAACATGTTCGCACCTGCCTCATTGCATACGTGTGACCATCCTGTGTGCGACCCAGACTGCGCACGTCCCGGTCGTGTGATGGCTGTGGAAACGGTGTTGCTGTTGCACCATCAGTGTTGCATCCGCCCGAGGGGGTGTCTAGAGCGCCGGCGCGGCTTCCGGGCTACCATCGAGGCATGTCACCGCAGACACCCCGCGCAGCCGGCGCCCCCTCCCGCACCGTCCTCATCACCGGCGCAAGCTCCGGGCTCGGCGCCGAGTATGCGGCGCAGCTCGCCGCCCAGGGCGCCTCGCTCGTGCTCGTCGCCCGCGACACCGAAGCGCTTGAGGCGCTCGCCGCCGAACTCCGCGCGCGGCACCGCATTCACGTCGAGGTCATCGCAGCTGATCTCCTCGTGGCGGCAGACCGAGACCGGGTGATCCGCCGGCTCACGACCCGCGAGCAGCCCGTCGACACGCTCATCAACAACGCCGGGTTCGGGCTGCCACTCGAGTTCGAAACGAATGACATCGAGGCCGAGGCCCGGCACCTGCAGCTCCACAACGAGGTGCCGATGCGGCTCAGGCACGCGGCTCTCCAGCCGATGCTCGAGCGGGGCAGCGGGCAGATCATCAACGTCGCCTCGGTGGCGGCCTTCATTCCGCGCAGCACGTATTCGGCGGTGAAGCAGTGGCTCGTGACGTTTTCCCGCTGGGCGAACGGCCGCTACGGGCCGCAGGGCGTCACGGTCACCGCGGTGTGCCCCGGCTACACGCACACGAACTTCCACGAGCGGCTCGGTCTGCCGCCGGGTGAGGAGGGCATCCCAGGGTGGATGTGGCTCGAGGCCCCGCGGGTTGTCTCAGACTCGCTCCGCGATGCGGATCGTGGCAAGTCGGTGTCGATCCCGTCGTTCACGTACAAGGTCATCGTTGCAGTGGCGCGCTTTGCGCCGCCAGCGCTTGCGGCTCGCCTCGGTGAGCGCGGGCGCTGATCCGGTGCGGCGGCGGTCAACCGTGTAGCTGCGCCAGCAGTACAGTTGAGGGAGTCTGAGCGCGCCACCGTGGGCCGCGGAGACGGCGGTGCCGTCTGCGCGTGGGCCCACGGTCACGCGCTCGGTGCAGGGGGAGTCGGGGTCGACTCCAGCCCGGGTAGCCCGCTGCTGCCCACGGGTCGAAGCAGAATATTGAAGGAGTTCTGGTGAGTTTTTTCATCGGTAAGGATCAGGCACACTCGGGATTCTCGGCGGAGGACGAGCCGGCACTGCGGATCGACCCCGGAACGGGCGAGCACATCAAGTTCGAGACGTCTGACTGCTCGTACGCGGAGACCGCGGAGAAGGGCAGCAGCGACAACCTCGAGTCGATCATGAACCCGATCACGGGCCCCGTCTACGTGAACGGCGCAGAGCCGGGCGACACTCTCATCATCGATATCGTCGACATCACGCTCGGCCACGAGGGGTGGTCGGGGTACTTCACCGGATCCGGAGCGCTCGCGGGAGTGATGGGCGACGAGCCGTACATGCGCCGCGTCCCGATCTCGGACGGGATGGTGCACCTCACTGACACGATCTCCGTGCCAGCGAAGCCCATGGTCGGGTGCTTCGGCACCGCGCCCGCGACGGGCCGAAACTCCTCGATGGCACCCGTCTACACCGAGGGTGGCAACCTCGACCTCACCTACGCCGGCATCGGCTCGCGGCTGTACCTGCCGGTGCGAGTGGCAGGCGCGTACCTCGGGCTCGGCGACATTCACGCCGTGATGGCCGAGGGCGAAGCCTCCGACGTCGCGATCGAGGCTGCGGGCACGATCACCGCGAAGATCTCCCTCACGAAGGAGTTCCAGGTTTCGGCGCCCGCGATTGAGACCGCAGACCAGGTCATCTTCGTCGGCCTCGGCGACACGATCCAGGAGTCCCTCGCGCACGGCTACCAGCGCGCCTTCCGCTTCCTCACCGAGCAGCACGGTTTCAGCCGCGGCGACGCGTTTACGGTGATGAGCGCGATGGTCGACTCAGCGATCGGCGGCCCCGCGGGCTCTGCGGAGGTTCCCGAGGGATCGCCGCTCGCAGCCGGCTCCATCACGACACACCACGTGCCGAAGTCGATCCTCACACAGGCCTGGCAGTCCTAGCGGGGCCGGGCTGTTTCCCGGTCCCGCAGCTCTGCGAACGTCCCGCCCCGGAAGCCGTGGCGCTCGCAACCGTCTCCTGCACTCGTGAGAAGAGATCCTCCAGTTCAGCGGCGGTCATGGTGATGCGTTCTGTCGGCTTCTCCGCCTCATTGGTGCCGGACCTTGAAACTGTGAATGCCTTGCCGTCCCACAGGACCTGCAGATTGGTTGTCCCGTCGAACGTAACGTGATCAACTGGAGCCCGCTGTGACTGGGCACCCGTTGTGTATGCTGCGAGGGCGTCGCGGACGATGTCGGATTCCTTGACGTTTTCTTCTGCTGCGAGTTCGGTCACAAGGTCTTTGAGTGCTTGAGGCACCCTGGCGCGAATGACTGGTGAGGCTCCGCCTGGATCGCCGAGGCTTGGTCGTCCGAGCGCGACGCGGGTGAGCGCTTCGATGCTGGTGGTTTCGGTCGCAGCCATGAGTGCGCGCTGTGCCTCTTCCGCCGCTGCGGCTCCGCGGCGTACCGTGCCCGGCTTCACTGCAAGCTCTCCACGAGCTGCGCGCGCCGCGAGGTCGTCATACTCTCTGCTCATGTTGGCGGTGTCCCTTCAGTCAGTAAGTATCGGAAGGTGTCCGATAGCGGCATCGAGTGAAAGATCTCGATTGTCCTTGGTGGACGAGACGCTGCAATCACTTCGATGTACCGGTCGGTCTGTGCGTGGGGGTGTCCAATATAGACGGTTGTGACCTCGCCGGGTCTTCCGGTGATTTCCGCAGTCACTTCCGGGTACATCATTGCGTACAGTGTGTCATGGCGCGGGATGTGGTGTTTATCTGCACTTTCGGAGAAGTGGACAGCCATGAAAAAATCGTAGCACAAAAAGCGGCTACAGTTAATGATATGCGCCGCGCGCTCCTGCGACTGTCGGCACCGCTCGCCGCCCGCCGCCCTACGCGTCGCGCAGACGCAGCGCGGCGAGTCCGGCGACCCCGACGGCCACGATCCAGCCGCCGAGCACGAGCGCACCCGTCGCCGCAGTGAGCACGGGGTCGCCGCCCGTGTACAGCAGTTCGCCGGCTCGGCTCGGGAGCCAGCGCGCGTGCTCGGTGCCGCCGAGCAGCGGTGGGAGCAGCAGCACGAGTCCGAGCACGCTCACGAGTGCCGGCACAAACCGGCGAAGCAGCAGCGCCGTGGCGTGCGCGAACAGGCCGATGAGCGCGAGATACGCGGCAGCCCCGGCGAGCGCAGCTGCGTTGACGCTTGACGCCTGCGGCACCCCCTCGCCCACCCGGGTGGCGACCCAGGCCGCCCCGAGGCTCAGCGCGACCGTGAGCGTCGCCGTCACCGCCAGCAGTGCGGCGACCGCGCTCGTTTTCGCCAGTACGAACCGCGCGCGGCTCGGTACTGCCGACAGTGAGGTGCGCAGCTGCCCGCCGTCGCGCTCGTGCGTCATCGGGAGCACGCCGAGCAGCACGAAACACGCCTGCACGAACGGCACCGCGAACAGCACGGCCTCTCCCGCCGCTGGCCGCGGGCCCTCACCTCCGGAGGCGAGCGCGCCCGCGATGCAGGCGCTGGCGGCGACGGCGGCAAGTGCTGCGAGGCGGATCGCTGGGAGCGTGAACAGCTTCGCGAGTTCGGCCGCGAATGCGTTCCGAAGCGGCGTCAGCGTCTCTCGCATCGCTGCCCTCACGCGTCCCTGCGGTGGAACGACACGGCCGCGACCGCGAGGAGGCCGACCGTCCACGCAGTCATCACCATCGCGCCGAGCTGCGGTTCGAGCCCGCCGGGCATCGAATACTCGGGGGAGAACCCGAAGAGGTTGCGGCCAGCCATGTCGGGCAGCCAGTTCGCAAGCGGCGTGAGGAACGAGAGCAGCAGCGTGACGGACACGAGGGAGCTGTTTGCGATGAGCACGACAAGCGGAACCATCGCGCTCCTCGCGAGCGCGGTGATCGCGAACGCGATGAGCGCCATGAGCACCCAGTACAGGGCTGCGCCGAGCGACCGGGTGAGCATTTCGTCGGCGGTGACGGTCTCGGTGCCGACACTGCCAGAGATTGCGAGCGCGAGCGCGTAGTTGCCCGGGATCGTGACCGCGGCGGTGACGGCTGTGGCGAGTGCGACGACGAGCGCTTTGGTGAGAAACAGCAGCGTGCGCCTCGGAGTCGCCGTGAGCGAGGTCGCGAGCTGCCTGGCGCCGCCGGCCTCCGCCCGATCCGCCGTGTATTCGCTGCCGATCGCGAGCGCCCCGATGCTCACGGCCGCCGCCACCCCGATGATCGGGATCGCGGCGAACCCGGTCTCAAACATTGAGGTGTCGCCGAGCCTGTCGGTCGTGCCGGCCTCGACCGCGCCGCGCACGGTGAAGGCGTTGAGCACGGTGATTCCGGCCGAGCCGAGCAGGGCGGCCGCGGCTGCGATCCAGATCCCTGGCAGCGTGGCGAGCTTCGCAAGCTCCGCGCGCAGTGTGCCCCAGAACGCCCTCACTTGCCGGCCCCCTGTGCGCCGCCGGTGAGGCCGAAGAACGCGTCCTCGAGCGTCGCATACCCCGCGGTCACCGTATCGACGGTGCCCGCCGCGACCACGCGCCCGCCCGCGATCACCACGAGGTCGTCGGCGATCTCCGCGACCTCGCTCATGAGGTGGCTCGACAGCAGCACCGTGCCGCCGGCGCTCGCGTGCGCGCTGAGTAACCCGCGGATCCAGCGGATCCCCTCGGGATCGAGGCCGTTCACTGGCTCGTCGAGCACGAGCACCTCGGGCTCACCGAGCAGCGCGGTCGCGATGCCGAGGCGCTGTCCCATGCCGAGCAAGAACTGCCCGACGCGGGTGCGCGCCTCAGCAGCAAGCCCGACCGCCTCAAGCGCCTCGTCCACGCGGCGGCGGGGGATCCCGTTCGAGCGTGCGACCCAGCTCAGGTGGCCTGCGGCGGTGCGACTGCGGTGCGCGCCCGAGCCGTCGAGCATCGATCCGACGCTGCGCAGCGGGGCGCGCAGGCTCCGGTACGGCACGCCGTCAACGAGGGCGCGGCCCGCGGTGGGACGGTCGAGGCCGAGGAGGATCCGCAGCGTCGACGACTTCCCGGCACCGTTCGGCCCGAGGAACCCGGTCACCCGCCCGGGCCTGGCAGTAAAGGAGACGTCGGTGAGGATCGTGCGGGAGGCGCGGCGCTTGCTGAGCGCATCGAATGTGAGCATGGGATCTATTCCAGCGCGGCACGGCCAGGCGGGCATCGGGCCGCGGGCGGATCCCGCTGGGCCGCACCCAGCCGAGATCTCGGACCCTGGTCTGATGCCCGCTTCGCGCCGGGCAACCTACACTTGCAGCATGGAGACCGAACGGCCACTGTGGCGCTCGCGCGCGTGGCTGGGGGGCAGCGGTGCTCCTCGGGCTGTTCCTCGGCGTGCTGCTCACCGTCGGAGTGGGTGTCGGCGCCGACGGGCCCACCTCGCGCGCGGCTGTGGCGGTCGCCGTGACGATCGTGCTCGCCGTCGTGATCGCGGCGACGAGCCTGCGCGTGCGCGTTCAACGGAAACGGTACGACGCCGAGCTTGCCGCGTGGGCGACCGAGCGCGCCGCGCAGGCCGAGCGGCTGCGGATCGCCTCCGAGCTCCACGACCTCGTCTCGCACGGCATCGGGCTGATCACGCTCCGCGCGGCGGCGGCCCGCAGCGTGACGGGCGTCGCGGCAGCTGATGAGCACGCGAGCGCGCTGAGCGACATCGAGCACGCGAGCCGCGAGACCACCGCCGAGCTGCGCCGCATGCTCACGGTGCTTCGGCAGCCGGGGCCCGCGCCGCTGCGGCCCGCCGATACGCTCGCCGACCTGCCAGGCATCATCGAGGTCGCGAACGCCGGGGGCCTGCGGGCGACGCTCACGGTCGAGGCGAATGTCGTTGAGGTGTCCGCCGGCACTCAGCTCGCCGCCTGCGCGGTCGCAAGGGAGGCGCTGAACAACACATTCCGGCACGCGGGCCCGACCGCGGCAGAGGTGCGGCTCGCGCGCACCGGAACGTGGATCGAAGTGCGCGTCACCGACGGTGGGCCGCAGGGCAGCTGGCGGCCCGAACCCGGGGCCGGCCGGGGGCTTGCGAACCTCCGCGAGCGGATCGCCGCTGACGGCGGCGAGCTCACGGCGGGGCCGCACGGC
>NZ_LOHP01000100.1 GCF_001482305.1 Leucobacter sp. G161
GTGTTCCTCAGGCGCTCGCGCCCGCTCTACGCGCGGCTGCGACGTGAGGAAGCCGAACGCGGCCGTGAGCTCGTCGAGGCGGTCGCGGGCGCCGAGACGGTGCGCGCCTACGGCGCAGCCGACGCACACCTCGACGCGATCGCGCAGGCGAGCGACACCGCCGTGCGCACGCAGCGTGAGGCGGGGAAAGCGCGCAACGTCTTCATCGCCGGGCTGAACGGCGCCGAGTTCGTTGGGCTCGCGGCCGTGCTCGCCGTCGGCTTCGTGCGCGTCACAGCCGTCGGGCTCTCGGTTGGTGCCGTCACCGCCGGTGCCCTGTACTTCCACAGGCTCTTCAACCCGATCGGTGAACTGCTCGGCAGCATGGACGACCTGCAACGCGCTCTCTCCGGGCTGCAACGCCTCGCAGGTGTCGTGCTCGCCGCACCAGCGGCCGCGGCCCCCGACGACGCGTCGACGGAGATCGCCGACGGCGCCATCGACATCCTTGGCGCCAGCTACCGGTACGGCGCCGAAGCCCCGCGTGACGCGCTCCGCGGCGTGGATCTCGTCATCCCAGAGGGAGCGACGGTCGCGCTCATCGGCAGCTCGGGATCGGGCAAAAGTACCCTCGCGCGTCTCATCGCGGGCTTCGACGAACCGCTCGCAGGCGAGGTGCGCATCGGCGGCGTCCCCGCGGAGTTCGCGCGCTCCGCTGGCAAGCCGGCTGCGCTGCTCGTCGCGCAAGAGGTGCACCTGTTCTCGGGATCGATCGCCGACAACGCGTGTATCGCGTCCGCCCACGCCAGCGACGCGGAGATCGCGGCGGCGCTCGACGCCGTCGGCTTCGACCTCACAGAGATTCCCGACGGCATTGACGGGTCCCTACCGCCGTCCATCAGTCACCGCGAAGCCCAGCAGCTCGCGCTCGCGCGCGTGCTGCTCGCCGACCCCGCCGTCGTCGTGCTCGACGAAGCCGGCTCGCAGGCCGGGGCCGATCCCGCCCTCGCCGCCGCAATGCGTCGCGTCAGCGAGGGGCGCACGGCGGTGGTGATCGCCCACCATCTCGACCAGGTGCGCGGCGCGGACACCGTCGTCGTGCTCGAAGACGGGCGGATCGTGGAGCACGGCGCCCCAGACGAACTCCTCGAACGGCCGGACGGCGCGTTCGCGAAGCTCTGGCGGATGTCGCAGGGAGCTGGCGGGTAGCGGTTCGGGTCTCTGCAAGCGCTGAGAGATCCATCGCCCGTGTTGCTGCGCCTCGAGCGGAGGTTGCAGCACTTGAGCTCCCGCCAGCAGTAGCCGCGAGCTGCAGACATGGGATGAAGGCTTGCCTCCCGCGTGGCGAAGTCGCCCCTGAATGACCCTCCAAGGTGACTTCACTGTCTTGTCGCTGGTCGTCTAC
This sequence comes from Leucobacter sp. G161, assembly GCF_001482305.1. Taxonomy (GTDB): domain Bacteria; phylum Actinomycetota; class Actinomycetes; order Actinomycetales; family Microbacteriaceae; genus Leucobacter. Next base: position 1,385 of record NZ_LOHP01000100.1, read on the forward strand.
CAGGGGCGGTGTTCTCCTGAACATTGTGACCGATTAGTCGTCGGCAGCGGGCGAAGGTAATGCTGAGAAGGCCGCAATTTTGCTCCGAGGAACATGCTTGTGCCGCGCAGTGGAAGTGAATGCAGGGACGGGCGTCATAGCGCCATAAGCGAAGTACTTGACGTGTGTGTAAAAAATGGGGGCATGGCTCTTGAACTTCATTTATAACTGTGGTTATATAATTCCAATTATAAATAAAGTGTCGCGAAACCGCGCTGAATTGGAAGGACAAAGATGTCTCGCAATCTGCTCGTCGGCTCACGGAAACACCGGTCCACTGTAGCCATCGCCCTGGTCCTGCTCGCGAGCACATTGGTGTCGTGCGCACGAGCCGCTCCGGAGCAAGGTCCGAAGCCCGAAGACACTGCGGAGCTTGTAGCGCAACTGCCTGAACCTGACGGGCCCGTAGACCAAATCTCCTGGAATTTGACGACAGGTGAACCCACGACGCTCGATCCCCGAAACGCCGTGACATACAGTTCCGGGCAAGTCGTCGCGAACCTTTGCGACTTTCTCCTGCGTCGAGACTCGGAATTCGATACTTACCCAAATCTCGCCGAGATCGAGCAGACGTCTCCCACCGAAGCTGTCATCCGGTTACGTGACGACGCCCGCTTCTGGGATGGTTCTCCGGTGACGGCAGCTGACGTCATCTATAGTCTTGAGCGCGCTGCCGACCCCGGGAACTCGATTGTCGCGTTTGTGTTTGGGGCTGTGCAGTCCATCCAGCCGGGACCGGAGAACTCCGTAGTCGTCACATTCAGCGAGCCCGACGCTTCTTTTGTCCACGGCATGGCCACAATCGCTGGAGCCATCATTCAACAAGAATGGGCAGAGCAGGCAGAAGGGGAAATCGGAAGCAACGCCACTGGCCTCATGTGTAGCGGGCCCTACAAACTGGAGTCGTGGCAGAGCGGTTCATCGATGACTCTTGAAAAGAATGACGACTACTGGAACGCTGATCTCGTACCGTTTGCGGATCGTGTCGATTTTTCCTTCGTCACCGATACCAACGCGGTTGCGCAGGCACTCGACGCCGGTGACATGGACGGCTCCTACGAGATTCCGGCGACAGTGCTTCCTGCTTTACGGGAATCAGCGCAAGGACAGTTGATTCTCGGCCCCTCAACGCAAACGTTTGCTCTGAACTTTGCTCATGCGGGTGGACCGTTCGCCGACCAGCGGCTCAGACTAGCCTTGCAAAAATCTCTGGACCGAGACTCCATCGCGTCAATTATTTTCGACGGCGCGGCTGAAGCGAGTTATGCGTTTCTGTCGACCACGAGTTGGCCAAACGAGTCTTCTGACATCTATGCGGACGGCTATGAAAAATGGGTCGAGGAACGCGCGTACGACATCGAAGCAGCAGCAGAGCTTGTGGACGCCTCAACGTATGATGGCGCTACCGTAACTCTGGGCATTGCCGCGGGAAATGATGCTGAGAGCAGGGTGGCACAGCTTGTCCAGCAACAGATGAAGGCAGTCGGTGTCGAACTGACGATCGAGCCCCTGCAACCGCTTGTCGCAGCTCAAGCCGCCTTCGACCCGACTGCGCGCGAAGGACTGGACCTACTGCTCCGGTCGTCGTTTAATTCCTCCCAATCTCCCATCGAACCGCTCTTCTTCGCAATGCTGCCTGGGCAGGCGTACAACACCTCCGAGTTCGACAACGATGAAGTGACCCGACTGCTGTACGAAGCCCGGGCCGAATTCGATCCGCGAAAACAGGCAGAGTTGCTCGTGCAGGCGCAAGACATCTACGAGTCAGAGAACCCGACGATCCCCGTCGTCGAACTGCGAACGCGCACTTTCTTGAACAATGCACTGACCGGCGCCGTGACATCGTTCGCTTACTGGGGGATGCCACAGATGGCGTACATCGGGTCGGCAGGGTAGCGCGATGCGGGCGGAGACTGCATCAGACACAGGCCAGGAGCAATCAGCGGGGAGCGGGTTTCACCTTCCTGCTTTGGCGGTGCGAACACTCCGCGGAATCGGAGGCGCCATTGCCACGTTGGGCGTGACCTCGTTTGTCATCTTCGCGAGTCTCTCCCTGGCGCCGGGAGATCCCGTCACACAACTATTGGGTGGGCAATCGAGCGAAGAAGCTCGCCTCGCGAAACGGGAGGAGCTGGGCCTCGACGAACCGCTGCTCGTTCGCTATTGGAGCTGGCTCACCGCGGCATTCCAGGGTGACCTCGGGACGTCCATGACCTACCGCGGAAGCGTGTCGGAGCTCGTTGGCCACCGACTTGAAACGACCGCCGTGCTCGTCGTACTCGCGGCACTCTTCGTCATCGTAGGTGGCGTTGCGTTCGGGATCATTGGTGGCGTGTCCAAACGTGGCGGGTCAGTCGTGGCGGCACTCGTCGGGTTGGGGGTGGCGGTACCCAGTTTTGTCTCAGCGAGTGTGCTGATCGGAGTCTTCGCTGTTCAACTCAGATGGTTCCCGACGTTCGGAACAGGCGACGGCGTCCTGTCCACGCTATGGCACCTCACGCTCCCGGCGATCGCACTCTCACTGAGTTACGCGGCTTACGTCGCGCAAATGACCGCCGCGGCGATGACTGAGGAGCGGGAGAAAGAGTACGTGCTCACGAGCCGAGGGCGGGGAGTAGCCGAGGGCGTTATTGTGCGGAAACACATCTTGAGAAATGCCGCGTTTCCCGTGCTCACTGCATCGGGTCTGGCGGTTGCAGGTTTGGTGTCAGGGACCGTAATCGTGGAACAGGTGTTTTCGGTCGATGGGGTTGGGGCGCTGCTTGTGTCCAGCGTCCTCTCGAAAGACTACGCCGTAGTGATGGCTATCAGCATGCTCATTGTCATCATCTTCTTGGTGATTATGGCGGCTGTGGACGCCGTGCAGGTTGTGCTGGACCCCCGGCTGAAGGCTGTGATGTGATGTCCGCAACTCTGTTCATGTCCGCCCGTAGTGCCCGTCGAAAGACAGGAATCGGTGGGCGCGCCACAACCTCAGTTGCGGCCTCCGCGGTCGCACTTATTCTGGTCGCTGCGGTGCTCGGGCCGTGGATAGCGCCATTCGACCCTGTCGAGGCCAACGTGCTGCTTGCATCGCAGGGCCCCAACGCCGTTCACTGGCTAGGTACGGACTCGCTGGGACGGGACATTCTTTCGAGAGCATTGGCAGGTGCGCGACTGAGCATCTCTGCTCCAGCAATGATCGTGCTGCTGAGTGGGGTGATTGGCACCGGGCTAGCCATGTTTTCAGCATGGCACGGAGGTGCACTCGACCAAGTACTCGTGAGATTGCTTAACGTCATGTTCTCGATCCCAGGAATCTTGGTGGCGATCATCGCTGCCGCTACGTTTGGGACCGGTTTTTGGGCCCCCGTGATTGCCTTGAGCCTCGTCTACATTCCTTACGTTGCTCGCGTGGTTCGGAGCGTTGCGATTGTCGAACGACGACGTGGCTACGTGGAAGGTCTCCAGCTCGCTGGCGCTTCTGTGCTGCGGATCAATATCCGACACATCCTCCCGAACCTCTTCCCGATCATCTTGGCCCAGATCACGTTTGGCTTCGGAGCAGCTTTGGCCGATTTCGCTGCAATCTCATTCATTGGGGTGGGCGTTCAACCGCCCAGGGCTGAATGGGGAGTCATGCTCGCGGACGGACGTTCTGAACTCTTGAACGGGGCGATGATGCAAAGCCTTGTCGCAGGAACCCTGGTCGTCGCATCGGTCGTTGGATTCAACTTTCTCGGGACTCGAGTGGCGGGAGGAGTGAAATCATGAGCGAACAGGACAGTGCAGTTTTAGTAGTGGAGGAGTTGCGCGTCTCCCGGAAAGAGCCAGGCGAAGGTCAAGGCCTGTTGTCTGGAATAAGCTTCGAAGTTGGAAACTCTGAGGTGCTTGGGCTGGTTGGCGGTTCGGGTAGTGGAAAGTCTCTCACCGTTCGTGCGTGCATGAATCTCCTTCCTGAGGAGCTTCGAGCCGAAGGGAGCGTCAAGTTCCGCGGAACCGAGCTCCAAACTCTGGGTGGCAAGCACATGGCTGACTATCGGGCTCGCGACTTTGGCCTCGTCCACCAGGACGCACGTTCGAGCATGAACCCCCGACGAACCGTTGGGGATTTCATCCTCGAAAGCGTGCTGCATTCCCGCATGCTTTCATTCGACGAGGCGTTCCACTCAGCGTGTGCGCTGCTCCGAGACGTAGGAATCAGTAACCCGGAGGCCCGAATGAGGCAGTTCCCCAACGAACTGTCTGGGGGAACATTGCAGCGCATGATGATTGTCGCGGCGCTGCTGCACAATCCGAAATTGATTTATGCGGACGAGCCCACCTCAGCGCTTGACGTGATCGCTCAGTCTGACGTGATGGCAATACTCCTTGAGCAAGTTCGCGACCGAGGAATGGCGCTACTCCTCATCACCCACGACCTGGACCTTGCGACTGCTTCGTGCGACCAGATTGCTGTCATGCATGCCGGCCAGATCGTCGAGTCAGGTCCGGCGGGAGTCATCACGTCGCACCCACAGCATGGTTACACTCGGCGGTTGCTTGAAGCGCGGCACGGAACAGCCTTGCCAGGGAACTCCGAGCCAGCCAGCAACAGTGATGCCACGAAGGGGACTAACTGATGAACGGGCAATCGGCCGCAGCGACGAGGCCGGTTGAATCGGCTGCGCTCTCGGTGAGGAAGCTAGATAAGCGTTACGAGGGCAACCACGGTGACACCATCACTGTTCTGAGTCATGTCTCCTTTGACCTGCCTACGGGAAGTTCTTTAGGGATCGTCGGCGAGTCGGGCTCCGGAAAATCAACGGTCGTTCGAATTGTTGCCGGCCTCGAACGGGCAAGCGGAGGCGACATCACCCTGGGTGGCGCCCCGAGACGAGGCAGCAAGCACCAGCTTAAAGGGCCCGGTCACGGGCTTGTGCAAATGGTTTTTCAAGATCCATACGGCTCGCTGAGCCCCCGGCAGCGAATCGGAATCGGACTCGTGGAAGTGCTCGGGATACGTGGGAGAGTGCAGCGCCGTGATCGCACGGTCCGGGCTCTGGAACTCCTCGAGACCGTGGGATTAGACCGACGAACAATGGGTGCGTACCCACGTGAACTGTCGGGAGGCCAACGGCAACGGGTAGCGATCGCGCGTGCCTTGGCGCTGGAACCGGCAGTGCTCGTTCTCGACGAAGCAGTCTCCGCGCTCGACGTGATAGTTCAGGCGCAGATTCTGCGAGTGCTCCAAGAGATCCGGGCAAGACAAGACATTAGCTTTCTTGTGGTGTCTCACGATCTCGGAGTCATCCGCCAAATCACTGACACTTGCCTCGTGCTGCTCCGGGGCGAAATCGTGGAGCAGGGGCCGACGGGGGAGATGCTCGCACATCCGCAGCACGAATATACGCGAGCACTCATTGCCGCAGTACCGCGCCCCGGCTGGAAGCCTCGTCGCCGTGCCGAGTAATGCTCGGCTTTCAGCGTCACAGAAACACCGAACTAAAGGAGAAGGAAAATGTTTGTCCAAGTCGCAGATTCCTCAGAACGAAAGAAACTGACAGTCCGGTCATTGGAAGGCTTAGCAGCATCGATCGGGCAGGAATTCACTACGCCGGCGTTTCAGATGGAGGCTGAACGAGTCCAGTACTTTGAGCGGGCGACCTATCTCGACGTCAAGCATGCTGCATATGGGGAGCCAGAAGGGCTTGGCTATGGAGAAGGGCTACTCGAAGGATTCCATCTTCTCGGCATGATCGATTTTCTGCTCACGAGCATCATTGAAGTCGACGATGGGTTGAACGTCACTCCCTGGAACTACGGTCTCGATCACGTTCGCTTTGTCTCTGTGCTGCGGCTCTCCGATGTATTCCGTCTCCGCGTGATGCTGTCCGGTGTCCAAATTAGGCCAAGCGGCACTCTCGTGAGCTTTGAGACCTCGGCAGAGGTTGATAACCGGGAACGCCCTGGATTCACCGCCACCTTCCATTCGCTTTGGACGGACAACTCTCGTCAGGGCGAACGAACCGCGCCGCAGCAAGGAGCTCGAGGGGAGTCGACCAATGAATAGCGCTACGCAGATACCCCCACTCGTGCAATTAGCACCTCATCACGAAGTCTTGCGTTCACGGACCATGCCTGACGCTTTACTGCGATTAGCGAAGCACCGAAGAGATTCACTCGCGCTCCAAGAGATCGAAGGGCTCCAGCGATCGCTGACGTGGGGCGAGCTACACGAACTTGTTGAACGGGTGCGCTCCGGCTTGGAACGGGCTGGGCTTCGGGCTGGGGAGAGAGTCGGAGTGCTCCTGAGGAACCAGATTGAGTTCCCTGTCGTTTGGCTCGCAGTCATGAGCGCGGGCGCAGCCATAGTGCCGCTCAACCCGAAGTACACCACTCGGGAGGTCGAAGCGTTACTGCGTGATGCTGATGCGGCATGGCTCATCGGTGCGACAGACCTTCTCTTGCCCCATTTTGCAACCCAATCGGTCGGGGGCGTCGACCTCGCGCAGGTCATCGCGGTCGGCACTCCCCGGGCGACAGAATCGTCGGAGCAATTTTCTCCTGGATGGGCCTTTGCGGATATCTCCGAAGCGCCACTCACCAAAGCCCTGCATATAGGAAGCCCTCTTGACGTAGTAAACATTCAGTTCACCTCGGGCACGACTGGGCTACCGAAAGGTTGTTTACTCACTCACGAGTACTGGATTGAGCTTGGAGTTCACTCTGCGGCAGCTTACGGGGATCCGCAACGCTATCTAGCGGACTTTCCGTTCTACTACATGCAAAACCAGGCCTATTTCGCAATGGCATTGGCTTCAGGCGGAGCTCTCTATATCGCTCCGGGACTGAGCCGGCGGAAGATGATGGGGTGGCTGCTTGACTGTGAGATTGATTTCGCGTGGGTCAGTGAAGAGATGCTGCAGTTCGAGATTTCTGAAGCTGACTCGCGGCTCGCTCTGCGGTACGCGCCCGTTGCGGGAATGCCCGCGAGCGCGTACGGGAAACTGAGAGAACGTTTTGGGATTGAGGCCAGAGAATCGTATGCGAGCACCGAAGTCGGCTCGGCTATTGGTGTGCCGCGAGAGCGCCTCGAACTCGCGGGAACCGGCACCATGGGGGCTTGTCTGCCGAATCGTCAATCAAAAGTAGTCGGGGCAGACTTGCGGGAGGTGCCGCCGAATACGCCAGGGGAACTGTGCATCCGGGGTCGCGGCATGATGCTGGGCTATCACAACCGACCTGAGGCGAATGCTGACCTGTTTTTACCAGGCGGCTGGTTTAGAACGGGCGACATCGTCACGAAAACTGAGGATGGGTTGCATTACTTTGTGGGCCGGGCCAAAGACATGATCCGCCGTAGCGGTGAGAACATTTCAGCAGTTGAGGTCGAGATGCATTTGCTCGGTATGGATGGGGTGAACGAGGTAGCCGTCATTCCCGTGCAGGATGAAGAACGAGGCGAAGAGGCGAAAGCTATTGTCGTGCGCTCTGCCCTGAGTATCGAGGTGGCGGACCTGGTGGACTGGGCCAAAACAGGCTTAGCGCCATTTAAAGTCCCTCGCTTTTTCGAGTTCCGTTCTGAGCTCCCTCGAACGGAAAGCGGTAAGGTAGCAAAGGCAACGCTCAAGGCGGAGCCCGCTATGCATTCCGGAGTTGTGGACACGCGTGCAGGCATCCGAACTGAGCGAAAGATTCAGTGAGATGTCTGGAGTAGCTTCAGTGCCAGTGTGGGTTGATCGTGAGGAACGGCGCGACCAAGTGATTCGGGCTGCGATCGACGAGCTTGGCGAGGTGGGCTTCTCGAAGTTCTCGCTGAAGAATGTCGGTGCTCGACTCGGCGGATCCGTGACCCTCGTCACCCATTATTTTTCCAGCCGGACTGAGCTCTTTGGAGCGATGATGGAACACATCCTCCAAGAGAGCGTTGCGGCCGTCGAGAAAATCAACAAGCTGGATGACGCCGAATCTCGACTCGCGACTATGATCACCTATTTCGTACCGGAGACTCCCGAGCGAATGTCCGTTGAACGTGCCCGGGTGGGTATTAGTACGTACTCGGCGTCCGATCCGGAAGTGCACAGTTTCTTCCGACGCTTAGACCCGAAGATGCGTGCTGTCGTCGCTGCAGGGCTCAGAGGAATAGTCCCAACTCGTAACATGGAAAATGCGATCGATTTTGTCCGGGTGTGGGCCAGCGGGGTCGTGCTATTGATGATTGAGCGGGCCGAGGTTTGGGAGCCGCAGCAACGTGACAAAGCCGTCGCATTCATGCGCGAGGCCCTGTCAAGCTTTGCTTATGGGCGTCATCAGAAAGGTGTGCCCGGCAAGAGGCCCGCTGAGAGCTACTGAACGACCCGGATCCCCGTCGCCCCAGCAGCCTGCTCGAGCGAGCCGAGGTTTGTGAGGTTCGTGAACCCAGCCGCGGCCATGAGTTCGATCGCCTGGCCGGAGCGGTTGCCCGACCGGCAGTACACGAGGTACTCGGCCTCAGGGTCGAGGGTCGGGATCGCGCCCGGAATCTCGCCGCCGTTGAAGTCGATGAGCTGCGCGCCGTCGAGGTGGCCCGCCGCGAACTCCTCCGGGGTACGCACATCGAGCAGGATCGTGTCCTCGCTCACCTCAACGGTCGAACCCGAATTCCCCTCCGGTGCGGTGCCAGCCGAGCCGGCAGAGCTCGGCCCGCCAGCGCAGGCGGTGAGGCCGAACAGCACGGCGGCAGCCGACAGCGAGGTGAAGGCGGAACGGAGGGGAAGACGGGAGCGACGCATCAGGGGTGACCTTTCGAAAAGCGGAATGAACTCAGTGTGGCAGAACGGGGCCGTTAGACGGCGGCCGGGGCCGAGACCGGCTCCGAAACAACGGGCTCGTTGCCCGGCTCCGCGATCCACGCGAGGTAGCTTCCCTTGAGTTCGGCCACGTCGTAGCCCTCGCGGCGCAGGGCGCTCGCCGCAACCGAGTTGCGCACGCCACTCTGGCAGTAGGTGATGATCGTGCCGGCGTCCTTCGCTGGGAGCTCGCCGAGGTTCCAAAGTACGCGGCCGCCCGAGAGCTGCGCGGCCCCGGGCAGGTGGCCGTCTGCGTACTCGGTCTTGTTGCGCACGTCGAGGAGGAGGGCGCGGTCGACGCTGTCGAGATCCTTCGGCAGCACGATCTGCGGCTCCACGAGCTCGAGCCCGTCGAGCGACGTCACGAAGCCCCGCACCGAGTCGATGCCGACGCGCACGAGGTGATCCCGCAGCTCCTCGGCCTCCTCCCGCGAGTCCGCGAGCAACACGAGCGGGCGTGACTCCGTCTCGGGGTTGTAAACCCACGCGCCGTAGCTCGCGGCCTTCTCGACGCCCGGGATGTTCAGCGAGCGGGGCACGGTGCCCGTGTGTACCTCGGTATTGTGGCGGGTGTCGACGAAGATGACGCTGTCGTCGGCGAGCGCGGCGGTGAGATCCTCCGCCGTGTACTCGGTGAGCTCCGGGGCCTCGCCGATCACGGCCGGCCCCTCGCGGTTCTCGATCTTCATGCGGCCGAAGTAGGCGTGTGCATCCGGCTGACCCTCGAGCAGCTCAGCGATGAAGCCCTGCTCGTCGTTGTTCTTCAGGTAGCGGCTCCACCACGAGAAATTGCGCTCGTAGCCGACCGTCGAAGACGGAACCGAGCCGAGCGCCTTGCCGCATGCCGACCCGGCACCGTGCGCGGGAAGCACCTGCACATAGTCGGGGAGGGTGAGGAAGCGGTCGCGCAGGCTCGCGAAGAGCTGCTTCGCGCCCTCGAAGCGGGTGTCGACGCCGCCGGCTGCCTCATCGAGGAGGTCGGGGCGGCCGAGATCCCCCACAAACACGAAATCACCCGTGAGCACGAAGCCCGGCTCCGAGGACTGCGCGCCGTCCGTGATGAGGAACGACAGGTGCTCGGGGGTGTGCCCCGGCGTGTGCTGTGCCTCGACCGTGATGTTGCCGAGCGTGATCTGGTGGCCGTGCTGCATGCGTACGGCGTCGTCGAAGCCGTCGCCGTACGTCCAGTCGGGTCCGCCCTCGTCGGAGACGTACATCTCTGCGCCGGTGTGGGCCGCGAGCTCGCGCGTGCCCGAGAGGTAGTCGGCGTGAATGTGGGTCTCGGTGACGCCGATGATCGTCATGCCGTTCTTCTCGGCGATGTCGAGGTAGACGTCGAGGTCGCGGCGCGGATCGACGACAATCGCCTCGCCCTTCGCCTGGCAGCCAATAAAGTAGCTCGCCTGGGCGAGGTCTTCGTCATAGATGCGTTCGAGCAGCATGGGTGGCTCCTTCTGGGATGGGCGTGGCGGCCGGTGGTGTTTGTGGGGTGGGCGGTGGATCGCGCGGGCTTGGCTCGCGCTTGCGCCTTAGGCGCAGCTGCAGCGGTCTGCGGCCGCGACGCCCTCGAGTGCCTCTTCGATGTGTTCGCCGCAGCCTGCCCAGGTCGGCTTGTTGCAGTTGCTACAGGTGATTCGTGCGCACATGGGGGATCCTTACGTGTGTTCTGGTGTTCTGGTGTTCTGGTGTTCTGGTGTTCGGTGGTGCTGTGAGCGGTGTTGCTCTGCGGCGATGGCTCGGCGTTGGTTAGTCCGCGGCGGGAGCGTTCGCGGCCTGCGCTGCGAGCTGCTTGCGCACGTCCTCCATGTCGAGGTCGCGCGCGCCCTGCACCAGGTGCTCGAGCTGCTGCGCCGGGAGGGCGCCCGCCTGCGAGAAGACGAGGATGCCGTCGCGGAAGACCATGAGCGTCGGAATCGACGTGATCTGGAACTCCGTGGCGAGCGCCTGCTCGGCCTCGGTGTCGACCTTGCCGAACGTAATGTCGGGGTGGGCCTCCGACGCCTTCTCGAAGACCGGGGCGAATGAGCGGCACGGTCCGCACCACTCTGCCCAGAAGTCGACGAGCACGATGCCTTCGGCGTCGACCGTCGGAACGAAGGTGTCTACGGTGAGGTCTTTGGTTGCCATGGTGTGGCCTTTCTGTTCGTCTGCGGGGGAGCGGCGCTTACGCGCGGCCGAATAGCTTCGCGAAGAAGCCGGGGCCGCGTGCAGCCTTGGCGGCCTCGACCTGCGCCGCGGAGTGCTTGCCGTTGCACCATTCAGATGAGGGGACGCTCATCTTCACCATCTCGACGTGCTGGCCGCAGCCAGCCCAGGTGGTCTTGCTGCACGTGCGGCACTTGGTCGGTCGGCACATCTGGTTCTCCTTCGCGCGCCGCTAGGCCTCGATAGCTCAATACCCCCGGGGGTATCTTGTGGTCTGCGCATAACTATACCCCATGGGGTATCCTGGTGGTCAAGCCCCAACGCGAAGGAAGGCCTGCAATGTCTGATCAGAGCACCGTCACCGAGCCACAGCTTGGCGCAACCCCCGAGGCAAAACGCAAGATCGTGAACCGCCTGCGCCGCGCGCACGGGCAGCTCGCCGCCGTGATCGATGCGGTCGAGGGGGAGGCCCACTGCCGCGACGTGGTGCAGCAGCTCTCTGCAGTGACGAAGGCGCTGGACCGCGCAGGCTTCCTGGTCATCTCGACCGCGCTGCAGGAGTGCATCGCCGACCCAGACAATGAGAACGCCACGAAGCCCGAGGAACTCGAGAAGCTGTTCCTGTCGTTGGCGTAGCCGCGCTCGGTGCTCACCGTGACCTCATACGCCTGGGCGAAGCCCTGAACGGGGTTGACGGCCTCATAATAGGTGCAGTAGATGCGGACATTTTTCAACGGCAGTTGCGGGAGAGCGGTATCGGTACGACGATCTCCGTGGCACGGTGCCCCTAAGGGATTGAGGCAGCTGAGTTCGTTGTCGACCTGGCGCCAGAGCTCGACCGCGCCGAGTCGCTCGCAGTAAGAAGTGATTGAGGTTGACTGTGCTTTCGGCGCCGGCGAAGACTTGTTTCTTGAACCTGCTACTGAGCGCGTTTACTACGCTAACGAAGCGCTACCAAGGGATCTCGGAGTGAAGTAATTCGATGAGGAGCCCCTGCAGTTGTTGCGGGGCATGCGAAGCCGGCTGGCGCTCGGTATCGGCGTTGCACCGATTATTCTTTTAACAACCATGTCCGTCGAGGTTGCTTCGGCTGTGCATCTGGCGGCTGTCGTTGCGAAGCCCGCCCAAAATGTCCGATGCTCAGAGTAAACGAGCCGAGTGTGTAGCACTGTAGCTAGCCAGATGCTTTTCGAAAGCCGCTTCAGAGATGACGGGTATGCCGTAGGATCGGGCTTTTGCGGCCTTACCGCTCAGCGAGTCGGGATCGGCGGCAACTACCACCTTAGTTGACTTGGAAATTCCACCTGAAGCCAGGCCTTTGGCAACGATTTCAGATATCCATTCGTCCCGGGGCTTGTTGAGTGTGCCGGTGAAAACGACTCGGTCTCCGAGCTGAAGAAGGCTTTCGCGAGGTTGGGTGTGTGATGTTTTGGCACTGTGCAAGGCTGAAGTGAGGTCCTCGAGCGTCAACCCCATCGAGGCTGTCGCACTGGTGAGATCGGCCAACTCGGCATCGGTGAGCTCTCCGTCAGACCAAGCTTCTGCTGCGAGACTCGCGAGGTATTCCCGGTGAATCTCAATCATGCGGTCTGCAGAGATTCCAGCGTCGGCAGCTATGCCAATGAGCTCTCTGCCCTCTGTTCTGGAGATATTCGCGTCGAGCAATGCGCGATCCAACGCAACGAGGTAGGTGGCCTCGTCGTGCATGGCTCCTGGTATCCAGGTGTTTGCGAGTACATCTTCCATCCATGAGGAAGGACGTAGCTCATCGAGTCGGTGCCGCAGCGCCTGGCTTGGCGGGGCCTGCTGCGTTGTTCGGGGCCAGGGGAAAGCTGCTGACTGTGCAGCGTCTTCATGCCATTCCGCTAGCGAGCTGCCTCTTTGCATAAGGAACGTGAGTAGTTGGGCGGTTGCCTCGGCATCGCCCAGCGCAGTGTGAGCCTCGGTAAGTTCGATACCCAATGCCTCGCAACAGTGAGTAAGCTTTGCCGACCCGAGCAACCGGCCTGACCATTTCATCGAGCAGAGCGCGACGGGACGTTCTGGTACCCCAAGCCCAGCCCGTTCCAGTTCACAGTGGAGGAACCGCATGTCAAAGCTTGCATTATGGGCAACCAGCGTTCGCCCAGAGATGATTCCCAGCAAATGATTGCTGACCTGTTTGAAGTTTGGAGCATCGAGTAGCTCACCTGCAGTGATCCCGTGGATGTGGCTTGCTCCTACATCCCTTTCTGGGTTCACCAACGTTGTCCATGAGCTCTCGCGGTTTCCGCGCGCGTCTACAAGGACGACTCCCACTTCAAGGACACGGTCGTTGAGCTCTGGGGCTAGCCCCGTGGTTTCAAAATCGATAACTGCGTATCCGGTCATCGTAAGGAATTCCTCTGACTTGAGTGTGGGGGAGCGGGCGGGAACTTCTGCTTCTCGAGTCGGCTGGCACTAGCACCGAGCTTCTATCGCTGGCTGCTACCCAGCTTGGCGCGTTTCAAAGTAGTCCCTAAGCCGTTCGCGCAACGGAGCGTCACACACGTAGACAAAAGTTCCGCGCATGCCTCGCGTCATCAACACGTAATATGCATTGCTAATGTAGCCGAGAAGCGCTGCCTCGTCGCGGACCGCGCGGACCTCGCTGTCGAAATGACTACTTCCCACTGCCCGAATTCGTCGCTGTTCGGCGTCCCACACTATGTCCGGGCCGATGATAACGCCTGCGTAGTTGAGATCGTAGCCTTGCACAGTGTGCACGCGTCCAACTTCTACGTGAGACGTTGGAGACGCGATCCAATCCGTAGCGGTCCTGTTCCAGCGCAGGTTGATGCCGTCGATCTTGATGTCGTAGGGGGCTTCATTCGTCAGGTCTCCGGAACTTGCCCATTTCCAGGCGTAGCCAGCGACGAGGCGAGAGAGCCCGTGTTCGGCTTCCTTTTCGGTGATCGCATCCTTCATTTCTGAGAGGTTGTCAAAGAATCTGAGGTCATAAGAATTCGAAAGAGAAGCGTTTGTGGGGTGGTCTGAAAGTAGGCGCTGGGCGAACTCGAGGTACGCTTCTCCTGCGGTTACGCGCATTTGTGACTCGAGTGAATAGAGCCGGTGTGAATCCTTCGCGGTAGAGACCAGCTTTTGGGTGGCTTCGATCGGAACGTCGGCTGGCCTGACGGTCTGTTCCCCATCGAAGAGGAACACCTGATGGTTGCTCTTGGCCAGGATCCAGTCGATGGTCGTTTTGCCTATCGAATCGTCACCAAACAGCTTCTCGTGGCGCTTGTTGAACATTCCTCGAGTGGAGCCGGATCCTCGATGGGTGAGCCGGTGCGCTTCATCGACGACGAGAAGATCCCAGTGTTCGTCGGATGCCGCGACGGTATAAGGGCTGAGTACCTTGATACCCGTCAGTCCGGGAGTCTGCCGGAAAACCCTCTGAATGGTTGTGCGGAGCGACTGCTGCGGAACTACGAATCCAATTTGGGCGCCGGCGAGGATCTCGCGATAGCCAGACGCGAAGTACTCGTTGAAACGGCCATCGTCCTCAGGTCCGGGATCATGGGTAGCGAGTTGAATGTCGCGGAGTAGCTTGAGGAGGTAGATCGCGACTATCGTCTTCCCGGTGCCTGGGCCTCCTTGTACAACGCTCGTCGAGGGTGCGCCTGTGGCCAGGTCTGCGAAAAGGCCCTCGACTATCAAGCTCACGGCCACGAGCTGCTCATCGTTGAGGGTTTTGAACGGAGAGAGTCTGTAGAGATTTAGGCTCTCGATTTCGGCCACAGTCCGGGTGAAATATCCGGCCGTGTGGAGCTGGTTGAAGACTTGATCGAATATCGCCTGATACCGACTACTCTGTTCGAAGTAGTTTGAGCGCTGCTGCCCATCATTGCGATTTATCGGTCGTCGGATGCCGTCGGCGTGAAACCACGAGATCAGTCTTGCTTCGAGATCCAGGCAAGCCGACTTATTGAACTCCTCGTTGATGACCACGCGGATTTCTGTCAGACCTGTTTTCTCAGGGTCCTCCAGGTGCTGCCGAAAGCGAGCCCGGGCACGTGTGGTTTCCCCGACGTAGATCCGTGCCTTGTCGTGAAGCAAATACACTACCGGCCAGTTCTGGTGGCGACCGCGAGGGTCCCGCCATGTCTCGACGTCATCCCGATCAAACGCGAGGTCTTGAAAGCGGCTCGGTTCAGAGCTGGTCATACTTGGTGCTTCTCCCGCGGGCGAGCTCGACCGGATACTTCGCAGCAGTCTTTCTGAGCTTCTCCCTGATGAGAGATTCGGGCTCGGCGCCGAGCTTGTCTGCTAGGAAGAATGCATACGTGAGCACGTCAGCGAGTTCTTCCTTCACGTGCTCGACGTCTCCATCATCGGACCATTGGAAGCATTCAAGCAGCTCAGCGGCTTCAATGCTGACGCTCTTTGCAAGGTTCGCAGGGCTGTGGAATTGTTCCCACTCGCGTTCTGCGGCAAACTTCCGAAGTGTGTCTTGGATGCTCTCTTGGTGCATGGCTCTAAGGTATCAGCGGAGGCTTGGTGGGTTGCGGTGGCGGCTTGGGGCTTCCGCATGCAAGCTAACGCGCCGGCTCTGTTGGAGCTCGCGTGATGCCGCGACCGGTTTCCTCTGCGGCGATCCGCATGAGTTTCTCGAGGATGTCCATGAGATGCGTTTGGTCTTCGGTGGTGAGTGCTTGGAGGAGCTTCGATTCGCGGCGGTTGCGCTCAAGGAATACTCGCTGATAGGTCGTCTTTCCCTCCTCTGTTGCCGTGTGGACGACTGCCCGTCCGTCGTGCGGTGAAGTCTCTCTGTTCACCATCCCGTCAGCGAGGAGCGTACGCACCGCCGATGAAACCGCGGCACGACTCATCCCGGTGAGGTCTGCGATCTCCGACTGTGTGAGGGGGCCACAGAGGGTTAACGTGAGCATGATGCGCTGACCAGCGGTTGATAGTTCGGTGCTGCGAGAGCCGTGCTCGGCGCGGGCGAACTCGCCCATCGTTCCCGTGGCGCGCCGCATGCGCATGACGAGGCGGGAGGCGTCAGCGTCGACTCCGGGGAAGTGCTCGGGGAGGTGTGCGTACGCGAAGTGCGTAAACCACCAGTCGGGAAGTACTGCATCAGCGCGTTCAGTGCCCGCATCGTCAATCCACATCGCGTCACCTTTCTGGGTTTCACCGATCGTATAAGAGGTGGGGCCCGTTGCGGTTGTGCCGCGAGGTGCCCACCGGATAAATATATCAAACAAAGTCTTGACTAATTAGTCAAAAGATTGAATACTTTGAAGTGCCTGACTTGGGCTGCAAAGGAGGAACCCATGACTATTTCACGATCACTGAAGATCTCGTCGCTCGCGGCTGCCGCCGCACTAATGCTTGCTGGCTGCACTGCTGCAGAGTCCGGCTCGCAGGGAGCAGGGGATGAACCAAAAGATGAGGCTGGCTTCACGCTTCCCAGCGATCTTCGCGAGCCTACCGGCGAGTTTGGTGCGCTCAAGAATCTCGTGCCTGATGATGAGGACGGCATCTGGATCGCAGCCGGATCCGGTCAGGTCGCGCCGCTCCAATATGTCCCCGAGGGGAGCAGCGAAATTATTGGGCTGGTTGCCGACCTCACCGCGGAGTACGCACACCGCCTGGGGCTCGAACTGCAGATTGAGCAGGTGTCCGGTGGCGGTGTGATGCCCGGGGTGGAATCTGGACGCTATGACGCGGCTCTCGCCTCCGGTGACTTCATTGAGCGGCGCGGCACGGCGTCGTTCGTCGATATTCTGAAGGGCGGGACAGCCCTCCTGGGGAACACCCAGGCTCCTGCAGACATTACTGGGGTTGACGATCTGTGCGGACATTCGTTGGCCGTTACGATTAGCTCCATTCAGCAGACTCGCGCCGAGGAAGAAAACGCGACCTGCATCGACGCAGGTGAAGAACCAATCGATGTGCAGCCTTACGATACCGTGCAAGCCGCGATCCTCGCAGTACAGTCGCAGCAGGCAGAGGTGGCCTGGTCGGACATCTCGCCGATCAACGTCGTGCTCGCAGAGACCCCCGGGCAATTCGAGCTTGTAGGGGACCTCATGTGGTATGCCCCGTACGGCGTTGCAATCGCTGTTGAGCGCACAGGAATGACTGAAGCCGTGCAAGCTGCACTCCAAAGCATGCACGACGACGGCACCTATCAAGAGATTCTTGAGCGGTGGGGCAGCGAGAGTCTTGCGCTCGATGAGATCGAGATCAACGGGTCCGAATTCTAATGTCCTCTCCTGAAAAGGCGGCCCTCACGGGGCCGATCGACATAGACCTGACTACGCCCCGGATTGGGCGCAGGCGTTTGTCCTGGTGGGTTTGGGGTGCTGTCGGAGCTTTCGTGCTGATAGGTGTCACTCGATTCATGATCGTGACCCCCGGGTGGCAGTGGAACGTGGTGGCGGAGTACCTCTTCAAGCCGGAGATACTCCGCGGCGTGATGAATACAATTTGGCTTACAGTCCTATCTGCGTTGACAGGTCTCGTGGCCGGTGGCCTCGTTGCAATCTTGCGGATGTCGCAGAACCCGGCGCTTCGCATCGCGGGAACTGCATTCATCTGGCTGATGCGCGCGATACCAGCCCTCGTCGTGCTCCTGTTTATCTTCTTTTTCGGGGCACTCGTGCCGGAACTCACTGTCGGCATTCCGTTTACCGACATCACGCTATTCTCCGTAAGAACGAATGACGTCATCAACAAGTTCACGGCTGCACTCATTGGGCTGACGCTTATCCAAGCCGCCTATGTCGGGGAAATTTACCGTGCCGGTATCCTCTCGGTGTCGAAGGGGCAGTACGAGGCTGCAGGGGCCATCGGAATGACCCGCGCACAGGCAATGCGGCGGATTATTATGCCGCAGGCAATTCGGGTCATCATCCCGCCCCTGAGCAACGAGCTCATCACGCTCTTCAAGAGCACATCGCTCGTGTCCGTGATTGGGTTCACCGAGCTGCTCACCTCAGTGCAGCTCGTTTATGGCCGCACCTATCAGACCATTCCAATGCTTCTCGTCGCGTGCCTTTGGTACTTGCTCCTCACGAGTATCGCCATGCTCGCGCAGGGTGCACTCGAGAAGCACTACTCTCGTGGGTTTGTTCGGCGGAGCAAACTCAGGACTGTGGAGGTTCCCGCATGAGTGAAGTTGTTGTTGTCGTCGACGGGCTCATCAAGAAGTTCCACGATGTGGCGGTGTTGCAAGGCGTCGATCTCACGCTCCACCGGGGCGAGGTCCTGAGCATCATCGGCCCTTCCGGCTCTGGCAAGTCCACACTGCTGAGGTGTTTGAACCAACTGGAGGAGATTGACGGCGGGGAGATCCGCCACAATGGTGAACTCCTCGGGATCGAGACTGTCCGAGGCAAGCTCATGCGGTCGCGCGAAAAGGATATTGTCCGTCAGCGACGAGCCTTTGGAATGGTGTTCCAGCACTTCAACCTCTTCCCGCACATGACTGCCATTGAGAATGTGATGGAGGGGCCCACACAGGTCCGCAAAGTTTCAAAAACGAAAGCCTCGGCGCTCGCTGCTGAAGAACTCGCACGCGTGGGGCTTGCTGGGCACGCGAACCATTACCCGGCGGAGTTGTCTGGCGGGCAGCAGCAAAGAGTCGCGATCGCGCGGGCGCTGGCGATGCGACCCGAGATCATGCTCTTTGACGAGCCGACCAGTGCGCTCGATCCTGAGCTAGTTGACGAGGTATTGGACGTCATTCGCAGCCTCGCAGCTGAGGGAATGACGATGGCGATCGTAACCCACGAAATGAGTCTCGCTCAAGAAATATCAGACACCGTGGTCGTTATGGACCGCGGTCAGGTTGTGGAGACGGGCCCACCTGGTCAGGTGTTCCGCGCCCCGCGCTCCGAACGTACGCGTCGGTTCGTCGCAAAACTTATCGCAGCTCAACAGAAAACAGACAAGGAGAATCTATGAACACCGCACGACTTGGAACGACAGACGTCGAGGTCTCACGCCTTTCGCTCGGATCCTGGTACACGTATTCGCGGCTAAGCTTTGAGGCCGGCGTCGAGCTTGTGCGCACGGCTCTTGATAACGGGGTGACGTTCTTCGACGTCGCCTACTACCGGAACTCGCCGCACACCGAACTCATCTTCAGCCGGCTGATCCGTGAAGCGGGTGCGAAGCGGGAGGACTACCAGATTGCTGAAAAGCTCTGGTACTTCAGCTACCCGGAGGAATCGCTGAGCGTGCAGACGGACCGGATGCTTCGCCGCGTTGATGAGGACTGGGTGGACACACTCATCATTGAGCACCCGCGCCCTGGCATGAGCGTGGAGAAGCTCGTCGACGAAATCACTGAGGTGGTCGCTGACGGACGCGCCAAGAGTTGGGGAGCGCTCAACTGGGTACCCGAGGATCTGATGAAGGCTCACGCGCACGCCAAGGCGAATGGGGTTCAAGGGCCTGCGCTTGCGCAGCTCAAGTATTCGATCGTACGACGCAACGTCGTCGAGGAGCAGTACCGTCAAGTCGTTGAGGAAACGGGGATGAGTATCCACGCGTCCGACACCATGGAAGGCGGAATCCTCGCAGGCGTGCTCAACCCTGAACGTCATATTGGAATTGACGTGGGAGAGATCCGCGAGCAGATCAAGAACACGGTTCCAAAGGTCATCGAGGCCGCGAAGAGCCTCGACATTACTCCGGCGCAGTTCTCGCTCGCATGGTGCCTCACGAACCCGCAGGTCGCCTCGTTGCTGTTCGGTGCTACTCGACCGGAGCGACTGCTTGAAAACATAGAAGCCGTTCGAATTGCTGAGGAGCACGGTGCAGAGATACGCGCCGCTGCCGAGGGCCTGGGCATCGATGCTCACGCGCTTGACGCCCCGTACACCCACGACAGGGCGCTTATCGGCGACTACGTCGCGTAACCTCCACCCAGGGAGCGAACGCGCCGACCGGTTGTAGGTATTTTCAAAGCAATCGGGAGAGGGTCAGAGCCTATGTGGAGGTTCTGGCCCTCTTGCGCTTGCCTGGGGCGCCCAACTCACCCGCGAAAGGGGGTATCCGCCAAACGCGGCCCCAGGGATCATGAAGTCATGGGCAATGGAGCACAGATTTCTTACGCATCGGGTCCGAGCATGACGCCGCTACTGGGTGAAACCCTTGGTGGAATGCTTGGCAGAATCACCGAGCAGTTTCCTGACAACGAAGCGCTGGTCGAGTCGTTCACTGGCAGACGCTGGACGTTCAGCGAGCTACTGAGC
Organism: Leucobacter sp. G161; assembly: GCF_001482305.1. GTDB lineage: Bacteria > Actinomycetota > Actinomycetes > Actinomycetales > Microbacteriaceae > Leucobacter. Next base: position 21,591 of record NZ_LOHP01000100.1, read on the forward strand.
GAGAGCGAGACCCTCGCTGACGCACTCACGAAGCGCGGCATCAAGAAGGGCGACCGGGTCGGTATTTGGTCGCCGAACTGTGCCGAGTGGGTGTTCACGCAGTACGCGACCGCACTGATCGGGGCGATCCTCGTGAACGTGAATCCCGCGTACCGCACCCACGAGCTGCAGTACGTCGTCGAGCAGTCGGGCATCTCGCTCATGGTGAGCGCGGTCGAGTATCGCACGAGCGACTACGCGGGCATGCTCGCCGAGATCGGGTTCACCGACGTGCTGTTCATCGGCACGAAAGAGTGGGACGAGACGATGGCAGACGCGGCCGCGAACCCGCCGGAGGAGGAGCGGCCGTCGCTCGCCTTCGATGAGGCCCTCAACATCCAGTACACGTCGGGCACCACGGGCTTCCCGAAGGGCGCGACGCTTACCCACCACAACATCCTGAACAACGGCTTCTTTGTGGGCGAGGGGATCGGCTATACCTCGGCGGACCGGGTGTGCCTGCCGGTGCCGCTGTACCACTGCTTCGGCATGGTGATGGGCATCCTCGGCGCGCACAGCCACGGATCCTGCATCGTGCTCCCGGCACCGGTGTTCGACGCCGAGAAGACGCTCGGCGCGGTCGAACAGGAGCGCTGCACCTCGCTGTACGGCGTCCCCACGATGTTCATCGCCGAGCTCGGGCTTGAGGGCTTCACGAACTTCAACCTGCAGTCGCTGCGCACAGGCATCATGGCGGGGTCCTCGTGCCCCGCGGAGGTGATGGAAGAGGTCATGGCCGAGATGAATATGCGCGAGGTCGCGATTTGCTACGGCATGACCGAGACCGCGCCCGTGTCGACGATGACGTCGATCACCGACGACCTGGTGGCGCGCACGCAGACCATCGGCAAGGTCATGCCGCACCTCGAGGTGAAGATCATCGACGAGCAGGGCCAGGTCGTGCCCGTCGGCGAACCCGGTGAGCTGTGCACGCGCGGCTACTCGGTGATGCTCGGCTACTGGGGCAACGCGGAGCAGACCGCAGAGGCAATCGACCCGGGCAAGTGGATCCACACCGGCGACATCGCGACGATGGACGCAGACGGCCGTCTCTCGGTCGTGGGCCGACTCAAAGACGTGGTGATCCGCGGCGGCGAGAACATCTACCCCCGAGAGATCGAAGAGTTCTACTACCGCCACCCCGACATCGCAGACGTGCAGGTCATCGGGGTACCCGACCAGCGTTTCGGCGAGGAACTCATGGCGTGGGTCGTGCTGCGCCCCGGGGCGGATTCGGTGACGGCCGAGGCCCTGCGAGAGTTCGCGAACGGGCGCCTCGCCCACTTCAAGATCCCGAAGTACGTGCACGTCGTCGACGAGTTCCCGATGACTGTCACCGGGAAGGTCCGCAAGGTCGAGATGCGCGAACTTTCACTGTCAATGTTGGACGCCAGGTGAGTGTCCGCGCAGCTCGCCGACGTTACGTTGGACTTGACTGCGCGATACCCATAGGCTGGCTCGCACGGCGACGGCGCCGGGTTGAACCCTCGGTGTAGCCGCCCGCTACAAGGAGGTCCCATGTTTGAGGAACAACGCACAGCGTGTTTCCGCGTGGCATCGCTGCCTGGGAGCACCCCATGAAGGGGTCAGGCATCGCCGGCGCGCTCAGCGGCGCACGGCAGACCACTCACCTTGACGTGCTCTTCGGCGGCTACACGACCCCCGAGGTGGATCGCTTCACGATCACGCACTCCGTCGGTGTGCGCACCGCGGCGTTGAACGGCCTGGTGATCCGCAAGGGTGCTGGTCTGGGCGGCCTCGCGTTCGCGCACGCCGCGCCCGCAGTCGCGGCGGACTATCTCCATGACGAGACCATCTCGCGGGACTACGACCGCGCGGTGTCGGCGGAAGACCTGCGCTCGGTCGCCGCGCTGCCGATCGTTATCGAGGGAGTCTCCCGCGGGATCGTCTACGGCGCGCGGCGTCACGCAGGCCCGTTCACAGCGGCGGAAGTGAAGAGCGTCGCTGAGGCCGCAGGAACCATCGCGTTCCGGCTCGCGGTCGACGACGCCGTCACGAAGCAGACGACGGCCGTCGAGACCGCAGAGTATCTGCGCTCGGTGCGATCCGCGCCGTCGGATCGGGAGTGGGAGCAGGTGCGCGCCGCGTTCGCGGAGCTGCGTGAGTTCGCGCGCGGCGTCGAAGACCCCACCGCGCAGGCCGAACTGCACGGCATCCTCACCAAGCTCGCCCCCGGCGCGACCGAGGCGGGGCCCGCGCTGTCGGCCCGGGAAATCGATGTGCTCGCGCTCGTCGCACTCGGGCTGAGCAACCGCGAGATCGGGGAGCGGCTGCACCTCGAGCTCGAGACCGTGAAGAGCTACCTGCGGGCCGCTATGCGCAAGCTCGGGGCCCACAACCGCGTCGAATCCGTCGCGCTCGCCCGCCGTTACGGCCAGCTGCCGTGACCGGCTGACGAGCCGGGCGGCCGACCTCCCTTTTCTCATGACCTTTTCCGAACGAACGATTGTTCGGGAGATAACGAACACCACACCCACACCCAACGAAGAACGCTAAGGAGCGGTTCATGGAAAACTACAACCTGAACGAGGAAGAGCTGCAGCTCGCCACGATGGTGAAGGAGTTCGCCGACGAGGTTGTCGCGCCGATCTCCTACGAGGCGGATCGCACCCACACGCTGCCACTCGACATCGTCAGGCAGATGGGTGACATGGGGCTGTTCGGCCTGCCGTTCCCCGAAGAGGTCGGCGGCCAGGGCGGCGACTACTTCGCGCTGTGCCTCGCGATTGAGGCGCTCGCCCGCGTGGATCAGTCGGTCGCGATCACCCTCGAAGCCGGCGTCGGCCTCGGCGCGATGCCGCTCTTCAACTTCGGCACCGACGAGCAGAAGGCCGAGCTGCTGCCCGACCTGCTCGCGGGTCGCACGCTCGCCGGCTTCGGCCTCACCGAGCCCGAGGCGGGTTCAGACGCGGGGGCCACCCGCACCACCGCCCGCCTTGAGAACGGTGAGTGGGTCATCAACGGCTCGAAGCAGTTCATCACGAACTCGGGCACCGACATCACGAAGTTCGTGACCGTCATCGCCGTCACGGGGGAGAAAGACGGCCGCAAGGAGCTGTCGACAATCATCGTGCCGAACGGCACCCCCGGCTTCACCGTCGAGCCCGCCTACGACAAGGTCGGCTGGAACGCGTCGGACACGCACCCGCTGAGCTTCAACGACGTGCGCGTGCCCGAGGCAAACCTGCTCGGCGAGCGCGGCCGCGGCTTCGCGAACTTCCTGCGCACCCTCGACGAGGGTCGAATCGCCGTCGGCGCGCTCGCGACCGGCGCTGCCGAGGGCTGCCTGAATGACGCCGTCGAGTACTCGAAGCAGCGCATCGTCTTCGGTGAGCAGCTCGCGACCCGCCAACACATCCAGTTCACGCTCGCACGCATGCGACTGCGCGTCCACAACGCGCGTCTCGCGTGGCATCACGCCGCGCGCCTGTGCGCCGCGGGCAAGCCGTTCAAGACCGAGGCGGCAATCGCGAAGCTCACCGGCTCCGACGCGGCGATGGACAACGCGCGCGACGCGACCCAGATCTTCGGCGGTAACGGCTTCATGAACGAGTTCTCGGTTGCCCGTCACTACCGCGACTCGAAGATCCTCGAGATCGGCGAGGGCACGAACGAGGTACAGCTCATGCTCATCGCTCGTTCGCTTGGGCTCGGGTAAGCCAAGGGGGTGATGGCGGCGGGCGCGATCCGCTGCCGTTACCGCCCGCCTCAGGCTGCCGGGGGGCAGGAATACCTCGACACCGAGTGGGGCGCACAGCGTAATGAGTGTGTTCTGCCCGCTCGAACGGTCGCCGAAATCCCAGCGATATCCAGGGTCTACCTCGAACGCAGCGGCACAGCGATCTCCAAAGAACACGTACGAGCGGTCACTGTTGCACTGTCGGCTCATATAGACGATTCCATCGAAGCCCGCTTCGTAGGCCGCTGCCGCCCAGCGAACAGTCTCGCCGTACGCAGACGCTGCGGTGGCGGTGAGCTGCTCGGCGCGTACGCCGAGAGCACGCAGCCCCAGCCCCAGGAACGACGCAAGACGTAGCTCTCTCGACGTGTGCAGCCGGCTTGCCCGTCTGCCCTCGTAGTCTTCGGGCAGCAGTTGGCCGCCCGTGAAAGGAATATCGTGGAGGAGCGTTTCTGCAACTGCAGCCTGCTCGGTCTGGGCCGCGTACATGATGGGGACGACCGGCGTGCCGAAGAACGCGAACCGTGTTCGCGACCCGTTGCCGGGGTTGAACTCGCTCGCAGCCCGGCTAGCGGAGTGCACTCGGTACAGTTCGCTGCCGGGAGCGAAATGCTCCGCATGCGGGCGGAAGGGCCGCGGCGGAGCCGGAGCTACCACGCCACTTCCCAGGCCTCGCGTGCAACGTCGAGCACGAGCTGCGGGTTGCCGTCGATGACATCTATTGGGCGGCGGCCTTCTGGAAGGTAGGTCGTTGGACGATGCAGCCACAATAAGGCGCTTTCGTGGCTCCAACCGTGTTCGGTAGCGAGCTCCGCGCATGGCGCTACCCAAGGCTTGACCTGTCCTGTGACGGCGTCGAATTGACACCCCGGATACAGGAAGCGGTTGAGGCGCTGCACGGCGAGCAGTGCTCCGCGCTTGCGCATGTCGTTTGCGAGTGATCGCACCGCGCCGGGGGTTGGACGGGAGCCGAGTATCGCGGCAACTTCGCTTCCGGGCAAGAGCCCGGACTCCGCCTCGATCGACTTCCACGCGTTTTCGGTGGCCTGGGTCGCTCGGGCTATGGCGGGCGGAATGGGGTGTGGGATGCGGGTGAGGTCGGCGGCGAGTTGCGCGCGAGATTGCTCGGTGAGCGCGGCTCCGAGCGCGGCGCGCAGCGCAACGTTGGCTTCGTGCTCGGTGAACTGTCGTCCGGTTTCCTGCTCCAGAACCTCGCGCATTGAGTTGATATCGGGCCTGGTCGGGGTGTGTCGCTGTGTGTGAACGGTAACCATGTGGTCCTCCAATTCCTGCATTCAATAATAATGCAGGAATCGCAGGATCCCCTGAGAGTTTGCTACCGAACCATCCCGCGCCAGGCGATATCGAACGTCGCGGTCATGCGCGCGATCGTGGCCGGGTTTGTTGGCGTCTCGCCGCGCACGATCGACTGGTAGTACGCCGCCCCGGCTATCACGTCGAATGCGGCCGCGACGTCGAGGTCTGCGCGCAGCAGGCCCTGCGCGATCCCCGCTCGCAGCGCGCGCTCGACGGGTTCGCGGCGACGGCTGACGTGCGACTCCCAGTAGGCGCGCTGCAGGTCGCGGTCGGCCATGACGAGGCGGATCCGCTGCCGAAACCTCGCCTCCGAGTAGCCGGTCGCCTCGAGCGAGGCGGGCGACCCGATGAGCGACGAGAAGAGGGTCTCGCGGAGGTCACCGTCGACGCGGATCTCGGGTGGCACGGTGCGCCCGACGTCGAGCGCCGCGGCGATGAGGGTCGTGAGTGACGGCCACCGCCGGTAGAGGGCCGCGCGGCTCACGCCCGCGCGTTCGACGACGCGGGACACGGTGACCTCCTGCTCGTCATCGATGAGGTCGAGCACGGCCTGGATGATCTGCGGATCGAGGTCTGTGTCACGCGGCCTGCCGGGGCCGCGGCGAATCGCGACCCCGGCAGGTGCTGCTGCGAGTGTCATCGAACGAGGGCCCTGGCCCGGAGCCTCGCGACGGTGTCGTCGTCGAGGCCCGCCGCGCGCAGCGGCGCGAGCGGGTCACCGTGCTGCTCGCGAAGGCGGGCGAGGAGCATCCGCATCGAGACCTCCATGCCGTCGTCCTCGAGGCCCTTGCCGTCGAACACGTCAGGGTCGAGGCCGAGCTTTGCGAAGACCGCGCTCATGGCGGTGCGCGTGCGGGCCATGATCGCCGGCATGTTCGGGCCGGTCTGTGCGTAGTCGGCGACGATCGCGTCGTCGTCGGCTCCGAGCACGAGCAGCAGCGAGGCGGCGAGCACGCCGGTGCGGTCGCGGCCGGCCGCGCAGTGGAACGCGGTTGCGCCCGGCGAGTGCGCGATGACGGTGAGCGCGGTGACGATGAGCGGGGCGGCCTGCTCGAGCATGCCGCCGTACATCTCGCCCATGACCTCGTGCGTGAGGGCCGGGGTGTCGCCGGTCGGCGCCTGGATCGAGCCCATGAACGGCAGGTGATGGTACGCGACCGCATGGTCGCCAAGCGGGCCGCGGCCGGTGACCCGCACCTCGTCGGGTGAGCGCAGATCGATGATGGCCGTGAGGCCGCCGGCCACGAGCTGGGCAGCGTACTCGGGGGTGACTGTCGCGAGGTGGTCGGTGCGGATCGCGAGGCCCTCGCGGAGCACGCCCCCGGCGATGGGGATCCCGCCGAGGTCGCGGAGGTTCACGGGCGTGCTGAGCGGAAGCTCGAGGGTGGAGGTCATGTGATCTTCTTTCTGATGAGGGCGCTGCCCTGGTCGATGGCCGTGACGAGCACGATGATGCAGATGATGATGGCGCTGAGGTGGCCGTAGTCGTACATGCGCATGGCGGTGGTGAGCTCGAGGCCGATGCCGCCGGCGCCGACGAGCCCGAGGATCGTGGCCCCGCGCACATTCCCCTCGAACAGCAGCAGGGTGTAGGAGACGAGCAGTGGGGCGGCCTGCGGCAGCACGCCGTACTGGATCACCTGGCGCTTCGACGCCCCGACGGCCTGCATGGCGACGATGGGGCCGCGATCGACCGACTCCATGGCCTCGGCGAAGACCTTGCCGATGGAGCCGAGCGAGCCGAGCGTCATCGCGAGGATGCCGGCGAACGGGCCGAGCCCCACCGCGGACACGAACATGAGCGCGAACACGAGGTCGGGCACCGAACGAATCACGTTCATCGTCCACCGGGCCGGGTAGTACAGCCACTTCGGAGCGATGTTCGATGCCGCCGCGAACGCGACGAACATCGACAGCACCGCGCCGAGCACCGTGCCGACAACGGCCATCTGAAACGTCTCGATGAGCAGCTCGACGATCGTGCCGATCTTCGAGAAGTCTGGCGGGAACAGCCGCGACAGAAACTCGCCCATGTTCACGGCGCCGTCTCCGAGCTTCGCGAAGTTGAATTCGGCGCCGTTGAACGACCACAGCAGCACGATCGCTGCGACGGGAAGCCCCATGATGAACCGGGCCCGCGGCAGCGGCACCGCGCGCTCGAGGCGTGCGCGATCCGCAGCCGGCAGTCCGGGCTGGGTGCCCCGCTGGCGCTCAGGCGCTTGCGTAGCCACTGGGCGTCACCTCCAGCGCGGGAGTCTCGTCGTACAGCGGCGCAAGCCGGGCGGCGTCGAGGTCTGCCGTGCGGCCACTGACGATCATCTCGCCGTGCCTGAGACCCACGATCCTGTCGGTGTGCGCGAGCGCAAGCGGGAGCACGTGGAGGCTCACGAGCACGGGGATCCCGTCCTCGACGGCGATCTCGCGCAGCAGTTCGAGCACGGAGTCCGCGAGCTTCGGGTCGAGCGACGCGACAGGCTCGTCCGCGAGGATGAGCTTCGGCTGTTGCATGAGGGCGCGCGCGATCGCGACCCGCTGCTGCTGGCCGCCGCTGAGGGAGCGAGCGGGATCCTTCGCCTTGTGCGCGATGCCGACGCGGTCAAGCAGGTCGAGCGCGCGCTTGCGGTGCGCTGAGGTGAAGCCGCCGACGAGGTTGATGGGGCCGGCGCTGTGCAGCGCGCCGGTGAGCACGTTCGTGAGCACGCTCATCCGGGGGATGAGGTTGAACTGCTGGAAGACCTGCCCGACCTCCGAACGCAGCGTGCGCAGCTCGCCGCGCCGCAGATTCGTGACGTCGTGCCCGGCGACCCGCACCTGCCCGCCGGTGACCGGGGCGAAACCGGTGAGCGAGCGCATGAGCGTCGACTTCCCCGAGCCCGAAGAACCGAGCAGGGCGACCATCTCGCCGGGAAACAGATCGAGGTCGACGCCGTCGAGCACGTTCGGGCCGTCCTCGTAGGCGACGGTGAGGTCGCGCACCGTGACGAGGGGGAGCGCCTGCCTGAGCTCGGCGGTGCTGAGCAGCGACGGATCGACCGCCGCCGCAGCATCCCGCTGCCGGGCTGCCCGCGTGAGACGGCTCACTTGAGATCCTCGAGGTCGACGCCCGCGACTGCCGCGATCTCGGCGAAGGAGGAGAAGAACTCGGGATCCGGCGCGATCACCGGTTCGAGGCCGGCGAAGCCGCCGTAGCCCGCGAGCCGCTCCTTGTTCTCTGCCGAGAACACCTTCGGCAGCGCCTCCTCCAGGAGTGTGCGCGTCTCAGCATCGAGCGACTGCCGAGCGAGCACCGAACCTGCGACCGCCATCGGCGCGCTCTCGCCCACCGCGCGCCACTCACCATCGGCGAACGGGAACATCGGGGCACCCATCTCGGTGAGCATGAACGCGGTGCAGGCCGCATCGACCTGGCCCTGCTCGAGCGCGGCGAAGCTGCCCTCGTGGCCGCCAGCAAAGATGGCCTCGTAATCGGTGCCCTGTGTGAGGCCCGCCTCGTGCAGCATGGAGACGGGCATGAAGTAGCCCGAGCTCGACGCCTGATCCGCGAACGCAACCGTCTTGCCCTTGAGATCCGCTGGGGTCTGGACGGGGGAGTCGTCGAGCACCACACAGGTGGACACCGGCTTGTCGTCGCCCGGCCACGCGAGCAGCGCGTCGACCTCGCCCGTGTTCACAGCGAGCGCCGACGGGAAGCCGCTCATGAGACCGATGTCGACGTGATCTGAGCGGATCGCCTCGACCACCGAGAGGTAGTCGGGCACGTTGGTGACCTCGACCTCGCGACCCGTTTCGGCTTCGAGGAGCTCGACGAGTACCTCGACGGGGTTCTCCGCCGTCGGATCGTCGGACATGGGAATGGTGGCGATCGTGATCGGTGCGTCCGCCGCATCTGCGGCGGGGGCTGCGGCCTGGCAACCGGTGAGCGCGACTGCCGCGATACCGAACACGCCAATCGCGGTGAAAACGTTGCGACGCATGGTGACCTTTCGAGGTAGGGTGGCTCTCGGCGAATTGCGAGAACACCTGTATTCAAACCCTCGAAAGTGACGGGGAATTACGAGACTGGGGGTTCGCACACCAAACCCTGCGTGAACGACGCATGAACTCTGTGGCGGGGTTGAACGCTATTGGCCGGAGCCCACGCTGCGCAGCTGACGCCGGAGTACCTTCCCGAGCGTGTTCTTCGGGATCTCCGCAACAAACTCGACGCGGCTCGGTAGCTTATAGCTGGCGAGCCGCTGGCGGCAGTGTTCGATGAGCTCTGCGGGGGTGAGTGTCGCGTCCTCCCGCAGCACGATGTGGGCGACAGGGGTTTCGCCCCACCGCTCGTCGGCCTGTCCAACGACGGCAACGTCCGCGACGGCTTCGTGTGTTGCCACGATCGCCTCGACCTCGGCGGGGTAGATGTTCTCGCCACCGCTGATGATGATGTCGTTCACCCGATCGAGCACGGTCACGAAGCCGTCCTCGTCAAGCGACGCGACGTCGCCAGACCGGTACCAGCCATCTGGAGTCACCGACGTTGCCGTCGCGGCAGGCTTGCCCCAGTATCGGTCGAACTGTTGGGGGCCGAACAGCTGCAGTTCACCGAGCTCTCCGGGCTGCGCTGGCAGCCCGTCCTCGGTGACGACGCGCATGCTGGCCCCGAACACTGCGCGGCCCTGCGTCTGCATCCGTTCAGCGCCCATCGACGGCAGCCAGTAGCTCACCGCGCCGGCAAACTCGGTGATCCCGTAGACGACCTGCACGGGCGCCGCGAGCTCAGTGAACTCCGCGATCAGGTCGGGCGGGACCATCGCCCCGCCACACGACACGTTCACGAGGCTGCTCGGATCAACGGCCCGGCCCCGGGCCTCAGCGATCAGCGCGCGCAGCATGACGGGCACCGTCATCATGTTCGTAATCTGCTCGGCGGCGACCGTCTCCCACACCCGAGCCGGATGGAACTCGGCCTGGAAAATGGTGGCCGTGCCCCGGAGGACGTTACAGATGAGGGGTGAGAGCCCGCCGATGTGGAAGACCGGGGCGACGAGCAAAAAGCGCTGCCGCGCCTCCCAACCGATTGTTGAGCTCATGCTCTGCGCTGACCAGAACAGGTTCGCATTCGTGAACACCGCGCCTTTCGGCCGGCCGGTCGTGCCTGAGGTGTACATGATGATGGCGTCGTCGCCGGGACGGCCCGCTTCGGCGTGGTGCCCGGCCGGCGCGCTGTCGAGCGCGTCGGTGAACCCCACCGCTTCGGCGAAGCGCGCGCTGGGGCCGTCGGTCACGAGAAAGCGCGCCCGCGGGACCGCCTCACTCAGCGCGGCGGCGGTGTCACCGAAGTCGCTCCCCGCGAGGATCCCGACCGCGCCGCTATCGTGCAGCACGTACTCGAGCTCGCTCGCGGTGAGACGCCAGTTACCGACGACGGGGATCGCGCCGAGCCGCGACAGCGCATATATCGACGTCGCCAGGAACTCGCTGTTCTTCATGAGCACGAGCACCCGGTCGCCGCGCATCACGCCGCGGCCCGTAAGGTGCGAGGCGAAGGCGGTCGCCCGCGCGTCGGCCTCGGCAAAGCTCAAACGGAGGTCGCCGTCGATGAAGGCATCGTCCCCGGGCGCAAAGCGAGCACGAGCTGCGAGAGCCTGGGCTGGGGAGAGTTCCATGCTCGGGATCCTTTCTCGGTGATACTGGCAGCGGGTGCCCCGCTACAGCTCCTGGAACGCCCCGGCGAGGATCTGCTCGCGCAGCCGGAACTTCTGCAGCTTGCCCATCGCGTTCGCGGGGAGGGCGCCGCCTTGCAGCCACGTCGCTGGCCGCTTCTGCGGCGAGAGTCGCTCGGTGGTGAACGCGGTGAGCTCCGCGGCAGATACCGGTGACTGCGGGTCGACGTGCTCGATGACGGCAGCAACGACCTCGCCCCACTGCTCATCGGGGAGCCCGACAACAGCGGCGAGTGCGACCCGCGGGTGCTCGAGTAGGGCTGCCTCGATCTCCGAGGGGTAGAGGTTTTCGCCGCCCCGAATGATGAGGTCCTTGAGCCTGCCGGTGACGGTGAGAATGCCGTCCGCTGACAGGGTGCCGAGATCGCCCGTGTGGAGCCAGCCGTCGGCATCGATGAGTTGCTCGGTGGCGCCTGGCATCTCGTAGTAGCCGTCGACGAGCTGGTAGCCGCGCGCGCAGATCTCGCCGGGTGCCCCGATCGGCGTGACCTCACCCGTAGCCGTATCGACGATCTTGACCTCCGCCTGCGGAAGCACCGCCCCGGCTGACTCCCAGCGTGTCTGCTCTGAGTCTTCTGGGGCGGTCTGTGCGAGCACCGGGCTGACCTCGGTCTGCCCGTACACGGTCGTGAGCGGTGCGCCAAACGTCTCCTCGATCTCGCGGCTGAGCTCCACCGGGATGGTGTCCCCGCCAGAGCCGCAGAGCCGGAGCGTCGCGAATGTGGGGCGCTGCGCGCGCACCTCGGGGAAGGCGGCGCGGAACATCGCGGGCACCATGCGCACATCGGTCGCGCCGAACCGGTCGATGGCGTCGACCACGAGTGCCGGGTCGAACACTCGGCAGAGCACCAGTGTGCCGCGTAGCAACATCGCTCCGAACGCCGCGGTGCCAGAGCCCGAGGCGTGGAATAGCGGGATCGGGGAGACCGAGACTCCGCCCTCCGGATAGCCGCCGCGAGTGTTCACGTAGTCTGCGTTCGTGATCATTGCGCGGTGCGTGAGCTGGGCGGGCTTCGGCAGGCCGGTGGTGCCCGAGGTGAACTGCAGCTGGATCGCGTCGCTGGGAAGCACCGAGGGGAAACGGCTCGGGTCTGGCTCGACCGCTCTGATCGCGTCGAGCCAGCCGGTGAACGGGATGAGTGAGGGGATCGGCCCCGCCGTGCCCGCGCGCCGCACGCGGAGCTGATCGAGCGCGTCTAGGAGGATGTCAATCATTGCAGTGCCCCGCACCTCGGCGGAGAATGCGACTGCGCTCGCGTCGGATGCATCGAGGATATGCGCGAGCTCGGTCGCTCGGAGCGCGGGGTTTGCGGTGACGAGGGTCATGCCCGCGAGCGCGGTCGCACACTGCAGGATGAGCCACTCGGGTTCGTTCGCCGCCCACACCGCGATGTGGCTGCCGACCGGGAATCGCTGCAGGAGCCAGGTGGCACCGCGCTCGGCATCCTCGAGGAGCTCGCGGTACGTCCAGGAGCGCGGTGGGCTGACCGGGGCGATGCCGATGAGGGCCTGCTCGTTCGGGCTGTCTGCGGCCGCGTCGTGGAGCAGGTCGCCGAGCGTGCAATCGAGGATCGGTCGGCTCGTGTCGGCAGGGTGATATGAGGTGGTCAGGGTCATGGGTGAACTCCTTCGTCCGGTGAAAACCTAGCGATCTCCTCGTCGCTAGGCAGGGGGCCTCCGCCGTTCGGGATCAGGCCGCCCTCGTCGCGCCACTGTGTTGCCGCGTGGAAGCCGTGTGTCTGCGCGAATCGCATAAACCACTGCCCTTCAGGTGAGTGCCGGGTGATCCCATCGAACAGTGTTGCGATGGTCTGGGTGCTCTGCAGCCCCATGTTGTCGTATGCCTGGTTGATCATGAGCTTCTGCATCGCGAGCTGATTCGTTGGCACGGTTGACATGCGGTCCGCGAGCGCCTCGACCGCGCCGTCGAGTTCGGCCTCGGGCACAGCCTCGAGCACGAGCCCCCATTCGGCGGCCTTCGTTCCGGTGATCGTGTCCCCGGTGAGGAGCATCCGCTTCGCCTTCTCCGCGCCGAGCCGGTACACCCACATCGCGGTGGTTGGGCCGCCCCACACTCGCGCAGGCATGTAGCCGATCTTCGCGTCCTCGGCCATGACGACGAGGTCGCAGCTCAGCGCGATGTCACTGCCTCCGGCGACCGCGTGACCCCGTACTTTCGCGATGGTCGGTTTGAGCGAGCGCCACAGGCTGAAGAAGTGGTTCGTGTTCGCGCTCATCTGCGCGTAGTCCTGGATCGGATCCCATTCCGGCCCCTGGTTATCGACACCCTCCTCGGCGTAGATCTTCAGGTCGTATCCGGAGCTGAAAGCGCGACCGGCGCCTTGCAAGATGATGACGCGCACATCGCTATCGGCGTTTGCTCGTGCGACCAACGCTGCGAGCTGCTCGCCCATTGACTGCGTGATCGCATTGAGTCGCTCGGGGCGGTTCAGGGTGAGATACGCCTTGCGGTCGCGGACTTCGTACAGCACGTCGGCGTGACTCGTCATTGAGGTTCCTTTCGGAGGTGGGCGCATGTGAAGTGTGCCCAGAATCCAGTACTTCTAGTCATGCATGTTGGCATGGTTGGGTACCACCGTCAAGACACTCGTTGCGTTTCATCGTTGTTATTGCTGTGTAACTGAAATCTGCTTATAGTGAAACAACTCAATAGAAGTCGACGTGTGCGCAGGGGTGAATTCCATCCGGTGCCCCGCGAACCGTCTGACCCGGTCTGAACAGCCGCGCCCCGCGAGGGTGGTGTCCCGCAGCCAGCGGGTGCGCGCGGTCGGGGAGCTCAGCGTCGAGCACTCCGCAGACCGTTCCAGGGGCGCTGCCACGAATCCATTGCGCTGCGTCCCGATCCACCATGCATCATCAGAGAAAGTAGGCGAAGGCCCATGGCAACGATGCCCGACCACGCAACCGACGCAACCCACTCCGCGACGGCGGACAGACCGAACTCAGGCCGCCGCAGAGCCTTCTTCGGTGCCATAGTCGGCCACCTGCTCGAATGGTATGACTACGGCGTGTACGGGTTTCTCGCCATCTACATCGGGCAGGCATTCTTTGCGAGTGATAACCCCGTGGTGAGCCTCATCAGCAGCTTCGCGGTCTTTGCGCTGAGCTTCTTTGTTCGGCCGCTCGGCGGACTGTTCTTCGGGCCGCTCGCTGACCGTCTCGGTCGCAAGCGCACCCTCCTGATCGTGCTGATCCTCATGGCGGGCTCAACGTTCGCCATCGGGCTGCTCCCCACGAGCGACCAGGTCGGCTGGGTCGCACCGGTGCTGCTCGTGCTCGTGCGGTGTGTGCAGGGCTTCTCCGTGGGCGGGGAGGTGGGAACGGTGACGAGCTTCATCGCTGAGTACGCCGGGCCAGGCAGGCGCGGCTACTCGACGAGCTGGCTGATGACCACTGCGGTTCTCGGGCTGCTCCTGGGCGGCCTCGTCGCCAACAGCATGATCTTTCTGTTGGGCTCGGACACCATGCAAAACGGCGGCTGGCGTATCCCATTCCTCGTCGCCGGCCCGCTCGGCCTCATCGCCCTATACATCAGGATGAAGCTCGAGGACAGCCCCGAGTTCAGGCAGCTCGTGAGCCACGGGACAACCTCGAAGGCGCCGCTGCGTGAGGTCTTCAAATGGAAGCGCGCGCTCGCGCTGGTCGCAGCGATCATCACGCTTCTCGCCTCGATGTTCTACTTGCTGCTCACCTTCGCGTCGACCTACATGTCAGGCACGCTCGGCTTCGACTCGGGCACAACTCTCGTGTACGTGTTCGCGGCGAGCGCGCTGGGCGCGGTTGTGATGCCGTTCGGAGGGATGTTCACGGACAAGTACGGGCGAAAGCCGTTCCTACTCGTGCTCGCGGTCCTCGCCACCGGCGCGCTGCTCTGGTTCTTCGCTGCGGCCCAGAACGCGACCCCCGAGTCGTTTCTCGCGCCACTCCTCGCGGTCGCGCTGACGTTTGGGCTGTACTCGTCAACGCCATACGCGGTGATGACGGAGCTCCTCCCCACCCACATCCGCTCGACAGGGATCGCGGTCTCCTACAATCTGCCCGTGGCGATCTTCGGCGGCAGCGCCCCGATGATCTCGACGGCCCTCATCGCCGCCACCGACAACATCAGCTCACCGGTGGTGTTCTTCGTCGGCACCGCCCTCATCTCGATCATCGGCCTCCTCATGTTGCGGCCGTCCGATTTTGCCCGCAGCGCGGAGGCGAGCGAGCGTGCACTCACCGGGCAGGTTCAGGTGGTGCCGACCCGTCGATAAGCTAGTGCGACACATCGGCCGCGAGCAACAGGACCTCCATTGGCGCACGAACTTCCCGCGGACAGTCGCGGTCTCACCATCACGGACGAGTTTCAGCGTGGACTGGATCTGCTGCACAGTGGCTCACACGTCTTCCTGACGGGCAAGGCAGGAACGGGTAAGTCGACGCTGATCCGCCGTTTCCTCACCGACACCGACCGCAACGCGATCACGGTCGCCCCCACGGGCATCGCGGCACTCAACGTTGACGGTTACACGATCCACCGGCTGTTCTCGTTCCCCACCGGAGTGAGCGAGGAACTGGTGCGCAGCGAACGGTACTACCCCGGCCGCTTCGCGAACGCACTGCGAGAACTCGACATCCTCATCATTGACGAGGTCTCGATGGTTCGGGCCGACCTGTTCGACGCGCTCGCCGCAGCGCTCGAACGGTTCGGCCCGAAGCCGGGGGAGCCGCTCGGTGGGGTGCAGCTGGTGCTCGTGGGAGACCTGTACCAGCTCCCACCCGTCGTCACCGAGCGCGAGGCCGCGTTTATGGCGGAGCGCTATGAGACCCCGTACTTCTTCTCGGCGCGCGCCTTCAGTCGGGAGCGGTTCCCGGTCACTGAGCTCACAACCGTGTTCCGGCAGCTCGGCGACTCGAAGCTCGTCGATCTGCTGAATGCGGTGCGCGAGGGTGCGCTGCTTGAAGACGCACGCGCCGAGCTCAACCAGCGCACGAACCCCGACTTTGATCCCGATCTCGACGAGTTCGGGCTCACGCTCGCGACGACGAACCGCATCGTCGGCGCCCGCAACCGGCAGCTGCTCGAGCGGCTCACCACCGAACCGCTCACGTTCGCCGCGGAGATCAGCGGCGACACCGACGGCTTCGAGTTGCCAGCTGAGGAGCGGCTGCAGCTCGCCGTCGGCGCGCAGGTGATGCTGCTGAACAACGACTTCGCGGACCGCTGGGTGAACGGCAGCATCGGCAAGGTGGAACGCATCGGCAGCGACGCGGACGGCCCCGTCGTCGACGTGCGGTTGCGCGACGGCACTCGCGTCGAGGTGCGGCAGCACACGTGGGAGATCACGCGGCCGGTCGTGCGCGCGGGGTCCCTCGAACACGACGTCATCGGCACCTTCGCGCAGCTCCCGATGAAGCTTGCGTGGGCGATCACGATCCACAAGAGCCAGGGCCAGACCCTGGACCGTGTCGTGGTCGACCTCACCGGCGGAACGTTCGCGAACGGGCAGCTGTATGTCGCGCTGAGCCGTTGCACGAGCCTCGAGGGGCTCGTGCTCAAGCGCGACGTGTTGCCGCGCGACCTGAAGACTGACGTGCTGGTGCGCCGCTTCCTGGAGCGCGGCGAGCCGTGCGCTGCCGCGCTCGGGCGGGCACATCTCGCGATCCTGCAGGTCGGCAACGAGGGCGACCGCTATCGCCCGCGCCCCATCGAGATTGCGGTGGTCACCGACGACGGCGACGAGGCGACCACCGTGGTGAACCCGACGAGCGACCTGTTCTCGGCGGCGCAGGAGTTCGGGATCACCACTCGCGACGTCGCGCTCGCGCCGCTGCTCGCTGAGGCGTGGGCTGCCCTGGCGCCGCTGCTCGCCGGCCGCGTCCCCGCCGGGGTCGGCATCGATGCGGCGCTCGGGCTCATCGACTTCGAGCTTAAACGCAACGGCATCGTCGTCCAGATGCCGCTCGGCGCGGAACTGCCCGCGGCACACCTCACGGCGGGGGATCGACGTGAGCTCACCAGCGGCACCGCCCTCGAGCGGGCACACGCGGCCCACGCGATCGCAGAGCGCATCGATGCAGCATCTTCGGGCACGCTGCAACAGGTGGCGGGCACGCCGTTCCCCGCGCACAGTGCTGGGCACGGGTATCTCCTCGGGCGCACGACGGGTCCGCACGGCCACGCCGGAGCGGACGCCTTCACCGTCGGTGGGCACCTTTCGCCTGAAGACGATCCGGCCGCCCTGCTCGCCGGGCACCTGGTTGCCGCGTGGGAGCGCGTCGTCGACCGTGACGCGCCGATGCTCGAGCGCTTGCGGGCCGCCGAACGGCATTTCGGGGTGCGGGTGTTGCCCGAGGGATTCGAACTTGCGGCGCCGACCGCGCTCGACGCCGTGCTCGTGCCCGGGGCGCGCGTCTGCTTCACCGGCGAGGTCTCCTCGCCGGTGCACGGGACGTTTGAGCGCGACGACATGCGTGACCTCGCGGTTTCGCGCGGGCTCGCGATATCGGAGAACATGACGAAAACGAAGACCGATGTGCTCGTCGTCGCCGAGCGGGGCTCGCAGTCTGGCAAAGCGAAGAAGGCGGCGCTGTGGGAGAAACCGGTGCTCTCGGCCGAGGAGTTCCTAGACTGGGCTATGGGCTAGCAGCGAAGGGGGAGGCGGATGGACAACGCACCGACTGCGAGGGACCTGCACGCACCGGTCGGCATCTTCGACGGCGGAATCGGAAGCTTCGACATGGTGCGCCGGATCCGCGCCGCGTTTCCGCTGCAGGACATCATCTACCTCGCCGACCGGGCGAGCTTTCCATACGGGGAGCTCACGGAAGCGCAGCTGCTCGAGTCTGTGACACGTGCGACGGCGGGGCTCGCGCGCCTGGGTGCAGCGAGCGTGATTCTCGCTTCGAACGCCCCGAGCGTGACGGTGCTCGACGCGCTCCGACCGATTGCTGCAGTGCCGGTGTTTGGAATCACACCCCCGATCCGGGCGGCGCTCGATGCCGTTGGACCTGAGGACGAGATCGCTGTCGCCGGCGCGCAGGTCATGGTGGACAGCGCCGCGCTTGCCAGGTACATTGCCGTCACTGCCGGAGATGATGCTGGCCGCGTGCACCCGGTGCGCGCCGATGAACTCATTGGCCTGGTCGAGTCAGGTGCGTTTCTCACGCCAGCTGCAATCGCGTCGCCGATCCGCACGTATGTGGCTGCCCTGCGAACAGCGTATCCGCGAGTGACAGCGGTGACACTGTCGAGCACGCACCTGCCATGGCTCGCCGACGCCGTGCGCAGTGCGGCCCCCGATCTGCGGCTGTTCGACCCGGCCGATGGCGTTGTCGCAGCGTTCGCACCGCACGCGACGGCAGGGTCAGGGCAGCTGAGGTGCATCGCCACCGCCTCTACGCGGCACCCACTCAGTGAGTTTCAGGCGATGATTGACGGCCTACAGCTCGAGTTCACGCCGACGCTCGTGGAGTGGTGAGGCACCGCTACACCGTCTCGGGCGGCCGCACCCGCACGATGCCCTCCTGCACTACCGTCGCGACGAGCGTGCCAGCGGGGGTGAAGAGCTCGCCCTGGCAGACGACGTGATCGCCGGTGGTGTGCACGAGCCGCTGGGAGAACAGGAGCCAGTCTGCGGCGTCGAAGTCGGCGTGGAACCAGATCGTCTGCTGCACGGTCGTACTGAACATGCCGGGCGCGAGCCAGCCGAAGCCGAGGGCAGCGCCGGCGGGCTCGAGGATCGTGTCGTCGGCGATATACGCGATGAGGGCGGTGCGGCCGGCGGGCGTCGCCACGAGCTCGCGCTGCGCGGCGGTGGACGGCGCGAACCGCACCCACAGTCGGCTCCAGGTGCGCTGCGGCACGGTCTCACCGTACAGCGGGGGATCGATATGCCTCGTGTCGAGGTCGCGTCCCGTCGCCCAGTACGCGTCGTAGGGATCGCGCTCGGCCGACGGCCCGTCGAGGGGGCCGCGCCGCTCGATGGCTTCGGCCGCGGTGGGCAACTGTTCGGGATCGGGAAGCTCCGGGTGCGGCGGCCGCAGCGCGGCGCCGGTGGGCAGCGCGAAGGATCCGCCTGGCGAAACGGGCTCCTCGCCGTCGCGCGGGGCGCGCAGCGAGGCCGTCGCAACCGCGATCTCGGTGTCGCCCTGTGACATTCGCACGGACCGGTGCGCGTACCGGAAGCCGTCGCGCACCCGATCCACCTCGTAGCTGACGGCGCGATCCTTGTCGCCCGGCCGGAGGAACGACACCTGCAGCGAATGCACCTCCTGGCCAGCTGCGGTCGTGCGGAGCAGCGCCCCCAGTGCGCCGACACACAGGTCGCCGCCGTAAGTCGAGGGCCACGGCGTTGGCGATGTTCGGCCGTCCCAGCGCTCGACGCGTTCGTCGGCAGCTGCCGCGCTGCGGGTGACTGACCAGGGGGTGACGAGGTTCGGGGATGCTGCTGGCATGGAGCTAGGAGGTCCTTTCGGAGTGTTCGGTCGCGGGGAGCATGTGTGGTTCGAGTGCGTGCCGGATCTCATCTGAGACGCGCTCGGGTCGCTTCGTGTCCGGGCTGACATTCACATAGTTCGTGCTGCTCACCGCGCAGCGCCTGCCGTGCTGGTGCAGCTCCTCGTGCAGCGTGAGCGAACTGTTGCCGATCCGTTCGACCCACACGCGCGCGGTCACGGGCGCGGGGTAGGTGAGCTCGTGCTCGAAGTTCACGGTGAAGCTCGCCACGATCATGCGCCACTGGGAGAAGTCGTCGGGCGGGCCAAACACTGCGAACAGGTCGCGCCTGGCGGCTTCGAACCAGATCGGAACGACGGTGTTATTGATGTGGCCGACCGCATCGGTCTCTGAGACGCGCGGATGGATGATGGTCTCGAACACTGCACTCCAGATCAGTCGGCAACGGTGGCGAACGACGGGGCCGCGATGGGGTCCCCTCCGTCAGGCTATCGGGAGCTGCGTACAGAGCCAAGGGGTGCAACCCTCAGCCCCTGGAGCGAATTTGGGAGGACCTGCTGGGCGCACTACTCAAGGTTGCGGTCTGACCACTCAGGCCGCTGCGCGGACCACTCAGAGCTGTCTGGGCGCCTCCTATGGTCGATTGAAGTGGACGCGGGGAAGCGAACATGCTTGGTCTGGCCTGGGCGCGCCCTGGGCCACTTCCATGTGCTCTCTGGAGCGCTTTGGCAGCAGTAGCTGTTGTGCTTCCCTGTTTCGTCTGCGGACTCACCGAGCGATGAATTGCCGTCGCCCAGATAAAAAACAGGGAGAACCAATGACCCAGAACACGCAGAAGACCGGGCGTAAGCGCGTCCTCATCGCCGCAGGATCGCTCCTCGGCATCGGTGCACTCGCGGTCGCTGCCGCATTCACCGACTTCGCCAACCTCAACCTTGGCAACGGCACCGACGGCGGCATCGGCGGCGGAGACAACACCTTCAACATCCAGGTCGTCGGGACCGACGAAAACGGCGTCCCCGTACCAGGCACCTGGCAGGAGGCAGACGTTGTCGAGGGCGTCGACATCGCGCTGCTCGGCGCAGACACCATCACCCCCGGCGACACGATCTCGGTCGACATCCCGGTGCTCAACGACAGCCCGAAGCTCGCTGCAGACGTCAACCTCACCCTCGGTGAGGTCCCGGGCCGCGTCTCCGACAGCGACTACGCGGCACAGCTGCGCTACACAATCACCGTCGATGGCACCGCAGTGGTCTCAAACGCCCAGCAGGCCGCCGTCTCCAACCTTGACCTTGTCGAGCTCGCGGCCGGCGCTGACAGCACAGTCGGTGTAGCCATCACGCTGCTCGACCAGGGCAGCACGGAGGCGAACAACGCGCTGCAGGGCAAGACTGCCCACGTGCAGGCTCAGTTCACCGCAGACTCAGTGAGCTAAGTGCGACGTTTGCCCGGGCCGCGCGCCCGGGCAAACCCGCAGCGCGGCAAGCGCGGGGAGAACACCATGACACAGAACTGCAGTCGACGCGGCCGATCCCGGCTGGCGCTGGCGGCCGGAGGGCTGCTGAGCATCGCGGCACTCACCACGACCGCGTTTTTTACTGACTTTGTCGATCTCGAGGCGCAGGTCGACGGTACGCGCAACACCTTCGACATCGTCGTCGCCGGCGCCACGGATCCGCACTGGCAGCCGACCGCGGACGACTGGGTACAGGCCGACGAAGAAGCATTCATCATCGATCTCGGCGAATCGACCGAGCTTCCTCCCGGAGCGACGAAGCACGTCAAGATCGCGGTGAAGAACGTGAGCCCGGACCTGAGTGCGGATCTCACGCTCCGGCTTGCGGACCCAGACCCGCAGGGCGATGCCGTCAACCCGGAGACCGGGAGGTTTCTTGAACTCTTCGACAAGCTCGAGTTCGAACTCTCAGAGCAGGGCGAACCCTTGCTTGCGGTCTCAGGCGGGGCCCCGGCGGACGAACGGCAGTTCAGCTGGCGTGAGCCACTCGAACCAGACCGGGTGCGCGAGATCATCGTCGCCATCACCCTCCCTGCTGAGACCGACGACCGGTGGCAGCAGGCAAGCACACAGATTCAATTTGGATTCGAGGCGGTGAACAGTCATGCGGCACCCTGACCGGACACGCGGGCCCGGCACGCGCGCAACGGGGTGGGACCGGCTGCGCGTGCTCATCGCAGGCGGTGTCCTTCTCGGGGCGGGCGCGGCCGTGACCGTAGCGGCCTACCTTGACCAGGCCGCCGTCGAATTCGCCCCCGTTGGGGGCAGCTACGACATCGCGTACGTTGACCCCGAGGGTGCCCTCCAGCAGGGCAACCCGACCCCATACGAGATCGACATGACCGACGCCCCACCGATCGCGGAGATCGGCACGGGGCAGGCGGAACCCATCGACCTGACGCTGCGCAACGTGGGCGACACCGATACCGGCGTCGTCACGTTCACGCTCCAGTCGCTGCTCACCGGGCAGCCGGCCGACGACGACGGCGTGGTGCGCGATCCCTTCGACGTGCTCCTCGTGTCGGCGTGGGATCCCGACGGCAACCTCGTCGCAGACACCGTGGATGCCGCATCGCTCACGATCGAACTCGACAGCTGGGTCGGCGGAGAGGACCGCTCGGTCAGGCTGCAGTTCGCCTACAAGGCCGACCTCGGCACCCCGTACTACTTCGGGAAAGACGTCAGGATCGGCTTCATCGCGCAGGGAGTATCAGCATGACGAACATCGGAACTTGGGCAGTGCTCGGTGCCCTCACGCTGACGCTCGGCACGGCGGCCGCCCCCGAGCCTCACCCGGCGGCGCACCCAGACGACCTCTACATCATCGATACCCGGGTCGTGCAGGTGGATGCGCCGGCGCCAGGGGAGACCCGACACTGGTCGGTCACCGTCGCCAGTGCCGAAGACGACGTGCACGACATCTACGTCCGAATGAGCGCAGCCGAGGGGCCGCTGTTCGCCGGCGAGCACCCGGCGGAGATTGCGGTGAGCGAGCTGGGCGGCGAGCCCGTCTTGCAGGGACCGGGGCGCGAAGTCGTGAGCGACAGCCACATCAAGTTTGCCTCGATCACACACGGGTCACCCATCGAGATCGCCGGGCACCTCACGCTGCCACGCGCCGCTGGCAACGAATACCAGGGAGCCTCCGGCACGCTCACCCTCGAGCTCGCCGCGACGCGCGGCGACCACGACGAAGGCACGGACACCGGCATCGCTGCTACCGGAGCCCGCAGCTGGTGGCTGCTCGGTACCGGCGCCGCCGCAGCAATTGTGGCGGGTCTCGCCCTCGCGGTACGACGAACCCAGACCAGACGGACGGAGGACATCCCATGACCCACCAGTACCCCCGAACGCGCAGGCTCGCGCGTACCCTCGGTGGCATCGCCGTGGTCGCGGTGACCGCGCTCGCCGCCGGCGGCCTCGTGCTCGCTGACCCGACTGCGGCAGCCTATCGAGACACCGCGACCGCGGCCGCAGACACCTACACGGCTCCGTCGTCATACACGGCCGTCTCAACGCAGTTCAGCGAAACCTCGGTTGCCCTCTCGGGCGGCTACGTCTGGATCTGGGGCTACAAGGCCTACGGCATGAGCGGCAACGGGGTCGAGAATGACCGGGACAGCTCCCCGAAACCCGTCTTCGGCCTGAACAAGGTCGTCAACGTTGTCGGGGCATCGGACCTCGACGAAAAATACGGCACCTTCGGTGCCCTCACCGAATCAGGCGAAGTCTTTACCTGGGGGTCGAACAAGCTCGGCCGCCTCGGCATCGGGTCCACGACTGGCAACAAGGACTACCGTTCGACCCCGCAGCGCGTCCAGTTCCCGGGCAACGAGCGCGTGATTGAGCTTGGCTCGATGCGCGCCACCATGGCGGCAATGACCGAGAGCGGCAAGGTCTATACGTGGGGATCCGGTCAATACGGACAGGCCGGCAACGGGAGCACCTCCGAAAACAAGGGCCCCCACTCTCCGTATCTCGTGATGGAGAACGCGCACACGATGCATGTTGGCCAGCGCATTACCTGGGTGGTGACGCGCACCAACGACGTGTTCTGGTGGGGGCGCAGCTATAAGGGCGAGAACGGCGTCGGAACCGTGGTGAACAACCCGAACCCGGAACGGGTGCGTCCGATGGCGATCCACACGCACGGATGCACTGGCCCAGCGGTGACCCGATTCGACCCCTCAGACACCTGCAATATTCAGGCGATCACGTCGAGCCGGCAGGCCGGGGCCATGCTTACCGCGGACGGCACGGTGTACACGTTTGGCACCACCGATCAGGGACAGATTGGTAGGCCCGCCGGGAACACGACGCAGCAGCGCGAGATTCACCCGATCACCATCGGCGAGCCTGTCGCCCGCGTCTCCGCGGGGAACTACCACTTCACCGCGCTCACCACGAGTGGAAGCGTCTGGGGGTGGGGCGATAACGCTGACTGGCAAGCGACCGGCAACATCCGACAGGACGGCTCCACCGGCCAGGGCACCAAAGATGCCACCGTGCCGTTCCTGCTGCCGCTGCGCGACATCGTCGCGGTCGGTGGGTCCCGAAACACCAGCTACGCGACACGGGCCGACTCTGTGCTCATCGGGTGGGGGTCTACCGATAGCGGCGCGATCGCGGGGGCCTCGGGCGGTCGCGCGAGCTTTACGCCGCTTGAGCTGCCCGGCATTCGCGTCTCAGAGATTTACTAGCAAGGACACACAACATGAAGTCGTATCGTCGCGCCGAGAAGCAGGGCGCGCACCTGGCAGTCCGTCCACGCAGGAGCGGGGGCTGGCGCATCGCGCTCGCAAGCGGCGCGCTCCTCAGCGCGGGTGCCCTCGTGACCTGGGCAACCTTCAGCGACGCCGCGCTGCTGAACCTCGGGGCGAATGGGGAGGGCGTCGGCTCGGCATCGAAGTTCGATATCGCGATCGTCGACCCCGACGGCACCGTGCAGCAGGCCGACCCGAGCGCCGGGCTCACCTGGGAGATCGCGCACGCCGCAAGCTTCGTTCCGGGCCGCACGCTGACCACGGAGATCCCGGTGTTTAACAACTCGCTGGCCTACGACGGCGAGCTCAGCCTCACCGTCGAAGCGATCGGCGACGGCTCGGTCGGTGACTCACCCAACATCATGAAGTTCATGCGGTTCAGCGCGAAAGATCAGGCGTCCGGTGAGGTCATCTTTGGCGCGCCAGAGGATCCGACGGGCGGGGTCCCGCTTGCGGAGGCCGCTGCACTCGTCGGTGATCTCGCGGCGCGCGGCCAAGCCTCGCTCGACGAGGGCGCCCAATATGCGCCTGGAGCCGACGGCTCCGAGCGCACCATCGAACTCCTCATGCACTACGCGGATGTGCCCGAAACCGCGGACTACAACGGCGGCCAGACCGCGATCCGCGTGCTGTTCGACGCGCAGTCGAAGTAACGCGTCGAAAGGAACACACGGTGGCTCGACTCCGCTCACTCATCCTCACACTCGCGGCGATCATTGGCGCGTTCTGCATTGTCGTCTTCGGCGTCTCGCTTGTATTCGGGCTGAAGCCGCAGATTGTCGTCTCGGGTTCAATGGAGCCGACGATCTCGACCGGCTCACTGCTCATGGCGAAGGAGGTGTCGGCGGCCGAGATCGAGGTCGGCGACGTTGTTACGCTTGACCGGCCGAACAACGGTGGTCTCGTGACGCACCGCGTCACATCGGTGGAACAACAGCACACGAACTGGGAGATCACCATGCGCGGCGACGCGAACGCCGCAGATGATCCGTTCCCATACACGGTGCGCACGGCGGGTAAGATCGTCGCGACGATCCCGTGGGTCGGCTATCTCGCCGGGGTGTTCCGCACCCCGTTTGGAATCACCGGCATCGCGGTGTTCGCGGCAGCGCTGCTGGTGACGTTCCTCTGGCGCCCCGCTGAGCGCTCCGACGACGCGAGCCGCTAGCCCGTCAGTACCCGATCGAGTACTGCTCGCACCGCGGGTTCGGCCGCGGCAGCGAGCGCTGGGTCGAGCGCGAGTCGGCTGCGCCGCGCGAGCACGTCTTCGACCGAGCGTGCCCCCTCCGCGAGCACCGCGAATGCGACCTCGGCCCCGGTGATCCCGGCGCCCGGCGCGACCTCTGGCTGTAGCGCAGGTTCGGCGGCGGCG
>NZ_LOHP01000101.1 GCF_001482305.1 Leucobacter sp. G161
CCCCGACGAGTCCGTCGCCCGCGTGCACGCGGAGGGTGTCGCCGCTCGGGGCGTCCCACTCGAGGAGCGCGAGCGCTGGACCCGCGGTGACCGCGAGCTCGGGGGTCTCCCCTGCTGCGAGATCGTATTCTTCCTCGAGGAGCCCGCGCAGCCGCACGGCCGACGCGCGCTTGTGCGCCCAGTTCGCGCCGAACGTGCCGACGTGCGCAAGCGCGCCCTGGAGGAACTGCGCGAGCCCGACGACGGTGACGAGCTGGCCCGGCGTGATCTGGCCCTGCACCGCCAGCCACCCGGCCGCGAGCGCGAGCACGGCGAGGTAGACGACGGAGACCATCGTGCTCACCGACTGGTAGGTGACGAGGAGCCGAGTCGCCGCGATGCTCGCGTCGCGGGACGCCGTGCTCGCGGCCCGATACCTGCGCACCATCTCGTTCTGGGCGCCGAGGCCGTGCAGCACGCGGAGCCCGGCGACGGCGTCGGTGGCCACCTCGCTCGCGCTCGCCACGGCACGCTGCTCGGTGGCGCCGGCGCGTTCGATGGGCCGGGCGAGCCACTGCATGAGTACGAGCACGAGCACGGCGCCCACCGCGACGCCCGCGCCGAGCGGCACGGAGATCATGAGCAGCGCGATAGTCGCGGCGACGACCGCCGCGAGGGTTGCGGCCTGCTGGGCGATGCTCCACGAGATGCCCGCGACTCGGCCGGTGTCACTCGTCGCGATCGAGAGCACCTCGCCGGCGTGCCGGCGTGCGCGCACGCCACGCGGGTGCAGCACCCGCTGCGCGGCGAGTAGCCTGAGGTCGTGTTCGCCGTAGCCGTACACGCTTACCATGGCGAGTGCGGATCGCTGATAGCTCAGCGAGAGCACGAGGAACACGGCGCCGAGCACGCCGAGCCAGAGCAGCAGGCCGCCGAGATCGTTCGGGGCGATCGCGCGGTCGATGACGATGCCGATGAGGATCGGGATCGCCGCCTCGCATGCCTGATGGAGCATGAGGCCAGCGGTTGCGGCGGCGAGGGTGCGATCGCGCTTCCCGTTCGTGAGGGCGAGCCGCAGCAGGTTCGGGACGTCGGCCGTCGCAGTCGCGCTTACCGGTGCAGCCGGAGGCCTCCCCATCAGCCGACGTCGACGGACTGGTCGCCCGATTCGTTCTGCGTCCAGAACCCGATCGCGTGATGCCGGTCGCGGGCGAGGCCGAGCCGGGTACGGAGGTCGCGACGAATCGCGCGGCTCGTCGCCGCCTCGCACGCCACCCATGCGTACCAGGGCTCGCCGGGGTCGGCGATCTGGGCGACCTCGTCTGCGAGCACGCTCGGCGCATAGCCGTTACCTGTGCCCGTGCGCCAGATGAGGGTGACGTCGGCGGGTGAGGTGAGCTGCTGAATGTCAGCGTCGTCTGCGACCTCAATGATGGCGACCGCGCGGGTCGCTGGCTGCAGCTCTTCGAGCACACGGCCGAGCCCAGGCAGGCCTGTCGCGTCGGCGACGAGCAGCTGGAAGCCGGCGTCAGCTGGCGGGTTGTAGTACGACGATGACTCGCCGTGGTCGTCTTCGTCGAACTCCCCAAAGACGCCGATGAGGTGTCCCGGTGCGGCGCGCTCCGCCCAGCTCGATGCGATGCCGCCATCATGCACCACGAAGTCGATGTCGAGCTGGCGACCACCGTCACGCACCGCCCGCACCGTGTAGTGCCGCCACGGCGGCTCCTCGCCGACCCAGCCGCGGCCGTACTCGGGCGAGTTGAACACTGACAGGTCTGCCTCGGTCTCGCCCGGACGCGGAATCGCGATGTCGACACGCTCGTCGCCGTGACCGCCCGGGTACCAGCGCCAGTCACCGACAGCCTCGAAGCTGATGCGGATCATGTGTGGGGTGAGCCTACGGGTCGCGGTGACGCGAGCCGGGGAGCAGGGAATTGCCACGGTTCAGATCTCGCTTCCGAGTCGAAGCGCACGCGAGGGTGCGGACGGAGCAACGGCGAGTGAGAGCTGCACAGTGAATCCTTTGGGCATTGATGCGATGTTGGTAAGGTCTGCCTTACTTCCCCAACACTAGCGAAGTCAAATACCGCTATGTGCCCAACTCGTACCGGTTTCTGTCACCAGCCCTTCGGAGAGCGCTCCGGATCCGTGAAGTAGGCAGCGGGAGTACTCCCCACAATCGAACGGAAGTGCTCGATGAACGTGCTCGGGTTCGCGTAGCCCAGGCTCCGCGCGGTGGCGGCAACCGTCTGCCCCGATGCGAGCGGCACGAGCGAGGCGCGCACACGGGCGCGGATCCGCCACTGCGTGAACGACAGCCCGGTCTCCGCGACGAAGGCGCGCGACAGTTCGCGTGCGGGCATGCCGACACGATCCGCCCAGTCAGCGGTCGTGTCCGAGCCGTCGGGCGCCTCCAGAATTTGCTCGGCGACGAACAGCACGCGCGGCGTCTCCGGGAGCCGCAGATCCACCTGGGCGCCCGGGCTCGGCTGCAGCAGCTCAATGGCGAGTCGCTGCAGCCTGAGCCGAGTCTCCACCGGCATATCAACCGCGGCGTTCAGCAACAGCAGCTCCCGCACGGCAGGAATGAGCTCGACGATGATCGCGTGCCGCGGCAGGTGGGCGGCGACCCCCGGCTCGAGGAAGGTCGCATAAAAGAGCGAATCCGCCGACGTCTCAATCGTGTGCGGGACGCCGCCCGGCACCCAGACCGCGCGCTGCGCCGGCACCGTCCACACCGAGTCACCGGCCCGCACCCTGGCGACACCCGCCGTTGACCAGATGAGCTCGTCCTCGCGATGCGTCTCCACGTCCCATGACCGCACGCTACGGCTCGCGTGCCGCACGCTCGTCAGCAGGAATCCTTGAATCCGTTTGAGCGCCGTGGAAACATGCGTGGGGTCGTCAATCACACGACCAGCGTAGCGAGCGCCGTCGCCGCCCCGCTGTGTCGCGGGCCGCCGCCGCTGGAACACGCACCGGACACTCACAGACAACCCTTGGGCGTCGCTATGATGTTGCATACCCGTGCGCGTCCGGAACAAATTCGGTGTTGCGCAGTGCCACCCAACCCCGGAGACAATGATGCCCCGCCCCGATGGCGCCCCCGCGCTCAATACAACCGCTGTCCTTTCCCTCGCCCTCGCACTCGGTCTGGCAGGCGGAGTCGGCGGCACCGTCGCGACGTCCGCACTCACCAACGCAACGAGCGCACAGCCCGCGCCCACAACCGGCACGCCAGGTGCGCCAGGCACACCTGGCACCGACGGCGAGCAGGGCGAGACCGGCGCTGCAGGCAAGCCTGGTAGTGCTGGCACCCCCGGAGCTACCGGATCAACCGGAGCTACCGGCCCGGCCGGCACCACCGGCCCGGTAGGCG
>NZ_LOHP01000102.1 GCF_001482305.1 Leucobacter sp. G161
GAATCCCATTTTCCCTACCCGCTTTACGAACCATAACCCGGTTCAAGCTGGGGGCGTTGTGTGAGAGATTCTCGCGGCCTCCCCGTTTCCGTGGCGGCCAACAAAGGAATACATTACGCGGAATCCGCACACCCCACAAATCCGCCCGTCCTCACCCGAGCCGATCCCAATGACAGAGCCGATCCGGCCCCACCGCCGGGCGTGGCGAAACCAGCCATTCGAGGCCAGCAGGAAGTGAATTCCACGCGAATCCACCTCCCACAACCAGAAAACCGGGCGTGTTACCCCTCGGGGAACGTCTCGGCGAGCACCCGGAGGGCGTTCCCGTCCATGATCGCCCAGATATCGGCATCGCCGTGTCCACGGTGACGCACTCTCTCGCGCACCCGGCCGACAGAGCTGGGGGCCCGGGCGACGTTCCCCGGGCTCCAGCGAGGCACTGCAGTGCGCTGACCGAGCGCATCCGCGGCTCGTAGATTCTCACGGATTCCGAAAGGAGATGGCCTCAGCGAGGTCAGGGGTTTTTGGCTGCTAAGCGCGATCTGGCATCCTCAGTTGCTTCCAGGCGGCGGGCGCCTCCGGATCACTTTGGCCGGGCCTGGCCCGCCTCAGCCTGGGAGTGAAGGGCTCATAAAGGCGTCAGTGCCCACCCAGGAACTGTGCACGTGCCTTTACGGCGTGGATGATGAGCCCGGACCCACCATCAAACACAAGCAGCACCAGCTCTAGTGCCCCGCCGGAGTCGTCGACTCCGATGAAGAGCCACCGGCGGGGATCGTGCTCACCATCCAGCGGCCAAGGGACGGAGGACGTTGGGTGCCGCAGCGAGGACCGCATCATCACTCAGCCGGTCGCGCCGATAGTGCTTCCGGGCAGACTCGTTCAGCTCAGGAGGCACGAATCCAGTCGCGCACCGCGGCGCGAATTGCGCCCGAGCGAACGGTGATCCTCTCTGATCCAGCACGTTCGAGCAGCGCGGCGATTGTTGGTTCATCTAATCGCACGGGCACGACCGCCCCGGCCCGTCACCCACAGGAGGTAGCCCTCGCCGAGGCTTCGGAAACTCGGCGGGGCCGTAACCCTCTTCTGATCCATCTGCCCAGGCCTGGATCTGCGCGTCAGTACCGAGCTTCCCGTGGAGCGGGTTCCCAGTCATGCCATTAACGTATGCGTAAGTAAACGCGGCGGCCAGAGGCAGCTCGAGCGCCGCAACGGCCGCTCAGCTCACGGAGCCAATGAGCCACACGAAGGCACCGGCCAGCAGCACGGGAACCGCGATGAAGACAACAGCGCCTCGCCACGTCAGCGGGCGCGCCGCGCGCTCCGTTTCCGAGCAGTAGTGCACGAGGAAGCAATCGCATTGCTCAGTCAAGTCAGCCTCCTTCTACTGCGCGGGGCAAGACCTACGTCAGCGTGCAGGTCGCGCCAGAGCGAGACCGCTATGCGACCCGCAACGGGGAGATCGGCGTGATCGAAGCGAGCTGGCCCGACATCTGCTCCAGCGCAACATCCAACTCGTAGTACGCCTGCAGGCTTACCCAGAACTCCGCTGAGGTACCGAAGAACTTCGACAAACGCAGTGCGGTGTCTGCGCTCACCCCCCGCTTTCCATGGACGATCTCGTTAATCCGTCGCGGAGGGACTCCGATCGCTACCGCGAGCCGGTTCTGGGTGATCCCAAACGCGGAGATGAAATCCTCCATCAGTATCTCCCCAGGGTGAACAGGGGGAATCTTGTCAGTGGTAGTCAACGATCTCAACCTCCTCTGGTCCGGCAGGTGTCCACACGAAGCAGATCCGCCACTTGTCGTTAATCCTTATGCTGTGTTGTCCAGACCGACTGCCCTTCAAAGCTTCCAACCGGTTCCCCGGAGGGATCCGCAGGTCATCGAGCACCGCCGCCGCACCTACCTGGCGAAGCTTGCGCAGTGCCGCAGAATGGATCCTTGGATCTATGGAAGCCACGCGCTCCCTATGCCAGAGGCGCTCGGTTGCATTGTCGCCAAACGATCTGATCACACTCACAGCGTATAACGCAGAGCGTTATTAACGCCATGGGTAAACAAGCCGCTGAGCCTTTTGGAGGTGACGCGCAGCTACGAAGAGGCGCGCACGATCAGGCGCGCGCCAATGAGCGGAACCGCCAGCCGCGCCGGATCCGCCGCGCTGCGCGGCTCAGCCGGCTCAACGGGGTCCACAGCATCGGCAGTCATCCCCCGCTGCGCCTGCAGTGCCTGAACTGCCCCGCGGCCGAGCGCTTCGCCAGGGAGCTCAACCGTCGTGAGCGCAGGCGAGACGATCGCTGAGGCAGGGAGGTTGTCGAATCCGGTGACGGCGAGGGTGTCGGGCACCCTGATCCCGAGCTCGCGCGCCGCACCGAGCACGCCGTAGGCGTGGGAGTCGGTGGCACACACGAGCGCGGTCACGCCCGCATCGCGCCACCGCGGCCAATACCTCACAAACTCGGCCGCTGCACCCTCGGGGGAGATCAGGCTCGCCGCCTCGGGAATCGCGACGTAGTCGATGCCACGCTCGGCCGCTCCGCGCTCGATGAGCTTGCGCCGCAGCTCGAAGGTTTCCGTCCGGGTAAGGCTGTCGAGGTAGCCGATCCTCGTGTGCCCCTGGCTCGCCAGGTGGTCGAGAAGCGCCCCGATGCCACCGCGCAGGTCGAAGTTCACGGTGGGCGCTTGTGTCTCGCGCCCGGGGGCATCGAGCAGCACGAGCGGGGCCCCGGCTGGCAGGTCGCGGAGAAACTCGTCGTCTGGCGCTTCGACCAAGAGCCCGGCTGGGCGCAGTGCGACGAGACGGTGCACGTCGGCGGCGCTCGGGTTGCGTCCCTCTCCTGTCACAGAGAGCAGAAGCTGGTACTCGTTGCCCAGCTCGGCCTTGATGCCCGAGATCACTCGACCGTAGAACGGGTTCGAGAGGTCGGGCGCGACAAGGATGACAATGTTCGACGTGCCCTTAGCAAGCGACGAGGCGGTGTGGTCGACCACGTACCCGAGCTCCTGCACGGCTGCGAGCACTCGATCGATGTTCGATTGCGAGACGCGACCTGCGGTTTTCCCGTTCACGACGAGAGAGACGGTTGCCGTCGACGTGCCTGCCCGCTCGGCCACTTCCGCCGCCGTCACGCGGGCAGGCCGCGGCGAGGACGCTTCGGGTCGAGACATTCCCTCATTCTAGCTGCGAGCACTCAGCTCTCCGCGTTGCAGCGTCAAGCGCTTTGCGTGTTATCGTAAAGCGCTTGACGTACCCAGACCGCCCGCACGCGCACCCGCGAGCAACGGCCCCAAGGATGTGGAATTGACTAAGAAGATCATTCTCGACTGTGACCCAGGACACGACGATGCCGTAGCCCTGCTGCTCGCGCATGGCAACCCGGACATCGAGTTGCTCGCGGTGACCACCGTTGTCGGCAACCAGACGCTGCCGAAGGTGACGCACAACGCGCTCTCCGTCGCCCGCGTCGCAGGCATCACCGGCGTCCCATTCGCGGCAGGGGCAGCGCGCCCGCTGGTGCGCAACATTGAGGTCGCTCCCGATATTCACGGCGAGTCCGGCCTCGACGGCCCCGTGCTCCCCGAGCCAGAGATCGAGCTCGATCCGCGCCACGCGATCGACCTCATCATCGACACGGTCATGGCCCATGAGCCCGGCACCGTGACCCTCGTCCCGACCGGCGGTCTCACCAACATCGCGATGGCGGCCCGCAAGGAGCCGCGCATCGTCGAGCGCGTCAAGGAGGTCGTGCTCATGGGCGGCGGCTACCACGTCGGCAACTGGTCGCCCGTCGCCGAGTTCAACATCAAGATCGATCCCGAAGCCGCGCACATCGTGTTCAACGAGTCGTGGCCCGTCGTCATGGTCGGCCTCGACCTCACCCACCAGGCGCTCGCAACCGACGAGGTCGCCGCCCAGATCGCCGCCGTCGGCACGAAGCCCGCGAAGTTTGTCGGCGAGCTGCTCGACTTCTTCGCGCTCGCGTACAAGGACGCGCAGGGCTTCGACGCTCCCCCGGTGCACGATCCCTGCGCGGTCGCCTACGTCATCGACCCGAGCATCGTGAAGACCGTGAAGGTGCCGATCGACATCGAGCTCACCGGCACGCTCACCCTCGGCATGACCGTCGCGGACTTCCGCGCCGAGGCGCCGGAGGACTGCACCACCTGGGCGGCCACCGAGCTGGATGCGCCGCGCTTCTGGAACCTTGTCACCGAGGCCCTCGAGAACATCGGAGAGGTCGACTTCTAACATGAACGAACTCGCCCAGAAGCCGGCCGTGCGCGTCGGCTCGCTCATGGTCGCGCTGCTCGCGGCGTGTATCGCGTTCCAGCTCAACGCCTCGATGCTGAGCCCAGCGCTCGTCACCATGGCGAAGGAGCTCAACACCGACGACGCGACCATCGGCCTCTCGCAGACGATGTTCTTCACGGCCGCCGCGCTCTTCTCGCTGTTCCTCCCCCGCCTGTCCGACATCATCGGGCGCAAGCGTGTGCTCGTCGGAATGCTCGCGATCATGGCGGTCGGCACCGTCATCGCGGCGCTCGCAACCAACGTCGAGATGCTCTTCGTCGGCCGCATCGTTCAGGGCGTCACCGGGCCGGTGGTTCCCGTCACGCTCCTCATGCTGCGCAATGAGATCCAGGATCCCAAACGCTACGGCACCATGATGGGTGTCATCACCGCGGTCAACGGCGGCATCGCCGGTGTTGACGCGCTCGCCGGCGGCTGGCTCGTCGCCAACCACGGCTTCCGCTCGGTGTTCTGGACCATGGCCGTTGTCGCCGTGATTGCGATCGTGTGCGTGCTCGTGTGGGCGCCCGAGAGCCGCCCGTCGAAGGACACCAGGATGGATTGGCTGGGCGTCGTACCCCTCGTCGTCTCGATTGGTTCGTTCCTCACGTTCCTGAACTTCCTGGGCGCGGTGAACGACAGCAACTGGTTCATCATTTGGGCGTTGCCCGTGCTCGGCCTCGCCTCGTTCTGGGCGTTCTGGGTGCTCGAGTCGAAGATCGCAGAACCCCTCATCCCGCCGAAGTACCTCAAGCAGCGCTCGAGCTGGGCGCTGCTCGTCACGACGCTCCTCACCATGACCGGCGTCTTCGCGGTCGTGAACGGCCTCGTCGCGTCGCTCGCGCAGAACACCGAGGCCGGCTTCGGTCTCGGGGCGGATCTCACCTCGCTCTGGTTCCTCATGCCGTACGCAGTGGCTGGCTGGATCGTCGGCCCGTTCGCCGGTCGCCTCGCACCATCGTTCGGCTACCTCAACGTGATGCGTGTTGGCATGCTCGGCACGATCATCGGAACCATCGTGATGGCGTTCGTCGGCGTGCACTCGCTGCCCGTGCTCATCGTCACGACGATCGTGCTCGGGATCACCTACGCGGGCATCGGCAACATCATGCTCAACGGGCTCGGCATCGTGCTCTCCCCGAAGGACAACCCCGGGTTCCTCCCAGGCCTCAATGCTGGCGCGTTCAACCTGGGTGCCGGTGTGAGCTTCGCGATCCTCCCCGCGGTGCAGCTGCTGTTCACCTCGGCCGACGACCCGTCGTCAACCACCG
The DNA here is from genome assembly GCF_001482305.1 of Leucobacter sp. G161. Taxonomy (GTDB): domain Bacteria; phylum Actinomycetota; class Actinomycetes; order Actinomycetales; family Microbacteriaceae; genus Leucobacter. The sequence continues at coordinate 5,568 of NZ_LOHP01000102.1, forward strand.
GGTACAGTGCTGGCATGCTCGCGGGCGCAGCGATCTCGGTCCTCGGCTTCGCGATGAGCTTCCTCATCCCGGCTCCGAAGGACGCCGAGGTTACCGCCCCGGCCGCCGGAAAGTAACTCTAAGCAACGTATTCTAGGAGCGGGTTCCCGCAGGCCACCGCCTGCCGGGGACCCGCCCGCTGCATCACCCGCACGACCGCGAGCGCGCAGGTCGCGAAAGGACCTCACCATGACCGACGGCCTCATTCTTGTAGTTGGTTCGCTGAACGCCGACCTGGTGGTGCAGACCGCACGCTTCCCGCTGCCCGGAGAGACACTCACGGGTGAAGAGCTGCGCACCATCCCCGGCGGGAAGGGCGCGAACCAGGCGGTCGCGGCCGGCCGCCTCGGGGGAAGCGTCTCGATGGTGGGTGCGCTCGGCGCAGACTCCAACGGGCAGATGCTGCGCGACTCGGTTGAGGCCTCGGGAGTGGACACCTCACACGTCGCGTCGCTCGACGGCGTTGCGACCGGCACGGCCGTCATCACCGTCGATGGCGCAGGGGAAAACACGATTATCGTCTCCCCCGGCGCCAACGGTCGGCTCAGCGTCGCGGATCTTGACGCTGCGGCGCCGCTCTTCGATCACGCCGCGATCCTCTGTTTGAGCCTCGAGGTGAGTCTCGAGGTCGTACTCGAGGCCGCCCGCCGCGCCCGCACCGCGGGGGCCCGCGTGCTGCTCAACCTCTCGCCCTACGGCCCCGTGCCCGACGAGCTCCTCAGCCTGACGAATATCCTGCTCATCAACGAGCACGAGGCCGCCGACCTGCTCGATCTCACCGCCGAGCAGGTGCTCGCAGAGGGCGGCAAGTACACGCGCGCTGCACTGACCGAGCGGGGGATCCCCCGCGCTGTCGTCACCGCGGGCGCCGCGGGCAGCATTGTTTTCGACGGCGCGACCCGCGACGGTGCCGACGCGGTTGCCGTGCCGTCGCCGAAGGTCACCGCCGTCGACACCACCGGCTGCGGCGATGCCTTCATGGGTTCCCTCGCCCTGCGCCTCGCAGCAGGCGATCCACTCGCCGTTGCGGCAGGCTACGCGGCAACCGTCGGCAGCTTCGCGGCAACCCGCGCGGGCGCGCAGGCCTCGTACCCGACGCCCGAGGAGCTTACGGCGTTCATGGGGTCACACGCGTAGGCACCTCGCGCACCCCAGCTCAATCTCACCAAGCAGTGGTTGCATGGGCCCGGCGGGCGACGTCGATGCAGCTCAGCCACGTGTGGCGCCCGACGTTCACCGCACGTGTTCACTCGCTGGTGCCACAGCGTGATCGGAGCAGCCATGCACGTCATTCGTCAACATGTTGGCGCCCAGTTCCCGGGTGTCGGAGAGACTCCGCTGCGCCCAGGGAGCAGCCCCGCCCAGCGCTATCTCGCGCCCGTGATGCTGTTTGCGGCCATGGCAGTAGGAGTTCTGCTCTCCCTCCAGCCGAACGATTTGAGCTACCGGCTGCAAATCGCGGGCCTCGGGTTGGCTCTCGGATGTTTGGGGGCGGCTGTGCTCCTGTGGGAGGTTTCGGTCTCCGTCGGAGTTATTCAATTCGAGAACCGCTCCCCCTCGCTGCGCTTCTCCTACGCACCGATCCTTGATCTGTTCTACCCGCTCGCTGCCGTGCTCGTCATGCTCCCTGCAGCCGTCGCTCTGGTCGCCCTGCTCCGTGGTGAAGCCGCCTCGGAGATCGGGTTCGGCCGGAGAACCGTCTACCTCATCGGGGCACTCGGGGTCGTATTCTTCGCTCAACAGCTGTGGGCGCTGCGTGTTCCTCGTGGACTCGAACTCACGCCCACCGAGCTGCGCGGTGTTCGCGGGGTGGGGCGTATCGCACTCAAATGGGATGATCTTGGCGAGGCCTTCGCGATGAGCACGCGCACCGGCGCAAAACTCAGCCTCCGCCTCAAACGCGGTGAAGTCCTGATCTTCCCGCGGCGGCTGCTCGGTTCCGACCCAGATGCCGTCGCAGCGATCATCAACCACTACCTTCGGCATCCGTCAGACCGCGACAGCCTCGCGAACCCCGAGGCCGCGATCCGCATCGTGGCGCAGGGTTCTTAGCGCAGAGACACCCGGCGCGACACCACGCCCGAGATCCCGCCGGCAGCGAGCCGCACTCGGGCACAGCAATGATGAAAACGAAAAATCCCCCGGCCAAAACCGGGGGATTTCTTGTGACTCTCTGTAGCTGAGGCGGGACTCGATCCCGCGACCTCACGATTATGAGTCGTGCGCTCTAACCAGCTGAGCTACTCAGCCAAACTGGCCCGCACTGAGGCGGGCCAGAGAGTCAGAGCCCCGACCGGGATTTGAACCCGGGACCCCTTCCTTACCATGGAAGTGCTCTACCACTGAGCTATCAGGGCGTAGTCGCGTAGCCGCGACAACCGTTAGAGCGTACCACCTTGTCGGATCGAATGCGAATTCGGGCGGACCCGTCCGGGCGTGGCGCGGCGAGCAGCCAGCTCTCCGTTTGGGCCACCCCGGGCTTGGTAAGGTTACGTCGAACTGCGGTCGCATTCGCGGGCCCGCACGGAGCGCGTTTGCGATGGGAGTCAGCGTGAAGAATCTGTTCGTCGCCGTCATGGGCCTGGTGCTCGCGGTGTGGATGTCGGCCGGCCGCTGGTTCTTCGGCATTGGCGGCAGCCTCACCTGGTGGTACGTGCCGGCAATCGGGCTGACCTACGCCGTGCTGCTGCTCTGGGTCGGTCACCGCATGGCCGTCACCGAGCGTCGCGGGAAGCGCATCGGTCGTTCGGTCTGGGTCACGCTGATCCTGTCGTGGGTCTGCGCGATCGGCTTCGGATTCACCGTGCCCGATAACGTCGGGGGTGAGCTCGTCTCGATCATCAGTCACGCCGCTGGCTCGCAGTTCTCGGCAGAGATGTCGATCGCGCTATGCAACCCGCTCGGGATCATCGCATTCGCGCTGGCGTTCTTCGCGCTCGGCATCGCAATCGCGAACGGCAAGGACCCCAAGCCCGAAGAGGATGAGATCTACGACGACGAGCAGCCCGGTGAGACCCGGATGGTTCCGCACCCACTCATTCACAAGGTACGTGCGGAACCCGGGACCGTCACGAAGAGCCTCTAGGCTCGGCGCTCCCGCGCAACTGCCCACGCGGTCAACGCAACGCCAGCGGCACCCCAGAGCACCAGAAGCGCGGCAGCGCCCCCGGCTCCGCCGCCACCGGCCGCGATGGCCTGAAATCCGCTGAACGCGGCTCCGATCGGGCTCGCATCCCCGACGGTTGCCAGCAGCCCTGGCACGGTTGACACGATGCCGACGGTGAACGCAATGACGAGGAGCGCGAACGCGGCGAATCTGCCAAAGCCACCGAACCTCGCGGAGAGCCCCTGCACGACGAGCGAGAACGCGATGCCTGCGAGCACGGCGAGGCCGAAGAACCCTGCGGCCTGCGGGAAGTCGTAGCGGAGGGCGAGCGGGAGCACGATGCCTGCGATCGCGCCCTGTGCTGCACCGAGCAGCACCGCTGGAAGGGCGCTGCGCATCGCGATTGCGAGCACGCCCTTCGCGGCCTCGCGGGTGCGCGACCAGAGCGGGGACAGCACGAGGAACGCGGCGAGCGCGCCCGCCCACAGGGCAATGCCAGCAAACAGCGGCACCCCTGAGGCGTTGAACAGCTCGTCGCTCTCCCCCTCGGACGTGACAGATTCGACGGCCGTCTTGGCCATGACGTCGCGCTCAGCCTCGGTGTAGTTCGGGATCTGCGCGGCGGCTTCGCCCAGCCCAGTCGCGAGGGTGTGCGTACCCTTCGCCGCAGCGTCCGCGCCCTCGGCTAGTTTGCCCGCGCCGTCAGCCAGCTCTGGCGTCTGCGCCGACAGCTCGCTCACGCCAGCGGAGAGCTCATTGACGCCGGCCGAGAGCGCACCTGCGCCACCGGCGAGTTCCGACGCACCGCCGGCAAGTTGTGAAGCGCCCCCGGCGAGCGCGTTGGCGCCGCTGGCGAGTTCAGACACTCCACCGGAGAACCCCCGGAGCCCGTCCGCGAGTTCCTGCTGGCCCGCGGCCGACGCGGCGATACCGCCGGCAAGCTGTTCACCGCCCTGCTTCAACTCCGTCAGCTGGTTGCCCGGCCCATCGACAGCGATGCCCTGCACCTCTGCGATCACCCTGTCGAGCGCCGCCAGAATGTCGTCAACCGCTACCTCGCCGGGTGGGATCGGGATGACACCGCTTGCGATCGCGTCGCGCAGCTCTTGCAGCGGGGCGACCGCCTGGCCGACGCCCGTCTGCACCCCGGACACGATGGAGTTGATCCCCGCAACGTACTTTCCTGTCTCGTCTGCGAGGAGCTTCCCGCCCGCGGCGGCGTCCTGAGCGCCTGCAGCGAGCTCAGCGGCTCCGTCTGCGAGGTCGGACGCCCCGCTGGCCAGCCCGCTCACGCCACCCGAGAGCTCCTGCGCGCCAGTTGCCAGGCCGCCAGCGCCGCCGGCGAGTTCAGATGCGCCGCCCGAGAGCTGCTGCGTGCCTGCGGCGAGCTGCTGCGTGCCGTCGGCAAGCAGCTGGGTGCCGTCCGCGAGCTCGCCCGCACCGTCGGCGAGCTGTGTGCCGCCGTCGGCAAGCTTGTCGGCGCCGTCGGCGGCGTCGCTGATCCCGTCGTGGATCCCGGACATGCCGACGAAGACCCCGCCGACGAACTGCTCGCCCAGCTGCTGGTTGAGTACTCGAGTCGCGGTCTGCGTGACGATCCCTGACAGCGCGGTGTCCAGGAGTCTGCCGCGGTCGCTTTCGGCGATCTGGATGGTCGCCGCGCGGGCCTCTTCGGGCCCGACCGAGAGCGAGGTCGCCGCTGCCGAGAAGCTCTTCGGGATGGTGATCGAGGTCGCGAAGCGGCCATCGGCAAGCCCGGCTTCCGCATCGTCTGCATCGGTGAGCACCCAGGTGAAGTTCTGCCGGGGCTCGTCATCGGCGTCGCCGGTATCGCCGCCGGAGATGAGCTCCGCCGCGAGTACACGGCCGAGCGGCACGAGCTGGCCGTCGAGCTCGATGGGCTCGTCTTCATTCACCACTGCGGCTGTGATGGTGTCGAGGCGGTCGCTCGGGCTCCACAATCCCCACAGGAACAGGCCCGCCACGGTGAGGGGCACGAGCAGCAATCCCAGGAGTGTTGTCCAGCTAATGCGCTTGCCGCGGAGCGGGGTGAGTGCGGGGGTCATCGTGCGCCCTCCAGTTCGAGGCGTTCGGTTCGTTCGGTGTCGTGGGTGGCCGCGGTGTAGCCATCGGGCAGGAGCCGTTCGGCGATCCGTTGGTCTCCGAGCACGACGAGGATCGGTGGTGTCCCCTCGCGCGTGCGGTCGACGTTCCAGGCGGCGAGCGCGGAGCGAGCGTCAGTGATCGCGGCCGGCTGGAGCGGGGCGAGTTCCGCGTCCCGCAGGTCGAGCACGAGCAGTGCTGGCCCGTCACGCAGGGCCTGGCGGAGCGTGTCGGGGGCCGCCCACGCGGAGCGCGCCCGCAGGGACCCGGCGCGTTCGGGGAGCAGGAGTCCGTCGACCTTCAGGGTGCCAGCGATGACGCGTCCTCGCCCGCTGAGTGCTTGCGCGAGCGGGAAGCTCACGGGGTCACGCGGGTTCAGGATCAAGGCTTCGCTCGCGGCGAGCCTGAGCGCGGGGGTCTTGAGGTTTGTCGAACGACCCCGCAGCGTGAGCCGGTCCGAGCCGATGCGCGCCTGCGGCATGTCAGCGGGCCACTCGGCGTGCGCGATCTCGCGCGCGAGCCCCTCGCCCTCGACGTCGAATGACGGCAGCACGCGGGCGAGCCAGCGGGGCATCTGCCATGCGCGGTCGCCGAGCAGCGCGAGCACGGCGGGCACGAGTGTCATGCGCACGATGAAGGCATCGACGAAGACACCGACGGCGAGGCCGAGCGCGATGACCTTAATACTCGGGTCGCCGGCTGGCACGAAAGCCGCGAACACGGCGATCATGATGAGCGCGGCCGCGGTGACGACCTTCGCCGAGCCCACGAAGCCGCGGTGGATCGCGCGCTGCGCGTCGCCGCCGTGCACGTACTCCTCACGCATTCGGGCGACGAGGAAGACCTCGTAGTCCATCGCGAGCCCAAACAGCACGCCCATGAGAATGATCGGCATAAAGCTGAGCACGGGGCCCGTGGAGCTCACCTGCAGCAGGTCAGACAGCCAGCCCCACTGGAACACGGCGACGACCGCGCCGAAGGCGACGCCGACCGAGAGAAGGTAGCCGAGGGTCGCCTTGATCGGCACCCAGACGCTGCGGAAGACCATCGCGAGCAGCACGAGCGACAGCCCGACAACGAAGATGCCGAATGGCAAGAGCGCGGTCATGAGCTGCGCGGACACGTCGATGCCGACGGCCGTGAAGCCGGTGACCGCGAGGCTCACGCCGTACTTCTTCTCCCACTCGTCGTGGTGGGATCGGAGCTCCTTCACGAGCTCGGTCGTGCTCGCGGCGTGCGCGCCCTCCTCAGGGATGATCTGGATGATGCCCGTGTCTGCCCCCGGGTTCGGGGTTGCGAGCGGCACCTCCGCGACGCCCGGCACCTGCTCGACCTCGCGCTTGAGGTCATCCATGAGCCCGAGCGGGTCGGTGCTCGAAATGATCGAGCCCGTGAGCAGGAGCGGCGCGTTGAAGCCCTCGCCGAAGTGTTCGCCCGTGAGTTCGTGGGTGACTCGGGCCGGGTCGTCGGCCGACAGGGACGTCGCGTCCGGCAGGGCGAGCCGCAACTGCAGCGCCGGGATCGAGCCCACTCCGAGGGCGATCAGCACCGCGAGAATCGTCACAATGGGACGTTTGGTCGCGCCACGTACCCAGCCGGCGAAGAAGCGGTCGGCGCGGGTCGGCGCGAGTTCGATGGGCTCGGCGGCCTCGATGGCTTCGGCGGAGGGCCGGTGTTTGCGCGGCAGGATCCGCATCCCGGCCATCGACAGCACAGCAGGCGTCAGCGTGACCGCGATGAGCACCGCGACCGCGACCGCCGCCGCGGCCGCGACGCCGAGGGCGGTAAGGAACGGGATACCGGCGACGGAGAGACCGACAAGAGCGATGATCACCGTCAGGCCGGCGAACACTACCGCGGAGCCAGAGGTCGCCGTGGCTCGCGCGATTGACTCGCGCACCCCCAGACCTGAACGCAATTGTTCTTGGTGCCTGCTCACGATAAAGAGGGTGTAGTCGATACCGACCGCGAGCCCGAGCATGAGGGCGAGCATCGGCGTGGTCGAGGTGAGGTCCACAAACGCGGTGACGAAGAACAGCCCGGCGATCGATACGCCGACGCCGATGAGCGCGATGAGCAGCGGCATGCCGGCCGCGATGAGCGAGCCGAGGGTGAGGATCAGCACGACGAAGGCGACCACGACACCGATGGCCTCCGTCGGGCTCAGCCCCGGGACAGCGGCGGAGAACATCTCCCCGCCGTACGAGACCTCGGCGCCCGCGGGGAGGCTCGTCCTGAGGCCGTCGGTTGCCGCCGCGATCCCGTCGACCGTCTCCGCGTCGACGCTCGTCATCTCGCCTTCGACCCGCACCTGCATGAGCAAGGCCTCGCCGTCGGGCGAGATGTCGGTGTTCGCTGCGGCCTCCTCGCCCGTGCCGAAGGGAGTGAGCACCGCGGTGACATCGGGGAGCTGCGCGAGTTCGTCCGCGGCGTCGAGCACGGCGGAGCGGTACGGGTCTGCTTCGAGCTGCCCGGAATCCGGCGCGACGACGATGATCGTTGCGCTCGTACCGCTCACCTCGGGGAAGGTGTGCGACAGCGAGGTGATTGCGTCCTGCGCCTCGGTGCCAGGGATCGTGATCGGGGCATTCGCGCCCTTACCGAAGACGAGGGCGCCACCGGCGAGCAGCGCGAGCAGCAGCAGCCAGACGGCCAGCACGAACCACTTCGCGCGCGCGGCCCAGCGTCCGAGCGCATACAGTGCGGATGACATACGATCCCCCCAGAATGGCGATAGATACAGGTATGTATCCGTTTCAATACAGTACTGTATGGGGTAAGCCTGTCGAGAATCTGTGAGGGGGTCCGATGTTCGAAGAAATCTCAGCCAACGAAACCGATCCGGTAAGTGCGAGGCGCCGCGAGACCCGCTCCCGGCTACTCGATGCCGCCACCGATGTCTTCACCGAACTCGGGTTCCAAGGCGCGTCAATCGAACGCATCTGCGCACGCGCCGAATTCACCAGGGGCGCGTTCTACTCGAACTTCTCAACGAAGGAAGAGCTGTTCATTGCGCTCCTCGAGCGCGAGTACGAGGCGAGAGCGCACCTGATTCGGGCGCGCGCAGCGGCACTCACGACCTACCTCACGGACACCGAGGTCGAGCTCTCCCCGCAGAGCGTCGCCAGCATCGTCACCGAGTTCCTCGCACCTCTCGGACAAGAGGCGAGCTGGTTCACGCTCGAAACCGAGTTCCTGCTCATGACGCTCCGGGATCCGGCCGGCCCGGTGCAGTACTCCGATTTCAAATCGCAGTTCCGCGACGAACTCAACGCCGTCGTCGAGGGCATCGTGCACGCAGCGGGGCGGCGCTTCACGATTGACCCGAACCGCGCGCTCACGATCCTCGCGAGCGTGTACGAGCGCGCAATTCGCGCAAGCGCGCTCGGCGGCCTCGAGGCCCCCGAGGGGCTTGCCGGCCTTGGCGAGAGCTTCGCTGAGCTCCTGTTCGCCATCACCGAGTGCGCGTAGCGTGGGCGCAAGCGCGCCCACAGTGTTTTAGAGCGTCGGCGCGGTCGCGACGGCGCTCTGGCCGGGCTCAGCCGAGATCTGCAGCAACACCTTGAGCGACGCCCCCGGAGCCATCGCGGTCTCAAACGCGTCGACAGCATCCGAGAGCGTGAAGACGTGCGTGACCACCTCGTCGAGTGCGGGCGTGCGCGCGATAAGCGCGATCGCCTCGTCAAGTTCAATATCGAACCGCTGTGAGCCGTGGATCTTGATTTCTTTCGCGACGATCGGCCCGATGTTCACGGGCAGGTCGCCTGCCGGAAGGATGCCGAGCTGCACGATCGTGCCGCCGGCAACCACCGCGTCGATCGCTCCGGAGAGGGCGCGCGGCGAACCAGACGCTTCGATCGCGACGTCGAACGAGCCTGCCGCGACGGGCTCGTCCACGCCGAGCTGCACGGCCACACCGGCGCCGAGCGCGCGCGCAGTCTGGAGCGGAGCTGCCTGCAGATCAATAGCGACGATCTCGGCCGCACCGCGCTCGCGGAGAGCCGCAACCGCGAGACACCCAATCGGTCCAGCGCCGAAGACCGCGACGCGCTTCCCCGCGTAATCGAGGCCTGCCTGCGCAACACCGTGCAGTGCAACCGCGAGCGGTTCAGCGAGTGCTGCGCGCCGCAGCGGCACCCCGTACGGCACGTGGCGGAGCTGGCCCTCGTTCACGATGATCCGCTCTACGAATGCCCCCTGCGTGTGTGGCGTCGTCGCGGCGCTGCCGAGGTAGCTCCCCGGCAACAAGTGGTAGCCCCGGCCCGCAACACCGCCCGGCGGCGGGGCGGGCGGGCCGGGTGGATCGCAACACTCCCACCAACCACGACGTCAGCAGCGACTCCGTCACCGGTCGCTTCGATCACGCCGACGACCTCGTGACCGAGAATCATCGGCTCGTTCACGACGAAGGCGCCGTTGCGCCCCTGGCCGTAGTAGTGCAAATCGCTTCCGCAGATTCCGCCGTAGACCACCCGAACGGCAACCTCGCCCGGCCCTGCTACTGGAGTTGGCAACTCGTCAATTCGCAGGTCTTTCGCTGCGTGCACTACTACGGCTCTCATCATGTCCTCTCGTTGCGCGGTGAGGCGCAGCCTACATTGCGTCCTGCGGATCAGTGAGGTCGCGGCCACGCACCTCAGGGGTGAAGAAGGTCGTGATCACGCCGATGCCAGTCGTCACCATGAGGTAGATCGCGATCGGCACCCACGAGTTGCTGAACGCGGCCAGCAGCGCCGAAGCCACCATCGGCGCGGTGCCGCCCGAGATGATCGAACCGATTTCCTTAGACACGGCAAGGCCGGTGTAGCGATAACGCGACCCGAAGAGCTCCGGCATGAACGAGCCCTGCAGCGAGTACAGGCCGAGCACGCCGACCGAGATGCCGACGATCAGGGCGAGCTTCATGAGCCCGGGGTTGCCGGTCTGGAGCATGAGCATCGTGGGGATTGCCCAGCAGAACTGGAACAGGGCGAGGTACCGGTACACGAGACGGCGACCCACCTTGTCCGAGAGCCATCCGAAGAACGGAACGGTCACGAAGCCGATAAGCGAGGCGAAGAACACTGCCTCGGTACCGATCGAGCGATCCATCATCAGGACGGTCGCGATGTAGCCGAGCAAGAAGCTCTGGAAGATCGAGGACGGGCCGTTTTCGGCGATGCGCAGGCACATCGAGGCAAGGAATGACTTCTTCCCGTACGTCCACGCATCGCGCAGCGGGGTGCGCTCCTCCGCCGGCGCACCTGAGACAGCAACCTCAAAGACCGGGGTCTCGTTGAGGTAACGGCGAATAACGAGTGCGAACAGCGCGACGGCGATGCTCGCGATGAACGGGATGCGCCAGCCTACCTCGAGCAGCCATTCTTCTGGCTGTGCGGCGAGGATGAGCCAGATGCCCGATGCGAGCAGCGTGCCAGTGTTGGTGCCGACTGCGACGAACGACGCGACAAGGCCGCGGCGCTCTGGCGGCGCGTACTCCGCGAGCAGCACCGAGGCACCCGCGAGCTCGGCCCCGGCGCCGAAACCCTGGACCAGGCGAAGCGCAATCAGCAGGATTGGGGCAAGGATTCCCACCTGCTGGTAGGTGGGAAGGAGGCCAATACCAACCGTCGAGACGCCCATGATGGCGATCGTAATGACAAGCACAAATTTGCGGCCGTTTTTGTCGCCGAGGCGACCAAAGAAGATCGCGCCGAGGGGGCGGGCGAGGAAGCCCACCGCGTATGTCGCGAAGCTCGTGAGCAGCCCCATCGCTGGGTCAAGCTCGGGGAAGAACAGCCTCGGAAACACGAGCGCTGCCGCGAGCCCGTAGAGCTGGAAGTCAAAATACTCAAGCGAGGTGCCAGCCCAGCCAGAAAGGATGGCGCGAAACAGCTGTTTGCGCGATGCCTTGGGCTGGGGCGGGGAGCTCTGAGTGGTAACAGAATTAGACACTGGATCCGCTCTCTTCGTCGAGTGGGACGTATCCCAACGGTGATAGGTGATTATCGGTGGGTGCCGCGTGGCGCTGTCGGCCTCGCGGATAATTCGAGCGCGCGCCGCGCAGCAGCTCGAGCACGACAGCGTGGTCGTCCTCTCCCCAGCCGGCGTCGATGACGCCCTCGAAAATCTCAGTGAGTGTCTCCGCGAGCGGCGCCGAAACCTCAAGTTGTGCGAGCTCGTCGCGCAGGTAGTGCATGTCTTTGAGCTGGTTCTTCGCGCTGCCGCCGATCCGGTACTCCCCGCTCAACCATTTGTCGGCTTTGAGCTCGAGCACACCGCTGCGTGCGAGCCCATTCTTGAACAGGCGCACCATCACCTCGGGGTCGAGCCCAGAGCGTTCAGCAACCATGAGTGCCTCGGCGGTCGCCGTGAGGTTACCCGCGACCACGATCTGGTTGCAGAGTTTTGCCATGCTGCCTGCTCCGAGCGGCCCGAGATGCTCAACAAGCGTGCCAAGGTGGGCGAGCGTCGGGAATACGTCGGCCGCGTCAGCCGGGTCCCCGCCGACCATGATGCTGAGTGTGCCGAGCTGCGCGCCGCGATCACCGCCCGAGATCGGGGCATCGAGCACCCGCACCCCGAACGGGACGACCTCGTCAGCGAGCTCGCGCACGAGCTGCGGCGACGTCGTGCTCATCACGACGAGGCGCACGGTGCCCAGGTCGTCACGCTCGGCGCGTGCGCGGATCAGGCCAGCAAGCCAACCGTCCTCGCCTCTTAACATCTCGCGCAACTGCGTAATATCTGGCAGCACGCTGAGCACAATCGGTTCGACCGCGAGACTCACGTGAGCGACAGCGTCGCCGCCGAGCCGCGCGATCTCGGTGCGCGGCCCCTCTGATCGGTTGTACGCGGTGACGCTCAGCCCTGCGCCGAGCAACCGGGTCGCCATCGGCAATCCCATCGCCCCGAGCCCGAGCACCGCGACGCGCCTGCCAGACGCGCTCTGCGAAGTCGCCGAACGTGTGGGTGCACTCACAATGACGCGCCCGCTGTTGCGTGCACGAGTCGCGCGGCGGCGTCGACCGAAGCTGCGACGTCGCCGTCGTTGGGGTACAGCAGGGTCCGCCCGACAGTCAGCCCGCGCACGCCGGGGAGCGCAAGCGCTTGCTCCCACTTGGCGAATGCCGCCTGAGGGTCCGCTCCGACTTCGCCTCCGAGCAACAGGGTGGGCATCGTGGTTGCGGCCATGACTCGCGCCATGTCGTCAACGACGGGCAGCTTCATCCAGGTGCGTGAGCTGTCGGAGCCGAGCCCGGCGGCGATCGCGATCGAGAGGATCACTGAGTCAGCGTCAAGGTCATTGACGACGGCGCCGTTTTGGCGGCGACTCATGAACGGCTCAAGCATGATTGGCAGGCCGGCAGCGGCCGCCTCGGTCACCGCCTCAGCAGTCGCTTCGAGCGTGCGGGCGGTGAGCGGGTCGGCCAGGTCGATGCGCACGAGCGACTTCGCAAAGTCGACCCCTGCATCGATCATGCCGCGCACGTTATAAGCGGTATAGCGATCGTCCATCTCGAATGCAGCCCCGCGCAGCCCGCCACGGTTCATCGAGCCGACGACAACCTTGTCATCGAGCAGCCCGAGCAGCATGAGATCGTCGATGATGTCTGGGGTGCCGAGCACTCCGTCGACGCCGGGGCGACTCAACCCGAGGGCTAGCCGGCGCAGCAGTTCGTCGCGGTCAGCCATCGCGACTGGGTCGGCGCCGACGCCCAACGCGCCGCGCGCCGGGTGGTCTGCCGCGAGGATAAACAGTTTGTCATCGCCGCGCAGCACCTCACGGCGTACTCGATTTGCCCGCGCCTGGTGCACGAGACCAGGCTGGGTTGCCCGGGTCTCGCGAAGATGCGTAAGATCTGCGTCGGTAATGATCTGCGATGAAGTCATCTCATGCGCCCTTCGTGATGGTGTCGGCAACTTCCGCTGACGTCGGCATTGCCGTCGAGCATTCAAGACGCGAAGCAACGATCGCGCCAGCTGCGTTGGCAAAGCGGAGCATCTGCTCAAGCCCCCAGCCCTCGAGGAGGCCGTGGCAGAGCGCACCACCGAATGCATCGCCCGCGCCGAGTCCATTGACGACATCGACGGGGTGTGGGGGAATTTCGACTGCTTCACTGCGGGTCTTCGCGAGCACGCCCTTCGGGCCCTGCTTCACGATGGCAAGCTCAACCCCGCGTTCGAGTAGAGCATCGGCTGCGCGAACGGCGTCGGTCTCACCGACGGCTACCTCGCACTCCTCACGGTTGCCGACGGCAACCGTGACACTCTCGAGCGCGCGAGCTACCTGCGCGGTTACCTCGGCGGGGTCGGCCCAGAACATCGGCCGGTAGTCGAGGTCGAGCACGGTCATTCCGGCACGCCCGCGGGCTTCGAGCGCGGCGAAGTTCGCGGTTCGCGACGGTTCCGCGCTCAGGCCGGTAACGGTCGTCCACAGAATCCTTGCGGCACGGATCGCGTCGAGATCAAGCTCTTCGGCGAGGATCTCCAGGTCGGGCGCCTTCGGTTCCCGGTAGAAGTACAGCGGGAAGTCATCTGGCGGGAAGATCTCGCAGAACGTAATCGGCGTTTTAAACTGCTGGTCGACGCCAACAAACGACGGATCAACTCCGAGCCTTGCAAGCTCGAGTAGCAGATAGTTTCCGAACGGGTCATTCCCGACGCGCGAGACCAGCCCAGTTCTGTGGCCATGTCGCGCAGCCGCAACAGCCACGTTCGCGGCGCTCCCGCCAAGGAACTTGCCAAAGCTCGTGACCTCTTCGAGGCCCACTCCGCTCTGCAGCGGATAAAGATCGACACCGAGACGACCGATCGTAATGATCTCGTCGTGGCCGAGTTCGCCGGTCATAGCTGTGATCCACCTTTCACGCTCGCGGCGACGGCTGCCGCGATGCAGTATATGTCCTAACAATAACACATTAGGTGATTCGAAAGTCAAACACTCAAGCACCTCGGTGTCGTATGCTCTTTAGAACAACGAGGAAGGCAAGTGGTAATGAGTGCGGAGACCGCCCCCTGGCCGACTGAGCTGTTTGCGGACCTCGACCGCAACGGGCCGGTTCCGCTGTATTTCCAGGTCTCGCAGCGCCTTGAGAAGGCCATGAGCTCCGGGCTTCTTCCCGCGGGGTCTCGGCTCGAGAACGAGATCTCCATCTCCGAGCGACTCTCACTCTCGCGCCCTACGATCCGTCGCGCAATTCAGGAACTCGTTGACAAGGGCCTCCTGGTGCGCCGCCGCGGTATCGGCACGCAGGTTGTGCACGGCCAGGTGAGTCGGGGGCTTGAACTGACGAGCCTCTACGAAGACCTCGAGCACACCAAGCGCGCGCCGACGACCGTGACGCTCACCCACGAGATCATTCCCGCGAGCGTTCAGATCGCAGCGCTCCTCAGCCTCACCGAGGGCGAAGATGTCCTGCACCTCCGCCGGCTTCGCAGCGCAGACGGCACCCCGCTCGCGATCCTCGAAAACTTCCTGCCTGGCTCACACTCGACGATGACTCGCAGCGAACTGGACACCACCGGGTTGTACCAGGCACTGCGCTCACGCGGCGTCAACATTCGCGTCGCCAATCAGAGCATCGGCGCCCGCAGGGCCGCGAGCGACGAAGCCACGCTGCTCGAAGTCGCAAAGGGCAGCCCGCTCCTCACCATGGATCGCACCGCCTACGACGACTCGGGCAACGCCGTTGAGGTTGGCACCCACTGTTACCGACCAGACCTGTATCACTTCGAGACACGACTCGTCGCCCGCTAGCGGCGCTGGGCGGTAGAATCGAATCGTGCTGCTTTCAGATCGTGACATCAACGCCGAGCTCGACGCGGGCCGCATCAAACTCTCCCCGAGCGAACCGTCGATGGTTCAGCCGTCGAGCGTGGACGTGCGGTTCGACCGTTTCGTGCGCCTCTTCGACAACCACAAGTACGCGCTCATCGACCCTGCCGAGGATCAGCCTGAGCTCACCAGACTCGTCGAGGTCGACCCCGAAGAGGGCTTCATTCTGCATCCAGGCGAGTTCGTCCTCGGTTCAACCTTTGAGCTTGTCGGCCTCCCCGACGACATCGCAGCACGCCTCGAGGGCAAGAGCTCACTCGGCCGGCTCGGCCTGCTCACGCACTCGACCGCGGGGTTCATCGATCCCGGCTTTGAGGGCCACATCACCCTCGAGCTATCGAACGTCTCGACGCTTCCGATCCGGCTCTGGCCAGGCATGAAGATCGGTCAGCTCTGCTTCTTCCGGCTGTCGTCCCCAGCAGAGCGCCCGTACGGCGCAGGCGCGACCTTCTCGCGTTACCTCGGCCAGCGCGGCCCGACCGCCTCGCGGTCGCACCTCAATTTCCACCGCGCCGACGTCACCGGCTCCGATGAGGGCCGACCGGGCAACTAACCAGACCCTGCGGCACGCATCAGCCGTCGCTCTCAGCGATGCGCAGCACCTCGTCGAGGAACAGCTGCCACCCCTCCAGCGTTGCTGCTTTCTGCTCGTGCGGAAAATCTGGGGTGTCCTGCGTCATCCGCAGCGCCGCGCCACCGTCCGCGGGGAAGACTGAGAACGTGACGAGCACCTCTGGCGCATCGGCCCCCGGCATGTCGGTGAGCGTGAGGTCGAACCGCGACGGCGGATCTACCCGCACGAAGGTGCCCCGCCAGTCGATGGTGTTGCCGTCGGGGAGCACCATCGTAGCCCGCCACGAGTCGCCCTCAACCGCCTCGAAGGCGAGCCGCTCCGACGGGACATCGACGTCAGCGCCGCCAAACCAGCTCGCGAACGATTCGGGTTCGCTCAGCGCCGCGAACACGGCTTCGGGCTGCGCCGAGGTCGTGCGGTCAATCTCAATGCCTGTCTGCGTGACTCCAGTCATGATGGCCCCTCTCGCCGAGCTGGGGCTGACGCCCCTGGCCTTCGAGACTACTGCGCCGACCGGCGGCGCGGAACCCTATCGCGCGACTACACCACCACGCGGAAGGCGTCGACTACAGAGTCAATGGCCCCGCGCACGAATCCAATCGGCGACGCCGCCACCTCGCGGAGGAACGCCACCGCCTCAGCGGTGATCTCCTCCCCAGGGGCGATGTTCGGGATCCCTGGCGGGTACGCAGCCAGGGCATCGGCCGATACCCGCCCGACGCTCTCCGCTGCCGGAACCACCTCGGTGTCAGCGAAGTAGGCTTCCCGCGGCGTCATCCGCCGTGGCCCAGGACTCGGGAGCCGGAGCGGCGAGTGGGCTGCGGCCCGGCCGGCAGGGCGTCCCAGCACCTCGCTGATCGCGGCGAACAGCCGTTCGACGTCGAGCTCTTTCCCCGGGCCGAGGAACGCGACGACCGCGGATGAGGTCGCGATCTCGAGCAGAATGTCGTGGGTGCGCGCCAGCTCGGCGCGCATCTCATAGCCTGAGCAGCTGCTACGGGAGAGCCCGATCGAGACGCGCAGCGGATCCGCCGTCGCCACACTCGCGTAGTTCGCAAATTCGTCGCTCACGAGCGTGAGCTGCGGGTGCGACCGCACGAGGGCGCGCAGCCGCTCGGCGAGTGCGACGCTCTCACCGATCCGCTCGGTTTCAAGCACGAGGCTGCGCCGAGCGATATCGAGCGAGCCCAGCAGCAGCGAACTCGCGCTCGTCGTCTGGGTGAGGTTGTAGGCACGTTCAAGTGCAGGGTCGAGCCGGTCAGCGAACGGGCCCTCGGCGAGCAGCAGCATCGCCGACTGCCCCAGGCTGCCGCCCATTTTGTGGGTACTCGTCACCACGATGTCCGCACCGACCGATGCGGGAAACGCGGGCAGTTCATCGTGGAAGCCGAAGTGCGCGCCCCAGGCGGCGTCGACAATGAGCGGCACACCGTGAGCGTGCGCGACCTCCGCGAGCCCCGCGATGTCCGACACCGCACCAAAGTAGCTCGGGGAGATCACGTAGGCGGCGCAGGGCCGCTCACCGGCGGCCGCGGCCCGCTCAAAGCCGGCGGCGAGCGCGGCTGGCGTGAGCCCGTGGTTGAGTCCATGACGCGAGTCGTACTCGGGGAACACCCATTCGGGCGTCAGCCCGGTCACGACGAGCCCGTCGAGGAAGCTCGAGTGCGCGCTGCGCTGCGCGACGACTGCACCGCCTGCTGCACCGGTTCCCACCCCGATCACCGCCATCCGGTTGCCCTGCGACGAGCCGTTCGCGAGAAACCAGGCTCGTCTCGCGCCCCATGCGTCGGCGGCGAGCGCGACTGCCTGCTCGAGCGGGCTGTCCCGCCCGGCATCGATCCCGTCGACGAGCTGCGGGATGTCGTGCCGGAGGGCGCGCTCGCCGACAAAATCGGCGAGTTCGCGGGACATACCTGAGGCGGTGGCGGCGTGACCCGGCACCATGAACATCAGCGGATCGTGCTCAGCGTGCCGCCTGAGCGCCTCCGCGTACGGCGCCCTGCTGTGGTCGATCCTGCGTTCCTGTGCTTGCGTCATTGCCCGCCTGTTCGGTGTGGTTAGTGTCGTTCGTCGCGGGCTTCGTCACGCTTCGCTTGCGCGGCGAGCATGGCGTTGTACTCTTCGAGTTCGGCATCTCCCGTGCGCTCGGCGGCGCGGTCCTTACGCTTCTGTTCCTTCGTGTCACTCCGCGACCATTGCACCGCGACCACGAGCGCCAGCGCGAGGGTCGGCAGCTCGCCGATGCCCCATGCGATACCGCCGCCTGCGGCTTGGTCTGCGAGCGGCGTCGCGCCCCAGGTGCGACCCATCGCGCCGAACCAGTCGGCGAGGAATAGCGAGTCACCGGTCATCATCGTCACGCCGAAGAACGCGTGCGAGGCCATTGTGGCGAAGAGGATCACCAACCGGAACGGATACGGTGCGCGGTTCGGCACCGGGTCGACGCCGATCATCGTGAGACTGAAGAGGTACCCGGAGATGAGGAAGTGGATGATCATCCACTGGTGACCGAGGTGCTCGGAGGTTGCCCAGCGCAGGATCGGCGAGAAGTAGAACACCCACAGCGAGCCGACGAAGACGGCCGCGGCAACGACCGGGTTGGTGACGATCTTCGACCACGGGGTCTGCAGCCCCCACATGACCCACTCGCGTGTGCCCCAGGAACCGTCCGACCGCTTGTCGGTAGCCCGCAGCAGCAGCGTGACCGGTGCGCCGAGCACGAGCACGAGCGGGATGAGCATCGTGAACATCATGTGCCCGAGCATGTGCACACTGAAGAGGTACTGCTCGTAGGCGTTGAAGGCGCCGTTCGTTGAGTAGAACAGGAAGAGCATGCCGGTGATCCAGGCGATCGTGCGGCCAACCGGCCACTTATCGCCGCGCTTGCGGAGCCGGAGCACGCCCGCGATGTAGAACACAATGCCGAAGAACACGACAAGGCCCCACGCAAGGTCGAACTTCCATTCGGTGAGGAAGCTCATCGGGGTGAGTTCGGGCGGGAGCGGATCTCCCGTGAGGATCTCGGCCGGCGATGCGCCAATGGCCTCGTCAGCGGGCTCGAGCGGCACGGGGGTCGCCGTGCGGCCAAGGGCGCCCGCGATGCCGCTCGCGAGCCCCATGAGCGCAAGCTCGGCAACGACAAACCAGGCGAACACGCGCATGCCGCGGTCGCTCTTCGCGATGCGCGGGATCAGGCGCTGCCGGTGCAGGGCGCCGAAGGCACCGAGGCCGACGAGTGCGACGACCTTCAGGATGATGAGCTGACCGTATCCGGTGCCGAAGAGTGCGTCGAATGAGCCGATCCGCAGCCATGCGCTGACGACGCCGGATGCGCTCACGGCGATGAACGCGATGAGCGCGATCCCTGAGTAGCGCGAAACCAGCACGGCCAGCCGGTCGCGCTTCACGGCGTTCGAGATGAACATGAGCACGAGCAGTCCGCCGAGCCACACCGATGCGCCGACCAGGTGCACGAGCAGCGAGTTCACTGCCTGACTGTGACCTGCGGCTCCTGCCGCGTGTCCCTGCTGGGCCAGTGGGAGTGTGGTGAACAGGGCAAGCACGAGCACGAGCAGGGTAAGTCGGCGGCCGCGCACGGCAAACGCGAGCACGGTCACGACTGCTGCGATCATCAGTTCCCACAGCCACAGCTGACCCAGCTCAACCTCGGTAACGAACTGCGCGAGCCCAGCACCGAACGCGGAGGAGGCCGAGAACGGCATCGACGCGAGGTCGCTGTAGGTAAACATAAGGGTCGCGCCAGAGGCGACGGTCAGCACCGCAGCGGATCCCGCGGCGACGTCGAGCGCGATCCGGTACTCGCGCCGTTCGGAAGAGAACGCCCACACCGCCATCACGAGCGAGCCGATGAGGCCGGCAACCGCGACGTTCACGAGAGTGCGCAGCAGCGGCATACCGTAGCGCACGACTGCACCGGGGTCTGCGAGATCACGCTCGTTTGCCGCCCCGCCGATCGAGAGTCCCCAGAAGACCGCTGCGAGAGTTGCAGCGAGGAGCACGGCAGGGGCGATCACGCGAATGAAACGGGGCACCCCACTAGCCTACGCGGGCACACCTGACTACCCGCACCTAAGCTGAACGCATGCTGTTTCTTTTCATCGGTGCTGCCACGCTCAACGTGTACGCGGCGACGCTCGTGATCCTCCGCGCGGCCGTATACCGCACCAAGCTGTACCGGCCGATGCTGTGGAACATCGTGCTGTCGATGCTGCCGATCTTGCTCCTCGGGCTCGCCTTCGTTGCGCTGCTCACGCTCATCCCGATAAGCCCCGTGCTGGGGTTCAGCGTGGTGGGGGTGCTCGGCGTCGCCTGGCTCCTCATGCTGCCGAACGCGAGCTACCTCATCACCGAGCTCAACCAGTCGCATCGCAGGGACGACGACCCGGTGCCGCTCTGGTACGACATCATCCTCGTGATCTCGCTCGCGATGAGCGGAGTCATCAACACGATTGTGAACGTGTTTGTCGCGCAGCTGCTGTACGGCGTGGTGATGTTCGATGACCGGGCCCTGTCGTTCTTCCGCCCCCGGTCGATGATCATGCTCGCGGTCGTGCTGCTACTTGTCGGCCTCGGCATGTACCTTGGCCGCTATCTCCGCCTCAACAGCTGGGACATTCAGCACCCGGTGGCGTTCGCCCGCAAGGTCGTCGCGCACTTCCGGGAGCGCGGCAACGCCCTCGCCTGCTTCGGGTTCACGCTCACCTACGCGCTCTTCATCGGGATCCTGTATCTCACGATCGTCTCCCCGATCGTGTCGGGCCTCTACGAGCTCGAGCTCGCCCGCCAGTAACCTTGGCAGGCGAGCTCGAGTAGACGGGCCGCCTGGCTACTGCACGGAGATGCGGCCCGTACGGCGGCGGATCTCATCAGCGACCTCGCGCGCGTCGCCCTCCGGGGCGGTCGACTTCGTGTCCGGTCGCGCAATGAACAGGTACAGCAGTCCGGTGACGAGCACGACACCGAGCCCGATGAGCACGACGTAGTTCTGGAAGAACGTGCCGCCCGAATCCGGCTTGGCGAGCAGAATGATCGCGAAGACGCCGTACGCGAGCGCGGCGATGTTCACAACGATGCCCATAGCGCCGAGGGAGAACGGACCGGCCGGCTTCCAGCCCTTGAAGCGCTGGCGGAGCGAGGCGAGCACGACCATCTGGAACGCGACATAGATGCCGAGGATCGCGAACGAGGTGACCGGCACCAGGATGCCGTCGTTGAAGTAGATGAGTACGCAGATGAGCGCGGGCACCGTGCACGCCACGATAAGCGCGTTCGTCGGCACCTTGGTGCGCGGCGACACCTTCGACAGCCAGGTGTGCCCGGGCAGCATGCCGTCGCGCGCGAAGGAGTACAGCAGGCGCGAGGCGGCGGCCTGCAGGCTGAGCACGCACGACACGAACGCGAGCACCGTCACCACGAGGAAGACCTTCGCACCGACCGTGCCGAGCGTCGCCTCGAGGATCGCGGGAATCGGATCGGGAATTTCACCGGAGACAATACCCTCGAGGTCGGGGGCGGCAAGTACATACCCGGCGAAGGAGAACAGCGCAGAGACCGCGCCGACGAGGATCGTCATCATCATCGCCTTCGGGATGCGGCGTGCCGGGTCCTCGACCTCTTCTGCGACGTCGCCGCAGGCCTCGAAGCCGTAGAACAGGAACAGGCCCGCGAGCGCAGAAGCGAGGAAGACCGGAACGTATGAGTCTTCCCCTTCCACGCCCATCGTGTCGAAGAACACCGAGAATTCCTGCTTGCGCTGGAAGAGCAGCAGGTAGAGTCCCAGCCCGATCACTCCAATGAGTTCGGCCGCGAGCCCGATGCGCGCGATGCGGGCAAGACCCTTTGTGCCCGAGAAGTTGATGAGCAGCGCGAAGACGAGCAGCCCGAGCCCGGTGAACAGCGTCGTCTCGGCGGTGAGCTCGATTCCGAAGAGGCTGGTGATGAAGCCGGCGCCGAACTCAGCGACCGAGGTGATGGTGACGATCATGGCCCAGATGTACACCCACGCGGCCATCCACGCGTAGCGCCGGCCCCAGAGCCTGCGCGCCCACGGGTAGACACCGCCGTGGATCGGAAACTGCGAGACGACCTCGCCAAAGACGAGGGACACGAGCAGCTGACCGCAGGCGACAATGACAATCCACCAGATGGAGGGCGGGCCGCCCGTCGACAGCGCGACCGCGAGGAGCGAGTAGACGCCGACGAGCGGCGAGAGGTACGTGAAGCCGAGGGCGAAGTTCGCCCAGAGGCTCATGGAGCGGTCGAACTTGCCCTCGTAGCCGAGCACTGAGAGGTGCTCGTCATCGGCAAGCCGGGCCTCCGGTGGGGTTGCAGACATAGCGATGCCTTGCCTTTCTGATCTTCGTTGATCTGGACTCTTCCGAGCCCTGCAAGCAGCGTAGGTGCCTTGGGCATTCCCCGCTCGAGCGGATCCGCCCTCTCTGGGCCACCCCGCCTGTGCACATCGGGCGGTGCGCAATCCCGCCGATGGTGCAGTGCGACCCGGGCCTGCGTCACACGTGACGTCCACCCGCATACGCTTGCCCCTCCGCGAGCTCTCATGCCACTGCTACTCTCGATACTTCTGCTGTCCGACGAAACGACGCGCCCATGACACACACATACCTCGCCGCCAACCAGACCAACTGGGACGACCGAGCGTCGCTGCATGCTGCCCGTGACGGTTCCGGCTACGTGGTGCAGCAGTTCATCGACGATCGCGCCGAGCGCGCGGGCGTCGCTCCCCTGAGCTACTCGCTGCGCGCGACCCAGGCGGCATAGCGCGGTGTCGCGGTCACACTCCGTCACCACCGGCACGCACCGCCCTGCCCGCCGCGCGTATACCGGCACAGTTGCACTCGCTGCACTCGCGTGCGTGACAGCGGTCGCTGGCTGCGCCCCGGCGGCGGAGACCTGGACGGTGCCGCCCGCGGGCGCGGCACCCGACTATCAGCTGGGAGCAGCCTACGACGCAGACCCGCGTGTGGGCGTGATCGCCCGCGATCGCACCGCCCCGGCCGCAACGGGTGCCTATTCCATCTGTTACATCAACGGGTTCCAGACGCAGCCGGGCGAACTTGCGTCGTGGCCTGAGCATGTGCTGCTGCGCACTCCCGACGGGAAGATCCGCTTCGACCCGGATTGGCCGGACGAGGCATTGCTCGACACCTCAACCGCCTCTGCTCGCACCGCGATCGTGGACACGGTGTCCGGCTGGATCGAAGGTTGCGCCCGCGACGGCTTCGACGCTGTCGAATTCGACAACCTCGACTCGTACACTCGCTCTGACGGCGCACTCTCGCTCGCAGACAATCTCGCGGTCGCGACTGCGCTCGTGCGCGTCGCGCACGACGCCGGGCTCGCGGCGGGCCAGAAGAACGCCTCAGAGGATGCGGCGGCCTTGCGCGAACAAGCATCGTTTGACTTCGCGGTCACCGAGGAGTGCAGCGTGTTCGACGAGTGTGGCACCTACACGGCCGTGTACGGCGCTCACGTCATCGACATCGAGTACACCGACGATCTCCCCCGCCCGTTCGCGGAGATGTGCGCCGACGATGCGGCGCCGGCGTCGATGGTACTGCGCGACCGCCTCCTCGGCGCACCGGGCGACCCCGGTTACGCTTTCGAGCTGTGTGACTGAGGACGCGGCGCGCTAGGCGGCGGCCAGCAGATCCTCTGCCGTCGCGCCCGGCAGCGACAGGGTCACCTGTGTCCCCCAGGGATCCGCCACCACCACGGAGCGTCCGGTGTCAGCGAATTCGACGCCACGCGCTGTGAGGCGAGCGGCGAGCGCGTCGAGGTCTGCACGTTCGGGTAGCGTGATGGCGACGTCGGCAAGCCCCAGGCGCGCGGCGCGCGGGCCCGCACCCTGGCTGTTCCAGACGTTCATCGCAACATGATGGTGGTAGCCGCCTGCCGAGGCGAAGAGCGCGCTGGGAATCCCCGTTGCGGTTGCCTCAAATCCGAGCCCGTCGACGTAAAACTCGCGTGCTCTCGCGACGTTTCCCACCTGCAAGTGCACGTGGCCGACGCTCCCTGCCTGCTGCGCGACGCCCGCGAGCACTCCCTCATCGAGATGCGCCTTCAGGTAGGCGTTGGGGTCGAGGTACAGGGTGTCCATGCGGATCTGACCGTTGTCGTAGCCCCACTGCGTGCGTGGCCGGTCGACGTAGAGTTCGATGCCGTTGCCCTCGGGGTCGGTGAAGTAGAAGGCTTCGCTCACGAGGTGGTCACTCGATCCAGCAAAGCGGCTGCGAGGATCTTGGGCGGCTCGATACACGGTGGCTGCCAGACTCGCTGCGTCCTCGAACAGGAAGGCGGTGTGAAACAGGCCGGCCTCACGCGGGCTGACCTCGGGCAGACCGGGCGTGTGGATCAGCCGCACCAAGGGAATTGCACCGCGACCGAGCACTCGGTGCAGCTGATCCGCGATGACGCGTTCTTCGAGGGGCACGAGCGCGAGCGCCTGCTCGTAGTACCCGCTCATGAGTTCAAGGTCGCCCACCCGCAGGCTGACGACGTCCATTGCGAGGCCCGCGGAGAGTGTCTGATGATCCATTGCTGCCTTTCGTAGCGGATGGCTGGTTAGTTGTTGAGTGAGAATCCACCGGTCCAGGAGATCTTCTCGGCTGCGGCGAGGGTGAGCTGCAGGAACCCGATCGCTTCGAACTCGTGGGCGCGCTCGAGGGAGCCCGCGTCAACCGCTGCGAGGCCGCCCGCGGTCACTGCCGCGGCGAGGGTCGCTTTTGCGTCGCTGTCGTCACCAGCGATGAGCACGGTCGTCTCGGCCTTGCCGACCTTGCCTGACGCGAGCGTCGCTGCAAAGTTCGTATTGAACGCTTTCAGCACGCGGGCGTGCGGCAGCGCGCGCTGCAGTTCGGTGGCGGCCGAGCTGCCTGCCGGGACGACGAGTTCGTCGAACGTGTCGAAGTTCAGCGGGTTGGTGATGTCGACGATGGTCGCGTTCGCGAGCTGGTCACCGTGTGTCGCGAGAATCTCTGCCACTGCCGGGTACGGCACCGCGAGAATGACGATGTCGCCCGTCACTGCACTGCTGGTGTCGGCGTGCGCGATGTGCGAGACAGCCGCGCCGCCCGCGGTGAGCACGCCGCCGATAGCGGTTGCCATGTTGCCGGTGCCGAAGATCGTGAATGTAGTCATGGGGCTCCTCCTGGTGGTGCGGGTCGCGACGACCCGTGGTCGTTTAGTTGTAGGTACAACCATATGATAATCACAATTTACTTGCACCCGCAAGTAAATTGCTAGAATGGTCACATGAGCACGCCCCTCACCCACCCCGAACGCGTTGCGGTCGCCAGGCTGCATGCACTGCTGGAGCTCCTCCCGACGGCACTCGACAAGCGCCTCCACCAAGGTGGCGTGACCGCGTTCGAGCACACGCTCCTCGACACGCTCGCCGAGCACGAGGGGCAGCGCATGCGCCTCAGCGCGCTCGCGCACAAGACGAACGCAACGCTCCCCCGAATCTCACGGGTCGCGACCTCGCTTGAGCGGCGAGGGCTCATCGAGCGAACGCCGTGCCCGGAAGATGGACGCGCAACGAACGCGACGCTCACCGAGCTCGGGGCCACCACACACGAGCTCTCCCGCACGCTCTACGCGGATGCAGTTCGGGAGCTCGTACTCGAGGGGCTCGCCCAGCTCCCCGGTGATGGCGTCGCGCAGCTCAGCGAGCTCACGCTAGCGGTGCTCACGAGCCTCGACACCGAGCGCACACAGACCCAGGCGTGCGCGGCGGATCCGCGCGAGCCGGTCGCCGAACCCACCGAGTGCGCGGCCGACCCCGCGTGATCCCGGCAACTGTCGGCGGCTAGTCCCAGCTCGCGCCGGCAGTCACGCGTTCCCGCTGGTGACAGGCAGCGCACACCGATTCGTATTCGACCGAGCCGTCGTCGATTGCGACCTGGTCGCCGTCAAAGACCGGCGCGCCCGCGATCTTGCGGAGGTTCATGGTCGCCTTGGAGCCGCAGCGGCAGAGCGTGCGGATCTCTTCGATCTCGTGCGCAAGACACAGCAACCGGGCCGCACCTGGAAAGCTGTCGCCGCGGAAGTCGGTGCGGAGACCGTAGGCGATGACCGTGATGCCGACGCGCACGGCGACATCGAGCAACTCGTTCACCTGGCGCTCCGAAAGGAACTGCGCCTCGTCAACGAGAATCACGTCAAACTTCACTTCCGAAACCGGCAGCGGCTCACCGTCAGCCCAGAGAAAATCGACGGGGCGTTCGACGCCGAGACGGGAAACGACACGATCGCCGCCCTTGGAATCAACGGCGGGCTTCACGATGAGCATCTGCTTGCCGAGCGACTCGTAGTTGTGCCCGACCTGGAGCAGCGCGACGCTCTTTCCCGCGTTCATCGCCGCATACCGGAAATGCAGTTTTGCCATGCTGCGACTTTACCGCGTCGCTGGTGCGGTGCGCGGCACTGCCGCCCCGAACGTGTGTTTCGAATTACAGAGATGTAACTTACGGAGCTATGTTCTACTCAATCACCGTCTCGCTCTCCACAGGCTCACTTTCCACAGCCCCTTGTGGACAAGTTGTGAGTATCTCTCGCATTCACGCCGAAAGTTATCCACATTGTTGGGGATAACCTGTGGACAGATCCGTGCCCGATGTTCGAATACTGTGCGAATATTCGAAGATTCTCCGCGGAGGGCCAACGCGTCAGCGCCCACGCCCGCGCACGCCACATAGCGGCCCGTGCGGAGCACAGCAGCGGTCTGAAAACACAAAACGCCCGGCCAGAATATTTCTGACCGGGCGTTTCTCGTGGTGGCGGGTGAGAGATTCGAACTCACGTAGCTTGCGCGGCTGATATACAAGTGTCATTCATAGGGAGTCACAGTTCATCACAGCCCTTATGTCGTAACGCCTGTGATTATTTGTGAACCATTGTGCGCCTCAAACAAAGGCCCGTAAATGGCCCGCAGAGATGCCCGGCGACGCGACCCCCAATAGCCTCGCGCAATTCTCAAATTGCGCGTAGACTATCCCCCAACAGGTTCTTTAAGGCCCGTCACAACTAGATCCCCCAGCGAATGGGGAATCGACTTGTGGCGGGCCTTTGTCGTTCTACCGGAGGAACACATGACTGACACGGCTCGGGCGGTACAACGCCTCACACAAACACACACCGTCCACCTCGACGGCGCAGAGTACGAGTGCGCTCCCCTGCTCGATCAGCTACGCGAAGCGATCTCCTCATCAACAGGTGCCGGATCAGGCGGCGGAGGCGGCGTTGGTGGGAACCTGCTCAACCTCGACGCACTCAACCTCTGGGAATACATCGACGGAATCACGCGTGGCTGGCTCCGCACGTGGGGCACCGACCACGGCGGCGAACTCACCGAAGCTGTACAGCGACTCTCCCACGCGATCCAGGCACAACATGCGGCCGGCGCGATCGATGACGACTTCCGCGAACGCCTCGATGCTGCCTTCGGCAAATGGGTGTGGCAGATCGAGGATCTCTTCGACCCGCCCCACCAGAAGGAACTCACCGCCCCATGCCCCGAATGCGGGGAACGCCACCACCTTGTCCAGGAGAAGGATGAAGACGGGCACGTCATCGACACCCGCCAGCAAGCCGCAGTCTCAATACCGATCAAACGCGGCCGCGCCGTCATCGCCGAATGCCGGAGCTGCGGCGCGATGTGGGCCACAGAGAGCGAACTTGTCGGGCTCGCTGAAGCGATGGGCCTCGAAGTCGACGTCGTCGCGCTCCGCGAGCTCGCAGCGGGTGTAGCAGCATGACCCCCGGCCACATTCTCCTTGCGTGGTTCGTGGGCGCGGTAGTGACATGTTTTGCGGCCATTATGGCGTCCCCCGCGGAGAGCAAGCGCACGGTCGCTCGGATCGCCCTATCTGCCCCAGTCTGGCCCTTGTGGATAGTTGTCGGCCTGGTGTCCGCGTGGCTCACCGCAGAGCCGTGGCCCACCACTCGTTCGAAGTAATGTTTGCAACACATCTTCGATCATGGTAGATTCGTACCACGCACTTCAAGTGACCCCGGACAGCCTCACGGCACCGGGGTTTCTTGCTTTCTGCGCCCATAACTGAATAGCTCGCACACCGGTGCGGGCACTTGACGCTCTAGCCCAACTGGTAGAGGCAGCCTGATAAGGGACCACAGTCCAGGTTCGAATCCTGGTGGCGTCACAATGCAGCCCTTCCCGGCGTGACGGGAGCCCGAAGCCTCAGGCTTCACTGGCGGAACAGCGATCGTGCACGGTCGCATCACGCATCAACGGACGGCCCAACGGGTCGAGCCGTAACGGCCCCGCTCACGCGTGGCCTGCTCCTGGGGCGTCCTCTGCACTCCTGCGGTGGGTGTTCCTTGTAGCTTGCAATACAAGGCCCGGTATTGGGAACTGTTGCAAGAGCCTGCGGCATGACGATGCGCGGCAGGCACACATTCTTCCTCCGCGCCGTACCGCTGACAACACCCTTACCGAACCGGGTACGAGCGCGGAGGAACCTACCTGACGGAGGCGCGCCATGGCTGACCGCTACGAGTGCGAGGACTGCGGCAAGCCGTGGAACAGCCTCTCCGCCGTCATGCAGTGCCCCTGCGACCGATACGACCGCCACGGGTACCCGAGGGGCGACCGATACACCGAGGAGAACCGATGAGCCAGGAGGTCACCATGACCGCTATCACCGTCACCACGACCAGCAAGGAACGCGTCGAGCTCCCTGAGCGCAACCGCCCCCACTACGCCCAGGCAGCAGCCCTCGCGCTCGAGCACGGCCCCACACAGCCGCTCGCCCTCGCACGCGTCCAAGAGTACGTCACCGCCGACAAATACCAGGGCGGCATCGAGCACGTGTACGAGTGGACCTTCATCCCCAAGGCCCCCGCAAACTAACCCCGGGGGCAACCAAACCCCAGAGGGGCCAACAACAAACCCGCCCCTCCACACACCGAGGCGGCCACACATGACCATCCCCCTCAACAGCAACGGACACCGTCGCCGCCAACTCAGAGCCCGCGTCCTCGCAGAACAAACCCACTGCGCCTTGTGCGGACAGAGAGTCGACAAGACCCTCAAGACCGAACCAGGCAAACACTACAAGAAGTGCACCAACACCAACTGCCAAGGCTGCCTGCCACACCCAATGCGCCCCGAAGTCGACGAAGACATCCCACGCGCAAAAGGCGGTTCACCATTACAACGCGACAACTGCAACCTGATGCACCGAACCTGCAACCAGCGCAAGGGCACAATGACCCTCGCAGAAGCCCGCAAGCAACACGCTGAAACGGCCACACAAGCCACAGCACAACGCACACCAGTCAAAGCATCACCCATCTGGTGAACACGCGCCCCAGCAGCCACACACGGCCCCCTGGCACACCACCCCCCTCCCCCTGCGCGAAGGCTCACCCTCGGCATTGAGCCGTTCTATCCCTGAGGTTTTTTTCTTTACGGAGGTGGTTCGGATGGCTAAGCCCCCTGCACTGCGTGCCGTCGAGGTTGGTGAGGTTCCCCCTCCTGTGCTGTCTCTTGCTGAGGCTGTTGAGCGTGGCGACTACTTGCAGATCCTCCTTGCGCAGCGGCGGTCGATTGTGACTGACCTGCCTGACGAGAAGGGGCCGGCGAAGGCTGCACTGCATCGTCAGTTGGCGTTGCTGTCGAAGGAGATTGAGGCGCTGCAGGCGAAGGACGCTGAGGATACTGAAGGTGGCGCTGATGTCGAAGACCAGGAGTTCGACGCCGCTTCTTTCTGATGTTGCCCGTCACCTTGTAATCCCGTCTGGGATCGTGACGACTGCATGGCCTTCCGTGCGCGCCGAGTGTCTCCGTCTGGGGATCGAGTTTGACCCGTGGCAGGAGGGCGCAGGCTGGGTCGCGCTGGGCAAGCGCGCCGACGGCATGTTTGCTGCGTCAGTCGGTGGGGTCGTGTTCTCGATCCCCCGCCAGGTCGGGAAGACGTTCTTCATCGGTCGGTGACGTTCGCGCTGTGCATGCTGAACCCTGGCACGCTCGTCATCTGGACGGCGCACCAGCTGGCGACCGCGGGCGAGACGTTCCGTTCAATGCAGGCGATGGCGAAGAAACCGAAGGTGCGCCCGTTCATCAAGCAGATCCGGCTCGGCTCTGGCGATGCGGCGATCGAGTTCACGAACGGTTCCCGCATCCTGTTCGGTGCGCGCGAGCGAGGCTTCGGCCTCGGCTTCACGAAAGTCGGGATCCTCATCCTCGATGAGGGGCAGCGCCTCACCGAGAAGACGATGGACGACCTCGTGCCAACGATGAACCAGGCAGACAACCCACTGATGTTCATCGTAGGGACTCCCCCGCGGCCAACTGACCAGGGTGAAGAGTTCAAGACTCGACGCCGCAAGGCGCTCGAGGTGAAGCGTGAGCGTGCTGACGGCGCTGACCCTGAGTTCAACATGATGTACCTCGAGTTCTCCGCGGATCCGTCGCTGCGTCCCGAGCTGTGGAAGCCCGGGCACGTGGATTGGTCTGCGGTCGCGATCGCGAACCCGTCTTACCCGAAGCGCACCCCCAAGCAAGCGGTTATGCGCATGCTGGAGAACTTGCGGCCTGAGTCGATCAGGCGCGAAGCGTTCGGAGTGTGGGATGACGACCAGGCCGGATCCCGGCAGATCTCCGAGGCCGAATGGCGTGCGTCAGGCATCACTGAGACTCCGACCGATGGGCTGTGGGTCTACTCGGTCGCGTTCAACCTCGACGGCACCAGGCTGTCTCTCGGCGGCGGTTTGAAGCATGAGGGCGGCGTACACGTCGAACTCATTGATGCTGCTGACGGGGACATTGCGGCAGGTCTTGGCGCGCTCGCTGACTGGCTTGCTGCACGGTGGCGGAAGGCTGCACAGATTGTGCTGTCGGGCGCTTCTGGTGCTCCCGTCCTCGCTCAACTGCTGCGGGATCGGGGCGTGCCTGACGCGGTGCTCAAGATCGCGAACACCCCGGAGTACACGACGTCGTGTTCGATGACGTTGGATGCTGTGCGGGCGTCTGCGAAGGCTGCGAAGGCCAACGCCGAGCTCGCGCCCGATGAGGTGCTCCCGCTGCCGTTCACGCACCTTGCGGACGACGGGCAGGCGCAGCTTGACGAGTCGGTGGCGATCTCCGACAAGAAGCTTCGCGGCAACTCGGGGGCGTGGGGCTGGATACCCACAACGCCTGACGGCGACGAGACACCAATCGAAGCGGTGAGCCTTGCTTACTGGCTGGCGATGACAACAAAACGGAAGCCGTACGGCGAGAAAGAACGGAGGGCCGTGTTCCTATGAGTGCTTCGTTCTATCACGCAGGTTCCATCCCGAATGTTGGGCTCGAGGGGTCTGAGCATGACCTGTTCGCGAAACTGTTCGCGACGTGGGAGTCCAAGCGTCGCCGGAACCTTCTGCGCACGGTCTACTACGAGGGCAAGAACGCCCTGAAGGACTTCGGTATCGCGGTCCCTCCGCAGATGCAGCGCGCGTTCACGCCGCTGCAGGAGATCGCCAAGGGTGTCCACGCTATGACTGATCGTTCGGTGCTCGAGGGGTTCGTCTCGCCGGCGGGGAGGGATGACCCGTTCGGGCTCGCGGAGACACTGGACGAGAACGACTTCATCTCCGAGTTCGACCTGGCAACGACGTCGAGCGCGATCCACGCGTGCGCGTTCCTCACCGTCTCGCACGGTGATGTCGCGGCGGGTGAACCGGAACTGCTCGTGCTTCCTCGCGCTGCTGATTCTTCGGCGGCGACGTGGGATACGCGCCGGCGTAAGCTCGGCGGGTTCCTGTCGGTCACGGAGACTGACCAGACCGGGCCTACCGAGATGGTGTTCTACACGTGGGACAAGGTGTACGCGTTCTCGAAACAGCCTTCGGGCCGGTGGAAGAGTGCGGTCGTTGCGAACCCGCTCGGTGAGGTTTCGGTGTCGCGGCTCGTACTGCAGCCGGAACTGAACCGGCCATTCGGGCACTCCCGGATCAGCCGTACCGCGATGGGGCTCACTGACGCGATGATCCGCACGCTGCTGCGTGCTGAGGTGTCGGCCGAGTTCTATTCGGCGGACAAGTACTGGCTGTTCGGTGCGGACGTATCGAAGTTCATCGGTGACGATAAGTGGTCTGCCGTGATGGGCCGGATGAACGCGATCGACGTCGACAACCCGGAACAGAAGCCGGACATTCACCGCTTCCAGGGAGCTTCACCACAGCCACACACTGAGCAGCTTCGGATGCTGAAGAGCCTCTTCGCAGACGACCAGCAGCTTGAGGTGCGGTGGGCTGACGCGTCGAACCCGTCGTCTGCTGACGCGATCTACGCCGCCAAGGAAGAACTCATCATGAAGACCCGAACGGCGAACCGGACGTGGGGCCGCGGCGCCGTGAAGGCGATGCAGCTCGCGGTGCGCCTGCGCGACGGGCTGGGGAGTGTGTCCACTGAGCTTCGCGGCTTGCAGGCACAGTTCACGGATCCTGCGATCGTGTCGCCGTCGGCGCGTGCGGACGCGTTCTCGAAGCTTGCTGCAGCGATCAAGGACGATTCACCGTTCGCGATGTCTGAGGTCGGGCTCGAGTATGCGGGCCTGACTCGGGATCAGATCATGCGGTTCAAGGTTGATGAGCAGCGGCGCAGGGCGGGCTCGCGGATCAGTGAGCTCGTGGAGGCCGCGAAGTCGGTTCGCCAGGATGCTGAGCAGCCAGCCAGCCAGCCAGCCAGCCAGCGGCCTTGAATCTGCCCAGGTAGTGAAGGCCCAAGCAGACGCGCTCGGCGTGCTCAGGCGCGCGGGTGTGGACGCTGACGATGCTGCGCGCAGGTCGGGCCTTGAAGGGCTCAAGTTCATCCCCGGCCAGCCGATCACGATCAAGCAGGCAAGCGAAGACTAGGGGGCAGCGATGGCGAGTCCAGCTCAGGTAGAAGAGTTCCGAACCGCCACCGCCGAACTCGCGTCACTCGCGCGCACCCAGATCCGGGATCTGCTGAGCGCAGTGAGCGCCTCGGCGGACCCCGTGAAGGTGCGTGATCTGCTCGTGCGGGTGTTCCCGGACTTCATGACGTCGTTCGGGGACACCTCCGCGGTGCTCGGCGCAGACTTCTACGACGCCTCCCGCAATATCGCCCCGTCTGCCGGGACACTGCAAACAGTGTTCGCGCAGCCCGCGAAAGTGAAGCAGTCCGAAGGTGTTGCGCGGTGGGCTGTCGGCTCGCTCTTCCTGGATGATCCGGACTGGGATCTCTTCGAGTCGCAGCTCCTCGGCGGCGCGCAACGCCTCGTGTTGCAGCCAGCCCGCCAGACGATCGACCTGCTGTCTCGGGCTGATGCCCGGTCGGGGAAGGTCGCGGCGGTGCGCTGGTCGCGGAGCGTGAACCCGGGGCGAGCGAAGTCGGGCAAGTCGTGTGACTTCTGCATCATGCTCGCCGGCCGCGGGCCCGTCTACAAGTCGGACGCAGCGAGCGGCATGGTCGTTGGGCGCGGCACTGACTCATCGATCGCGTTGGACGAATCGGGGAACCGCCGAAAGGGCTACATCGGCGGTGTCGGTGGTGGGGTCAAAGCGCGCGGAGGCCGCGGGCTTGAGAACAGCTACCACGACAACTGCCATTGCGTGCCCGTGCCGACGTTCTACCAGCGCGAGACGCGCTCCTTCAATGTTCGCGGGTACGAGCGGCGAGAGTCCGTTCTTGTCCCGTTCTGAATCTTCCACGGTTTCTTCCGTGGCCGTACGCGACGGTTTCGCGGTCATGCCCGTACGGGGCTTAAACGGTAAAGGAGTCTCAGTATGTCTGAGCAGACGGGTGCTACTAACACCACGGAAGAAACTAACGAGCAGAGCAAGGAAGCCAGTAAGGAGTTCACCGCGATCACTTCGCAGGAGGACTTCGACAAAGCTATCCAGGCTCGCATTGCTCGGGAGCGCGCAAAGATCCCAACCGATTACGAGGAGCTTCAGGCGAAGGCCGCGAAGCTTCAAGAGATCGAGGACGCGAAGAAGAGCGACGAGCAGAAAGCGGCTGAGCGTATTGCTGCGGCTGAGAAGCGAGCTTCAGAGCTTGAGTCTCAGGTAGTTCGCGCTGAGGTCGCTGCTGCAAAGAATGTTCCTGCCGAGCTGTTGTCTGGCAGCACTAAGGAAGAGCTCGAAGCGTCGGCGGATGCGCTCATCGCATTCAGGGGTGAACAGCCGGTTCAGAAGCTGATCATCCCGAACGAAGGAAACTCGCCTCAAGCGGCAGCGTCGATGGACGACTGGCTGCGTGAGGCCGCTAAATAACTAAGGGTCTGATGCACGTTTAGGTGACAGTTTGGTCAGGCCGCGAGTGCGACCTGTTCGTTCATGATGGTCTCGTATTCGATC
>NZ_LOHP01000103.1 GCF_001482305.1 Leucobacter sp. G161
CGGGCCCACAGCTACCGACAACCTCGCACATTTGTGCCGCAGCCACCACGCACTGAAAGGCAACTCGGACTGGACAGTGAAACAACTCGCAGGCGGGGTGCTCGAGTGGACGTCACCGACTGGGCGTATCTATATCGACCTGCCACCAGACTTACTGCCGGAGCTGCGGGCCACACGGCCCAAACCGAAACGCAAAGTGCAATTCGAACCCGCGGTTGAAGAACCCGCGGTCGAAGAACCCACACTGCACCCCTTCTAACTGCCTGCTCCACCCGGCGCTTCAAGGTTGAGGAGGTCGCAGCAGCACTGTGCCGCAACACCTAGGTAACAGGCCTGCTAAAGCACCACAGACCACTTGGAACACCGGCCCCCTCGCCGGCCGGCCGGCCTCAGGCACCCCAGACCACTCTTGCCCGGTACCCCACTTCAACACGCGGGGTGGAGCGATCGAGGGTGAGGCTGCCCCGAGCGACTCATGCCCTACTCCGGAAGCCAGGTGCGCACTGCCGGTTCCTTCACCGCACCTGAGTGTGCGGTTTTCGAGACCTTGCCGCACTCACCCGGTTCATCGCAGCCCCGCGTCGACTCCCCCAGCCGCTACATCCTCAACTGCTAGGAGACGCATACCCAGTCCTCGCGGGCAGATCTCGTCGGAAACGATGCAGGAAACCCGATGACACAACACCTCATCACGCGCAATGCGACTTCAGCGCAAGCGAGAGCGAGTACGCGTGCTTGGTCGGCGTCTGAGCGAGCGTCGCACCTGAGCGAGAGTCGCACCTGAGCGAGCGTCGCACCTGAGCGAGCGTCGCACCTGAGCGAGCGTCGCCAGCCTAGTGGAACTACCACAGCCAGAAAGCGGGAGCTAGTCCTGCGCGTCGGGCACCGCAAGCATCGTGGCGGCCGCCAGCAGCGCCTCAGCGAGCGCATTCATGCCCAGGGTGGCGTGGATCTCGCCGAGCAGTCCGGCAAGCTCAGGGGCGAGCGCAGGCTCGCGTGCGGCAGCAATCGCCTGGTAGAGCAGCAGGAGGTGCTCATCTGTGAGCGGTGCTGCTGAGGAGGGTGCGAGCGGCGTCTTCGGGCTGCGCACCGTAGAGAAGACAGTCTCGGCGATCGTCGTGCTGCTGAGGCTCTGTTCCTCGCCGCCAGCGGCGGCGAGGAGCTCGCGCACACAGGCGAGAAAGAGATCGCGTTTCGAAGCGAAGTTCGCGTAGACGTTGGGTTGGGAGACGCCCGCACGTGTGGCGATTGCGGAGGTCTGCGCTCCGGCGTATCCGAACAACCCGAATTCGATGGTGCCAGCTGCGATGAGGCCGGCACGATTTTCCCCGGGGCGCCGTCGCGGACGACGGGCCCCGGGTGCAGCGCTTATCGAGGCGCTGCTCATCGCTACTCCAGCTCGAGGAGCTTGCGGTAGTGCTCACCGACAGCTTCAAAGCCGCGGTGATTGTAGAACGAGCCAATGCGGGCCGTCGAAGCGGACAGCTGACGCACGCCACGTCCCATGCAGTAGTGCTCGTTTGCCGCAATAATGCGGTCACCGATACCGAGACCACGGGACTGCTCGTCGACGACGACCTCCTGCAGGTGGGCGGTGAGCCCGGGAGCGTGGAGGAGTCGCGAGACAGTCATAAGTGAGTATCCCGCAATGACTCCGTCATTCTCAGCGACGAAGAGCACGTTGGTCTCCTGGTCACGTCGACGAAGCACGTTGTCGTAGGCGACTTGAAAGTCGTCACGGCCAATCGGATCGCGTCCGGTCGTGAACTGACGGGCCAGGCCGAGGAGCGCTTCCGCGTCCTCGGCCTGGCCCCGGCGAATGGTGATTGCCACGTTGTCAGATTACCTTGCGAAGTGTCCGCGGTAGTACTCGTAGACCCAGCCTACGACCGCCACGATGCAGAGCGGGATCGAGAGGAAGGTGATCCAGAAGTTGAATCCGAGGCACAGTCCGAGAATGAAGAGCGACGCCGCGAGTGCAAGCACCATTGGCCACCAGCTCCACGGGCTGAACTCGCCGAGCTCGGGATCGCCATCGTCGATATCTGAGTCATCGAGATCCTCGATGAGCACGCCGCCCTGCTTGCGCTGGACGAGCATGAGATAGACGGCAACGAAGCCGCCGAGGAAGGCACCACCGAAGAGAACGGTGCTGCCTGCCCACTCGACGTAGCCGTGCGTAATCAGGTTCCACGCGGTGTAGACAAAGCCAAGGACGACAAAGTACACCGTGAGGATCCAGAAGATCACAATGTTCGATTTCATAGTGAATACTCCCTCTGGTTACTTCTGCTCGGCGAAGTCGGGAACCGTTGCAGGCTTCGGCTGCTCGATGCCACTCACCTCAGGGTGATTGAGATCGAATGCAGGCGACTCGGTGCGGATACGCGGGATCGACGTGAAGTTGTGGCGCGGCGGCGGGCAGGAAGTTGCCCACTCAAGCGAGCGGCCGTAGCCCCACGGGTCGTTCACGGTGACCTTCGGTGCGCGACGGGCGGTGATGTACACGTTCAGGAGGAACGGGATCATCGACGCACCCAGAATCACGGCGCCAACAGTCGAGAGCTGGTTGCCCCAGGTGATGCCATCCTCAGGCAGGTAGGTGTAGTAGCGACGCGGCATAGCCATGACACCCAGCCAGTGCTGCACGAGGAAGGTGGTGTGGAAGCCGATGAACAGGACCCAGAAGTGGATCTTGCCGAGACGCTCGTTGAGCATCTTTCCGGTCCACTTCGGCCACCAGAAGTAGAAGCCAGCGAACATCGCAAAGACGACCGTGCCGAATACGACGTAGTGGAAGTGAGCCACGACGAAGTAGGTATCGGAGAGGTGGAAGTCAAGTGCCGGCGAAGCCAGGATGACACCGGTGAGGCCACCGAAGACGAAGGTCACGAGGAAGCCAAGCGACCAGAGCATCGGGGTCTCGAAAGTGATCGAGCCTCGCCACATCGTACCCAGCCAGTTGAAGATCTTCACGCCGGTCGGAACCGCGATGAGCATCGTCATCAGGGCGAAGAACGGCAGCAGGACCGAACCGGTGACGTACATGTGGTGAGCCAACACGGTCATCGACAGCGCAGCAATCGCGATTGTCGCGTAGATCAGGGTCTTGTAACCGAAGATGGGCTTACGGCTGAAGACCGGGAAGATCTCAGAGACGATACCGAAGAACGGCAGCGCGATGATGTAGACCTCAGGGTGTCCGAAGAACCAGAAGAGGTGTTGCCAGAGAATTGCTCCGCCCTCACCACTAAAGATCTGAGCGCCGAAGACACGGTCTGCCGCAAGTGCGAAGAACGCAGCTGCGAGCACGGGGAAGACCAGGATAGCGAGGAGCGAGGTCACGAGCGTGTTCCAGGTGAAGATGGACATACGCCACATCGTCATGCCCGGAGCGCGCATCGTGATGATCGTCGTGATGAAGTTCACGCCACCAAGGATCGTGCCGAAGCCGGTGATACCGAGGCCGAGGACCCAGAGGTTCCCACCGACGCCAGGAGAATACGTGACTTCAGAAAGCGGCGCGTAAGCGAACCAGCCGAACGAAGCGGCACCCTGCGGGGTGAGGAAGCCACCGACGGCGATGAGCGATCCGAACGTGTAGAGCCAGAACGCGAATGCGTTGAGCCTGGGGAACGCCACGTCGGGGGCGCCGATCTGCAGGGGCATCATCACGTTTGCGAAGCCCGAGAACAGGGGCGTTGCGAACATGAGGAGCATGATCGTGCCGTGCATGGTGAACAGCTGGTTGTACTGCTCCTTGGTCGCGATGACCTCGAGGCCTGGAGCGAACAACTGCGCGCGGATCAGGAGGGCCATCAGGCCGCCAATCAAGAACCACACGAAGGAACTAATCAGGTACATGTACCCGATCACCTTATGATCCGTGGAGGTCATCCACGAAACGATGATATTACCCTTCTTCATCTCTATTTCCCTCGCTACTTGTTCTCGTTCTGGGCCGCGGCCTCGTCGCCGTAGAACGACTCGATGTTCGCATTGGCTTCGTCTCCGATGCGACCAGTGTTGCCCTCAGCGCGGAGCGACTCGACGTATGCGCCGTACTCGTCCTGCTCGACAACCTTGAGCTCAAAGAGCATCATCGAGTGGTCCTGGCCACAGAGCTCGGCACACTTACCCATGAACGTGCCGGTTTCAGTCGGCGTGAAGCTCATGTAGTTGGTCTGGCCCGGGATCATATCCTTCTTGTACAGGTACTCAACGACCCAGAAGGAGTGGATGACGTCGCGCGTCTCCAGGCGGATCTCCGTCGTCTTGTCGACGGGGAGCATGAGGACCGGCATGGTCTCGGGCAGCGCCGAGCCCTTCTCGTCGGTCTTCACCTGAACGCCCTGGAAGTAGACGTCGTCACTGATGTAGTTGAAATCCCAAGCCCAACGCTTGCCGTAGACCTCAACGACGTTCTCCGGGTTGTCGTAGCGAGCCTCGATCTTTGCCTGCTCCTGCGCGGTGAACGCGAAGAAGCCAAGCACGAGGATCACGGGGACAACCGTGAAGAAGGTCTCAATGGGCATGTTGTAGCGAAGCTGCACCGGAAGGCCGGTCTGGCCCTTACGGCGACGGTACGCGATGGTTGCCCAGATGATGAGGCCCCAGGTGAGTACACCCACACCCAGCAGCACGATCCACGAGTTCACCCAGAGAGCAGTGATGCCCTCAGTGTGGTTCGTGGCGTGAGTGGATCCCTCGGGGAGGAAGCCACGCTGCTGCTCAGGAGTACAGCCAGCGAGCAGGAGAGCCGCGCCAATGGCGACTGGGGCCGCAACCCATTTGTTTACACGATTGGAACGCACCGCATACCTTTCGAATTCTTACTGGTCATTGCCCACGCAGGTAGGCGAAACTGATGACTACCTGTTAGCTTAGCGCGAAGCTGAGCGTTCCCCGAACGCAAACGGGGTGTCGCGCCGAACAGAGTCGAACATTCTTTCTTAGGCGAAGCTGTCGCCGCAGGCGCAGCTTCCCTCAGCATTTGGATTGTCTATGGTGAAGCCCTGCTTCTGAATGGTGTCTTCGAAGTCAATCGTTGCACCGGCGAGGTAGGGAATGCTCATCTGGTCGACAACCACCTGAACACCCTCGAAGTCAACGATTGCGTCGTTGTCGAGCTGGCGCTCATCGAAGTAGAGCTGGTAAATCAGGCCGGAGCACCCACCGGGCTGCACGGCGATACGCAGGCGAAGGTCATCGCGACCCTCCTGGTGCAGCAAACTGCGCACCTTGTCTTGTGCCGCGGAACTCAGATCGACCCCGTGTTCGCGTACTGCAGTGTCGTTACTCATGCGTTCTCCTCTGCTCTCAACTCTGCTCCCATCGGCCTCAGCCGAAGCATTTGTGCGGCTCGCAGGCCGAATAACGGCCCGTGGGCCGAATGTCTCCAGTCTACGCCGGTTTGACGCGGTACGCTTGGTGTCGAGTGTACGAACCCGATTGGGTGTCTGATGAGAGGAAACCACAGGCGATCATGAGCGCTGGCAAGCGAGACGAGACAGCTGATTCGACCCAGGAAGAAGCAGTTGAGGGCAAGGGTCGCCCAACACCGTCGCGCCGCGCCGCTCAGGCTGCGAAGGCACGCCCGATCGTCGGGTCGCACGACAAGGAACTGCGTAAGCAGCAGCGCGAGGCGCAGAACGAAGCCAGGAATCGTGCCCGCGCTGGCATGATGGCCGGCGACGAGCGGTTCCTCACGCAGCGTGACCGCGGACCACAGCGTCGCTTCGTACGCGACTACGTCGACGCGCGCTGGAGCGCGGGTGAGCTCCTCATTCCCGTGATGGTGATCTTCCTCGTCGTCGCCCTCTTCCCCGGCTGGGTCCAGGTCTACGGCGTGTTCTTCGTATGGGCTTTCCTGCTCTTCGCGATCATCGACGCGTTTGCGTTGACCTTCATCCTCAAGAAGAAGCTCACCGCGAAGTTCGGCGAGGGCAACGTGCAGCCAGGCTTCAAGTGGTACGGCGCCATGCGTGCGATGCAGTTCCGCATGCTGCGCATGCCGAAGCCGCAGGTCAAGCGCGGCAAGTACCCGAACTAAGCCGCCTGCACCGCGCGGAGGCGTGACCCGCAGCACAACGAAGAAAGGCCCGGAGCAATCCGGGCCTTTCTTCGTTGTCTCTGGCGGTGCACGCTAGGCCGCCTGGCGCCACCCTGCTGAGCGCAGCCCGCGGTTGATCTGTCGAGCCCACAGCGGGCCCTCGTAGACGAAGGCGGTGAAGCCCTGCACGAGTGTCGCTCCGGCCCGGAGCCGTTCGAGCACGTCGGCTGCCGTGGTGACGCCGCCGACAGAGATGACACAGAACTCGGCGGGTGCGACCTCACGGATCCGCCGAAGCACAGCCAGCGATCGATCCGCGAGCGGAGCACCTGACAGTCCGCCAGCACCCATCTGTTCGACGCGCGCAGCCGGCGTCGCAAGCCCCTCGCGCGAAATCGTCGTATTCGTTGCGATGATGCCGTCGAGCCCGAGGCGCACTGCCAAGGAGACGATGCCGTCGATCTGCTCGTCCTCCATATCCGGGGCGATCTTCACGAGGAGCGGGGTCTCCCCCGCCGCGGTCTTCACGGCCGCCAGCAACGGCTCGAGCAGCTCGAGCTCCTGCAACCCGCGAAGGCCGGGCGTGTTCGGGGAACTCACGTTCACCGCGAGGTAATCAGAGATGGGGGCGAGTCGCTCAGCGCTCCACACGTAGTCCGCCGTCGCGTCTTCGACCTCAGTGACCCGGCTCTTGCCAATATTCGCGCCGATGATCGGCCGACGGCGACGCATTCGGGCGTTTTCGATGCGCGGCACCGCTGCGGCGGATCCGCCGTTGTTGAACCCCATCCGGTTGATGAGCCCGCGGTCCGGAACGAGACGGAACATGCGCGGCTTCGGGTTCCCGTCCTGCGCATGCTTGGTCACCGTGCCGATCTCGACGTGCCCGAAGCCGAGCTCGCCCAGGCCGAGAATGCCTTCGGCATTCTTGTCGAAGCCCGCGGCCAACCCGAACGGGCTCGGAAACTCAAGCCCGAGTGCCCGCACTCGCAGCGAGGGATCCGGGCCGCACACCTTGCCCACGATGCCGCCGAGCGCCGGGAATGCGCGAATCACGGCAAACGCGAGGTGGTGCGCCCGCTCGGGATCCATCCGCTTCAGGACGGTATTGAACAGGATCTTGTAGGGGCTCATCTTTGCCCGTTCAGTCGCCGGTGTCACGGTCTCGCCTTACTGTTGAATCGATGCCGGTGCATCGGCGGTGAGTCCGCTGTCGTCGCTGCCGCGCTTTTCGCGCAGGTCGCGGACCGCAGCCTCGAAGTCGTCGAGAGAGTCGAACGCCTGATACACGCTCGCGAAGCGGAGGTAGGCGACCTCATCGAGCTCGCGCAGGTGCGGGAGGATCGCAATGCCGATGTCGTTGGTCTCGAACTGGGCGACGCCAGTGAGACGTAGGGACTCCTCGACTCGCTGCGCGAGCAGCGCGAGATCCGCCTCGGTCACCGGGCGGCCCTGGCAGGCCTTGCGAACGCCGACCATGACTTTCTCGCGGCTGAACGGCTCGACAACCCCAGAGCGCTTGATCACCGTCAGG
The DNA here is from genome assembly GCF_001482305.1 of Leucobacter sp. G161. Lineage (GTDB taxonomy): Bacteria > Actinomycetota > Actinomycetes > Actinomycetales > Microbacteriaceae > Leucobacter. Next base: position 7,587 of record NZ_LOHP01000103.1, read on the forward strand.
CTGGCGGTCTCGGTCGTCGTGAATCGTTTGCTGCAGTTCGGGCACTGGCGCCTACGGCGGATCGACATGCCGTCATCGGCAGTGCGCGAGTCAATGACCCGGCTGTCGGAGTGTCTGCAGAAGGGGCAGTGCATCAGGAGCCTTCCTGTTCGAAGCGAGCGCTCACTGCCTCGCCGTGTGCGGGCAGGCCCTCCGCGCCCGCGAGCGCGAGCAACGGGGCCTCGGTTGCAGCGAGGGCCGCTCGGTCGTATGAAATGATCTGTTGGGGCCGCAGGAACGTATGGGCACCGAGCCCCGCAGCGAAGCGTGCGGTGCCGCCCGTCGGCAGCACATGGTTGGATCCCGCGAGATAGTCTCCGAGACTCACCGGCGTGTATCCGCCGACGAAGATCGCGCCAGCGTCAGTGATCCCAGCGAGCACTGCGTCATCATTGCTCGTCTGAATTTCTAAATGCTCTGGCCCGTAAGCATTCGAGACCCGCACCGCGGTCGCAAGATCGTCAACGAGGATCACGGCGGACTGTGGCCCCTGCAGCGCCACCGCAACGCGTTCCGCGTGCTCGGTGAGCGGGGCGCGCACCGCGATCTCGGCGAGCACGCGATCCGCGAGCGTCTCCGAGTCGGTGACAAGGACCGAGGCGGCAGCTTCGTCGTGCTCGGCCTGGCTGATCAGATCAGCCGCAACATACGCGGGGTTCGCGGATGCGTCGGCAATCACCAGAATCTCGGTGGTGCCAGCCTCCGAGTCGATGCCGACCTTCCCGCTCACGACACGCTTCGCCGCCGCGACAAACACGTTGCCCGGCCCGCTCACGACGTCGACCGGCTCGAGACCGATCTCTTCGACGCCGTACGCAAAGGCAGCGATAGCCCCCGCTCCCCCAATCGCGTAGACCTCTTCAATCCCGCAGAGGGCCGCGGCCCACAGCACAGCTGGGTGCGGGAGTCCCCCGTTGTCAGCCTGCGCGGGCGAGGCAAGCGCGAGGCTCGGCACGCCAGCGACCTGCGCTGCAACGGCGTTCATGATGACTGAAGAAGGGTATGCGGCCTTACCGCCCGGTGCGTACAGTCCGACTCGCGAGACTGGCTGCCACCGCTGTGTAATCTGAGCGCCGTCACCGATGTGGCTGACACGCGTCTCGGGGACCTGCGCCGCTGAGCCGATCCGCAGCCGTTCTACGAGCTGCGTGAGGGCGTCACGCACGTCGGCGGGGCATTCCCCGAGCGACGCGACGACGGCCTCAGCCGGGACACGAAGTGCGTGCCCTTCGACTCGGTCGAAGTCGCGAGCCTGCTCGCGAAGCGCGGCCTGGCCGCGCTCGGCGACAGCCTGCACCAGGGGGCGCACGCGCTCGACGGCAACGTCCGCGCTGAGGGCAGCGCGTGGCACAAGGGAGAGGAGTTCGCCACGGGAGAGCTCGCGGCCGCGGAGATCGGTGGTACGCATCACCATCCCAGTCTACCGAGACGGCGCATGCCTCCGGCGCACGCGACGCCCGACGGCCTGGCCCGGCCGCAGCTGCCTCTCTGCAACAATGGGGCGCATGCCTCTCTTTACCGGTTGTCCTGTATGTGCCGGAACGAGCGAACGCGCCCATTCGCGACGCGGTGGCGCACTGTGACGCTCACACTCGGCATACTCATCGTTCTCGTCACCGTCGTCGGTGCCGCCGCCCAGCGCATGGCTGGCCTCGGCTTTGCGCTCCTCGTGTCGCCACTCATGACGTTGCTCCTCGGCGGCCACTCGGGCGTGCTGCTCGTCAATATTCTTGGCGTAGTCTCGAGCCTGCTCATTCTGCCGCGCGTCTGGCGATCGGTCGATTGGTCGATGTTTCGGTGGCTCACACCGTTCGCGATCATCGGCGCTGTCGTCGGATCCTGGCTGTCCCAGCTGCTCTCACCCGCCGTCATGGCCGTTTCGGTTGGCGCCATCGTGTTGCTGGCGCTGAGCCTCTCCCTCATCTTCACGAGCGAGCGATTCTCGACGGAACCACGGGCGCCGCGCGCCCTGACCGGTTTACTCTCCGGCCTCACCAACTCGCTCGCCGGTGTCGGTGGCCCGGCTGTGAGTGCGTATGCGGTGCTCACCCGTTGGCCACAGGTCTCGTTTGCGGCGACCCTGCAGCCGTACTTCGTGGTGACAGGACTGGCTTCGGCTGGCGCAAAGCTCCTCATGAACCCTGCCGGGATGCTGCCCGATACCGACTGGTGGTTCTGGGGCATCGTGTTCGCGGCGATCCTGCTCGGCATTGCCGCGGGCGAGCGACTGCTGCGCCTGGTCACGCCGGCTCAGGTGCGCCGCTTCGTCGTGATCCTGGCCTGTGCCGGGGCCGCTGCCTCGTTCCTTCGCGGGCTGGTCACGCCACTCTCGTAACCGCTGCCGTCACAGCTCGCCCGCACACCTCATTGTGCTGTGGCGCCTGGCAGTGATGAATCGCGTGCTGGCGCGAGGACACCGAGCCAGGCGAGCTCGCGCGCGCCCGCAACGAGAGCTTCGCCGGCAGCGTCAGCATCAATCGCGAGGAGCGTGGCGAGGGCATCAGCGATCTGCCCGAGCGTGAGCTCGCCGTCGCACACGCCAACCGCTGCAGCGAGCAGCGTATCGGCAGTCACCCGGCGCGCGATCGGCACGTCGGCGACGAGCGTGATCGCGCTCGGGGATTCTTCGCCCGGCGTGTAGATCCGCTCCTCTGAGACGTCGGCGGCGCGCACCCACCTGGGCGCAGGCACCACTTCGCTGCTGGCGCGCGCGGCGGCAGCGCCAGCGTCGAACGCTTCGCGGAGCGAACGCCCCAGCCCGCTCGAGGCGAGCGCGCCGGTGGCCTGCTCCGCGTGAATCACCGATGCATCAGCTGGCGAGTCGCAGGCGTCGTCGGCCGTCCGCCGCATGTGGATCGCGCCGAGCCCGATGCTCACCACGCGTCGCGACCCGAAATCGTCGAGCCACGCGGTAAGAAGCTCATCAAATGCAGCCTGGCCGGGCCGCGCACCGCCGTCGCGCGCCCAGGTCTCCGCGTACTGCGCAGTGTCGACACGGTCGCGCTCGATGACCCAGGCGTCGAGGGCGGCGCCGCTGCCGCTCGCAGCGTCACGGATCCAGCCGCGCACCCGTTCGAGCCCGTGCCCGCCCCACTCGGTCTCCCAGTTCGCGAGACACACGAGCGATCCGCCGTCAGCGAGGTGCGAAGCTGCAGTGCGCACGACCGTTGCGGCAAGCTCATCGCCGGTCATACCCCCGTCACGGTATTCGTAGCGTGCGCCCTCGTCGTCACCGCGTGGCGTGATGACGAACGGCGGGTTTGAGACGATGAGGTCGAATCGCTCGGCCTCGACCGGTTCGAACAGGCTGCCGAGGCGAAACTCAATGCGGTCGTCGAACCCGTTGAGCGCCGCGTTGGCGCGGGCGAGCGTGAGCGCCCGCTCCGAAATATCGCTCGCGATCGTGTGCGCGGCCCCCAGGTGAGCGAGGTACATCGCCACGATGCCGCAGCCCGTGCCGAGGTCGAGGGCGCGGGCGACGCGGATCGGCGGTACCTGTGCGAGCAGCGTGCGCGTCGCTCCCCCAACGCCCATCACGTGGTCGGGTCTGGCCGGGCCGCGCCGGAGCTCGTCATCAAGGTCGGAGAGGATCCACCACTCGATATGGTGAGTGCCGGCCGGCTCGAGATCTGCTGGCTCGACGTCAGGGAACTCAACCGGGTTCAGGGAGAGCGCCGCGCGCAACGCCCCTGCGGCGACGCCGTCGTCATTCACGCTGTCGGGAGTGCCCGGAACAGCGGCGACGAGGCCAAGCGCCTCCGCGCCAGCTGCGCCAAGCGCGGGCAGTGCGCCGTTGAGCTCTTCGCGCGACACCGCAGCGCCCAGCAGGAAGACCCTGCCGAGAGTCACGTTCGGTGCAGGCTTGCGTTGCGCCAGCACGCGCAGTGCCGGCTGAAAGACGCCCCGCCGTCGCGCTTCCTCAGCGGTACGCCCCCAGAGGGTGGTCAGCGAGGAGAGCGAGTAGCGCGCGGCCAGGAGGTCGCTGCGTAGCTGGGAGATGAGACCGGAATTCACTAGCCCAGCGTAGCGGCTCCTGGCCGACGCTTCACCGTTAGTACGCGACAGTAAACCGCTGGCGGTGGTGTGCTGGTTCGTCAATCTCGTCAATGATGGCGACGCCGAAGTCTGCGCCCCCGATCGCGGATACCCCGTTCTCGTCTGTGAGGAGCACGTCTCCGCCCACCCGATACTCGTCGCGGAACTCCCCCGCGACCCACGGACCGAAGTCGCCAGCGGGGCTGACAAAGAACCAGTCGAGGGTGCCCTCGTTCGCGCGAAGGTCGGTGAGCACACCGGCCATCTCCAGGGCCTCCGGCCTGAACTCCTCACCAAACTCAGGGGACTCGGCAAGCAGCGGCCCACCCGGTGTCTGCTCCAGCGATCCTGCCCCGCCGATGACTCCCAGTCGCACGCCGGCAGCCTCAGCCTCAGCCGCAAGCGCGGCGATTGCAGGTCGAACCTGCCCAGCCATCGCACCGCGCGGTGACACCGCGACGACCACAACGTCAGCGCCTGCGAGTGCTTTCGCGCGGTCGTCAGCGTCGAGAATCGATCCCGTGCGGTACGTGACACCGGCGATTTGCGTCGCGGCCTCCCGCCGGGTGACGCTGGTGACGTGCTCTCCGCGCACCGCGGCTGCCTCAACGATGTGCGAGCCGGCATAGCCCGAACCACCGATTACTACGATCGAACTCATCAGGGGTGTCCTTTCCTTGAGGTATGCCCACCGCGCGCCCGCGCGTGCGCCCGACGGCGGTGGATTCACTTTCGAGACTAGCCCTGTCAGGGCCGTCGCGTACCTCGCGCTAAGCGAACGCACGGTCGCCCGCGCCAACCGGGCTGGGCAGCACCGTACC
>NZ_LOHP01000104.1 GCF_001482305.1 Leucobacter sp. G161
GAGGCCGGTGATGGCCTCGTCCTGGATCTGCAGTGATTGATTCATGACGGTAGTCAAACACGCACCACCGACATTCAAGCACTCACCTGTGGCTCAAAACGGGGTCTGTTGAAAAGTTTTTTGAAGCTTTTTCGTCGTGCTTGTCGACCTGTGAATCCTGAGAGAGGTGCCCTGGGGAGTTCAATGCGGTGGCGTTTCCGAGCCTGAGTGTCCAGTGGCTCACGGTGGTTGTGTACTTCGCGAGTGCTTGCTGATCGCCGAGTTGTGCGCCATCAACTACGAAGAGCCACTGATACTCTGCCCTCGTCCGACAATCTGTAGCCCAGGGGCGAAACGGAGGCTGCACAGCATGCACGAGGGAGATTTCCTGTTCGAACTGGCTCTAGCAGAGTCGGCGGTTATTGCAGAGGCTATTGTTGTCTCGCGAATCGACTTTGGGCCAGAGAAAGTCAGACTTCATTGCGTCAAGCCTGGGTCGCAGCCGATTTCATGCCTGTTTGATGCGGCCGCCTCCACAATTGCGCAACAGTTCAGCGCAAGCTGGGGCGTCACCATCAACGAGAACGTTTTCATTGAAGAAGCATTCGCGCCCGCGGAAGTAAATCTGCCAATCAGGTGGCGTGAGATCCATCGCGATCTCAGCCTAACGGTACTCCTGAGAAACGTAGGTGGGGGTGCAAGACTGACCTCGATCAAACTCGACGCCGAAGCTGCGCAAGCAGTCGTCTTTGGCATCTTCCGCGGGCAAGAAGTCACCGTGAGACTCCCACTTCTCGACGACAGCTGCAGCATGTGGGAAGCCATGTACACCTTCATCGAAACCGCTGAGCTAGCTGTTGGCGCCGACTGATTCGACGGCCTCGATGTGAGGATGGTGCGGGCGAAGCTGAGGCACGAGCCAGCAGGGATTTACTAGAAGAGCGTGTTCTTGTCTTCCATGCCGCGCATCGCGTCGTAGTCGAGCACGAGGCAGCGGATGCCGCGATCCTCGGCGAGGGTGCGCGCCTGCGGCTTGATCTCCTGCGCCGCAAAGACGCCAGAAACCGGAGCGAGCAGCGGGTCGCGGTTCATGAGCTCGAGGTAGCGGGTGAGCTGCTCGACGCCCTTAGGACTAGGCAAACACGCCTATTCATGAGTAAATAAGGGCGTCATTTAATGGAGAAAACCGCCATAAAAGCAGTTATTTATGCACGTCAATCAAGGACGATTGACGGATCAGAATCTATACAAAACCAAATCGAGACCTGCCGCCTCGCCGCTGAGCGAATGGGCGTGGATGTCGTCTCAGTACTTGCAGAACCACCCTCCACCTCTGGGTATCAGAACCGTGGCCGCACTCGTGCGAAGTTCAAGGAACTCCTTAAGGGCTTCGAGAATGGCGACTGGCAGATGGTCATGGCCTACAAGACCGACCGCCTGAGTCGTGGAGGTGGTCCAGGATGGGCTCCGCTACTCGAAGCGATTGAGAAAGCGAACCTCGACCTCGACCGCTCTGTAGCTACCCCTTCTGGCTTCATATCGGAGTTCGAGATAGGTATTCGAGCCACGATGGACAGGGAAGAGTCCAAGAAGCACTCAGAGCGTATGGGAGACAACGCTGCACGCTCGGCAAAGCAGGGGCTGCCGCATAAGGGTGGGAGGCGTGTATTCGGGTACAAGGAAGACCGCATCACCATAGAGCCAAGTGAAGCTGCAGTTCTTCGTGAGATGGCCAAGATGGTCTTTAAGGGTCAATCTTTCAAACACATCGCCTGGCACTTAAATGAGCAAGGCTTTAGAACCACTACAGGCAAACTCTGGTATCCGATTACTGTCCGCAACATGCTGCGCAAGCCTCGCTTCAAGGGTGTGCGCATCTACAAGGGCATCGAGTACAAGGCAATCTGGGAGCCAATCTTTGATGCGGATACATGGGAAAGGCTGCAGGCACTCCTCGACATCCGAGCGGAGGCAAAAGCTGGCGTTCCGAAGCCCCGCAAATACCTCCTGACTGGAGTCCTATTCTGTGGCGCGTGCGGGATGCCTTTGAACGGAATGACCAAGCGAGACAATCCCCAGCGGCCTATTCGACGGACGTATCAATGCAGGGTCCAGGGAGACGCCGTAAAGAAGCATGGCTGCGGGGGAGTGACCCGTAACGCGGACGCTCTAGAGCACTGGGTGAGGGAGAGTATCTTCTTCCACCTAAAGAGTTCGGCAGTACTTGAGCTTCTCGGAGTCGACGAGAAAGATTCGGGCATCATCAAGGGTCTACTAGAAGACCGCAGGAAACAGCAGGAACGCCTCAACCAGTTTGTCGATGATTACGCCGTAGGGCTTCTCACGCGGCCTCAACTTGAACGAGCGAAGTCAGCTGCGAATGAAGAGCTAGAACGCATTGGGCGGCTTCTCACGCGGTATGCGAGCAGTAATGCAGTGCTTTCAATGCTCCCAGTCGGCAAGACTGTGGAAGAAGCGTGGGCGGAGGAGTCTGATGACTGGAAGCGGGCGCTTGCAGAAAGCTTGATCGAAAGAATAGTTATTACTAAAGGAATAACGAAGCCGTATTACTACATTGATGGGGTGGCTGCCCGTTTTGACCCATGGGTCTGATGCACGTTTAGGTGACAGTTTGGTCAGGCCGCGAGTGCGACCTGTTCGTTCATGATGGTCTCGTATTCGA
>NZ_LOHP01000105.1 GCF_001482305.1 Leucobacter sp. G161
AGCTCTGGCAGGAAGTCTTCGAGACCGTCGCCGCACGATACCCCGAGGTCGAGACCGACTACGTGCACGTCGACGCGATGTGCTTCCACCTGCCGCTCACCCCCGAACGCTTCGACGTCGTCGTCACCGACAACCTCTTCGGCGACATCATCACTGACCTCGGCGCCGTGATCCAGGGCGGCCTCGGCGTCGCAACGAGCGCGAACCTCAACCTCGACGGCAGCGCACCAAGCATGCTTCGAAGCGATCCACGGATCCGCCCCCGATATCGCGGGCACGGGCTGGGCAAACCCCTCGGGAGCGGTCCTGTCACTCGCGCTCATGCTCGGCCACCTCGCCGACGGCGAAGCCGCACGCGCCGTCGAAGCCGCAACCGTCGAGGTCCTCGGATCCCTCCCAGCGCTCTCGGGTGCCGCGATGGGTGCGACGACTGCGGAGCTCGGAACACGCATCGCAGCGATCGTACGCGAGGGCCACGCCAACACCGACCTCGTCCCCGACTCCCTCCTCGCCACCCTCGCGA
>NZ_LOHP01000106.1 GCF_001482305.1 Leucobacter sp. G161
GGTGTCGTGGGATGCGTCTTTTGCGCAGAACGATCTGGGCGCTCTGTCGGTGAAGGTTCCGGCTGTCACTGATGTGGCGAGGCTGGTGTCTGGGCAGCGTGAGGTGGCTGTGCAGGTCGAGCAGGGTGGCGCGTGGGTTGAACCACGCAATGCCCGGTTTGTGTCGTCTGAGGCGCGCTCGGATCCGTCTGCTGATCTTGATGTGCCCACTGTCACGCTGAAGTCGTATTCGGCGCTGTTGGATCGCTGCCAGATTTTGCGTCCTAGTGAGAATTCGGGCGCGAAGTATGACAGTGACGGGAAGCGCCAGTTCTTGTCGGCGTCGCCCGGGCAGATCCTTTTGTCGGTGCTGGGTGAGTCGCGCGCGAAGTACGCGACGCTTCCCGGCATGACGTACGGTTTCGATACGGTGAAGGATTCTGCGGGGAAGCCGTGGGGTGCACGGACGACAGTCGCGTACGAACCGGGCATGACGCTCCTAGATGTGCTCAGTGATCTCACGAATTACGGGTTCATTGACTGGCATTTTGAGGGCCGCAAGCTGGTAGTCACCAACGTCGAGTCTGCTGCGGTGCGCCGTAACCTGGACCTGCAGTTCACTGACGTTGACGAAGCCCCTGTCCGGGCGACTGTGGAGAACCTGTTCACGCATATTCGTGTGGATGGGAAGGACGGGAAGTCGTGGCAGCGTGCTGTGCCCGGTGCGACTGTCGCGCACGGTGACCGTGTGAAGGTCATCGCGAACGATTCGATCTCGACAGACGGTACTGCCCTTGATCTGATCGGGCAGGAGATCAAGCGGGCGACGGCGCCGCGACGTGAGTACACGCGCGCGATCGCCGCTATCGATGTGCTGCCGCTCGTTGACTACCAGCTCGGCGACTTCGTGCTCGCCCCTGACCTTGACGGCGTCGTGGAGCATATGCGCGTCGACGAGCTCGGGCTGGCGTGGGACGCGGGCGACATGCGTGCCCGGATCACGCTGAATGACCGGTTTGTGGATGCTGAAGTGCGTGCGCAGAAGCGTCTCAAGGGGATCGTGCATGGCGCGAACGATGTTGCCGGTGACGGCAGTATCCCCTCGCGCGCGGACCGCGCAAAGCCCGCAGCTCCTACGGGAGTGATTGGCAAGTCACTCGGATACTGGTTTGGGGCGATGCCCCTCTCATCAGTTGATGTGTCCTGGGCAGCCGTGACGACCGACGTCGATGGTGTCGCATTGAATGGTGTCGACTATTACGACGTGCAATGCGGGACTGCTCGCACACGCTCGGAGGACGTGTCTGCCGGGTTCAGCGGGCAGGAGCCGTCCCGTCTGGTGACGATTCGGGTCCGTGCGGTGTCCTCTACGGGGATCGTGGGCGACTGGTCGAGAAGCGTCCAGGTGGTGACGCAGTACCCGCTTGCGCGTCTGGATCCGCCGACTAGGCCTGTCTTGGCGTCTGCCAATGGGGCCGTGTCGATCGCGTGGGACGGGCGAGTGCAGGGCGACGGTGACCCGTACGTGCCGCCGCTGCATTTCTCGCATGTCCTCGTCGAGACGCGGATGCAGGAGCCCGGGAAGCCCTTCGGGGCGTGGGTGCTGCATGGGCAGGACCAGGGCACGGTGGTCACCGGCCTCCTGGTCGGGACTGTCGTTGAGGCGCGCCTGTACGCGTTGGACTTCCTCGGGAAGGACTCCCTGCCTTCTCCTGTGGGATCAATCGTGGTGGTGTCTGAGGTGCAGGCCGCGCTTGAACGGGCGCAGGAAGCCGCAGACGATGCGCAGCAGGCGAAGCAGGATGCCGTCGACGCGCTCGATAAGGCGCTTGAAGCTGAGGGTGGCGTGCAGGGCGCGTTGACCGCGGTGAAGGACTTGGATGAGGAACTTACGCCGCGGGTTACTGAGGCGCAGGAGCGCGCGAATACGGCCATCTCCGAGGCCAACAGTGCCTCTGTTGAGGCGTCGCTTGCGAAGGGCAAGCTGACGGTGAACGCGAAGGCGCCAGTCGCGTCTGACGGGGCCGGGAAGCCACTCGGTGCACTGTGGATGCGGCACGTCTCAAACGCGTTCGTCGGGATGTGGGAATGGACGGCGCTCGGTTGGATGCCACGCCCGCTCGATGAGACGATCATCCCGCAGGTCGCAATCGGTGCCGGCACCTACGGCGAGCTCGACGGCGTCCGACTGAAGGCGAAATCGGCGTCGATCGCGAAACTCATCGTGGGGTCGTACGACAACCTGATCCAGGATCCGCGAGGATTCTCCGACCCTGTGTTCTGGTCTGGTGTCACCGGAAGCGGCGGCATCATCATCCCTGAGGGAGGCCCGACCGGGCAGGGCATCATGAGCTTCCCCTCCAACCCCGCCCACAACACGAACTATGTGTCGGGCACTTCTGCTGCTTCGGTGAAAGCGTTCGCAATCCCTGTGATCCCCGGCACACGGTATCGGATGGCTGCACGGTTCAAAACCAGTACCGTGTCCGCGGGCGTCGCCGTGGGACTGACCGGGCATTGGTTTAAGGCTGACGGCACACAAGTCGGGTCTGCGGCACTGCTCGTTGGCCTGCCATCTCCTGCAGCGAACGTGTGGCAGCCGATCTCGTGGGAAGGCGACGCGCCTTCGGACGCCGCATATTTCCGGTGCGGGGTGTCTTCACGGACACCGTACACCGGGGATGTTGAGTTCATGGAGCCCGAAGTACGGGAGATGACCGCGGGCGAACTCATCGTAGACGGATCAATCACGGCCCGTAAGATCGAGGCTGAGTCAGTCGCCGCTGCGGTCGGCGAGTTCGTGACGGTAAAAGCGTCGAAGGTTATCGGCGACACCGGCGTGATGAATCAAGCATTCATCAGCCAATTGGTGGGCGACTCCGCGTTCTTCACGGATCTGCTTGCTAGCCGAGTCATCGTGTCTGGAAGTGGGCTAATCCCGTGGGCGCACCCACGAGTACTGTTTAACCCTGCGAGCGGGTCGGTGATCACAGCTCGCTCAGAAACCGGCGTGCGCGGCACGTTCTACACGTTCGGGCCAGGTAGCGGAACGGACGGGACGAAGGCACGCTGTGCGACGCTCACAGGCGGCCTGGTGTCCTCGACTGGGCGTGCCAACATGGTGGATGCGGAACCCGGCCAGGTGTTCTCCGTCCGAGCCGAGTTGGGGATCTCTGACTGGCACGGATCTGCTCCTGCTGGCGCGAACGTTCGCCGAGCAGATATTGAGGTCGCGTTCTACGATGCGGCACAAAGCATGATCGCCGGGTCAGCATCCGCCACGACGGAACTCACCGGCATGGGGTACGGGCGGCAGTGGACCGAGGGCCAGTTCGTAGCGCCCGCGGGCGCCGCTTCGATGGCGGTGTGGCTCAGGAAAGCGCTGTGGTCGTCGGGGTCAGTCACGCTGATGTCGCTCGATGTGCGGTGCGGTGTCGGAGCGACCCTGATTGAGTCTGACGCTATCACGACGCCCGCGATCAAGGCCGGCGCGATCATCACTGACCATTTGTCAGTTGGTGCGCTGGATGCGTTCCAGATCACCTCGCCGCTGTTCCAGTCGGTCGCGGCCGCAACCGGGGCATCAAATGGGTCGGTGACCAGCTTGTTGGCTACACAAACTCAGGGGCGGAGTCATTCAGGCTCGACGCGACACGGGCAACCATCACAGCGGGCGTCGTTGAGGGCTCGACCGTCACCGGCGGGACAATCCGCACCAGCCCTGTGGGGAAGGCTCGCGTTGTCATTCAGCCACTCACGCAGCATGCAGACGGGGGCGGCGCGATCTGGTGGCAGAACAAATACGGGGGAACCCTTCTCACTATCCAGACCGGCAACCAGTCGGCAGGATCTGAGGGCGACCCCGGTATCTACTTCCAAGACGATACCGGCAGCGCCACCATGGGGCAGAACCGTGGGTATCTCGGCAAAGTGACCAGCGACGCCATGCAGCTCGTCTTCCGTGCGCAAGACGGCAGCCGTCGCGTGCGCCTAGACGACACCACAAACGGTGGCCTCCTGACGCACTTCGGAGACCGATACACGCGGATCTCCTCGGAAGGAGCGACCTGGTGCGGGTCAGACAACCTCATTCATACCAAGATCACATCCGAGACAGGGAGGATTGAGAATTGGAACCGAACCGGTGGCGGGGTCTGGCTATACAACCTGGCTGACACCACCCGTTCAGCGAACGTTGTGTCAGGACCGGATTGGAAGATCCTGCGCGCAACATCGCTCAGGAAACATAAAGCCGATATTCGGCCACTCGATGTCAACCCCTACGCGATTCTCGATGTGTCCGCATCGACCTGGCTCGACAAGGGCGAGCTCGCGCAGATCGAGGACTCCCGGCTCGTCGCGAAGGCTGAAGCGGACGGGGCAAAGATCATCGACCCGAATTGGAAACCGTTCCCCGAAAGTGTGCCGCGCCGGATCCCCGGGTTCATCGCTGAGGACATGGAATCGGCAGGTCTCGGAATCCTCTGCCAGTACGACGGCGACGGCGAGCTGACAGGCATTCAATACGACCGAGTACCAGCCGCGATCGCTTTGGCGGTCAAAGCACTTTTGGGGCGAGTCGAAGATCTCGAGTCGCTCCTATCAACGATCACGAAGGAGCCCAGCTATGGAAATTGAAGCAGCAGAAGTGATGGCCGCAATGGCTGAAGAGATCAAGCAGCTTACGCAGCGCGCGATCATCGCCGAAGTGCAAGTGCGCACACTGCAAGCCGCCGCTCAGGCCAGCGCTGGGAGTTGAAAGAGTCGAGGGCGCCCGCAGCACGATGGCGTCCTCGGCTCGGCACACCCGAACCTAGAAACGGCCAACCCTAAGTTTCAAGCTGCCCTTGTAGCGCATCGCCATCAAGGCGGTCAGGCACTACCAGGATGTCGTCCTGTGTGAAGGCAGGGGGCAGCTCGAGGCCATTAGTGTCAGCTCCCGACACCACTTTCTCGGCAACCCAGTCATAAATTTGCATGACATTCCAGGCCGTTGTCGAGAGCCCGGCCAAAATCCCGGCCGTAACCCCAATTGCTTTCAGGGCGACAGAGAACTTTGCTCGTTTCCCGAGGTGGCGAGTGGCCGGAGCTTGCCCAGCACGGGCCAAAGCTTCAGGAATGAACTCCCGCAGCAGCGCCGCGGTTTCACTCGAAGACTCAGCGATCCGCGAAAGCGCTTCATTCTCAGCGTCTTGGGCAATCCGTTCAACTGGCTTTGACGGTTTAGCCGCAACTTCTTCGGAAGCCCGACTGAAAACTGCCTGAACCTCAGCGAGAATCCGCCGAGACCAGTCAGGCGCTTCCAAAGGGATCGCAGTCCCATCTTCGGTGAAGTCAAACGTGCCATCCATTACGCGCATCTTCTGGCTACACCCAGGCACCGGACAGGGTTCGGTGTTGCCAGAGAGCGTCACGTTTCTCGACGAGACGAGGCTGGCTAGTCCCGATCTTTGTGCTCCGTGAACTGGGCATTCTGAGGCTACTGGCGACATGCCCATCAAGATACCCGAATACTCGAACACTTGCCCCGTCTCCGACGACAACCGTTCAAGTTACTACCCAAGCCCCGCCCATTCCGGCGGGGCTTTCCTATTTCAGAAAGGAGCACCCATGGCAATCGTGCTTTCGCACCCCATCCCAGGCGCGCCACTCTCCGACGCATTCGGGTGGCGGGATGCAATCCCCGGCGTCATCGGCGCCGGCCTGCACAACGGGCAGGACTACAAAGCTGACGCAGGCACTCTCATCCGTGCCGCACACGGAGGCACCGTCGTCTACAACGGCTGGGACCCGACCGGTGGCGGCTGGATGGTGCGCATCGCAGGCGACGGTTCCGCGACCCTCTACTTGCACATGCGGGAACAGTCGCCTCTCGTGCAGGTCGGCCAGTACGTCGGTGTCGGTGTCGGTGTCGGGTACGTCGGCTCGTCCGGCGCATCGACGGGCCCGCACCTGCATTTCATGCTCGAGGAAGACGGCGCCTACGTCGACCCGGTGCCATACATCAAGACGGCACCTGCTAAACCCTCCCCTGCTCCCCCGAAAGGTGACACCGTGATTCACTACCACAAGCCCTACCGCAAGTCCCGGAATATCAAGCCGAAGGAACGCCTCTACCTCGTCAACGCGAAGGGCGCAAAGGAGAACGTTGTCGGCGGCATCGGCCCCTACACGCTCACCGCGCACCTCTACGGTGACGGGTTCGCGCCCGGCGACATCCTCGAGCTCCGGTACGACTGGTACGACACGAAAGCGAAAAAGACGTCGCCGCACTACCTGCACCGTGTCGAGGCGGACAAGCACGGCATGATCCGTGAGAACGCGACCTTCCAGCGCGCGGTCCCTGCAGGGTTTGCCGTCTACCTGTCGGTGTACGCGGGCCAGGCGAACAAGAAGACCGGCACGGTGTCCGTGCTCGACTCCGACGCGTACCTCCACACCGCATGACCGGGGAGGTCCCGTCGGCACGCGTCACGCTTGACGCGATCTACTCCGAAGTGCAGGGACTCCGCAAAGACGTGACCCTGCTGCAGTCCGACCTGCCGCACCACGTCACCATCACGAAGGACAAGCAAGAGGAGTACGAGACGCGGCTCGCTAATCACGGGACGCGGCTCGGCTCCCTTGAGCTACGCGTGACGCAAGTCGAGGGGAAGGTGCGTCCGCGTACTCCCTGGTATCTCGTCGTCGGCGCCGTCGGCGGGATCCTCACGTCCGTGGCAACCCTGTTCACGCTGCTCATTATCGCGTCGAAGGTCGGCGCCGCTCTCAGTTAAGGAGGCCCTCTGTGGCTGAAGAATCGAAGTCTGCCCAGGTCACTGACGCGGTGGTGCGCACTACGCTGCTCCCCCTCGTCGTGACGCTCATCGTTGATGTCGTGCTCCGCACTACGGGGGTCGACCTTGGCGGGTATCAGACGCTTGTCGCGGCCGGCGCCGGTTATGCGGGTTACGCGATCGTGCGTTTCCTCGAGGTGTATGCGTCCCCGAAGTGGGGGTACATTCTCGGTCTGCATATCGCGCAGCCGACGTACACGCCCCGCTACGGCAAGTAGCTCACTGAAACACGAAAAGCCCCCGTTCTCGCTCCCGTTATGGAAGTTGAGCACGGGGGCTATTTTTTCGTTGCCAGCTCTAGGCAAGCTCAGACACCAAGCTTTCTTTCACTGCTCGCGATCTTGGCTATCTATAGCAGCTACCGCAGGACCAGTCGCCCCATCTGGAGCTTTGCCCCCTTCCGGACCGCAAAACGAGCATGTCTCCAGTACGCAAGAACCTTGTGGGGCCGCGTCCCTGATTGCTGCTCCCCATGCTTTGGCCCATGCGGCCCTCTTGCGGCTTTCGCTCAAGCTACTGTTCAAGCCAAATAGGGCGAGCAAAATCAGAACAATGAGTGTCAGGAGCACCACCACCAATAAGGGCTCGAGCTTCACCCATACCAGCGCGCCGCCGCCTACTACGAGCGCGAAGATGCTGATCACTGGAGACAGGAGAGCCACATTCTCCACCCGGGGTTCCTCCGCCAAGTAGTCGAGGCAGCCCAGAGCCTTCTGGCGGCGTATTCCGCACTGTGAAATCCACGCAAGCCGCTGGGGCTCAGGTAGAAGGTCATAGACAACGTGGTTCTTTCTAAGCCACTCGTCGGCATCAACACGCGCGATCGAGCGAAGATACTCATGATCTTTCAATGTGTTGAAAGGCATCTCTAGTTCGTCAGCCACACGCTCCACTTTCCAAATTACCGTGGCTGCGTCGCCACCAGCTTCGACCTTACATCAGCCCGCTTGCTGCCCGCCGCCCATTCGGCGGCCCAACGCGCGTCTTCGCGGCTGCGTCGATCACAGCACGATCCCACAGCACGGACGCGTTCGCCTCTTCAATGGTGTCGTGCTGGCTGATGACGCGGCGCCGTGATGGCTCGGGATGCCAGGTCTGCACGAAGTACAGGGGTACGTTGTCGCGGTTTGCGAGGCCGACGATCATCGCGACGGGATGGGTTTTGGGGTAGCGCATGACGGCCCACAGGTTTGCTTCGATCTGGACGTATGGCATGCGTTCGCGTTCGATAGCGTTGTCACGTTCTGTGCGGCCCACAATTCCTCCGTTCGAATGTTTGTTCGAACAGTGTAGGTGGCGGGGCTGACACGCAGGGGCCAAGACGCAAAAGGCCCCGCTCGCCCAAACACCCTTGGTCAAGCGGGGAACCTTCCCACGAACTTAGCTCCTCGTCGGAGAAAGCGATAGCCCCGCTCGAGACCTAGGGGTGGTTGTTGAGCGGGGCTATCTGTATGGCGAGAGTTCAGTCCTGCATGTGCGGTGAGGCAGGAGCAAACGCTCGCCGTTATCGTAGCCCGGTTTCGCATATTCGGGAAGTGCCATTTGGTGGCCCCGAACTCGTTACCGAGCGAGCAGATACCGGTGCCTTGCCCATGTTTTGCCAGTGGCTTGTCAGTGCCCGATAGAAACCCCGCCAATCCGCACCTACACCTTGACGTTTCCTAAGAGATTGTGACGTTTCACGCGGGGAGATTGAGGATGGGTGGTCCCAGTGGGGTAACGCCACCTTGCGCACCTCATGAGCCCCTTAGAGACGAGGAGCGCAGGATGAGCTTTGAAAACAGTCGCGATCTGCTCGGATCAGCAAGTGACCACATACTGTTGGGCCGTGCCGCGGACGGCGACACTGACGCCTTCGCCGTCATCGTGAGACGTTACGCACCCATGCTGCGGGCTTTCTTTACACGGATCACCGATGATCCTTCCGAGGCCGATCAGCTGGTCCGAGATTCCCTCGAGACTGCTTGGCGGGAGCTGCCCCAACTTTCTCAGGGTGTTTACCTGCAGACATTTCTCCTGCTCGTTGCAGACACTCAAGCCGGTAAGGACGGTCTCGACACTCATAGGCCGGCTGCTTGAATTCGAGCGAGAGATACTCGCGTGAGGCAGCACGTCAGGCGCGGTCAGGTCCATTAATAGTTGAGACCGGGCGGCCGTCGGGCAGTCTTCAAAGCAGCTGTCGAGCCAGTCCCCCGTCTGGGTAGGCGATCACCTGTGCAGGGCGCGCTTCACCATTCGTGCCCCCGCACGCCCACTCCCCGCCCGGGTATGTCCCGCGGAAGTCCCAGCCCGCGCCAGTCAAGTTCTCAGCGCTCACGTCTCTGCCTTCAACGCTTTCAAGATCGACCCCTGCCCACGAAGCGACTGCTTCAACGCACGCCGTGCACATATCGCTGGGCTGAGCCGATTTCACTTTCGGGGCGATCAAGTAGATAGCGCCTACAACGATCATTGCCGCAGCGAGCCAGCCTACGGTATGACCCCATCGAATCGACTTAGGTTCCCATGAGGGACTTGGGACAGTCATAGCTGAACTGTAGCAATTTCCCTGGTCTTCGGTAGTGTGGGCGACATGTGCCAGTTTAACGAGCGCTGCCCCTCGACGAAGCATCGGCCGGGGACCCGTTGCCCCGTCGAAGTTCGAAACAGAAACCGTGAGGATAAGCTCATCGCCCAGCTTTGGGGGCTGGTCATCATGGTCGCCGTGTTCGGCATCGGATTGGGTGTGTACTGGCTCTACTACCGGGCTGGCGCCAGCGGGCTTGGCTTCGCGCCACTGGATGACATCTTCTTCAACTCCAGCGAAGGGCTGCTCAACCAGCCTGCGACATCGTCCGTGCATGGCGCTATTCCCAGGTAGTTGCAGCTTTCAGGCCACAGCACGGACACAACGTGAGCCACGGCTGAACCCGAACGCTTCCTGAACGCATTCACTGATCCGCGGGATACCGTTGGGCTCCCAACATAACGGAGGTCATCGTGGACGAAAAAACCGGCAGGCCAGAGAGCATCGATCCGGTGAAGCCAGAAGAAGAAACGCTTAATGAGCCAGTGATGGACGGCGCTGACGAGGTGTTCGATGGCGACGAGGATCCGCGCAAGGGACAGGCTGATCCAGGGCTTATCCGCCATCCTGAGAAGGACGATAAGAACATTGCGCCCTATAATCTTTGATTCAGAGGCTCCATTTACGGGCTCTGGCTGTCATGCCGACTTCCTAGGTAGGGTGGCGGCATGACAGTCTTCGATCGAGTTCGCAAAGCGGCCGAGGCCGTACGTTATCTCCCCAGCGATGTGCCACCTTCTCACGCAGACACGCGGGCTCTCCGCGAGGCACTCTTGGAGCTCCAGCAGTTCGGCATGACGCATGGGTTCGCTTCGCCTGATGCAGCACAAACCTTTCAGAACGGTGCCCGAGAGCTTCTTGAGATCCTCACAAGCCGCGGAGCAAAAGGCGTCGCGGAACTTGTCGTAGATCCTGCAACTGGCGATCCTTTCTTGAACTCATTAGAGCGCTCTGCTTAGGCCAAACATCGCCACCCATCCTGGCGGTCGCACTGAACGGCGAGCTTCCGCATCAGGGTCGCGCAGGGAGCCCCGACTGGCCCACCGACGATGGTTTACCGGCTGCTCGCCATCCCTCCCAAACCTATCTATCTGCCACCAACTGGCGTAACATCAGCCGCATGTGGGCAATCATCGTTATTCTCCTCGTCCTCTGGGCGATTCTCTCCGTCGTGGGGTTCGTGTTCAAAGGCCTCGTCTGGCTCGCGGTCATCGGTATCATTCTTTTCGTTGGCACCATCGTGTTCGGAATGATCAAATCGCGCTCTAAGAAGAGCCAAGAATAAACTGAGCGGCTGCTCGGCACCCTCGCGACCGAGTCTGGGCACCAGCTACGCCCCTCGAACAGTAAGGGCATAGCATCCGGCTTTCAGGGGCCTGCCCAGGGGAGAACCCCATCGCCACAAAGCTCCTTCGGGCAGGCATTCACGCGGGCGCGAAGCTGCTCGAACTGTTTGGAGGTACGGCCCCGGCTGAGGGGCTGCTGCACTCGCTGCGTCCACCCTTCGGCCCGCAGCCGCACGGCGCGCAAGATGCGGTCAGGCATCGTTGAGGACATAGAGCATGTGCCAGCCCTCGGGGACTTGCGCGGCGAGTTCCACACGCGTGGCAGCTTCGTTCTCGCGTGTGGTATCGCGGCGCATATAGATCCCGTTCGCGGTGATGGTTCCACCGGTCTTGCCCATCTTCACAGGCGCTTCGATGAGGTCGAAACCTGGCGGGCATTTCGCTGCGAGGTCGGCGTGGATCGCTTCGACTGATTCACCTTCTGCGGGGGCCTCGTGTTTTTCGATGAGACGGATAGAGGCACGCAGATCGGCACGATCCTATCCAGCAAGAGTAGGCGGGTTTTAGATAGGTCAGCGCACAAGTATGTAGTCTGCTCGAATTGGGCTGAAACTCTTGACTGTTCCATCTAGCATGTCCACTTTGACGCTCACCACATCCACTCCCTCAGTTTCCCAGACTTCACTCATCTCTCTGACGTCATCGACGCCCTCGAGCGTAGTGCTATCGCCGTGGACGCCGAAGTTGTAAATAAGTTTTGCCATTCCTGCAGCCTACACAGAGACGACGCTGAACACGTCCTATGTATGAAGTTCGCTCGCACACCCATGCCGATCGAGCGGAATGTGGATTCGCTCCGCTTCTGCTTGTGCGGCGGTACGCACATCAGGGGCGGTCACCGGGCACGACTTTCGAGTGATTCCATGATCCGGTCGGCCTCTGCCCGGATCTCGCCAGCGTGCTCTCTCGCTAGTCCCACGAGCCGCTTCTGCTGGCTGTGTGCGACTGGCCGGAAGGTCTTTTCCCTGCTCGTCCCGTAGACCTCTTGATAACCGAACACCTTATGACTTGCCTCAATTTCATTGGCGAGCTGAGTCAGCGCGGTTGCCTCTCGCAAGAGCTGGTCACGCCGATGCACTGCGGCGACGACTTCACTCGCATCCATCGTTCTCTCCTTCTGTCAGGGCGCGCGAGGTCGGGCACGGCCAATTTGATCGGTGCCCGACAGGGGCATCGCCGCCGCACTCTTCGCAGATCAGCTTCTCAACCGCATAACACTCGGCGCAGACATCGAACGGTTCCATGTCTTCGTAACTGCTCGGATCATCCTCGTAGCTCTCCGAACTGATCGAATACCTGTCGGTTCCGTAGCGCGTGATTTTATGGTGCAGTGCTTCTACCTTGGCTATACGGGCCAGGGCGGCGTCAGCGAGCGCGAGCGCAGCAAAGATGTGTTCCGTCCAGATCTTCACCCCGTGGTGCTGGGCGTACTGGCGTGCGGTTTCCGCGTCGGATCGCAGCTTGTCTAGGTCAGCCATCGTGTTCCTCCTTCAGGGGAATCATTTGTTCATCCTTGAGCTCCCGAAACTCCCCCAAACGGCGGATCCAAACACATCGGAAGCTTCTTAAAATCGGTGTCATGAGTACAGAAAACAAGACACCAAAAGGTGCCGCGCACGTCGGCACAGGTCTCGTGTTGGGCCTCGCACTCGGAGCCGCGTTCGGTGCCGGGTCAGAGAACCCGGCAGCTATCCTCGCCATCGGGATGGCGGTCGGCATTATCGGCGGGTACGGGGCGATGCTCCTCACCAACCGGAAGAAGTAGCGGACAGGCTCACCTGGATCTCGGTTGAGAGATAGGCCCGTCTTCCTTGTCATCGTGCTCCTCCTACTTGTGCGTGCGGGATCGTGTCACGCGTCCCTGCCATGTCCACGGTCACGCTTTTGCGGTTCCAGCGGATGACTTTGAGCCAGCCGCCGTTGAGTGTCCACAGCACTTCGGTTTTGCCTTCGTGGATGGCTTTGAGGTCGATCTCGGCGTGCACGGTTTCGGCCGCGGTCTTCTCGGCTGCGAGACACGGGACGGCCCGGGCTCGGCGTAGCTTCGTCTCCGCTTTGTCGACGGCTTCTTGCAGGGTGGCACGCTGTCGTGCGAGCCCATCAATGCCGGTCTTCCCATTGCGGGCGCGGAGGCTGAGGTTCAGCATCCCGTGATCGAAGCCCTTGACGCTGTGGCGCTCATCCCATGCGACGAGACGGGCACGGGCAGTCTCCGCGCGCTCTGCCAGGGTTTCAAGACTGGTCATCATGGTCCTCCTTCGTGTTCGGGCGTGCGGGCTTTGACATGCCAGCACTCATTGGGTTCTCATCTCCGAGTCGTAGCGTGTGATGGATGGACAGCAGCAACCGACGCAAACCGAATTGGCTTCTTTGGGTCGCGGTCGCTTTGATGGCTTTCTTCCCGTTGTGGGGGTTGGCGAAGAATGTGTGGGCTGGCGCAGTGCTCGCTTTGGTTTTTGGTGGCGTGGCCGCGTTCACGCCGCCAAAGCCCAAGGAGTAGATGCCGGTGGTGGGTTCTCTGCTCATTGCCCACCACCCCGCACCAGCTCGAGTACTGAGCGTGTGATCGCGGCCGCCATAGGCTCATGCCGGCCGTTACCGTTCCACACCCGCTGCGCTTTATCGATCGCCTCGTACAGGGCCGCTTCGTCTACCTGCGACGGGGTGGCGAAGGCGGGGTACTCGCGCAGCAATATGCCTGCCACATCGAACAGCTCAGCTGGTCCGGCAAGCGCGTAGGTCACACTGATGCCGCATTGCCCAAGTGCCTGCTCAATCATCTTTCCAAGCTTCATTCGCTGTTCTCGTGTCGGTTCCTGTGGGGTGACACCAGCCGCAGCCACGAGAGCGGCGCTAGCGAGTGCATTTGAAGTGTCTAGGTGGTCTACTCCGCCAATATCGGGCCAGTGCATCGATGGCCAGGTTGATCGCTCCCGTATTGCCTCAGCTGCGGCTTCGATCTGTTCGGGTGTTGCTTTACCGGTCATGGTTTCTGTTCTCCTGTTAGCGTGTTCGGTATGGAATCATTGATCGGGATAGCCGGGATAGTCCTCGTTTCGGGTGCGATACTGTGGCTTGCTGGGGACGTCATGGGCCGCCGCTTTCGTACAAAGAACGCAAAGAAATACGGGCGCAATTAGAGCGGCCATGAAAGACAACAAACACGTCGGCATCACCTACGGGATCCCGCTCGGCGTCGGCGCAGCATTTGCCATTGGACTATCCACGGACGACCTCGGCTTCTGGCTCAGCATCTGCATCCCGGCAGGCATCGTCATCGGGACGCTCTACGACAGCACCAAAAACCGGGACAAGCACTAGAAAACGCCCCAGCTTCGATCTGTTCGGGTGTTGGGTTAGTCATCAGATCCCCTTTCTAAAGAATTTGTTGAGGTTCGGGCCGCTCGGTGCGGCCCCGATGCGCAGACACTCGACGCACTTACGCATCGGCGCGCCCGCGGGCGTGAAGAACGGTGCCCACCGGTGCGGCCGACACTTCCCTTTGGAGGTGTAGCTACGCTTCATCGCTGCTCTCTCCCTCTACCGGGGGTGGCTGCGCCCACGTCTTGCAGCCAGCCCGTGAGCTGGTCGCGCACGTGCGTAGCCATCTCGACGGTCAAGTGGCCTCGATTGTCACCAGCGCCGATCCACACGCACGGTTCGGTTGCGAGTGACGATTCCTGGATAGTGAACTTCTCTCCGTATAAGTCGGTGAAGTCCCCGTAGATCCCGAACCCTCGCGAGGTGTGGTCGATTGCGTGTGTCGCATGTTCTTCGTTGGTCTCCATCAGAGATCCTTTCCAGCGCGGTCTACAAATGGGTATGGTGACCATATGAGGAATCCCGCACTCGTTGTCTTGTATGTTGTCGGCACCATCTGCACCTTGTTCGGGTTGATGCTCACAATTGGGATGCAGTACAGCTTTGGTTCGGCCGTTGCGGAGCTTTCGAGCGCTGAGCTCGCCCCTCTCGTCGGGCTGAACATGATGCAGATGAACTTCCCGGTAATGGTTTTCAGTGGAACGCTTCTCGCAGTGGGACTACTCTCCGTCGTCCTCGCGATCGCAGTGACCGCGATCGGACGCTCGATGCGAAACACTGCACGCGCCTTCGAATAAGTACTCTCAAGCTTTCAGAGATCCTTTCCTTTGGTTATCCGGCGATCTCGGCGAATGCGAGATCCCATTCATTGCGTTCTGCTGGTGGTGCGAGCAGCGCACCGAGCACTGCCTCGGCGAGTAGCGGCGGTACCGCGTTGCCGATCGCGAGGAACCGTTCACCTTGGCTGCCCGGCCACCGCATGTCTGACGGGAACGACTGCAGGGTGGCGGCTTCAAGGTGCGTCAAGCGGTGCGATTCCTCGTGCCTGTCAACGTGGATGCGGTCAGCCTTGCTCGTGATAGTTCGACTCGGTACATCGAGACTTCGGAGCCCGTTCCCGCTGTTGGAACTGTTGTCGCGAGCAACCCACTTCATGCTTCCGGCCTTGCTCGTAATCGTTGACGCGGGCTCGTCGGCAAGACGCTCACCCCGCTCCTCTGGGTTACCCCCAACCCCGTACTGCGGTTGCAGCGCGACAGGGCGCTCACCGAACCGGAACAGATGGGCCTGGCTAGTAATCGTTTGTGCGGGAGCTTCAATCGAGCGTGAGTGGTACTCGGTTTCGCCCGGTGGGCGCTGGTTGTCGCGCAGCACCCAATCGTTGCTCTC
Source organism: Leucobacter sp. G161 (assembly GCF_001482305.1). Taxonomy (GTDB): domain Bacteria; phylum Actinomycetota; class Actinomycetes; order Actinomycetales; family Microbacteriaceae; genus Leucobacter. The sequence continues at coordinate 15,438 of NZ_LOHP01000106.1, forward strand.
CGTGTAACGCGCAAGCTTCGCGATCTCGACGCCATGCTCGATGATGCCGAGACGGCGGCAGGCGACACCCCAACCGACGCCGGCAAAATGGTCTATTGCAAAGATCGCCAAAGCGACCTCCAATCTTGGATAGAGTTCGGGAATGTTGAATGCCGTCATAGACGTAAATGTCGAGCCAACTAGGCTCGACGAATTGATGTGGCAAATTGCCGTTTTCTCAGCCCTCGCCACTGTCTTTCTTGGCGGTTTGGCATGGTTTAACGGCCACCGAGCGACAGCCATCGCAGATGACGCAAACAAGAGAGAAAGCAGGCGTCTCGAAGCAGAGCTCAAGGAAAAGGTCGACGACGCCAGAAAGGAAACCGCGCTGTCGATGATTAAGGCTCTACTCGCGTATAAGACGCTCGGCTATACACCGTTGAAGGCTTGGAACGGCGACCAAGAGCTCATCAACAATCCGCGAGTGTCAACTGCGCGACAAGACGCTGAGCTTGTGCAGGCCAAATCTCTGGCTCAGATCTCTCTATTTGAATCTGAGCCCGAAGCCGCAGCGCGCATGCGTGACTGGCTGGATCATGCCACATCACATGTCTACTACGCCTTTCAGATGAATGACCTTAGCGAGGCAGAGCAAAACCTCATTCTCAACGACTTTCTTTCGGTGATCAGCGGTTGGGGCTCCGGAATCACGACCACTACGCAGCTCACTAGGACCGACACAAGTGGTCTCGTTGATACGGGCGACGAGGTGGCGTGGTGCCATGGCCGCACCTTCGACTGACACTGAGTTCTCTTTTGGACTGCGCTACCGGGGGCCAGCACAAAACTGGCCCTTCGGGGTACAGGAAGCGCCCCACCGGGTGGTGGAGCGCGGCTCATTCTCCAGTTCAGGCAGATGCGACTACTGGAATTGTCATAGCGATCTCCAATCTTGGATAGAGTGCGAGACATGTTTGAGCCAATATTGAGAGCCGTGACTACTGCGAGTCCCTCGATTACTTTCGAGTTGCCGCTGGTGCAAGTGCTGGCATCAGCCTTGATCACTGCCGGAGCTACTTGGGCAACGATCCATTTCACACTTCGCCACGCAGAGACACAAGCAAGTCGAGCTATCCTCCACGCGGACCAGGCAGCGCAGCGTGCAGCGGAGACTGCGCTCCGTCTCGAAATGGAGAGTGCTATTACGGCGATCACTGTGGGGTCAGCAAAGCTGCGAGAAAGCGCGGCGCCAGGGCTATCAGGAAACGTAGACTTCTTGGCAGAAGTAATGCGGCTAGGCGCCTCCCGCTACCCACACGCTCAAGAAGTAGCGGTCTGGGTCGAGGAATTCACCGAGCTCGCACAGAACGTAAAAAACGGCTTTGAGGCCAATATTGAGTCGGGTCTACTAGGCAAGTTACAGGTTATGGGGCCTAGCCAGATCCTCAGCCGAGAATTGCTGCATTGGTTGGAAGACCCCGACGTTACTGGTCAACGTCTCGGCCAACTCGCAAGTTTGTACATGGAGGAGAACACTCGCTACTGGCTCAGCCGAAACCGCGCGCAGTGGAGCTAACCGTTCTCGGTCAGCCCCTTGGTCTCAGAGATTTCAGCCGAGCACAGCAATCACTCCCTGTCCGATCCAGTGCGCAACGTTTACGGCGACGGCGTTGCCGGCGCCCTTGGTTGTCTCGGATTTGTTCGCCGCGCTCGTGTCGTAGTCGTCGGCGAAGCGTTGAGCTCGGAGGTGCTCGCGCGGGCCGAGCATCCTGAACCGCACATCGTCGAGCGTGAACGGCAGGTCGCCCTCGTAGCGGCTCGCGGGCCGCTTGCGCTCGGGCACGACGAGGGCGTGGTTCCCTCCCCCGCTCGCGGTGATCGGATGCGTCGGCCGCGCGACGCTCGTGTTGAGGTGCTCCATCGATGAGCCGCCGTACTGCCGCGACAGGAACGCGTCAGGCGGCACGGTGATGCCGTGATGGTTGCCACCCGCGGTGACCGTCGAGAGTGCCGCGCCCTGAACGCCGCGCGCGGTGCCGGTGCCGTAGAGCTCAGCGACGAACGGTGGCACCGTCAGCGCGTGGTGCTCGCGCGTCGACACGGTCCCCATAGGCCGCCCAGTCGAAGCGGCACCTCCCCGCCCGTAAAACTCGGTGAGGGTCGGCGGGAACCCAAGGCCGTCGCCGATCTTGGTCGACCGCGTCGGCACCGGGCCAGCATCAAGACGCCGCACACAGGCGTCCCCGGCATGATTGACCGCGATCATGTGCGGCGGTACCGCTACCCCGTCGCCGCTGCCGCCCGCCTGGCGAGCGTTCAGCGGCGCGAGGCTGTCCCATGCCCGGTAGTAGCTCTCGTCCTCACCGAAGCGCGGGTGGCGCGGATTCGCGGCATCCCACGTCTGCCCGGCGGCCCCGACGATCGCGGGGCGCGCGAACATTCTCAGCCCAACCTCAATGCGCCGCATGGTTGCGGCAGCGAGCGGCCTCATGCCGAGCTTCTCACGATCGCCGATTCGGATGCCGAGGTCAGTCCAGTCGATCACCGCGGCCGCGGGCAGAACGTACGGCTCCACGACCTGCAGGGCGTGCGCGCCAGCGTCGCAGACGTAGACGTACTGCTGCCCGTACTTCCCGACGCGCGGTGCACCCTCGGCGCCGGGTTTCTTCCAGTGCTGACGGGTTGCGACGTCGCGGCCGCACTGGTGGCAATACGCCGGCGGCGCCGGCTCGAGCGCGGGCGGCGTCACGCCCTTGCGAGTGAGGACGACGTAGATGCGGTCGCGCCACTGCCCCGCGGCAGGGTTCGTGCTCGAGTAGACGTGTGCCGCGTTGACGTTCACGATCTTCCACGAGTAGCCGAGCACTTCCCACATGCGCAGCCACGGGTCGAACAGCGGCCAGGAGGCGACCTCCACGACGTTCTCGATGACGACCACGTCGAAGCTGCGAGCCTCGGCGGCGCGGATGGGGTCGTACATCGTGGCTCGCGATCGCACGCCGGCGTCTGCCGGGAGCGGGTCGTCGCCGAACAGTGTCGGCGCGGTCGCCTGCACGCGCTTGCGGCCCCCGGCCGGCGAATGCCAGGTGCACTCCGGCGACGCCCACAACACTGGCGTCCACGGCAGACGACGCATGTCGTACCCGGACAGGTCGCCCTGCACATGGTCGGCGTCCATGTGGTTAGCGGAATGCACCTCGATCGCGCGATCCCAATGGTTGTATGCGGTGACAAGTTCGAGGCCTGCTTCTACAAGGCCTGATGATGCTCCGCCGAATCCGGCAAAAAGTCGAGAAATTGGATCGCCAAAGCGACCTCCAATCTTGGATAGAGTGCTGGGCATGATCTTTGAGACAGGAATTCAGATCGCGATTGCGATCGGGACAGTTGGCACCCTGGTTGTTGGTGTCCTAAACATCCGGTCAAGAAGGCGAGAAGACCGTCGCCGTGGCGAGTTTCGCCGTGTTTCTTGGTCTGGGGAATGGGAAATTTCTGGCGACGATGCAGCCGTTTTCACACTCAGAAACACAGGCCGGACTCAGGCCAACCACGTGCGTGTTGAAATCTTCCTTGGAACGCTTGGTGATGAGCCTGTGCTGTCAGAACCACTCGGTACGTTCAAGCCAGGACAGTCGAAGCCAGCAGTGATCAAAAACGATCTGCTGGTCCACGCGCAGATGATGGAGCGCGTGATGTTCAAGGGCGAGCGTCGCGTCGCACAGGTGTGGTGGATGAGTCCACTCGGGGAACCCGAAACGTATGACATTTACGAGCGAAGCTGAGTAGTAGCGGATGAGGGGCTGACCGTTGTGGTCAGCCCCTCGGATATGGAAAGCGCCCCACCAGAGTGGAGCGCGTGAATGGCTAGCGGGTCAGAATGGGTTTTCGTCGTCGGGACCGAAGTTGCCGAACGCGCCAGGATCGCCCGTGCCGCCCTGGAGCGGTTCGCTGGGTGCCGTTGCCCACCCGGCCACTCCTGCGCCGCCCTGGGGCTGCTGGCGGCTCGGGCGGCGAACGATAATCGAGATCGTCGGGTTCACTATCGTCAAAGCGATACCTGCGGTGCCGTCGTTCTTCACGTAGGCTCGCGGCCGCGGCTCCCCCTCGATGTGGACGAGGTAGCCCTTCTGGATCTCCTGGCCAACCTGCGCGCCGTACTCATTCCAGAATTCTGCCTCCCACCAGTGGGTGATCTTCTGGCCTGCCTTGTCGGTGTCGGGCACCCACTGGGCGTCCTTCATGCGCCCCTGTTCAACGGGTACGGTGATCGTGGTGACGGTGCCGGATCCGGCCTGACGGGTTTCCGCGGGTTTGGCGACGAAGCCCTCGATGGTGATGTCTGCTGTTGCCACTAGTTGTTCTCCTTGATGGTGATGGTTGCGGTGTACGTCTTCACGATGGTGAAGTCGTCCCAGACTTCGACGGTGACGGTGTTGCCGCCGTCGTACTCGTAGCCGTACGGGCTGCCCGCATGCATTGCGAGTTCAAGATCGGTCGCGATCGTTTCTGCGGTCGGTGTGGTGTCCATTTCTTCTCCTCAGTCGGTGCATCGCCCAAGCGACACAGGTGACGGCAGCAGACACGGCAGACGCGACGTATGCGCCTGTCACTGCCGGGGAGATAGTCGAACCGGTGAAACTGAAGATGATGAGGATGAGACCTGCCGCGGAGACTGTTAGACCGACGAGAAAGGCCACGATCGCTGGTGCTTTCGTGGCCTTACGCTCAGACAGGGTCGTGTGATCATTCACGGGGTAACCTCCGGCCAGATACGGCGACCGGCAGTGAACACATTGCTCTCGACTGGGATAGCTCCCCAGTACTCGCCACGGATGTCCTCCCCGGTGAACCCGGTATCCCCGACCGTGTATGGCCGCCCCTCGGGCTCATCACGAACCCGCAGCACCCACACTTCGCCGGGTTTCGCGTCGTGCCAGGGGCGCGGTTCCGGGTGAGCAGCGAAATAGGCGAGAGCGGCTGCGCCCTCTGTTGTCTGCTCGTCAGTGGCGCGACCGTAGCAGGTGAAAAGCCCGTCCCCGATCACCTCGTCTAGCACTGTCACAGTCCCGTCGGGCTGCGGGTAGACGACAAACGCCCGGTTCTCCGGCCACCGCCAGCGCCCGAGTTCCTTGTCGCGCTCATGCAGGAAGAACTCACGCAGCGTTGCCCCGTCACCGCGGTCCACCGTCGTGCGCGTGCCCAGCCCTGAAATCTCGAGGGCTGTTCCCATCATTGATCGGGATTTGACGGCGACGGTTCGCCCCGTGCTGGCTGTGAATGTGTCACTCATGATCCTTCTCCTGTCTCCGCAGCGAGTGCCGCGGTAATTGTGTCGATCGTTTCCTTGTCGAGGCGTCGCAGCCCGAGCGCACCCTTGTACGGGATCGGGGTAGCGAGCGGGCGCGGGTTGGCGAGCTTGAGGTGGTGAGTGTCAACATCAGCCCACGGCGAGCACCAGTAGTGATCGATGGTGCCTGCGTCGACCGGTCCCCAGTCTTGGCATGTCTCGGCTTTGTGCACGCTCACGAGGTCGACCACGCCGATGATCGCGCCGTGAATATTCCATGCCTTGCGTGGGTCGGGTTGGCCGATGTCCCACGTATACCCGCCCGGGTACACCTCTGCACCGGCCGCCACTGCTGCTTTGTCCTGTGCGGCTCGCAGCGGCTCAGATTCCAAGTGCGAGCCGCGATCGTAAGCGATCCCTGCGTGAATCGCAACCGGCCCTCGGTAGTCACCGGCGATGTTCCGTACCCGGTTCTCAACGTCTTTGCCGCCGTGGATGATCGCCCACGCCCACGGCTGCCGAACCGTGAGTATCCGCATTTCAGTCACGCAGACCACCACCAAGTAGCACCGCGAAATTAGCGAGCGTCATCGTCACGTACGTCTCGCCCATGCTCTTCTCGCCCTTGCCCGACCGCTTATGCACGACCACACCAACCGCGGCATCGTCGTTGCCGCGCTCGACTTCGGCCTCGTCCACCCAGCCCGACAGATTCAGCTTGCGAACGTCCTTGCACTCGATGACCACCCGGTCACCGGTGACGGTGCGAACGCCGCCGACATCGCCACGGTCTTTGCTGCCATGCTTCGCGCGCCGCTCGATACGGTCTTCGGCCAACACTCGCGCGAGGTACTTCGCCACGAGCCCCTCGAATGCCGTACCGGCCTGTTTCGCGCTTTCTCTGCTCCGGCTCATCGTGATCCTTTCTCTGTTTCTCGTTTCATGCGAGCACGAACTCTGCGCTCATGCGCTGCTCGACTCCTGAAGCTCTGACACGTCTTGCAACGCTTGTACGTCGCAGCACCCCTGAACTCGTCGTAGTAGGCGCCTGGGAACAGCCGATGCCCGTTCCTGCACTCCGGGAACTGGGCATCCCATTGCGCGACTTCCTCAGCGACGTACTGCAGTCGGGCTTTCCCTGGCGAACGCAGCGCCGGGCGCTCATGATGGAGGCCCGCACTGTCTACGGGGAAACGTTCCCTCTCAACCGCGACCACATCACGGGACGCGAGGAACATCGCGAACGCGTCGTCATGGGTTCCCATCAGGTCACCTCGTCTCGGCGTTCGTCACAGCCCAGACAAGTGCCGTCGGCGGGCATCCATGTGTGCACGTGGGGTTTCACCGGTTTGGGTTTCGATGCTTCGGCGGCCTCCCACGCTTCGAAGGCTCGCCGGTCTGCCCCGCAAGGACCGCAACGGCCATCGTGTTGCCAGCCCACATGTTTTCGACAGGAGGGGGCGGGGGGAATGTCGCTTGCGACCTCCCCTCCCTTACGTTCCCTTCCCTTCCCCTCCCCTCCCCTCCTACGTGGGATCTCCTCACCAATCCCAGGAGTCTCACCCAAACTCGCGTGAGTTTCCTCGAGTTCGGCGGAGACCACCTGAGCACACACGAGACACCGAGACTTCCAGCGAGTATCAACACGCTGATGATCCCCAAAACTCGGAATCAACAAATACGCCTTCCCCGCCACCGTCAACCGTTCCAAACGACCAGCATCAACAAGCTGCTGCACGAGCGAATCCGAGTCGACAGGATCAGCCGGAAGAATCTTCAGCCGCAACCCGAGCGGATCATCCTCCAAATGACCGCGGTCACACGCAAAGTTCCACAGGCCGATATAGAACAAGCGAACCTCGATAGGCAGACGGATCATCGCCCCGTCAGTCCAAAACTCTGGCTTGATCGTCCTGATCCGAGCCACTGGGCACCTCCTTCCTTCTGATTGATGCGAGCACCCCCTTCTCCACCAGCACCTCCCAGCCGCCCTCAAGACGGACGATCAGGTTGATGACGTCGAGGCATGCACGTGCTTCGTAGTCGTCGCCGTCACGCACCGCTTCGGCGTACGTGAGACACACTTCCGGGAGCGTCTGCGTGCGCTTCAGCTCAAGAATCCGCGACCACGCGACGGCCTTCTTCGCCACGGTGTTCCTCCTTCCCTTCCATGAGTGCGCGTGCTTCCTGCTCGCTGATCGGACGCCACCATGGCCCTTCCACGGGGGCGTCGTAGTAGAGCACCCAGCCGACCCCGTTCCGCCATGCAGGCCACTCGAGCGGGTCAGCCCACCTGGGTACAGAAAACCCCGCCTGAATCGCTTTGGCGGGGTTTTCTGTCTTCCAGATGTGGCAGCCACACCCGAACGCTCCACCGAGGAGCTGCAGGTTCGCGGGCGTGGTATTCCAGGCGGTGCGGTTCTGCCTATGGTCACGGTCACACGGCCCGTACCGGCCGCACCTCTGGCAGATACCAAGACCGGACTCATTGCCGTTATCCCGCACCGTCGCCACCGCGTACGCTTCACGCTCCTGCTTGTTGGTGAGCTTCGGGAGCTTCTGACCAGGCGGCCTACTCACGGATCCCCA
>NZ_LOHP01000107.1 GCF_001482305.1 Leucobacter sp. G161
CCGGCCCAGCCCGCCTGGACCTAGCCCAGCCCAGCCCGTAGGTATGTAATCAGCCGTATATATGCCAAAACATCGAAGTTATGGCATATATACGGTCATTCCCAGAGGCAAGTTCTGGCTCACGCACGGCACGGACGCCGGAGGCCCCATCACCGTCGATCAACTGTAGGGTTCCTAGGTTCGAGGCGAGGTCACATTTTTCACCCCCTGCACATTTTCTATGATCGATGTATGGATGATTGTCATAGACCCAGGCTCACCCCGACCCAACCGCGAGACGCGGTTCGACTGCGGGGTGGGCATTGATTTCCGATTTCTGGGGGATCGTCATCGGCGTGATCCTCACCGTCGGTACCGGTTTCTTCGTCGCGTCTGAGTTCGCCTTGGTGAATCTCAACCGCAGCGACCTCGAGCGCCGCCAGGCCGCCGGCGAGCGGGGCCTCCGCCCCACGATTTCCGCCCTGCGAGTCACCTCGACACACCTCTCGAGCGCACAGCTCGGAATCACTCTCACGACGCTCCTTGCAGGCTTCACGTTTGAGCCCGCGATCAGTTCGCTGCTGCGCGATCCGCTCGGCAGCATCGGCGTGCCCGACGGTCTCATCTCGGGCGTCGGAACGGTCATCGCGATCGTGCTCGCAACGCTGTTTTCGATGATCGTCGGTGAACTCGTGCCGAAGAACTTCGCGCTCGCTGTCCCGCTCGCAACCGCGAAGATCGTGGTTCCGTTCCAGCTTGCCTTCACGTTCCTCCTCAAACCGGTCATCGTGTTCTTCAACGGCACCGCGAATCGGGTCATCCGATCGTTCGGCATCGAACCGAAGGAGGAGCTGTCGGCAGCCCGAAGCGCAGAGGAACTTGGATACCTCATCCGGCGCTCGGCGACCGAGGGCCTCCTCGACGCGAACGATGCCGACATGCTGCATCGCACACTGACGTTCTCCTCCCGCACCGCCGACGAGGTTATGACGCCCCGCGTCCGCGTTGTCGCGCTGCCGAACACCGCCACCGTGCTCGACGTCATCACCACCTCGATCGCGAGCGGGCACTCGCGCTTCCCGGTCTTCACCGACGACATCGATGATGTCATCGGTATCGCTCACGTGAAGGCCGCGTATGCCGTCGCTGACGACCGCCGGGCAAGCACGCCGATCACCGCCATCGCGTCAGATTTGCTCCGAGTGCCCGAGTCCGCTGGCGCCGACACGCTACTCACGACGCTTCGCGGCCGCGGCTACCAAATCGCGGTCGTCGTCGATGAGCACGGTGGCACCGCCGGGATCGTCACCCTCGAAGACCTCATCGAGGAACTCCTCGGCGAGCTGCTCGACGAACACGATGACCCCGCCGAGCTCGCGGGAGACGTGTTCTCTGACGGCAACGCGGTGATCTTCAACGCCGCGCTTCGCCCGGACGAGCTGTGGTCACGCGCACGCGTTCGGGTGCCTGAAAGCGAGGAGTATGACACCGTTGCAGGCTTCCTCCTCACCGAGCTTGAGCGCTTCCCTGAGGTTGGTGAGACCGTCGAGCTTGACTCCGGCGCACTAAGCGTCGAAGCCATGAGTGGCGCCCGACTCGAGCTCCTCCGTTTTACCCCGCGGCCCCAACCCGCAACACCTCACACCGATTCCACGGAGGCAGCACGATGAGCGAGTACATTCCCGGCCTCGTCTGGCTTGTCGTTCTCCTCGTCGTGAACGCCTTCTTTGTCGGTGCTGAGTTCGCCGTGATCTCCGCGCGTCGCTCGCAGATCGAACCGCGCGCGGCCGCAGGCAGTCGAGCTGCAAAGACGACGCTGTGGGCGATGGAGCACGCAACCCTCATGCTTGCAACGAGCCAGCTCGGCATTACCGTCTGCTCGCTGCTGATCCTCAATGTGTCCGAGCCCGCGATCAAACACCTGCTCGAGGTGCCGCTCGCCTGGACTGGGCTCACCCCGGCGATGGTCACCGGCGTCGCGTTCGGCGTCGCGCTCGCACTCGTTACGTTCCTGCACGTCGTGTTCGGTGAGATGATCCCGAAGAACATGGCGTTCTCGGTGCCCGACCGGGCGGCGCTCCTGCTCGCGCCGCCGCTCGTCTTCGTCTCGAAGATCGTCGGCCCTCTCATCCGTGCGCTGAACTGGGTCGCGAATGGCATTCTGCGGCTCTTCCGAGTCCAACCGAAAGATGAGGCAACGAGCGCGTTTACGCTGGATGAAGTCGCCAATATCGTCGAGCAATCAACTCTCGAAGGGACGCTCGTCGACGCCTCCGGCACGGTCACTGCTGCGTTCGAGTTCACGGAGAAGGTCGCGGCTGACGTCGAGCTCCCGTTCGGTCAGCTCGTCGTGCTGCCCGTCGCAGCGACCCCGCGCGACGTGCAGCTCGCCGTCTCCAAGCACGGCTTCTCACGATTCGTGATCGCTGCGCCTGCTGGCGCGCCAACCCGGTACGTCCATTTGAAGGATGTACTTGACCTGAGTTCAGCCGAGCAGCGTGACGCGCCGATCCCCGCGGAACGGCTGCGCTCCCTCGCAGATGTCACCTCTGGCACCGAGCTCGAGGAGGCGCTCACTCACATGCGTGCCGATGGCAGCCACCTCGCGCGCGTCATCGACGTGCACGGCCACCCGTCAGGCATCCTCTTCCTCGAAGACATTGTCGAGGAGCTTATCGGCGAGGTGCAGGACGCAACACGGCGGTAGACGGGTCTGTCGCGCAGGCAGCAGTATCGGCGGCGAGCACGCCGCTGAAGCGGACAGCATCCCACTAGTACACGGGAATTCCAGCCTTCCTCCGCAGCGGCAGAGAGCTCGGTCCCGCAGAAGACGGATGCCACACCGATACCTGCCGCACACACGACATTGTCCCTCTAAGAACTGAAGTTCTTAGAGGGACAATGTCGTGTTAGGCGCTAGAAAAGCAAGCCGGCTTCGCTAGGCGATTATGCTCGCGACCGATTCCTGCGGACTCGCAGAACAATCCCTGCACCAAGGGCGAGTAGCGCCCCCGCTACAACAACCATGCTGGTGATTGAGGCCCCGCCAGTCTCTTCTAGCGTCTGCGGTGGAACAGGCTTCGGTGGAACAGTCGTGGGCGGAACGGTCGTGGGCGGAACAGCAACCTCATCCCACCCAGCAACCAAGGTAATATCCCCCGTCACCGCAGCAGCAAAATCATACGCAGCACCATCCA
>NZ_LOHP01000108.1 GCF_001482305.1 Leucobacter sp. G161
CATCGCGTCGACGTGCACGTAGTCGGTCTCGACCTCGGGGTATCGTGCGGCGACGGTCTCGAAGACTTCCTGCCAGAGCTTGCCTGCGGCGACAAGGATGTTTGTTTTGTGGCAGAGCGTGACTTTTTTGCGGCGTCCGAGCGCGAGCCTGAACGAGAAGTCGATGACGCGTTCGATGCCGGCGTAGGTGTTCAGGGACTCCTGCATCGCGACGGCGTTAGTGGTGCCGGCGTGGACTGTTGACCCGCC
>NZ_LOHP01000109.1 GCF_001482305.1 Leucobacter sp. G161
TTCCGGCTTCGGTGACCCAGTTGGTGAAGGTGTATCCGTCACGGGTGGGTGTGGTGTCGGGTTGTGTGGCGGTGTCGCCTTCGGTGACGGTTTGGGTGGGGTAGTCGCCGGTGCCGCCGGTGAGGTCGAAGGTGACCTGGTATTCGGCTGCGGGGTTTTGGGTCCAGTCGGCGTAGATGGTGGTGTTGGTGGTGATGGGGGTGGTGAAGTCGTAGGTGGTTCCGGCTTCGGTGACCCA